>CAXBLU010000004.1:0-366719 GCA_963976815.1 uncultured Pseudomonadales bacterium | reverse complement strand
GGGCGTTGGAGATTTGAGAGGAGCTGCTCCTAGTACGAGAGGACCGGAGTGGACGAACCTCTGGTGTTCCGGTTGTCACGCCAGTGGCATTGCCGGGTAGCTACGTTCGGACAGGATAACCGCTGAAAGCATCTAAGCGGGAAGCCCCCCTCAAGATTAGATCTCACTGGAGCTTTAAGCTCCCTAAAGGACCCTCGAAGACTACGACGTTGATAGGTTGGGTGTGTAAGCGCTGTGAGGCGTTGAGCTAACCAATACTAATTGTCCGTGAGGCTTGATCATATAACTTGAGTGCATTCACGTTTGTTCGGCAACGAATAAACAGATGATGCCGCAAGAGTTATATAGGATAAGACCTTGAAATAACGATGTATAAAATTTTACGGATTATCACTTTCTTACTTTTTAAGTATTTGAGATAGCGTCATGCCTTCGGGTAAGACGAGATTTCATCCAAGTTTGTCTGATAAACATAGCGAGTTGGAACCACCTGATCCCATCCCGAACTCAGAAGTGAAACGACTTAGCGCCGATGGTAGTGTGGGGGTTCCCATGTGAGAGTAGGACATTGTCAGGCATTTAAACAAAGAAGGCCTCCGCATTTGCGGGGGCCTTTTTGGTTTATAGGTCTATACATTCCCACACCTCACAGGGGAACCATGTGTGAGGGGACGGGGACGCCTAGTCATTGTCAGGCATTTATAATAAAAGCTCGATCCCTTTAGGGGTCGGTCTTTTTTTATGCCTGTTAGAATTCCACTCTTCACATGGGATATGTGGGAGTAGGATGGGTGATGCGGAACAAGACGGCCATCCGATTGTCAGGCATTTAATCTAGAAACCCCAGTTGCGAAAGCGGCTGGGTTTTTTTGATTATAGGGTTGTTACTTTGGCAGTCCTCACAGGGGAACCATCGGGCCGCGATCGGTTGTGAGTAGACGGGCGCGCCTAGGCCTCTCGCTACCACTCGCCGTTTCTGCGAAACAGCTGTTGGCTGATCTTGTTTCACTACTGTGAAGTCAATCTCTACATCACTTCGTTCGATGCAGCTGCCGGTCTTCGTGTTTCGCTAGCGCGAAGCCACGAAGTATCTCTCCGTGTTTTGCCTTCGGTAAAGCCATGGTGTACTTCGTCCGGCATTTAGTTGAGAACTACGATTGCGGTAGCGGTCGGGGTTTTTGGGCACTGAAGTTTTTTAGTCAAAAATTGAGAGCTAGAAGCGAGTTCTTGTGCTCTGTCCGCGGACGCGGAGTTAACTTTTGTCCAAAGGTCTAAGGATTGTAAGGAGTAACGTCGAGAAGTTTTGATCTGCAACTGAACGAGCAAAAGTGACTGTTTACAGAATGTGTAGGATTGTCATCGCGAAATCGTACTGGTCCGATAGCAAGCAATGTTCCAGGCATCTCCAGTCCCCCCAACGCGTCTCCTTTGAATGAGTGCCTTCTAAGCGCTGCGTGCCGTGTTTGGTGAGCTCATGAGTAAGTGATCCATTTGGAACAGGGATGATTTGTTGTTTGGAACGCAAAAAATATCCGTTGCGATATGCTTCGCTGCTCGACTTGGCCCAGAGCAAAAAACCATCTCTGGAAAGTATTAAAATGGCAGGTTTTTCTGTGTAGTCGATCCATCTTAGTGCTGCAGCGGTAAGGGATACGCCGTACCTGTCTGCCATGTCCGAAACTTGCTCTAAATCTGCTTTGGCTCCAGGTAGTAAGTGTTCTCGATAGTCATCTAACGGCATAAGGAAGTTTGAGGCAAAGATGTTTGCTTGGTGTTCGACCTGTCCATACTCGGAATCCCAGCGGTATAAGTCTTCTTCGCCGCACCTTAGTCCTTCAGGATACTTCCTTCGATGCTGAAGGTAGTGTCCAAACTCATGAGCTAAAGTAAAGTTAATGCGTCCTTCAGATGTAACTGCATCGTTGTAGATGATGCCCCAACCTTTCATTGGTTCAGGGGCCTTAATCAGACATCCTTCTAATCCAGAGATGTCATCTCCTTGGACCCTAATAATTGGGTCCTTTGGATACAAATCTTGCGAAAAACCTTTTGCGATTTCAGAGACATCAATCGGAAAGTGGTCATGACCGAAACAAGTATTGAGAATATGCGTAAGCTTGAATGCCCACTTCTGCGGTGAGTCTTCTTCAGTCATTGTCCTCTTTCCACCAGTTCACCATTGATCGAATCTTTTCCTTCGCCTTGGGGTCTAGTTTCTGAAACTCGCGATAAAACATCTTATCTTGAGCATCCTCGACATTCACCTCGTTTCCAAGGAGGTAGTCCAATGTTACCTCGAGTGTATTAGCGACTTTAGTAAGCTTCTCTGCAGAAGGGCGGGGTGGGGTCCTGTTTTCTAGCTCCCAAATGTAGCTCTTACTCGAACCTGAAAGGTTTCCCAGTTCCTCTAACGTGAGTCCTTTACTTGTTCTTAGCTGTTTTATCTTGTCGCCGAGACCATTTGGCATGCAGTTGTTCCTTTTTTAATCATATTACCACTAAAGTTCAGAGTAGACGCACTTTTAGTGCTTGACAAGGGGTATTTATGCGGCTAAATTTTGTTCGGATTACCGAACTAATAGTATGTACATACAGGTATTTATACCTGTATGTAGTGCTTCAACACAGTTCTTGATCAACATATGAGATATAGGAGGTTTGTAATGGCTAAAAGCCCGCAAGTAGGAGTTGGACAAAGAAAGGGAGCGGTTCGTGATCGCTCACAGACTAAAACCCCTTCAGGACATTACGTTAAGAGAAATGCAGATACGGGGAGATTTATGGATGTAAAAACTTCTGACAAGAAACCCTTTAAAAGTGTGCGGAAGGAGAAATAGCGTGAGCAATGCGAATGTTCATATAGCTGCTGGTGCTATCGCTGGGATAGGTTCATACATACTTGGCGAAGCTGAGAGTGATCAACACAGTTCTGGTGAAATGATATCGGCGGGTGTAATTGGCGCGCTCTTTGGCGAGGTCCCAGATCTTATTGAACCCGCTACGAATCCACACCATCGTCAATTTTTTCATAGTGCTTTTGTGTTCGGAGGTCTCCTCTATGGTGCTAAATCATTGTATGAGTGGAAACCAAGCAACGAGAGCCAGAGGATTCTTCGAGCTCTTGGGTTAGCTGCGCTAGCTGGATATGCAAGCCATTTATTACTCGATTCCAGGACGCCGATGTCATTACCAATTCTTGGGAAGTTGTAAATGGCAAAGCAGGTAAAGAGCCGTGATATTCCTATTAGCGTGGAGCGTGAATTGTGGGCGCGCGCAGCTGGCAGGTGTCAGTTTGACGGACATAACGAGATTCTTTATCGCTCGCCTGTTACTCAAGAAAGGGTAAATCAGGCTCAAAAAGCACATATTTGGTCGTTTTCTCCTGATGGCCCGAGGGGGCAGGGGCCACACGCAGTGGATCAGTCAAAAATCAATGATGCAGATAACCTGCTTTTAATGTGTGCTGGTTGCCATAAGCTTATTGATAACGAGGATGATGGGGGGCGCTACACTACAAGGTTGTTACTAAGCTGGAAGAAGGAGCACGAAGAAAGAGTAGAGCGTGTGACGTCGATTGCTGCCGATCGACAGTCTCACGTAGTGTGTTTTGGTGCAGATATCGGCGATGAGATTACTAACATTGATGTGTCTTCATGTGTCGAAGCTATGTTCCAACAGCGGAGATACCCCGCGAGCAATCATCCAATAACGATTGCCCTGCCAGCCGAACGAAAAGATGAAGGGGGTGAATATTGGATAACTCAAGAGAGACACCTGGTCGATAGATTTGCCCGATTAGTTAGCGCTATTGTTGAAAGAGAAGAGTCGCCGCGGTTCTCAATATTTGGCGTTGCGCCACAACCTTTGCTTATCCTTCTCGGGTCGCTTTTCACAGATAAGTCCTTTGCGGACGTTTACCAACTACACCGTCAGCCTTTAGGTTGGTCCTGGACACAAGAGAGGAACAAATTCGATGTTTCCTTATCTAGACCTGAATCTGTCACTGGCCAACCTGTTCTAGTCATCTCAATCAGCGCGAGCATAACGCATGATCGAATAAGCCGTGTTTTGTCGGAAGATGTAAGTATTTGGGAGATCGAAATCAGTAATCCATTCAACGACGCGCTGCAGAGCCGTGAGCAACTTGAGAGGTTTAGTGAAGTTGCGCGGCAGGCACTTGCCGAAATCTCAAAAAATCATGGCTCTAAGGCACTTTCTATTTTTCCAGCGATGCCAGTAGCTTGTGCCGTCACATTGGGGCTGGTTAGGCAACCTAAAGCTGATAGTCCTTGGATTATTTTTGATCAAAACAACAAAAATTGCGGCTTCTTTGAGGCGTTAAGAATAGGAGACTCGAGTGAGTAAAATAGTAGACGAGATAATTGAAAAGATAGAGTTACCAGAAAGTGCATATGAGAAAGCGTCGGAAAGATATCACTCCATAGGGAAATGGCTTGGTAGAAATGGCTCCAATCTGGCGCGATTTGATCCTCACATCGGACCGCAGGGGTCGTTTAATGTGGGTACTGCAACTCGTCCACCTCAGTCGGATGACTATGACCTTGATCTCTATTGTCTCCTTGAGTCTGAGCTGTCGGTCGACAACGTTTCTCAGGATCAACTCAAATCGATGGTGGGCGACGAACTCGAAGCTTATCTTAAAGCGAATAGCGTTAGTGAGCCGTTAGCAGAAAAAAGAAGATGTTGGCGGATCGAATATGCTGATGGAGTTAGTTTTCATATCGACATTCTTCCAGGCATTCCACATGCATCGGTGCGAAGGGATCAAATATTGTCGCTAATGCTTGAAGCAGGTTCAATTGAGAAGGATCTGGCTGAGAACCTGTCAGATAAAACCATGGCGATTACAGATACTAACGATGCTGATTACTTGGAAATTAGTGGTGCTTGGCCAACTAGTAATCCTGAAGGTTTTGCCATTTGGTTTAGGCAGCAGATGAAGCGTTCATCTGCATACTTATCAGAGAGGGTTGTAGCTTTAAACGCGGCGAGTATTGATGAGATACCTGTTTATCGGTGGAAGACCCCTTTGCAAAAAGCGGTTCAGCTGTTAAAGCGCCATCGTGACGTCATGTTTAAAACTGCGCCTGACTCCAAGCCAATTTCGATAATCATCACCACTCTCGCAGCGCAGGCTTATGGAGGCGAATCTGATGTTTCAAGTGCGCTAAAAAACATTCTCGCCTCGATGCGTGGGTATATTAATGAGATAAAACCATTGGTACCGAATCCTGTGAACCCATCAGAAGACTTCGCTGATAAATGGTATGACCCTGGTCATTCAGAACATAACCTTGAGGAAAATTTTAAAAACTGGGTGCGGCAGGCAGCTCTAGATGTAGAGAGGATCTTGTCAGCGGGGCATTCTTCTGACGTGGCTGATCTCGTTAGCACCGCCTTTGAAGTTAAGTTAAAAGCAAGAAAAGTTCCCGCTGCACCAGCAATAGTAACCTCACGCTCACCCGACAGAATATCTAGAGATTCGGCGAGTCCCTGGCTTAGCGGTTTAAATGAACCTATATGATCAGTTAGATGCTGATGGGTTCTTGCGCGGTCCAGGCGAGTGGCGTCTTCTGCCCTCAAGTCAAAATGAGCTCGTTTTTTCTGGGACCTATAGATTACTGGCAGAGATGGAAGGGTTTTCCCGCGTAGAAGAAACGTATGACTTAAAACTTGTCATTGCAAAAACTGAGCTTCCTGATCCGTCCATAATCGTGTTTGAGCTTGGGGGTAAAATTCCGAGAAATGCAGATCACCACGTCAACCCTGATGGAAGTCTATGTCTCGGTGCACCCTTAAAACTATTGACCCTGGCTCGATCACGAGATGGATTAGCTCATTTTTTTAAAGAATGTGTTGTGCCTTATCTGTACAAGGTTACTCATTTGGTTCAGCACAACGTTATTCCGGATGAGCTTGAACACGAGACTCTAGGATTAGTAGGCCAATATGAGGAATTGTTTGGTGTCATTGGACTAGAGGCGAGCTACAGAGCTTTAAAGTCGCTTTCAGTGAGTTGGCGGAATGCAAACAAGCTTCTATGTCCCTGCGGCTGTTTGGAGCGCTTAGGACGTTGTGATTTTCGCGTTGTGCTTAAACAGGTTTGGAGGAGCCGCCTACCGCGGTCAACATTTCGGCTCGAAGCTAATAGACTTTACAAGGAGGTATTAAAGCAACGAGCCGAGAAAGTAGCTCAACAGCGTCAGCATCGAAAAGCCTTAAAGAAAAATTTCCGGTTAGTTCAGGCTAACGAAGGTATGAACTCTCTTTCTGCGAAAGAGGAAGAACATAAGGGAACAGATAATCATGAATTGAAGGGAAGTGGGACAGAAGTAAAGTAATTCTTCTCGACTCTTGACATTGTGCTTTTTGCTGACGCTTCTCGGCCAAAAGTGGTTTTCTATCAGCTTTGTTTTAGGAGCTTCAAAGTTCTGGCGCAATCGAATTTGCGGACTGAACTGGAAGTAGATACTTTTCAATAAGAGGAGTCATTATTACTTGGTCGTCAGGCGATTTTAGATGCGATGTTGTGTTTACATACGGTTTACAAGATTCAGCTTGGCTGAATTTTTCGATAGCTTGTAACGTGCGAAGCAGGTCGTGATGAGAAGATGCGCTTTTAGGCAAAGGTACGATCTTTGCGTCTGTGAGGCCGCCAACAATCTTATAAGTAACAGTAAGTCGCTTAGGGATCTTTTGCTCATTAAAAATATTCTGCAAACTGACTAATCGCTCTCCCATTATACCTGGATAACTGAACTCCCATTCTCTCTCATCACGAGTCAAGTCTACGAAAGTAGCTTAAGAAATGGGGTCAATGTAAAGGTACAGAGTAAATTGGTTAGCAAATGATCAATTGTTCTGGGGGTTGCTGCTCTAAGAGTAGGACGTTGTCAGGTATCAATTTTGAAAGACCCGAATCGGGAAGACGGTTCGGGTTTTTTCGTTTCAGGACTGGTTAATAAGCAGCTTCGCGTCAGAAGTGGCCATGCCAAAGCATTTAGGCTCCAGTCGATAAAGCGTCTAGATTAACTGATGCAGAGTTGGCGTGGTTTAACTGTGCCCTTCCCGCCGGTTACGTGACGATTGAATGCCGGTTTTATTGTGTTCCTGGTTAAAAAGTTTGCTTGTCATGGCTAGTTCTCTCAGTTGCACATTAGGCGGGGAAAGTCTAAATAACAACCGGAGTTGTCTACTCAAGCGGGGGAAGTCCAAAACTCACACTCGGCTTGCTCGATTTATGAGGAGAAGATCAACGTTAACCCAGCAACATTCGTATTGGGCTAGATTAGTCATCAGAGTCAAATTGAATTCTATTCGACTAGTGAGCAAGTAACCAAAAGGGAGTCAACTAAGTGTTTGTTTATTGATCAGGTTGCGCTTGTTCTCTTAGCACAAGGCTCCCTATGGTTGCCAATTGTTATTGATTGCCGCAAGATCAAGAAAAGTCTAACAACTACGAGCTATGCGGAGCCTATTTTTCTTTTTGATCATTGTATGTTCCGCCAATGTGAGAGGGCAAGATTTGAACTCGGAAGTCGCGAATCTTGCTAGTTCGATTAACAAACATGAACTGGCGTTAGATCGGATTGGCAACGAAATAGAGCTTCTGAATAAGCTGGAGCGCGAGGGCACACAGTTCCTGAAATCTGTAACAAGTTCAACATGTCTGCGACATGCATGCGGCTCGCAATTCAGAGACATTGATGTATCAACGTGGATAACGTCGGGTAACGAGATTTTAGCGAGGATCCCAGCGGCGAAACACCTGCTTAAACGGCAAAGTGATATTAGAAGGAGTGCGCTAGATCAACTTTGTAACAAAGCTCTTCTAAGAGTAGTAGCACAGGATAGTTTCTGGGAAACCACCTATTCAAATGCTGTAACTTGCAGGCCATCTGAGACGTATAAATTAAAAAAGATTGTTTCTGCTAGAGTTGACTATCCGAAATCAGCGCTTAGGTTTGGGCGGCAAGGATTTGTAAGTTTGGAATATGAAGTGCTGCCAAGCGGTACACCAGTGAACGTTCGGTTAGTTGAGTCTAGTGGACCACAATCCTTTGTGGAGGAGGCGATGAAGACTGTTAAGGCAATTCGGTATGAACCATTTGATATTTATGAAAAAGAACTCATTGGCTTACCTCGTGTTTCCGTGCGCTACAAATTTGAATTGGAATGATTGAATGAAAATAAGACTGCACAGTGAGATCTTAGCATTGACATTTTTGTGTCTCGGTCCGTGCATGTCAGGGATGGCAGAACCACCGGCTGGAGAGATTTCTGAATTGATAAAAGAAGTAGAAAACTGGGAAAGAGGGAGATCTCAGCAAGATTCCGGGATCCGCAGGATCGTAAGCAATCAGGTGGCTATCTCAAACAGCCTCAAATCAATCGAGAAAGACCTTGAGTATCTAAGAAGTCTCATGAACTCCGATGTTTACAACTGTAAACTGATTCGAGAAGTTGTAGTAAAGTTAACCAAAGACGAGAATCTATTTTACGAGGCAGGTGCTGATGAGGAAACCCTGGGCCGGTATCGGCGAGCCTTGGAAAAAGCCAAGCTTGAGGTGGCAGATCAGTGCTAAAAAAGAGTATGCGGATATTTCTCTCGATTTCAACGTTTAGCATATCTTTCGCGCTAGGTCCTATCAATGCAGCGGAGGTAGGTTTTCAACCAGGGCAAGAAAAATCTAACAAACTTGCACGATCTCTTGAGAAGCTAAAAACGGAGGAGCAATCATTATTGAATCAAATTGATTCTTATGCAGGTCTCAGCGATCAGTTGGCCAACCTTAGTCGAACTTATGCGGCTAAATCAAAGCGATTTCGTGCTTTCCAAGAAACGCACATCCAAGAGCTAGCATCATGCGAAGCCCTCGCTCGAACTTACGCGGAATCGAGAGAAACAGATCCGGAATTGAAAGCTCTGAAGCAGCAAAATGTTGAGGAATGCCTTGATAGGGCCAATGGAGGTAATTTGGGTTTAGCTCAGGCAGAGACAGCGGTAGAAAAGCTTAAGGGCAAAGTGGCACAGTTAAAGAGGCGAGGAGAAATCAATACTACGAACGCTCTCGCTCTTGAGAGTAGCTTGGAGCGAGTGAGAGCTCAGATACGATTTTTCTCCGCATCAGATGAAGAGAATAGCAGCTTAGGTCAAAACCCGTGAAAATAATGCAATTGTCACTCCTATTTGTGTTGGTTCTTTTGTGTGAGCCTGCTTTTTCATGTAACAAGAATATAGACAGGCTTAGCGCAAAAAAAGAACCGACCGCTCGGTTGTTATGTAAAAGCTTAGAACTCTGGGAAGAGAGGTACAAAAAGATTCGCACTACAGCATCAGCGTTTGACAAAGCGAATCTACTTGTCCGAGCTTCCTTAGCGGCTTATGAGCTTGCGGAACTTACTGAGGGAGACGTGGCGGGATCAGACCATCGTTGGCTAACCCGTGGAATCACTGAGCAAGAGAAGTTGTTTAGGGCCACTACTGATCTGTTCTGGTCCGATTCCAATGTTGATTCTATTCGGATTTACCTGGCGAAAGATGCTTCGTTAAAAGGTGGCGCCTTAGTCGACATCCGAATAAATGATTCTGGAAAGCCTGTGATTGTAACTAAGGAAATCCTGATTGAAAGGCAAAGCGAGAATGGGCTGCTTGAGTTGAAGTTCGACAATAGCCAATTGCTGGCTACGTGGAGGTCTCCTACGGGTAGTCAGTTGTCTCAGGTATTTGAAATCCCCCGAAGAAATGACAAAGCGTATGGTGCTCGGCAGTTACGCGAGCTTGAGGCTTTGATAAATTGTGGAAAGAAGGAAGCTTGTCCTAGGCTGGCCCAACTGATCGAGTCTAGGAATCGACCCAAAGTTTCCGATAAGACAGTTCCCTGCGAATCGGTGGTTACAAAATCAAGTGCGGTGCATGCCCATCCAGATTTTAAGACAGCAATCCCCGCGGATGTTGTTGCACTATCGTCAGGGGAAGCCGTAAACAGTTTGTTTATGTATGACAAGCGTTGGGTACTTGTTGAATATAGAGATAAACGAGTTGGGTTTGTTAATAACTATAATGCGGACCTTCGATGTGTTGACTAGTTTCTTATCGCCCACTCTGCGTACCACGAGTGTTTATGTTTCGTCCCTCTTGCTCGCGATTTTTGTCTTCGTAACATTTTATGTTTTGTTCCCTACCCAACCCGTAAACCAGATTCAAACGGCGAGTCGAGATGATGGATTTTATGACTTGTCTCCTGGGGATACATTTCTCCGCTCGATTGAGGAAACAAAGGATCTATTGGAAAATCACACTGCATATATCAATTGCTTTGACAATCCGCAGAGTACGAATGATTGCGAGGCTGTCGGACCTATTCAACCATTGGAAGCCGACACGACATTGATGACGTCTATTCAGGTTGATGATTTTAAGCGTTTTTCCTCCACGCCGAACTTTATCTTGGGTATCTTCTTCGTTCTGTTGGTACAGCTCGCTAGCTTGTTCGCTAAAATTCAGTTTTTTCTTCTCAACATAGCAGCCAGCGTGTTTCTGAATAGGATGCATGTTTTCACTGTTAACACAGCACCATTTCTAGGAATGCTAGGTACTGTGTATTCGTTTGGCTTGGTGGCTAGCAATTCTTCGGGTTCGCAGCTATCGACTCTTTTCCGGCTTGGATTTATTGATGCGATCCTTACGACAGTTTTTGGCGGAATGATATTCGTTCTTGCAATGTTTCTTTCAGCGGTAAGAGATGAAGGCTAGTCACTCGCTTATCGTGCTATTTGATGTGCTATTTCTCTTCTTGTTTGCCGGTTTGCTAGCGCCTGCTCCTGGGATCTCAGTCATATCTAAAGGTGAACCAATTGGAGTGGGTACGTATACCCGTAGCAACGGAGAAGGCATCTATCTTTCTGCGGGGTATACTCAAATCGACGAAAAGGATCTCGGATCCTTCTTTACCCTCCCATGTAACCGTTTGTCTAGTTGCGGTGGATTGAACGAAGAAGGATTGATCTATGGTGATCTGGCAGAAGAGATATCAGTGATTGCACTTTTGGCCTGTATTTCTGAGCCCTCTAGTTGCGGCAATGTTACGTTTGTGGTGAGTAATGGCACGGTTGACCTCGATCAGAGCGTTCGAAGGACACCGTCACTTGCTGCGATTAAGGGCGTACCTCCGGTTCCCACGCCTTGAGTATATCTGCGATGAAATCCGAAAATCCGGCAGGTGACTGAGCCTTTCTTGAACCAGTCTGCTCCCGTATTTGTTGTAGCTTAGATTGTGCGACCCACCATGCGGAATCAGTGCCCCTAGTTCGCAGCAAGAAACCAACGTTTGAGGTTGTCTCAAGCTCGGTCATGAACGACTCGATCTGCGAGTAGTGAGTGATGAGTTCGAGAGGTATTTCTCTATCAAGGCCAATCGCGCTTACCTGCGTTGAGAACTCTTGAGCGTTGGATAACCTACCAAAATAGCTCCTCTCAAGAGCCAGATTTATTTTGTCGGCGCATTCGAACCCTAGAACGATGCGCTTGCTATTTAGCTCGGTAGCGAGAAGCCTTGGATTGTACTTTTGAAGGGTGATTGCTCTAGCTAATGCTTTTGTTTCGCTGGCCCCACAAACTCCGTTAGTTTTTCCTTCGCAGTCAAATGAGTCAGTGTTACGAGCACAGAATCTGGGTTCATCACATGCTCCATCGAATGAAGAAGCGCACGAATTCAAAGCTGGTTTGATTGAGCAATCGCGGACGTCGGTGCCTGTTTTACAAATAAGCGGTTCTTCACAAACCCCGTTGTTTGCCGTCGCACAAACAGTAGTCTCTTCACCTACCGATATCGGAGCAGTATTTACAGGATTGGATCGACAGTCCCTTGTGTCCGTGCCAGTCGCACAAACCCATGGCTCGTCGCAGACCCCATCATTTTTAAACTCGCATGCCTTAGCTTGAGAAGCAAGTAGAACGAAAACCGTTGAAAAAGAGAGTACGATGATCCTCATGCGCTAGTTCGAGGCTCCATAGTCGATTAGAAAAGTTTCCTCGCCAAAACTTGTTTGATTCAGCTCGTTCGTCGCATTTACTTCAATATAAACTTTCTTAATTTCTTCAGGATTTTTTGGAACTTTTCTTTTGCGAAATTCTGTTGTGAAGTTTTTCTCAAGGTTTTCTAAAACAACGCCACCACTCTCTGATACAAAAAAATCTTGATAAATATGGGGTTTGTCGATCCGTTTGGTCTCGTGATTTGAGAAAAATATTGTTTCATCGAAAACGGGAAAAGCTCGAACCTCAAGCGTATCAGGAAGCCATTGGAATTCAGAGTTTCTTTCGGGCTGAATTACAAGAGCGCGATAAGAATTTTGGTTCTTCCTTACTATTCTAGCTGACCAATTGATATCCGTTCTGAAATGATTGATTGCGGCCAAAAGTATTTTACTTGTGTCCTCCTGTTGCCGTTCTGTTAGAACGAGAGTTTCAGCATTGTGTACTAGGTTGCTGTTTTCTAGGAACGGAAGTATATCTCTAATGGGGATTGCTTGCCCCCCAGAGGTCGCGGATTTTAGGGTCAATCCCACAGCTGTAAAGCCTTCTCTATCGTTGTACTTTAAGACTGGCCCTCCACTTGTTCCTGCTCCCAAAGTCGGTCCTTGCATGTTCATTTTGCTCGGGATTGAACTTTCGTCCAAGCCTGTGAATACCATTGGGGAGTTGTGAAACTTTTTGTGTCTGCCTAGGTTCAGATCGTATGGATGTCCAATCGCATGAATAGTTGCACTATAGTTGGTAGCATCCGAATTTAGCCTTATTGCGTATCCTATCTTGGTTGTCCTTATTAGTGCGATATCAAACTTATCGTGGTAGCTGACCAGTTCAGCCTGGAATCGCTCTCCCTGTTTGTTCTCTAATAAAATGCACAAGTCTGAATTCTCAACGGATCTTGGCTTGATGACATGTGCGGCAGTTACTAAGTAGTTTTCGTGAATGAAAAAACCTGTGCCGTCGATGCTGCCGAGGTTCGCTGATTGATCTGATTCGCACGTTTCGGAGCCATTGCGTGGCTCGGAAATTACGGCTACAACCCCCTGATGAATTTGTGTTATGGCGGTGTGGGGTTCGGCGTGAACGGCCTGAGCAAGAAGAGTCGCAACAATCACGCTTTGTACATGCCTTATCATTCGACTTCGAACTCTACTTTAACTCTGAGCAAGGTGTCTACGGATGCGGAAACCTCGGAACTAACGAGGAAGAACTCTATTCCGCCGGAGGCAGATTTACTCACGCTACCTTGGAACTCGTAAGTGGCTTCGTTCAACTCAAGGAGCGGTGCATTCATTTTAGCAGTTCTAATCGCACGCTTGATTTGAAGAATCGTCGCAACCAGATCGGTCATCTTCGGTGAGCTAATAGGAGGATTATCAATCAAGGAAAAATTTAGTTTCAAAGAGTTCCTATGTTGCTTCTCCACTGATCCTTCAGCTGTAAGCGCATACGCGCTTACAGTTCCGTCAGCATTAGCTCTGTTTGCCACAGCCATTTCCACCTCAACGTTTCTAACAACTACAGTCGGTTGTTCGGTCATCAAAGCTCTGGCCGTGTAGAGTTCCCGCTTCAATTCACCAATCACTTCTTCGATTTTCACTTCCGCGTGTGTTGGCCACGGGTGAAAGAATAAGGCGATGATAAGTGGTGTGACGGCAAACCTTAATTTTGAGGACATTGTGGTTTCTTGATTTCCTGAAGATTCGAACAGTTTAGATAACAGTTACAGCCAGAAGCAATACCTCTAATCCCTTTGTTTTGCTGAATTTCATGACCCTTCCTTCAGAAATCTAAATCGAGCAATTGGGTCAATGGCAGATGCTCTAGGAAGAACTGGGGTCAGTGTACAGGGCCAGAGTAAATTGGTTAGAAAATGATCAATTTTTCTGAGGCATGCTGCTGTAAGAGTAGGACGTTGCCAGGCATTTGATTGAAAGACCCAGATCGCCTTTGTGGTCTGGGCCTTTGAGATTCTGGGACTACTACAATTCAAGTCTCACGCGGGTCCGTGCCTACTTTTCAGAAAACAAATACTCCGCAACGGACGCTTCCTTCATTTTGACACTAAAGCCCGGTGCCGTCGGTGCGGTGTAGTGGCCATCACGAATCTGCACGGGGTATTCATAATGTTCATGCAGATGGTCGGCGTATTCCAAAACCCGGTCACCAATCTCGGCAGAGATACGGGTGTAATCAATCATCGCAAGGTGCTGCACGTACTCGCACAAGCCGACGCCGCCAGCGTGAGGACAGACGAGTTTGTTGTACTTTTTCGCCAGTAAATAAACCGCGAGGATTTCGTTTAGCCCTGCGAGACGACAAGCATCGATCTGCACAATGTCCAGCGCATCGGTGGTGATCAGCTGTTTAAAGATGATGCGGTTCTGGCAGTGTTCACCAGTAGCGACCTGAAGAATTGGGGTCAGAGTAAAGGGTCAGAGTAAAATGGTTAGATATTGACCAGATAACCTGCATGAGAAGTCGGGGTTGGACGAACTACTGGTGTTTAGGTTGTCAGGCTAATGGCGTTGCCCGATGTACCCACCTGATTCCATCCCGGACAGATGTGAGGAGCCGGCGGGCTCCCCGAAGCAGAACAACAAAACTCAATCAAGATAGGCCGCTTGCATTTTGTAAATCGAATGCAAATATGGACCATTCTTGCTGATGGACGTGGGGAGTTCCTCAATTTCACGAGTTCCTTCTGGCACTGACGTAAACTCGCTGTAGAACACTCGGTAGATGACTTCGGAATCTGCCTGAACTGCGAATAGGTAAGTTGTATCTAGATCTAGGGGCCATTGATTCTTAAGTATGCGCGCCATTTCTATTGGCGTAGTTTCGTATCGACTCATTACCTGGATCGAAACATGTCTCTTATTCGCCTTGGCTAACCACTGTTTACTGCGTTCGATTTTCGTTTCTAGCCATTGCGCGTCGCTCAGAGGTAAATTGTTCAGAGGTAATTTTGGTTTAGGCTCAACTACTGGGCTTGTGCCTTTCGGTTCATTTGGTTCTTCTGGCTCTTTTAGTTCTCCGCCGCTCAGTAGCGTTGAGATGGCAGCATCTTCGATACTTTCTACACTGGCCAAGTCTATTTCAACTTTAGCATCGCTTTTCTCGTCCAGGACCTTTGTTTTTGTGGGCTCGAAAGGTTCACTAGTTTCAACTTCCGCATCTGTGGGTTCTGTTCGATCAGGTTCTTTTTCTAACTGGTTTGCAGCGTCTGTTACGCTTTCGATTTTGTCTGTACCTTGTTCATCGAGTTGGCTGGCCACCGTATCCAACCACTGGGTTTGAGTGAGAAAGAGACTTGTTCCAAGTACAGCGACAAGTATCAACGCTAAAGCGAGCCATGCGCCGTTTTTAACTTTTTTTGCAGGTAAGAAACCGTTGTCGTGTGCCGCCTCCAAAACATGTTTTTTGGTGAGGGTATGTGTGTTTTCTGCGTAGGCAGACAGGAGAATCTTGTCGGCCATAATATTAATTCTACGTAAGAGCCCACCAGAATAACGTTCAATTGTCTTTGCGAGGGGGAGGGTTACTAGCTCTGGACCCTTGTAGCCAACTTCACGCATTCGAAAGTTAAGGTACTGATAGATCTCAACTTCAGATAAGGGCTTTAACTCGAAGGCGTGTGTAATACGTTCACGTAACTGACGAATGGATTTCAGTGCAAGATTTGTGTCCAGTTCAGGTTGACCAAAAAGTATAATTTGCAACAACTTGTATTGGTCTGTCTCTAGATTGGATAACAGTCGAATTTCTTCTAAAGTTTCTAACGGCATGCCCTGTGCTTCTTCGACAAAGAGCACGACTTGTTTGTTTTTCATATGCTGTTGGACCAAATAGTCCTGCAACAAATGCACCACCTGATGCTTTGAATCTTGTTTAGACACAGGCAATTCTAGTTCGTGTGCAATAACGAAGAGTATGTCTTCGGCAGAAATACTAGGGTTGGCGATATATATGATTTCAACAGATTGCGGCAGCTCTTTTTGCAACATGCGGCAGAGCATGGTCTTGCCGCTCCCCACTTCGCCAACGAGTTTAACGATGCCTTCTCCTCGTTGAACTGTGTATAACAATGCCGCGAGTATCTCTCGCCGTTTGCCGCCATCGAAAAACAGGCTAGTGTCGGGTGTGATTTTGAAGGGGGGGCGTTCTAAACCAAAGTGTTCTTCATACATTGCTTAATCTTTGACCTCGATATGTCCCGCAAACCCGCAGAAAGGAAATAGGCTTGCCGTCAGTGCTTCGCTAAGTTGCTAAGTTAACCGTGTGGTTAGCTATTGTCGATACGAACCGGCTCAGATTTGTATTCACTTTATCGAACTCGATCCGGCTCGGTTCGGCTTTCGAAGGAATTGGGGCAGCGTAAACGGTCAGAGTAAATTGGTTGGATGTTGAACGGCAGTTCGTCATTTACAGTGGTACGCGGGTTGAGCCCAGAGCGCCGTGAGACCTTGCGTTATCGAGGGACAGTTTACCTAACTTATTGGCCTGAGTTCTGAATTCAGTAAACTGTCCCCAAACACCCTGTCCCCAAACACCCTCAAAAACAGAGCTTAATGCCGGTGGCGTCGAACGCTCGCCACTTTGTTTTGCTTTGATGAAGATCTGGATGAAGAGGTCTTGGAGTAGGTCTTACGACTGTGGCGTGAGCTCTCGTGTGAACTGTGGTTTGAGCTATGTTTTAAAGTACAGCTAGCTTTGTCGTGCGTCTTGCCCCATTTGGATGACTTCTTGTGTTTTCTCGTCGGTTTACCACAACTGCTTTTGGTTGCTACACGAATGATCTTTCTTTTGTCCGACTGCGTGATTAGATCGTCTTGCAGGAATGCTTCAGCAGATCTCGCGGTACAAGAAACATACCCGCCGTGATTGCTGAAATCATCACAACCGCAGTACTGGTTGATTGAACAGCCAGTCGCATCAACCAGTGCGCCGATTATGGAATTGGGGCATAGGTCTTCAATGTCAGCTACACCATCGGCATCTTCATCTCCACCACATGCTGCTACAACGCCATCTGTAGTAACTGTGAGGCTATCCAGTGCAATGTCTGAGCCGCCATTGCATGATCCGCTTGTGCAGATAATGCCATTGAACGTCAGCGTTGTTGTTGTGCTGTCGGCGACAAAACTAAATCCATGGGTGCCGGGACCAACTTCACCACTAGTTGCGCCTGCTACAGAAGCGATGACCTTATGATCAGAGAAGGTGCCTATCTGCTTTAAATTGAACAGCACGTTGTAGGTCTGTCCGATAATGGTGTCTAGCTGTGTCTCTAGAGTTGAGGAGGCGGTTGCTCCACCAAAGAAGTTAACTGCAGGACCAAACGGATGACTCGGTGCCAGAACGTCAACAGATCCAGCGTTTAAGGAGACTGGAACGGTGTAGTTCACCGTGCAGCCTTCTAGAGGAGTCGTCGAAAAAGTGCCAGCTTCCTCTACCGTTTGGACGCCGCCTATATCGAACAAAATATCGGTAGTATCGAATGCGTCGTTTATCAGGGTGCTCGCCGTAGCGAGAAGCGGAGTGAAGCCCGCCAGCAAAACAAATATCAAAGAGGTCTTATGTATCATTACTTTTCCTTTTTTTTGTGATTGTGTATATGACAGAATTTGAGTATTTGCTCAAGTTACTCAATGTTGAGTAATTGCTCAAGTACTAATTTGAATATATGCTCAATTAGGTGATGAAAGACATGATCAAGACTTACAAAATGAGTTATGGTGACAGAGTGAATGATGATGCAAAGACGCCGTCCCCACGCGGGCAGGCGACAATTGACAAGATCCTAGATTCAACGCTTGAGTTTATTCAGCGTGATGGTATTGCGCGCCTGACGACTAATCACATAGCCAGGGAATCCGGCGTTAAAGTTGGGTCTATCTATCATTTCTTTCCTAATAAAGAAGCGATACTGCTAGAACTGGTTAGACGTTGGCAGGCTCAAATTCAAGCTGGCATTCGGCTCTATTTAGAGGAGTTAGAACCCGACACGTCCTTAACTAAGCTGACAATCGGCATCGTTATGCAGAATCTTGAAGGGGAGTATGCGTACTCTGCGGCATTTGATGAAATTGCGGCGACAGGGAGTATCCAGCCGGCGCTCGGTGATCTGTTTGATAAACATTTAGAGACGGTGGCGGATATGATTGCTGATCACTATATGCAGAATCCAAATCGACCTAGTGGAGCAAAGAAAAAGCAAATCATTGAGTATTGTCTCTTCCTCCACCCCGTCCTCACTATGGGGCTATCGTTAGTCGCAGAAAAAAAAGGGAGAAGTCGAGATCGCCACCTACACTGGCTTAATGCTGTGATAAAAGGTGCCGTCAATGCATTCGAAGAATCATTGAAGAACACTACGCACAAGAAAAATACTCATCTATAAGCTCCCTAAAGTCATCCCTCGAAGATTACGAGATTGATAGGCTAGGCGTGTAAGCAATGTGAGGCGTTGAGCTAGCCAATTGCATTAGTTGCGTAAAGTGCCGCCAGAGTTGTAGAGAATAAGACCTTTAAATAGTCATGCAGAAGGCTTTACGAACTATCACTTTCTTACTTTTAAGTATTTTAGGCGGCGTCATATCCTCTCGTAAACAGCCAGCTAAGACGAGATCTCATCTCAGTTTTCCTGATAAACATAGCGAGTTGGGCCACCTGAATTCATTACTCTGAGCTCAAAGTGAGCTCACCGTTAGAGAGGACTGTTCTGTCCGCCTTCCCTTCATTTGTATTACCTCGTTAAAGTTTACCTAGGAATAGGAACACAGTTTTTCTCCCGCAATGAGTCAACTCCCTGCCTCTATTTCGAAGCTAATAAAATTCGTCTGAGAGGAAGCTTGATGTCAATGCACTATAGATTGAGAGGGTTGTTGGGTTTATTTATATAACTAGGCCACTGTGAGGTTAGAGCATGTCAGCTGATGTTGGGTTACTCGTTATTCATGGTATTGGTGCGCAAAAGAAAGGGTTTGCGGATCCGTTTATTGAAGAGACAAATGGTCGTGTTGAGAAGGCGGGTTTTAGCTCTTCGCAATTAGCCTGGGAGACTGCGTACTGGGCTGACATTACTGAACCCACCCAAAGAAGCTATTTGAAGAGAGCAAATGTGTCGAATGACCTTGATTACATCAAGCTTCGGCAAGTTGTATTGTCGGCTTTAGGTGACGCCAGTGCTTACCAAAAGGTGCCGGGTGAACCAGCCGGGTCAGTTTACAATCAAATCCACGCTCGCATCCGTAGCGCCATTTCTCGATTGTATGAATCTGGGTTAGATGGGCAGCCTAAACCTTTGATAGTCTGCGCTCATTCACTAGGTGGACACATAATGTCTAACTACATTTGGGATATGCAGCGGCATCCTGATAAATCTCTTTCACCCTTTGAGCGGATGGAGAAGCTAACGGGGCTTATTACCTTTGGCTGCAACATACCGCTGTTTACGTTTTCCCATGCTGACCCTAAGCCTATTAAATTCCCACCAAAAAAGTTGTCTCCTGCGCTGTTAAAGAAAGCTCGTTGGGACAACTATTTTGATCCTGATGATGTGCTCGGATATCCGTTAAAACCGATTAACGAGGCCTATGGCAAAACCGTAAATAGTGATATCGCAATCAATGTGGGTGGCTGGGCTTCGAGTTGGCAACCTCAGTCACATACGAAGTATTGGACAGACAACGACTTTACTAGACCTGTCGCGCGCTATATTTGCAAATTTTTAAGCTAGATGGGTTGCGGGAGTCAGGCGGCGACTACTTCTGAACGAAGTTCCATTAGATTAATCGCTGCAGGAAGATTTGGAGAGTGGAGATGGGGTGAAGTGCAATAACGAGGACTTACGCTAGTGAAGATTGTATCCGGTTGCAGTTGTAACCCGACTAACCTTGCCTCGTGTGTGTGTTTGTTAATGTTCCTGTCTAGTTGCTCATTGAATTCATATCAGGTCCCGTTCAATTCGGTTCAGAGTCTCGAGTTGGAAAACGGTGAAAAGTTAGCCGCAACGAATAGTTTAGGTTTTCACCTGTATACGAAAGGTGGGGTTGGTTTTCAATTAGGCAAAATACAGCGACAACTTCTTTATCCTGGCATTACGGACACAGGAACAGAATGCCTAAAGGGTATCGGTAGTTCTAACGAGAAGGCCGATGAGGTAAGGATAGAAGCAGACACGGAAAAGTCTCCAAGTCGGATAAGTGTACTTCGGTATGGTGTGGGTGTGGATGTCTCCTTTTCGGGTATTCGGATGATTTTGGGTATGAATCATCGAAACGAAAGTCGAACTGATCTAAGACTCAGCAGCAGTTCCTACTATCGCTCGGGTGGAGAACTAAATTTAGACGAAGCTTGTTCTGTTATTAAAAAGAGAGGAAAAACAAAATGAAAGTTTATTGTGTTTTGAGTTTTGCCATGTTGCTGGGTGGTTGTTCATCAAACCATTTGGTTTACGTTCAGGAAGTGTCGATGGGTCTTAACGTGTCGGCAGGGCTGGGTGGTACTGAAAAAATATCCCTTGGATACGATCGAGATGTGTTTGCCATCGTGCCTAAGAAGGATGGCGTTGCTAGTGATAACCCCGACCAAGACGCGATGTCGTTGGTTACTATGAACAAGGCAACTATAGAAAGCTTGACGAAAATGAGAGTGACGGAGTTCGTCGCAGCAGGTGCCCCTGCTGATGTGATCGCAGACGAGTCCGATACGCTTACCAGCATCCGGGAGAAGGTTTATGAAAACTAGTCTACTAATAATTTTGTCATTATTGTCTCTGATGGTTGTCACTGGATGTGCAAATTCCGTGAACTACTATCACTCCGAGCGTTTTAGTTTGACGATGGAAGCGAAAGCCAGTGATCCACAGGCACCCGTACAGGGAAATCTTGGAATTAAAACCAGGACAGTTTTGGTAACGCCGGGTAAGAATTCCCATGGCTATGCAGCGTTACCAGGTACAGGCCCGGGTGACTCCGTTAGTGTTGTAAGTTATTTCGATCTGGATCGTGATCCAGACGATGCGAGTAGTGCAGCAACAACGACGATTAAAAGTGCCTTTATCACCGGTAGCGCAGCAAAAAAAGTTACAGCTAATGCGATGAAATCCATTGCTGGTGTTGATTGATAGCCCGTTCTTGAATTGAAGGATTTGAGAAAAAATGCGTATTTACCTGATTTTAACTGGCCAAAAGATGTGCGGGCAGGGCTTCTGGGTGATAAACGCTGTCTAATTGACGGTGAACTACACAGCCACACACCAACGCCATACCGTGGTACTATTTTTGTCAGAGACTCATTAGAGCTGTTGTCATGAGTGGAACAGAGCTACCCGCAGGCCCTTCAAGTTCACCCCTCGAGCAAACTCGACGGTTTACCTATGACATCGTCGAGTTCATGGAGGATTGCCACAAGTCTTACGGTGATTGCTTCACTATTCGGCTCTCGGGTATGCCTCCAATGGTGCTTGTTTCCGATCCAGCTCTTGCCAGACGAATCATATCCAATCACGAGCTTTTTGAAGCAAGCGCCGCGAATAAGGAGACGATGGTCGGTGAAGCTCTCGGGCGCAGTTTTCTTATGGTGCTGGGTGGTAAGGAACACGGGAAGTTGAGGCCTGTTCTACAGAAAATACAAAAAGACAGCGCTGCGGATCCAGCTGTTCGCGAGCTTATCCGCGACCTGACCATTCGCCGAATCGAAAGTTTTCCGCTAAATGAACCCTTTAAGCTTCGCTATGAAATGCAGACACTCAGTCTGGAAATTATGACGCATATTGCACTTGGTCCTGATCCAATTGTGCCACGACAACTGTTGATCAACGCTGTCCATCATATGGTCGATACAACCCAATTTGGTGGCAAGGCCACTATGTTGCCGAATGCACCCGCGTTTCTCGCTGCCCGTGAAGAGGTTTACAAAATTTATGATGAAGAGATTGCACGGCGCCGTAGAGACGGTCGCTGTGGTCGTAACGACATGCTTTCAATCTTGATAGATCCTGCTTCAGCTAATGAAGGGGAATTAGGCTATTTGTCTACGGCTTGGCTACGGGATCAAATGTTGGCGATGACAGTAGCTGGGTACGACACAACCGCAACCACGTTGTCCTGGACAATGTTCCACCTTCTAAGACAACCAGAACTATCCACTCGGCTATTGGAAGAATGCCATAGGGTTGCGGAGACTGCAGATCATGGGTCTGGGGACAAGGCAAATGAGTCGGAACTAATCGCCTCGATTGTAGAAGCGGAACGTCTTCATCCGGTCACGCCTTTAATCAATCGTATGACCACTGAAATGACCGAGATTGAAGTTGAGGGCCAGGGGAAGTGGATGCTGCCTAAAGGGGTGATGGTATGTCCGGCGCTACATTTGCTACACCGACATAGTGATTGGGGAGAGCAAACAGACAAGTTTATTCCCCAGAGAATCCTGGATCTTAAAAAGGCCGGTGGAAATAATAAGAGGCGGCAAATGAATCAAATGCCTTTCTATGCCTGGGGAGCAGGAGCGCGCTCATGCCCTGGTCAGCATTTCGCCGGTCCGGAAATCACTATCATTATCGCGACGCTTTTAAGTCATGCCAATCTACAATTGATGCGCAGGGAAGAAAAAACCCAAAGACGAGCATTTGCACTCGTACCGGAAAAGGGCGCGGAAGTCGTTTTCACAGGAAGGCGCGCGGTTGGCTGAATTTCAAAACTCTTTCGAACAGGGTACGTTACTTGAGAATCGCTATCGGGTTTTTGATGAGCTCGGGCGTGGTACTTCAGGTCTGGTTCTGCGATGTATTGACGAGGACACTGGCAAAGAAGTTGCGGTCAAAACATTAATCGATCCAACGCCGGTTTATCTTCATTCCTTAAAGCATGAGTTCAGAGCGCTTGTGGATGTATCCTTAAGACATACTAATCTCGTTAGATTTTATGGTCTTTATGCCGAAAGTAATCCCTATTTTCTGACGATGGAGCTGCTCCAGGGTAAAAATCTGCTTGAGTATGTTTGGCAGGATAATCACTTTCCCGGTATCTCTTTAGAGTTAGAAAAACGTATCGCAAGCGTGTTTTCACAACTTTGTGTCGGTGTTGAAGCACTTCATGGTGAACAGGTGCTTCACCGTGACATTAAGCCTAACAACATAATTATGACTGATGAAGGTCGAGCGGTTTTGTTGGACTTTGGTCTTTCGGCTGAGTTGAGCATCAACTCAGCACGAACGATGGGTGTCGGGACACCTAAATATTGGGCGCCGGAGCAAGTCATGGGTGCACCAGTCGCTGCATCCGACTGGTTTAGTGTGGGAGCAACGTTGTTCCATGCGCTGAGTGGTTACCCCATACCGCAGACACATTATCTGGCCGCACGACAAAATCAATGGGATTTTCTTGAGGTAATTCCTGATAGTTTTAGAAGCTGTTTAAAGTCGTTGCTGGATATTGAGCCACACTCAAGGGGAGATGGTGCGCTTTTACAGAAAATTTTGTCGGATACCGCTTATAGAAAACCAAATCCACCGAAACCTATCGTGCAGTTGGAGCAACCCTTCATTGGCCGAAGCAGGGAGCTAGGCGAGCTGTTTGATTTTCAACAAAGGAGTTCAGGTGCACCTCGAGTTACCAAGGTTTATGGTGAAAGTGGGGTTGGGAAGTCCGAATTGGTCCGCCGATTCCTAGAACAACGTGAGCTGGATGGCGCTATTGTCTTGAAGGGAAAGTGCCGCCCAAATGAAGTTGTGAATTTTCGAGCGATCGACCCCCTGGTTGATATGTTGGTGAACCGCTTGGCGCGAATGCCTGAGCACCAGGTTTCTCAATTAGTACCAAGAATAAGGTATTCCCAACCGCTTCTCGCACAGTTTCCAGTATTTGGTATGGTCGAAGTCTTCGACCGTGTCGAGCGATTACAATTTGTTCTAGACCCATATGAGATCAGTAATCGAGCTGTTGCAGGTTTGCGCGAGGTGATTGCCAGGTTGAGTGATATTCATCCCATTGTCATGTGGATTGATGATGTTCAGTGGGCGGATGCCAACAGTTTGAATGCTTTGCGTGAGCTCGTGAAACCGCCTGATGCCCCTGCAATTCATCTTATTCTCAGCTACAGAGATACTCAGGATGCCGGTAGCTTTTTGAATGGCATCAATAAGGTTCAAAAAGATTATGACATAGCGAATCAAGATCTTGAGCTGGCGCCGCTCGGAGAATCCGATTCGTTAGCACTCGCCAAGTCGCTATCAACAGAAGTCGGTCTTGAGTTTGTCGCGCGAGTGGCTACCGAAACGATGGGTTTGCCATTCCTTATCGGTGAGGTTGTACGGTACTGCAATGAAAAAGGCGAGTTGGAACCAGATATCGGTTTGGAGTCGATGCTATCTCGGCGTATGGCTTCCCTAACGAACGATCAGCGGCATTTGGTTGAAGCTGTTTGCGTGGCGAACCATCCTTTGCCACGGGAGATCGTCTCTGCAGGAGTGAATTACTCTGAAGATGCTGTGCATGAACTCAGTTCACTTGGGTTTCTTCGAACTACTAAGCAAGAAATTCTGGATGGAGTGCTGGTGCTGGAGGCTTATCACGACCGTTTGCGAGAAACCGTTGTTGGACTACTTGAAGAGGATAGGCGTACACAATTACATGCACAAATTGCGCTTAATATGGCGGCACAAGAAGAACCCGATGCGGCGCTATGTGCTGAGCATTTTGCTGCAGCACATCTGATCAGTGAAGCCGCTGAATTTTCTATCAAAGCCGGGCATGAGGCCATGCAAGTATTTGCTTTTGATCAAGCCGTTGAGCGTTTCCGCTTTGCGCTGAAACATTACGGAGAGGAAGCGGACTTTGAACTACGACAGATCTATAGTTGGGCTTTGAAGGCATCAGGCAGTTGCGTTGAGTCTGCACGGCAGATGGAAAACACACTAACCTATGCGCCTGAGGGTACTGATCAAACCCAACTTCATATGTTCTGTGCAGAAGCCTACACGAAAGGGGCGAACACCAGAGAAGCAAAGCGGGTGTTGTCTAACCTGTTGCCAGATATAGGTTTCAGGATGGAGTCTGGTAAGCGACTGGCGCTATTTTGGGCGCAATACTATCGATTAGGCAATCTATCCAGAATATATTTTCGAGGAATCGATAAGCCTGATGATGACAAAAAACCTGACGGTTACGACATAAATTCGATGCTCGAAATTATCGTTTCTATGCATTCGCTTAACCATCTTGAGGCTGATGTTTTGGCAGTTCAGAATGTCCGCGAAACATTGCGTCGCGGAAATCGGTTTGAGCGATGGAAGGTCTTGACCCATGAGTCAGTTCGGCTAGCTGCGATTGGTGGTCGCTATAGGACTATCAGCCGTAAGGTATTAAAAGATGCGTTAGCAATCTATCGGGATCATGTGCTCAAAGACGAGGTTAATCGCGGCTTCGCATGCTGGTGTATCGCAAATGTTCACTATTTCTTGGGTGAGTGGGAAACATCAATGCCATGGTGGAGGCGTGCTAGGCGTCAGCTGAAGTTTTATGGCGACACGCTTTGGTTGGTAAGTTGGATGGATATTTTTCACTCCACTCCGTTTACATTTAAAGGCATGTTTAGCGAGATGGATGAGAATGCGATTCGCGGGATGGCAAATGCAGAGGCCGCTGGAGATCTTTGGGGGCAAAGTTATTACGACACTGCTGTGACGCCGATGGTAAACATCGCTAAAGACAAGCCTGAAGAGGCGCTCAGACGAATGGCGGAGGGTATTAAGCGGGTTGAAGCAAACGGGATCACAGACATTCACATATATTTTGGAATCGTCGGTACGCGCGTTCATCTTTACAACCAAGATGTAGACGGTGCTTTAAATCACATAGCAGGTCTATGGCAGGGCCTGGATCAAGGTGGCAATTTTGAGCTTGAGATGTACGCGTACCTACTAAGGTTTGAGTATATAAAAGCCTTGTTGGCAGTCGCACGAAATAACGCAGCTTCAAGCTTAGGATTAGTCACCAGAGCGAAAAAAGAGCTGAATTACCTAAATAGCTACGATCAACTTCCCGCTCGACCATTAGCATTATCAGCTGCGGCGGGAATCGCATTGGTTGAAGGAAAGCAAGCGCAAGCGGCTGAATTTATCTTATCTAGCTTGCCTCTTTACGATAAGGCGACCATGCCCCTTATGGTAGAAGTTAGCTACTTTATGCTTGATGAACTTGGTGTTCCATCAACAGATCAGAAAGCCGTGGCGCGAAAATGGCTAGAAGATCATGGTGTAGCGAACCCAGAGAGGTTCGCTCATGCCATGTTGCCGTTTTAACGAGCGGGTACTCCACGAGTCAACGAGTTTTCCCTGACTCGAATATTTCGATCATCATCTCTAACATTTTGTTAGAAAAATCTGATGTTTTTCGTAGCTTTGCGAGAAGGTTATCTGCGCTGCCAAGCCCAGCCTGCTTCGCGAAATCATTCAGTACACCGAACTCCTTGTTCGGGCTAATGAGTGCCTGCTCGACTAACGTTGACAGATTGTAGAGGCGCGTTGAGTTTGGATCGTTAGGTTCCTCTCTATCTGGTATTTTTTCAATAGCTCGCGGGATATCCAAAATGTCGAGGAAGTGGGGGACTCGTTTGTTGAACAATTCTCGATCAAGATTTTTAAAAATGTCTAGTATTGTTGGTTCGTGACGTTCAGGGTCATAGATATTGGCGTAGTCTCCGACGAACGTTCCTCCGCCATTATACAATTTTGGTGATTTGGTTTCCCCTAGGTGGCGCATGATAGCGTTTGCTGCGAGTCGACCTGACTCGTTCGCTGATTCCATGGTAGATAATCTAGTATTTGAAGCCATAAAATTCCCAGCTAGGACCCAGCGTTTGTTTGATACCTCATACTCGATACATCGATCACCGTCGTCTAACATCATCAAACCAGGTCTATTTTTCCATTGACCGGGAAGGTTGATCATTAACATATTTTCGTTGATCGAACAGGATTCAAATTTTACGACGCCATCCTTGCAGGACTTTTCGAAGATCAATCCAGAATCAATTTGATAGTATCGAGGTTTTGAAACGTTGTTTCGATAATGGAGACCCGCAGCATCGGTGATTTGGGTCCAGGCATCCTCCGCAAGTTCGTTAGGTCGGCTGTTCCAAGCAGTCTTGCCGACAAATTTATCGGGCCCTTTGTAGGTTTCGTAGAAGTCTCCGATGTCCACAGAAAGCTGCCCAATAAATCCGTGCGTTCTAGAAGGTCTTCTTCTCCATATATACATTTGGCCAATACCAGATACGCCCCAGGGTGATTTAGGAAGTAAGAAGTGACCATGACCTATCCTAACGAGCTCTCGAAAGTAATACTGGATACCTGTTAAGTCTCTTAACGGAAACTGAAACTGAGGCTGGGGAAGTCCTTGTGGGTCGCGCAGAACTGACAAAGTATCAGCATAGCCAGCTCTTCTCTCCCCATCACTATCTCGGCGCGCTGCTAGCATGTCGAATTTTAGTAGTTTACGAATATCTCCATTCAGTCGACCGAGATCAGTTTGTTTTAATTCGAGGATGCCTTTTTTATCAAGTCCGTGGGTGTCGGGTTTGGTATCGAGTATCAACATTATTCGATCGATTAGCCTGAGAACTAATTCTTTATTCCAGGTTGGCAATTTATCTTCGAGATATAATCGAAATTCTTCCCACCGTTCCACGTCAAAACCATTTTCTTCTATTTTCCGCATTGCCGTCGACTCTGCAAATTCGGCGTCAAACTCGTCAAAAGATTGTTGAAGTTGCCACGTTAGATCTGCTTTTTTACTTAGCTTCAGAACGCGTTTAAGATGCGTAATGATTGTATTAATCTCGTCAGTGGAATCGGCAGCTTCACTGTTGTTTATATTCCAGAAGTGATCGGTAGTTTGCTGGTATGGAGCAGCCAATACGTAGAAATCTGGTGTTGGTTGTGTGTCTGAGTTGTGGCCATGTTCGATGTACACGTTAAAAGGATTCTCTGGAGTAGGTAACCCTCCTGGACCGGCTCCGTTAACCATGGGAATTAACTCGTCGCCATCGAATCGGACATGAGACAGATGACCAATGAAAAATCGCACACCCTGACGACTCAAGTATCTTCGCCAATGTTGAAGCCACGCTGTAGAGCTGGGCCCATTTAACATCTTATCTCTACCGCCCTCTGAAGTTACAGCGTCATCCAACATTAATTGAAGGGTCGTCTGCGCCTCGGTCAATGCGTCTGTTTCTTCCGCCGACATAGCGACTAGCAATTGGGGAAGTTCTCTAAGTAAGGTTTCTCCAGATAGAGAGTATTTTGTACTTCCTTTCTTCAAGTACTCCTCTGGGTTTGGAGTGGAATACTCACTCTTAGCATCTGCGAACTCCAACCAAGAAAAATCTTCGTAGAGCCGCCGCCTTTCCGGTGAAGAAGTGGCAAATTTCATGAGTTGAGTTTGGTATCGGAGCAAATCTCTCATAGAAAACCCGAGTTTTTTTGACATCCATTGAAGGCTTTTTGCAATATCCGCAGGTGACTGTGAATCGCGATCAAGTTTATAAAACTGACTTTCGCCTGCGATTCCCATTTGTGCTGGGGGTGGTGGGACCAGCTGGTCAAAGACTGTCCTGCCTGTTTCCTTTAGATTCTCGTCTAGTAATGGGGTTCGTTTCATCGTGTCGAAGATGTGACGATAAAATCCAGGGAAAAATCGAAACCCATGTTCGCCCAGTACAATGTGCTCAACAACTTTGAATTCGGTATAGTTCGTTCTAAGTTTGCTTTGTAAGCTATCATCGTCTCTTGCAGAGACAAGCCCAATTGTTTTGATTTGATGGTCAAGGTTTTGTGTTAGGCGCTCGATTACTTGTTTCAGTTTTAATGAGTTCGGGCCAGTTTTAGAGCCTTTTTCGTTACTTGCGTCCTTTATTAGCGTTTTGTTGTATTTTTTGAACTCCGTAAATATTTTATTGCCTTCGATATCGCCATCAGCTAGTGCTTTCTTTATTGTACTGATGATCCATTGCTTCACTACGACAGACCAAAGTTTGGCTACGGTAGTATTTCGACGAATGCTGCCCGAAAACAAGTTGCAGTAGGACCGAATTTCAAGCTGGTAAATTTCTCGCGCCTGCGTTCGGTCATTTTCGATTCTTTTCTTGTGCCCCCCTGTACGTTTTAGCTCTCCATATTCAAATTCAAGGTCTTCCTCATACTTCAGGACTGCTTTCATGACCTGTTCTGAGACTTTAAGAATTTTTGACTTGTTTGTATGATGAAAATCAAAGAACCCCTGTTGCGCTTGCAATTCTCCATGAATATCTGACAACTTCGAAAGTACACATTGAAGTGCTTCATAGGCGCTCGCGATGTCTTGAGGGATGCACTCAGGTTTCATTTCGTGCTCGCCGTCAATGCAGAAGCTAGCGTGTAGAGCCTGAAGTCTTTCTAATTGGTTATACTTGCCTTCTTTGTTTCGAAGAATATCTGCTCTTTGATATCCACTCCAAAAATCCCCAATCCGGCTCCCTTGTATATAACCGATAGGTAAAGTAAGTTTTTGAGATATCGGTATGCGTTTTTGGACCTGTTGGAATGGCCGTTCTCGGAGTGCTCGGATTACTTCGATATCCGATTCATTTACTTTTTTCAATGCCATGATATCGTCAAAGCATAATTTTTCGGCTTCCAATGCGATTGGCTTTAGTAAATTCGCGAGCTCGCTGGGAGTTGGTTGTTTGAAGTAGGTTTGCGTGCGTTTGGTACCCTTTCTAGGTTCTTGTGTTTTAGTCCTAGTCGGTTTTTGAGTCTTAGGGTTTAACTCAATACCAAGATCTGGAATGATTACTCGTTCTAATGATTTTTTAAGTGATGATTGTAGTCGCTGCGGCGTATTATGTTCGCGTATGAGTCTAGATATTTCGACACGTAACTTCGATTTCGTGAGATCCATCAAACGATCTTGGTACTTTTCAGGCCACATTTTCCATTCTTTGATTTTACTAAGGGGTGCCGTTAGCTGATTTTCATGACGGTCGTACCCGGGGTAGATAAATTCGTCGTCATCAATGTCGATTTCTTGCAGGCTAGGACTGGCCTTGAGGTATGAGTTCTGTTCTGTTGTGCTGTATAGGTGCCAGTGCAATCGGCGTGTTCGCTTGAGTCTTGCAGTTTGACTCTTAGCCAGTCCACCTATGTCTGCTCGATACTCGTCATCGAGATCCGGAGATTTCTCGACAACCTGCACCAAAAACCCTCGTTGCACCAGCTCATGGGCTGCTGTTAGTCCGCTAACGCCAGCGCCAAATACGGTAACAATAGGTACGTTTTCAGGGGATTTTTCTCGCCTGTAGGGTAAATCCTCGGACAGCGCGTGGCTAAAAGGATCATCGTCAAGTGTGTCAAACTCATTTAGATCAAAGTCGTCATATCGTGTCACGTCTTGAATCTCCTGTTTCTTGTGTCAGGTAGTCAGTGAGTAGTTCGGGTAGGCTCGGGCAGCGAATTGCTCCTCGAATGAACGTATTAAATACTTCATTCAGTCGAGAAAGCGCATCCAAAGAACCGAAAGCCATGATTTGATTTTTCCTCAGAGCTTTTAGTAACGTTGTATTGTTGTTTATAAGTTCAATGATAACGTTTTCTCTCAGGCGCACCCGAACATCTGGAAGCTCAGGTTGAAGAAACAGAACGTCTTGCTGAGTGAGTTTAATAGTGAAATTTTCTGATCCATTTTGGATAAGAATAGAGCAAGGTGCAGGGTGATTGAAAAGTTGTAGAAATGCGTTCTGGTTTTCAGATTTGAGGGTATTAAATGCCTCGCTTAGGAAGGGCCTAAGGTTTTTAGCCACGACTGGTTGCCTCCCAGATTCCCTTGCCTGTACAACTGATAGCTTTTCCTCGTAGTGTGCCTGTTAAGTTTGCGGTACAACTTAATTCGGAAATAGTGCTGGTTTCTATGCCTTGTTCTCCAGATGGCATGCCGATGGTGGCAAGCGACTGCGGTACAAATGTTAGGGTCAAAGCATCTTCTTGATTAGTGGCCTTAACCTCATACTCTCTATTGATCGAAACATTACCGGACCTAATGGCAAGTGAGATGATAGGTGGGACTGTCAGATTGCTCTCAAGCTGCAGTACCCCCTTTTGCTTGTGCTTTACGCTGTGTCCACGGAAGTCCTTCAGATGATTATCAGAACTCACCATAAAAGAGTCGGAAATGACTTGATGGGCCTGTTTGTCGAGTATTCTTGAAACAATAACGCTTAAGTCGCTGCCGAAGGAAAAGTACCCCCATCGCCAGGAGAAATTGCCGCCCCATTCGAAGCTACCCCAATTGTGATCGTGGTAGCCAGGCGCATTTTTAAATTGGTGGGTGATATTGCCAACGGTGACGTTTCCTTCCGCGTCACATCGTGGAATGCACAACCACCTGAGTTTGCCACTTCCTGCATTAACAGAGGGAGTCTGTATTGGCGATACAATTGGTGTAAGCGTGAAATTGACTGCGATTTCTTTTTCAGGAATCACTCCGGTTATGTGGAAAATGCCGTTTTCAAAATTGAGAGAGCAGTTCCGTGCGGAAAAGTTCAGGTTTGCTGGCCTAATTACAGCGCTCTCAGCGCTAACAATATCTCCAACCCAGCGTCCTGATTGTTCAACCAATAGAGTCAATCGGGGTGTGAGTTCACCTCTCTCTTTAACGAGACTAAAGTTTACAAGCACGTTGATATCGTGAGCAAAAACACAGAAATGCATCCACTCTTTATATTGCGTGTCGAGATGGCTGAAATTTCTGAATCCATCAGTGGATCGGACACGTTGGGCAATTGTTTGATTGCTCAACGCTGGAATCATCTCAGCACCTTAAGGTCTGCTGCTGCTGTGGCTTGTCTATTCTTCGTTTGGTTTTCACAATCCCTTAGCCATCGGTTGAGAGTCTGTCTGCTTGATAGAATGCCAAGCGCAGCCAGCAAGAGCGGATTATCGAGTCTGAGTGGCTTCGCTGAGCCCTTTGACTCAAGGAGAACTGCACCCCGATTAAGTTGAGCCCTCAAACCGATAATTGCCGGAATAAGGTGATTGTTACTTTCAGCGGTTTTGAGGGTGTCATCCATTAAGCCGGTTCGTCCTTGTTGACAAGGTTTTCGATTACGGACTCTATATCCTTGCTTCCAGCCGACATGAATAGTGCGTCGACGTATGCCGAAGGCAGTATGCAATCTTCATCGGGATTGAAAGACCAAAGCGATGTGCCTTCCCACACGCGCCATAGTTTTTGCAGTAAGTCGGATTCAGATAGTGTCGTGAGAACTAGCTTCCCTTCCTCGGTTTGGGCGTACTGCCTGCCTTCTGCAGTGAGTGCACTTAATATTGCCTGGCTGGCTGCAGGATGTTTCAGAACAGCACTTTGTAACGCCAGCAATACTTCATCAACTTCAGATTCTGGGTCTTGAATGGTAAGTGTAGGAATACTCATTGGCTAATTAACCACTCTGACTGTTACCCAGATGGTTGATACCGTGCGTGATTCAGCGATCGCGTTGATGTGAAAATTAACTTCATCAATAGTTTGCCAGTCGGGATGAGGTCTTAGTGAAACCTGAAGCCTTAGTGATGTTGTGCTGCCTGGAGCGATGATTTGGTCGCTGGCATCTACTTCGAGCGCGAGAGAGGGCTTTAGTGATTCAGGCACACCTCCGCCCAATTGGGGTTCGAAGGTTAGGTTGATATCACGTGGCAGCGGATTGTGGATATACATTCTCGCGCCGCTTTCCCCGCCTGTTGGGCAAATAACCATAACTTCGCTCTGGGCGATCGCGCTATTGCGTAGTTGATCTATCTTCGTGTCAATTTGAGCATGCTGATTTTGTAAGTTTTTTTCTTTTCCGGTGATGACTCGAGCAAGATTTTCTATTGAGTTAGGTGTTGCTGACCCAGGATTGTTGAGTATGTCAGGGTCTGTATCCGTCATATTGTCTTCTGTCTTAGGCAGAAGTTTGTCTATTACATCGGTTAGTTCGCCCCCGCCTATTTGTGTAATAGCACTTAGCAGCGCGCTTCGATGCTCTTCCTGGTCGGGTGTGAGATTGCTCGAGTCCATAAGTGGGGAGAAAGGTATTATTTGCAGGAGTGCAGACAATAGATTGTGGCTGCCCTGCAACCCAGTTAACCCCATAAGTGGAGTGAGGGCGGGGAGAGTATCTTGTATTTCCTGTTTCGCCATGATTATTTTTGCCTTGCGATTACGTAGGAAACTAGATCTTGGATAAATTGGCGATGCACAGAATGCGGCCAATTTTGAGCCAGCTGATCGAACTGTCGCTCTGCACGCCTTACATAACGTGCTGCAATTTCTTTTGCATATCCAAGACCATCGTAACCATCTATCAGTGATCTTAAAAAATCAACTTCTTCCGGCGTTTTGTTTTCGCGTGTTTTGCGCAGTATATCTATCGCTCTGGTGCGTTCAGCCGTGGTCGCGCGTTGCATGCTTTCAATAAGCATAAGGGTGTGTTTACCTTCCCAAAGGTCTCCAGCAGCCTCTTTCCCATAGCCAGCACTAGCTCCCAGGTTCAGCAAATCGTCTTGAATTTGGAAGGCTATTCCTAACGCAGCGCCAAAGTTGTGTAGTTTACGCATGTCATCTTCGGGTTGTGATGCAGCAACACTACCCATCAACATAGGTGCAATAAACGAATACCAGGCAGTTTTTTTGTAGACCATTTTAATGTAAGACTGAACGTTAGTTTGCCATTCAGACGACTGGATCCAACGTAGTTCCATCATCTGACCTTCAGCCGTCTCTTGCGACATTCGCACCACAACATCAAATGAACGTATGGCATTTCCGACGCCCTGGGTTTCGAGGTTCTGAAGCAGCTGCTTCATTCCAATCGCCAACATGCCGTCACCAACATTCATGGCAATACCAGTGCCGTAAGCTTCATGTAAGGTTGTTTCATTTCGTCTAAGTTCAGAACCATCCTCTACATCATCGTGAATCAGAAAAGCATTGTGGTAGAGTTCGAGAACCATAGCGCTATTGATGACTGCATTTAGAGAGCCACCTAGTCCTCGACAAGTTGCAATACAGAGCGCCGGTCGCAGGCCCTTTCCGCCGCGAAGTGGGTAATCAAGCATTAACTCGTAGAGCCCACCCGTTGCATCAGAATCGTCCGGTAGGGCGTTCCGAAGCTCATCCAAGACGAGCAGACGAGCCGATTCTAAATACTGCTCAAAGGCAGAGACCTCCTGTGCCACGTTGATACTCAGCTTGATTGGTCTTCCTTTGTAGTTCGCCACACCTCAGACGTCAACAGCCAATTGAGACTGATATTGTTCTGCTATTTTTTTAAGCCTCTGCTTCGCGCGGTGAAGTACCCGGTCATAGTGTTCTGTTGAAAGAAATAGTGCCTCGCAAATCTCCTGCTTGGTCTGGTCATTAATGTAGCTGCGAGTCAGGATTTCCCTGTCTCGTGTCTTAGGAAGTTCATTGATCGAAATTCTCACCACCTGGGCACTTTCCGCAGCTGCAATACAGGCTTGTTGATCGGTAAAAGGCGACTCGAATTCCTCCATGCTCTCCCTGAGCTCAACCTGGTTGTCTGCTTTGCGAAGCCATCCAAGATAGAGAAATCGAGCAGTTGAATAAATATAGGCAGATAGTTTCTCGGGTTCTCGGATGCCACCCTCCTGGAGCTTCTTGATCACGATGATCAGCGCATCCTGTGCAAGGTCCTCGGCACGATGGGGATCTCTTGTTAGCCTGGTCAACATGGCAACCAGTCTCTGCCTGTACTTGGTCACCAGTTCGTCGGCGACCTTGTCTGTATTTGATGTAACGTCCTTACTTTGCATCATGTCTGCACCCCTGCAGTTATTGTTATTCAGGGGTGTTAATACAATGGCCGTGCCATCTTTAAATAGCTAATAATATCAATTGGTTAGAGAAAAAAGGCTCCTGAGAACTGTCCAGAATTTTGGACAGGTGTCCATCCTATTAGACAGCCCTGCAGGAGTGGGGTACCTGACTAGAGTGAGGTCAGGTTGGTGGTTCTCTCAGTTTAATGACGGGTGAGGTCAAATTGTTTAATGAGGTTATGGACGTGACTGCGAGAGAGGTTTAGCTCCCGGGCTGTTTTGCTGATATTCCATTCGGTTTCGACAAGTCTATCGTTCAGCAGATTTTGCTGAAACGACAGTGTCGCTGCGTGAAAGCCACTGCCGGAAGGGGTTTTAGCGGGTGCTAACTCAGGGAAGTGTTCCAGCGTTAGTTCCTTAGCGGATTTCATCGTGGCGTTAATGCAGGCGCGCTCTATAAGGTTCTGCAGCCCACGGATGTTGCCTGAAATATCGCATTCGGCGAGGTGTAGCGTTACTGGGGTGGCAGCTGTTAGGGGAGGCAGGCCGTTTTTCTCTGTCGTTTCCAGTATGAAATAGTCAACGAGTAGAGAAATGTCTGTCTTGCGTTGCATCAGACTTGGTAGCGTGAGCTCGAAGGTATTGATGCGGTGATAGAGGTCTTCGCGAAAGGAGCCTTGTTCGATTTTTTGTTTTAAGTCCTGGTTTGTCGCAAAGATCAGTCTTGCATCGGAGGTCAGCACCTTTGAAGATCCTAACGGGTAGTATTGTCCGGACTGAATGAATTGAAGTAATTTAGCCTGGGATTCAAGGGGTAGCTCTCCGATCTCATCGAGAAACAGAGTGCCTCCTTTGGCGGCGGTGATTTTGCCAGTGACTGTTGTGGTTGCACTAGAGTGTCCGCCTGCGACGGCGCCAAATAGTTCATTCTCGATCAGGGTGTCAGGCAGCGCGCCGCAATTGATTTCAATAAACGCTTCCTCCCTGCGTTTACTATTGTTGTGAATCAGTCGGGCCATTTGCGTTTTACCCGTTCCGGTTTCTCCGAGCAGCAACGTGTTGACCTCGAGCGGTGCAATCATAAGGGCTGATTGAATGACTTCAACGAATGTCGGGCTCTCGCCGATTAACCCGCTAAGGTCGTGTTGTGCTTGTAGCGATGCAAGGGGCAACTCCAACCGTTCTTGCTCTTTAAGGAGTTGATCGAGAAGTGGCGAAATATGCTGGGCAAATAGCTCGGCATCTAACTGAATCTTCTCGGCTTGATCTTTGAATCCGCGGTCGCCCTGTAGGTACAGCACACCAGTAGTTTTGTGTCCAAAGAATGGCACGCACAAAACGGATTCGATGGCGAGACGCTGGACGCTTTCCTGGGCTTGAAAACGTGGATCAATCAGGGCCGAGGGGATCAGCAATACCTCCCTGGTACGGATTGCTTCGGCGATGATGCCGGTGGATACCGAGTGCTGCAATTCCTCAATTTCTTTATCGGAGATCTCCATCGACTGATACACGGCATTGCCGTTTATGTCCCGAACCTCTAGATACGCTCTTTCCGCATCCGTCACATCAGCAACCAGTTGCAGAGTTTTCATTAAAGAAGCTTTCAGGTCGAGGTGGTCTGCCGCCAACTCAAGCAGAAGATGATAGAAATCCCGTTGGAACTGAAGTCGCACTTGATTCATTTACAGAGTGTCCACAACCTTGGTCGTAGCGTCAATAATGTAAAAAAGGGCGCTTGAGGTTTGCTATGGTAGCGGATTCAAAATAACAACGAGATATGCCATGAGTGAATCTATGGACCTGTTCGACGCCATGTACAACTGCCGCGCCATGCGGCGTATTGAGCCCCGTGAAGTGCCCGAGGAGATGCTGCTCAAACTGATTGATGCGGCAAACCAGGCACCCTCCGGCTCCAATATGCAAAATGGTCGTTGGTTGATTGTCCGGGACCCCGGGGTGAAGAAGTCCCTGGCGGATCTCAATCGAAAAGGCGTAGAGGCCTATATTCAACCGATGCTCGACAAGCCTTCGGGTCTGCCTCATCAGTCAGTCGATAAAAGAACTCGAATGGCAAAATCTGTTGTTTGGCAAATGGATCATATGCACGAAATTCCTGCTCTCGTGATTGCCTGTCTCGAATTTGGTGTAAAGGTAGATGGCGCGGATGCACAACGTGGAGGTGGTTCCATTTGGCCAGGTGTACAGAATCTGTTGCTTACCGCCCGAGCGCTTGGTCTCGGTGCAGCCCCCACGACTCTGGCGTTAACCGACCAGGACGCCGTACGGGAAATACTCGGTTTGCCAGAAACCATGGCGGCGCTGTGTCTGATTCCAGTCGGTTACCCAATGGGTAAATTCGGACCGGTATCCAGAAAGCCAGTTGACGAGATCGTTCGATTCGATCGCTGGTCTTGATGCGATTTTCCCGTTGAAGTAAGTGCTAACATCGTCTAGGAGTAAGGTAATCCAAACTAATAGACGTTTACTCAAAGATTAGGCGATCTAAACAAGTCATTGACCCGCAAGCTACCAGGCTTCCGGGTCATTTCGTTTTGCCATCTTCATGCCCTCATCGGTCTCGCCGACTTTCCAGTAGCAGCTGACGTACATCATCGTCTTCTCTATCTTTTTCTCGTGGCGGAAATACTGACGTAGCGCCCGGGAAGCACTAAATTCCCCGGCAACCCAAACGGATGCCAGGCCATTCCTCCATGGCAGTGCCATGACCGTATCTTCTAGAATGCTGTTGGGTGCTTCAGGCTCTGGGTTTATTACCCAATGAATATTCATACCCACAGGCGCTAACAGGTCAACTTTGTCTGCCTCCGAAATGACTTCTAGAACCACATCGCCAATTGCGTCGGCGGGTAGTCGCTCAAGGTTGACGCTGATCGCTGGTAGGGCACTCATATCTCCGGCCAGCAGAAACCAGTCGGCTTCCGCGTTAATCATCTGGCAAGCACCTGGCCCGCTAACACTGATTGCTTCACCAACCGTGACGTGATTTGCCCAGGTTGCTGCGGGCCCCGTGTCTCCGTGGGCTACCATGTCGAGGGTCAATTCTAATCGGGTGGCGTCGAATGATCTTACGGTGTAAGAGCGAACGACGTTTTTTGTATTGTTGTCTGGCAGGGAGAGTTTGACATAGCCTCCTTCAAATCCGGTTGGGAAGTCGGACAGCGCCTGGCCCTGCAAAATCATGCGGGTGAGATTTGGCGTGACACTTTGTTTTTCCTGGACGACAAGATTACGGACGGCTTTGGCCATTGCTAACGCTCCATTTGGGTAGGATGTAGCAGTAAAAAAGCGGGGCTCAATTGATTCGGTTTAGCGAATCAGTCTTGGGGGGAGGGTAATTGAACCCCGCTATACTCTGCTGTCATCGAGTGGGGGCATTTTAGCAGCCCGGATATCTAAATGCAAATGGTTATCATTTAGATATCCGGATTATTGTAGATCAGATGTTTCTGTTAGGCGGCGACGGTGCTGGCACCCATATAGGATATAAACGCCTTTGCCGCTTCGGGGTCAAACTGAGTACCGGAACATCGTTCTATTTCCGTCAAGGATTGATCAATGGTCATCGCTTTTCGGTAAGGGCGGTTGGTTGTCATGGCATCAAAGGTATCCGCCACAGCGATGATACGAGAACCCAGTGGGATTGCATCACCCTTCAGGTTGCCAGGATAGCCTCGGCCATCTAATCGTTCGTGGTGGTGTAGTACCACAAGGCTGGCTTCTTTGAGTCCATCGATGTTTCGCAGCACCATCCAGCCATACTCCGGGTGTTTTTTAATCTCTCCGAACTCTTCATCTGTGAGTTTACCGTTCTTCAGTAACACCGGGTCAGAGACGCCAATCTTGCCAACATCGTGCAGTGACGCTGCGGTGACGACCATATCGAGTTCAGTGTCATCCAGCCCCATGCGCATACCCATTTCCTGACAGTAGGTTGCAACTCTGGTGCTGTGGCCGCCGGTGTAGCTGTCACGTAAATCAATCAAGAAGATAAATGAGGAGGCCACTTCGATGCTCTGACGTCGACCTTTTTCTTCAATTCTGTCGAGTTCGTAACGAAGCTCGTGGGGAATATTGTTTGCAAGTGAGTTCATGATTAGTTTCCAAACAGGCTGAAGGTGAAGGAGTTACTGTCCGTAGTCGTTACGTCTGACGACGTATCATCCTTGCTGACTGGTTCGTTTTGAATACTTCTTAGCGCATCAACTCTTCCAACACCTAACTTACGCTTGTAGTCTGGGTTTTTACTGTCAATTTCAATTGAGGTCCCAGACACGCGATTCTTGATGTCTTTGAGTTGCAAGCTTCGCATCAGTGCGACCTGGCCGCTGACTAAAGGTGCCGAAAATGATGTGCCTGATTTCACTCCGTATGTACCGCCGGGGTAAGTAGAAATGATATTGACCCCTGGTGCCGAGACAAGTACGTGAGCGCCGTAGCTTGAAAAGCTGGCCTTGTGGTCCAGGTCATCGGTGGCGGCTACTGCGATTACTTCATCGTAAGCTGCTGGGTAGTAGGCAAATTCATTGTTCATGTTGCCAGCAGAGGCGACCAGTACTACACCTTTAGAGGCAGCGTACTGAATAGCTGTGCGAATTACATCGGAGTCCGTGTCTGTTCCCCAGCTCATATTGATCACATCGGCGCCATTATCCACGGCGTACCAGATGGCTTTAGCGAGGGAAAACAAATCTGTGCGACCTTCGTCATCAAAAGCCCGAAGCGGCATAATTTGTGCGTCTGGTGCTGTTGCCGCAATGACGCCCGCAGTAAACGTACCGTGACTGAGGCCAGCGCCTGCTGGGGTTAGTAGCTTGACGACTGAGTTGTCTAGGAATTTGATTCCGTTGCCTTCAAACATGTAGGAGGCGCTAGACTGGAATAGTGTGTCTTCAAACATGTACGAGGCACTGGATTGAAACAGTGAATCTTCAAACATGTAGGAAGCACTTGATTGAAACAGTGAGTCTTCAAACATGTAGGAAGCACTTGATTGAAACAGTGAGTCTTCAAACATGTAGGAAGCACTGGATTGGTTGAGTGCGGTACTGTCACCTTCAAACATGTAGGATGCGCTCGATTGGTTGAGCGCGCCATTACCCGTTGGATTGCCTTCAACAAAGTCATAACCATTCACAAAACGGCTTGCTAGTGCTGGATGCTCGTGATCAAAACGGGCGTCGATGTCGGCTACGACAATACCCTGGCCATGGGTGTACTTTTTGGCTTCGTTCGCGTTGATGACGTGGAGCGCAGGCTGATCGGCGTACCATAAAGCAGCAGTTTCAGAGGGCGCTGATAATAGCCCAACTTCTAGTTCAACTGGCAAGCTGATTGCGCTGTTTACTTCCAATAACTGTACGCCCCATGGTGGTGAGAGTGGCACAGAAGGAACGGAAATCAGGTATAGATTTGAGCCCGGGATTTCATCCAGGATCATGCCGTTTAGAATTCTCAAAACCCAACTCAAACGCTTTGGCTTATCGACTTTTATAATGACAGTAGATGAGGTGTCCAAAGCAGCGAGCAGCGAGCCATCGGTGAGACTTAGTGAGCTGGCGGAAACCTGCATGGTTGCACCTAACAACAGTGGTGCTACAAGCTTCGATAATGATTGTTTAATTTTCATAAGAAGATGACTCTTGGATTGGCTGCAGTTTACTGTGCAAGCCGATAATTTAGGTTCTATTTGAGTATGAGTGGTCATTTTTCGTCCCCATCCGGTACTTCAAATTGTAAGAAAATTCCATTATTTAGCTCCAGCGCCAAGAGACTGGCAGATTCCGTATTTGAGAGAACAAACTCACCGAATTCATTAGCAGAATTGGCGTCGAGCTCCGTACCAGATTTGTTCAGCAATCGAGCCTGAAATTCTGGAATAAAGCCCTGTTCGTTCTTGGCTAGTAGCTGGCCCCGAATATTGGCGCCGGCGTAATCGATACTCAGGTGTAGGTCATAGTTATCAGTCGACATGCCCACCTGGCGAACGTCCCAGTCGCCGCGCATGCCGAGCGCTGCTTCACCGGACCAACTGTCGTGAAGCAGCGATTTGACGATTGCTGAGATAGAGCGAGGCTTAGTTTCCTTTGCCTGAAACAAGGCAAATGCCTTTTTTACAGTCGCTTCCGGGGCGTCCTGTAGTACGGGTTTTGTCAGAGCATCCAACATCGTCGCATAGCCACTAAAAGCCTCTGAGCAGTCTTCGCAGCCCGCAATATGGTTTCTTAGTGCTTTTTGTTCGTCACTGGAAAGACGACCTTCAAGTCCATCCAGTAATGTTGCGACATCCAGGTGTTCCATTTTTCCACTCTTTCTTAATCGTCATATACAAGGTGTGTCTGACGTAGCAGAAAAATACATGGACAGTGAATTTTTTTTTAGGTAGCGCCGAGAAGCATAAATGGCGCCCAGTAGAAGGGGTGTGGGTAATGCTCGCGAACACTGATCATGGCTTGTTGCAAAGCTTTTGCCTTGTCGCCGTGATCGAGCCAATGCTGATAGAAAGACTCCGTGAGTTCCGTTGTGGCCTCATCAGAGACATGCCAGAGGCTCATGAGTAGGCTTTTAGCGCCGGCATGGAAGAATCCACGAACCAGACCAACCAGGTCATCGCCACTGGAAATGCTAGAAACCCCTGAAGAACAACCACTTAGGGTCACCAGATCCATTGGCCAGGACTTTGAATACAGGTCCAGGGCCGTCACAGGGCCGTCTTTTAAGTGAAAGCCCGAGAACATCGGGTTATCTTTTCGAAAGAAGCTATGGGTGGAGATATGCAGGTATCTTGAGCCCTGCACGCTTTCGAATAGATGACCTCTGGTAGCCTCAGATCCAGAGATAAACTCAGCGGCCGGGGCCAGTTTACTTAACCTGTCCAGTTCCTCATCAATTAGCGGTGCATTGTCGTCGGCGAAGCCGATAAACAGGCCCTCTGCCCCCGTTGCTTCTGGTTGTGCCATGGTAAAACGGAAGACTTCGCTGCTCGGTGCATAGGAGATTTGAAATCGATCAATCAGATAGGATTTGCCGTCCGATAATGCATGGAGGGGCAGCCCATGAAGATCCTGATGGGGAATAAGGACAATTTTTTGCGTGGTAATATCATCGACCCAGGGTGCAAATAGGTCCGCATATAGTCGGGCTAAATATAGGTTTGTGGCCTCAAGCATTTGCGCTTCGTGCTGTTGGAGATACTCACGACCCAGGGCAAATTTTTGCATCTGAAACTGCAAACCTTGTTTGAGTTGCTGGACCTTTTCTACCGACGACAGGCGGCGCACCACGCGATAGCTGGTTTGTGTGATCAAAAACAGCATGACCTCGCCCCGGGAGATGTAGAATTCCGCCACGGTAACGTCCCCGGGCAATATGGCCTGAATCGTTTCGAGGTTTGCGGGAAGCACCCCAAAAAGTGCGCCAAATTCAGCATCAACATCTGACATTTTTCGGAACGCCGTCTCGAGTTCTTGCTCCGTTTGTTCTATTTGTTCTTTGGGTGGCGCTTCAAACTCGCCGCCCTCGGGCCGCGACCGTACATACTGACTATTTAACTCTTCTCGAAGGCGTTGGATGTGGTCCAAGAGGTCTGTGTCCGATTGAGTTGAGACAGAGGGAAGATGTTGCCCTAACAAATCAGCTAGTGCGCGAGCCTTGGCGCGTTCACACCAGGTAAACGCGAGGCGCTCATCATGGCGGAGGCTAAGTTGCACTAGCGCTTCGTAAACCGCTTCCTTGCCATCTACAAAACGGATTCGAAGTTCATCATGATGTAGATAGCTTCTATGTTCTTCTATCGCATTTGCTGCGAGCGTATATAGTCGCTCAGCCTCTTCCAGGTCGTTAGTTCGCTCCGAGATTTGTGCGCAAAGCATTTGAGCTGGGAACTCAAGTAATGGAACGTTTTTCTGGCTGATCAAGTCGAGCAGTAATCCCGATAGACGAACAACTTCATCATTCTGCTCCATCGCAATAGCCACCCGACCCAGCAAAATTAGCGCCATACCGTGTTGGTAAGCTATCCCTTGTCGCTCGAAATTCTCAAGGGCACTTTCACCTAAAAATTTTGCTTCCCAGTGTCGGCCGAGGCCGAGCAAAACTTCTGCCCGATAGATTTCCAGCATGCCGATCCAGAATTCATTTCCCTCCGCTTCAAAAATCGGCACGGATTGTTGGAAATATTCCAGGGCTTCTTGAAACCGGTGTCGTTGGGTTTCTGCAACACCTCTAAAGGCAATTGCTTTGGCTTCCTCGTAAGCCATGTCGATTTGGCTAAATGCGTCACTCGCGGATGTAGCGAGCCTTGCAGCGTCAGCAGGCATATTGAGCTGCAGATATATTTCGCTTTGATCAAGATCGCATAGGGCGGCATGACGAACACTTCTCTCATTGCCAAAATACAGCCGCAATTCGTTAAATGAAGTGATGGCATCCGAATATCTGCCTCGAAGAAAGTGCAAATAGGAACGGTTGTAACGTGCTTGATCAGAGAGGCTTGTCAGGTCATTTGCAGAGGCAATTTCATAGGACTTTAGGTACATTTCATCCGCTTCCTCGAACCTGTCAAGAAAGGTATAGCCATTTGCAATATTGTGGGATGTTACCGCCCAGTCAGCAGCACTTCCGATTGACTCAAATAAAGCGGCAGCTTCAAGTTGACACTCCAGCGCTTTTGCATGCTCGTCCATACGGTGATAGATATTGCCGATATTGATAAGCACTCGGGCGTTGTAGTTTTGATCGTTATTTTTTGCGAACCATGCTTTTGCGACGTTACAAACGGACAAAGCTTCTTCGTAGAATCCGGTGGTCATCAGCGCTGCGCCGTAACCAAGCCGGGTCCGTATGGCGTTTTCCATATCACCAAGAGCTTCGAGCTGTTCTATTGCCAAGGCATAGTAGTGCGTGGCTTCTTTGTAACGCTCACCTGCGTTCATCACATGGGCGGTGATTCGATTCGCCTCGGCCCATACACTTAAAATATCTTGTTGGCGTGCGGTTGCCTGTGCTTTTTCGATGAGCTGTAGACGGTAGAGGGTTGAATCATCGGCGGGTCCGCCGGCAAAATAAAGTCCGGATTCGAGGAAATATTGCCAGACGTCCGCAAGCCAGCTTAGCGTGTCATTCTCGTTTGCGGGGTTTCTTGCCAGTAAGGCTTCTACCTGCTCATTCTTTTCTACATTGGGTATCACGAACTGCCTTCCCATTGTGCGCGGAGCTTTTCTAAGCTGCGGGCGCGAGTCGGACCGATGCTCGCGACGGGAATATTGAGTTTCTCTGCGATCTCGGCGTAAGAAGGCTGATCAGGGTCAAGATAGAGATATTCTATAAGTTCACGGTCGCGGCCTGAAAGTGTGTCGAGCACCTGCTCAAGCCAAAATCTGTTTTCAATTGCAGGGATCTTTTGATCAATACCGGCGAGGTTTTCTGCTTCAACATCTTCCCAATCTGAAATGTTCGCCAGAGCTTTTCCGCAGGTTCGCTTTGTCACGGTAATGATCCAGGCGGGAAGCGACTGAACGTCGCGAACTGAATCCAAACGCCGATACAATTCTAGGCAAACATCTTGAAACACATCGTCAGCGACACCATTTCGGAAATAGGCGCGGGCTACGGAGTAGATAAGCCGTTGATAACGCATAACCAGCGCTTCCCACGCGGTGCTATCACCCGATAAGCATCGCTTAACGAGTGATGTATCAATTTCCTTAGAATCTTCTTTCAACTGCAAATCATCCAAATTAGCTGGGTAAAACGCCAATTACTCACAAGATGTAAAAACAGGTAAGAATTGGGGTACTAGCATAACAATATCGCTGCTGAACAATAGATCAATGCGTAAGTATTTTGTAAGTTTGAACCATCTGAGTGCAGCGTTTGACTCAGCAACCTCTCGAGGATTACTCTGATGAATCAACCCTACTGGTATTTCTTATGCAGTGTCCAAAATGTGCCAAAGCCTTTGAAACCGTAGTTTTCAATGAGATTGAACTGGACAGATGTATTGGTTGTCACGGATTGTGGTTTGATGCCCTGGAGAAAGAGGACTTACTGAAAATGGAAGGGGCCGAAAGTATCGATTTAGGCGCCGATCAGGTCGAGAGTCGGTACCGGGAGATGCGTGATATTCAGTGTCCAGTCTGCCATCAAGATATGATTCCAATGGTTGATAAAGATCAATTTCATATTAAATATGAATCCTGCCCCACCTGTTTCGGCACCTTTTTTGATGCCGGTGAGTTTGCTGATCTAAAAGATCATACGGTTGTGGAGCGATTTCGCCAGATGCTCAATACCTTGCGTACCCACCTGTAGCCAATCGTGTTTGATCCCTTCTTACCTATGGTGATTGCAGCTGCCGTTTTTGGTGGCCTCCTGATGCTACTGCATTACCTGCTGATTGCCCGGCGAACGGACCTGGGAAGTGAAGCCAGGCTGCCCAGGCAGTTGGTGCTCTTTTTTCTGACTCTCACCTCACTGATAGTGCTGGTGGTATTGTCTCCGGTAGAAGAATCTACCCGCAACCAGATTCTAGGCCTGATTGGCTTAATGATCTCCGCGGTCATTGCACTTTCGTCGACGGCTTTTGTGACCAACTTTATGGCAGCCATTATGCTCCGTGTGACCCAACCTTTTTCGGTCGGAGACTTTATTACAATTGGAGATCACTTTGGCAAAGTCGCTGAGCGGGGTTTGTTTGATACTGAAATTCAAACCGAATCCGGCGAACTGATTGCCGTTCCTAACGCGTTGTTTATCACCTCGTCAGTTAAGGTAATTGATCGCGAAGGCACAATAATATCCACCACCCTATCTCTCGGTTATGACCAACATCATGATCAGCTCGAAAGCTTACTCATTTCAGCGGCGAAGAAAGTAGGGTTAACCGACCCCTATGTCCATATCGTTGAACTGGGGGATTTTTCTGTGAGCTATCGAGTTAGCGGTTTCCTGACGGAGGCCAAAACATTGCTTACGTCCCGCTCAAAATTAAATGGCTCAGTATTGGATACTCTCCAGGATGCCGGTATCGAAATTATGTCGCCGAACTTTACCCGGCATATCCAGCATCCGAACGATCAACGCGTCATTCCAGAGCCGATGAAACGGAAAACAGTTTCCGGCGGTTCTGCTGTCGAAGATGTTGCCTTTGCTAAAGCCAATCAAGCTGAAGCGTTGGAAGAGCTAAAATTAGACATTCAATCCCAGATCAGCACCCTCTCGGAAAAGATCAATGAATCCATTGGTGACGAGAAGGATCGATTGCAGTCGGAGCTGGAAATTCTTAATGTCAAATTAGCCGAGACCAGATCGCCAGCAAATCAGGATGGTGCTCCGTCCAACGAGTAATAGGTTAATGTGATGCAAGACAAAGTCGTTTCTCAATTAAGAAAAAAGGCGGTTAAACCCGATTGGCCTAAATTCGGTGCATTGGTCCAGCAGGCTGCCAGGGCTGATTCGGCCGCTCAGCTTGAAGTTTGCGCGGCGCTGATCTGGTGTGCCTTCGCCGCGCCCCAGGCAATAGTGCCCATTTATGATGTTGTGAGCAGCGTTTATCTCGACGATGTGTCACTGGGCGACGCAGGAATTACGGAACTTACGGTGCCTGAAGTGGCATTGCCCGATAGTTTTTGGCAAGCCTTTGCCAAGACCCTCAGTGGTCCCGTTGGTGGTTACGATGCCCTTTCAATTACGGCGACAGTTGCTGCTCTTGGCGGCTCACTAGACCCAGCATTTCACCAAGTAGCAGAACAGGCTGCTCGTCAGCATGCTTCCGGTGTGACAGCGGAAGCCAAATCTATACCACCGCTATTGCAGCTCACAGAAATTGAATCCTGTGATCCTGGAAGTCTGGGTCACTCCCTTTATCGAATGCTTGTGGACAATGGATACGATGCGGAGGTGCTGGATAGGGATGCGATTGGGCTAGCTAACCTAGAGCCGGCGATTCGATATCTCAATACTAGAATTCTACAGATGCATGATGTCTGGCATCTGGTGGCTGGGTATCAGACCACAAGCCTGCACGAGATAGCGATTTCCAGTTTTCAATTGGCCCAGTTTGGTCATAATTATTCAGCGATGTTCCTGGCTTCGGTTGCAACGATGAGTCAGTCCAATAGCCCGGAAGCGTTTAATCTGATGATGACAATTTTCTCCGAGAGCTGGCGCCATGGTCGGCAGACCCCGTCGTTTATGCCCATCAACTTTGAGGCCGAATGGAATACGCCGATAACGGAGATTCGCCAGCGGTACAGAATTGAGCCATTTCAGGGGAGTTTTCCAGCGGATCTATTTGAGCAACTCAAGGCGGCTGGGTGAGCATCCGATTTAAGCGTATTTCTAACGCTCAAGCCGGATTAAAAATTGAATGGCTGGATGGCCAAGAGCGAACGTTAAGTTTCCTCTGGCTGCGCGATCATGCGAGGGATCCGGCCAGCTTTGATCAACACACCCACCAGCGTCTGCTTTACACCGGTGGTATTGATCCAAATATTGTTCCGGTGGAGTGGAAGCTGATTAATGAAGATGATGCCTTAGTGATTTGTTGGCCCGATCAATTAGAGCCCACGGAATATAGTGCAGCCTACTTGTTAGAATCTTTGTTTACGCCACAGCAAAGTGCCGCTGAACATTGGGGGATTCAGTGTGCGCCACCGAACCCTCAACTCTCTTTGCAAACGGTATTGAATCAGGGGTTTTCGGAGTTTCTCCAGCTGTTAACGGCCCATGGGTTCGTTCGGATTGTCGACTGCCCGGTTGATGAATCTTCAGTTCAATTGCTGGCAGAGAAGATTGGCTACGTGCGGGAAACCGCTTTTGGCGGTCTCTGGGCATTTGAGGCAAATCAGGCGATGGCAGATTCTGCATATTCTTCTGAGGCGCTCCGGCCTCATACCGACGCAACCTATAGCCTAGATGCGCCAGGGCTTCAGTTGCTGCTGTGCCTGGAGCCGGGTATGAACGGTGGCGAATCCATTCTGGTGGATGGCTTTGCGGTGGCTGCGGAAGTTTGTCGCCGGGATCCAGAACTGTACAATTCCCTCTGCCAGATACCGGTTACCGGGATATATAAGGGTGAGGGGCGAGTGCTACGGGCAACCAGACCTATTTTTCGTCAATCAACATCTGGTGTAGGGATTGAGCAAATAACCTTTAATAACTATGACCGTGACACACTCAATTTGTCTGAGGCGGATACTCGAGCTTTTTATCGGGGCGTATTTGAAATTGAAAATTATCTAAATGATCCCGATGTTCAATGGCGGAGCAAACTTAAGGCTGGGGAGATGATCGTCTTTGATAATTGGCGCATGCTTCATGGCCGCGGGAAATTTACTGGTTCCCGAAAGATGGCCGGTTGTTATATCAACAGAGAGGACTATCTCTCGTCCTGCGAAGTACACGCCTAGCCTTTGTATTGGATGCTAGACTAGCGCTGTAGCAACAATCGGAATAAACCATGCGTACTTGTATCATTTTGCTTTTAATAGCGGCGTTCCTTGTTGGGTGCACTGCACCGTTACGACTCAATGAGATTCAAGTGATTGGAAGCCACAATAGCTACAAGATGGAGATTGATCCGGAGTTACTAAATCAAATTGCTGCAGCTGATCAAAAACTTGCTGCTTCGCTCGATTATTCCCAGCTCGAGATTCCAGCCCAATTAGATCTTGGTCTACGCAAGTTTGAATTAGATGTTTATTACGATCCGGAAGGTGGCAGATATCTTAAACCATCGGGCCTGTTGCAGATAAAAAACCCAAAACCCTACAGCACCGATGAGCTTGCCTATCCTGGGTTTAAGGTCATGCATATACAGGATATTGATTTTCGCAGTCGTTGTCCGCGGCTTGAAAATTGTATCAAGCAGATTGTGACATGGTCGCAGAACCATCCCCGCCATCTGCCCATCTACATTACGATTAACGCCAAAGATGATGTGATTGATTTACCCGGTTTTGTGAAGCCATTGGCTTTTGATGATGCCGCCTGGAATGACCTGGACCAAACCCTGATGCAAGGTTTTGGCAACAAGCTTTATACTCCCGATGAGTTTCGTGGTGAACTGGAGAGTTTGTCTGATGCAGTGGCAAAAGGTTGGCCGTCTTTGGCTTCAATGCGCGGCCGTGTCATCGTGGTTCTTGATCATGGTGGCGAGAAGTTAAAGCGTTATATTGCAGATCACCCCGCGCTACGGGGCCGGGCTATGTTCGTTAACGCGCTAGAGGGAACAGCGGAAGCGGCGATCAGAATAGTGAACGACCCTATTGCTGATTTTGATAGGATTCAAGATCTTGTAAGGCAAGGTTATATTGTTAGGACTCGTTCTGACGCTGATACCCTGGAAGCCAGAACGGGGGACTCTACCCGACGCGACCGTGCTTTTGCCTCGGGGGCGCAAATTATAAGTACTGATTATTATCAACCGGATTTACGGTTCAGTGATTTTCAGGTCGAATTTCCAAATGGCGCACTGGTCCGCTGCAATCCAGTATTGCGTTTAGAGGACCGTCAGAAAGAAGAGGGTGGTACGGCTGGCGCAGGAAATTGTTCCGTAAAACCGTAAGCAAGCCGTAACAAATCGTTTAACTGATTTTTGTCACAGGAATCTTCTTGCTTAACTTTAGTGTTTGTCGGTTGTGGCGCATGCGAATATTGAGCATCTCAACGCCGACGGAAAAAGCCATGGCAAAGTAGATGTAGCCTTTTGGAATATGTGCATCGAATCCTTCCGCGACCAGGGTCATTCCAATCAATAATAAAAAGGCAAGAGACAGCACTTTGATGGTTGGGTGCTCGTCGACAAATGTGCCGATTTTACCCGCCGCGAGTAACATGACGCCCACTGAGATAATAATGGCAATTGCCATGATTGATACATGGCTGACCATGCCAACTGCAGTAATCACAGAATCAAAAGAGAACACCACGTCGAGTAGCGCGATTTGAACCAGTACGCTGACGAAACTGGCGGAGCCAGTGGCTGCATCATCTACCTCAGCTACTTCGAGGCTGTTGTGAATCTCGTGTGTGGACTTGGCCAATAGAAATAGACCGCCAAATATCAGGATCAAATCTCGCCCGGATATATCGTTCTCGAATACTGTAAATAGGGTGCTGACCAGGCTCATAATCCAAACAAGAGAGAAGAGTAAACCGAGTCGGGCTAGCATCGCAAAACCGAGGCCCAGCTTCCGGGCCTTATCTCTTTGTTCTACCGGTAATCTAGAAACAAGAATTGAGATAAAAATAATGTTGTCGATGCCCAATACAATTTCCAGGCCGACAAGGGTTGCCAGGGCGATCCAGGCTTCAGGTGATGCAATCCATTCAAACAACAGATAGTCCTCTAACGGTGGTTGTTGAGCTATTGGTTAGAGGACACCTGGCCGAAGGTGTACTAAAACTAAGGTGTGCTAAAACTAAGGTGTACTAAAATTAAAGAGTACCAAAATTAGAGAGTACCAAAGCTAAAGTGTTCATCCATTTTGCTCCGAACATCCCCCTGGTGCAGAAAGTACTGACGGAAGCCGCCATTGTAGTTGCCATCCTGGCGGCGATTCGATTCGCCTTCAAAATTGTAATAACCAGGTGTGCATTCTTGGTTCCGATTGGTTTTGCCGCGGTGGGAAATTACCTCATCAACCCACCATTGTTCTGATTCGGGCTTTGGGTCCATCGTTTGAAAACCATTTGATCGCGTGTAGTGAATACATTCGGCAATGTGATCTCCCTGGGTCTGAAGCATGTCAGTCAGATTGAACTGGAAGGATGCCTGGTACCCACCCATGATAAATAGATTTGGAAACCCGTGGGTATGTATGCCCAGCAGGGTGCGAACCCCTTCGCTGTACTTGTCCTCGAGATCCACGCCGTCTCGGCCCAGGATACGGTTGTAGATACCGGTTTTTTGAACTTCGAAACCAGTGGCGTAAATCAGTAGGTCGAGCTTATAAGTTTTGTCTTCAAAGCTTGGACCCTGCTCGTTAATTTCCGTGATGCCGGCACCGTGGGTATCAACAAGGTGTACGTTTTCCTGGTTGAAAGAGGGCAGGTAGTCGTTGTGAAAACAAGGGCGCTTGCACATAAACATATACCAGGGTTTTAACGCATTGGCGGTTTCGGGATCCTTAACGGTTTTTTCGATGCGGCGATGTATGCGCATCATATAGTCGATGTTTTGATTCTCCTGGTACTGGAGTTTTTCTTCCGCAGACATAGCGTCTAGTTTTGCCTTTTGTTCCGGTGTGCGTTCCACCGCGGCTAACACTCTCTCTCGACGCTTGGATTGCCATCCAGTCTGCAAGGTTCGAGCCCAGTTAGGGTCCGTTGGCCAGTCATCGCGGATGTCGATCGAGGATGGCGTCCGTTGAAACACAAATAGTTCCTTGGCATTTTTTGCAAGCTCTGGCACTGCTTGAACTGCGGAGGCGCCTGTACCAATTATGCCGACAACCTTATCCGAGAGGTTACCCAGGTCCTGGCCGGTGTAATCATAGTCCCATCGGCTGGTATGGAAGGAGTGGCCTTTAAAGCTTTCCATGCCTTCGATTTTTGACAATTTGGGTTTGGATAAGGTGCCGTTTGCACAGATAACAAACCTGGCGCGCATATGGTCGCCGCGGTCGGTTTTGATATGCCAGAGTTGGTCACTTTCATCCCAAATGGTTTCGGTCACCGTGGTTTGGAAAACGGCTAGATCATAGAGGTCATACTTTTTGGCAATTGCCTGGCAGTGGCCGAGGATTTCAGGACCGCGGGAGTAGTGATTGACGGGAACATAATCTAGTTCATCTAGGAGTGGCAGATAGTCATAGGCCACAACATCACAGGCGACACCGGGATAGCGATTCCAGTACCAGGTCCCACCAACATCACCGCCTCGTTCTACGATGCGTATGCTTTCAACGCCTTTTTCTCGGAGCCGGGCGGAAGTTAACAATGCCGAGAAACCACCGCCAATAAACAGCACCTCAACGGTATCGTCAATGGCATCCCGTTCAATGGGCTCGCCCGCAAAAGGGTCTACAGCGTAGTGTGAAAGACTGCCTTCGAGTTCAGAAGTGTACTGGGCGGTTCCCTCGGGTCGATACTGGATCCGAAGATCTCGCTCCTCGGCGAACTTTTGTTTTATCTCGTCGTAGTACTCTTGAGAGTCGTGTTTCGGCATATCCGTCATCCCCACCAAGTAAAATGCGAGGTGACAGTCTACGACTGCAAGGTGGCATCTGCCAAGTAGGGTGATAGGGGGGCGTTATCTGGTTAACCGTCGGACCGTTACGGTGTTTCGGTTGGCGTTTTTACTATCGTATAGGGCAAGATCCACGGTTTTGAACCATTGTTTATAGTCATCAAATTGGCCGTTTAATTCGGTTACGCCGAAGCTAGAAGTGATTTTGATTTCGTTGCCGCCGGCATAGATTGTGGTGTCTTCAATTGTTTGACGGAGCCGGTTAGCCAGTATTTCTGCGGGTTCCACGGTAGTATCAATCAGAATTACGCCAAACTCCTCGCCGCCAAGGCGGCCGATCACGTCGGTTGCCCTTAGCTGGCAGACCAGCAAATTTGCCAGCATTTTAATGACCTCGTCTCCAGCGTCATGGCCATAGGTGTCGTTGACCTTCTTGAAGTGGTCGATGTCTAGCATTATCAAAGTAGGGGTCTGTCGGGTTCTGCTGTATCGATCAAATTCCTGTCGGAGGCGGTGATCCCAGTAACCGCGGTTGTACAACCCAGTGAGATCGTCAGTTTTCGCCAGTACCCCTAGTTCGTTTTTTGTTTCCTGGAGTTTGATTTTTTGCAGCGCAACATCGGTGACGTCGTAAACGATAATTCCGACATGGGAGAAGTTACCGGAGATATCCCTAAGGGGAATAATTGTGATGTTTTGATACATGAACTCGGCGACGCTAGTAAATGGTCGGTAGTGATTCATACGAAATAAATAGGGTCTTTGTTCCCAGGTAGTAAATGCGCGGCCCTTAAACTGGAGTACGCCCCGCACCTTCTGTTTAAACCAATCCGTTGGTAGGTCATCAAACATGTCAAATATTTCGCTTCCTAGCACATGTTCTGAGCCAGCGCCGTGATGGTTTTCCATAAAACTGTTCCACAGCACAATTTTGAAATCCAGATCCAAGACGACTATCCCGACGTCTAGCGACTGGGTGATGTCCTGCATCCAAAAGTCTTCTAAAGAGAAGTGGTCTTGTTCTGCCATTATGAAACCAGATAGTTGAGTTTTTTGTTGAGAACCTCGATCGAATCATTCGTGAACATGAGGAGAAGTTCGATATCTATATTGTGAGATTTAATTGAGCAACCCATCTCGATCGTTAGTGCTGGAATAGCGCCACCATCCTTGAGAATGTCGCCAACAAAAATGTGACGGTCGAGAATCTGAGGGTGTCCCTGGCTTAGCCTGACGTCGATCTGTTCGGATAAGCCTGAAAGACAAGCGCCAATCATGATATTGGCAATATCCATCATCAGCTCTGTTTCTGTGTCCTCGGTGTTTGCTTTATCGTAGTGCAGCAGACTGGCGATACTCTCCAGGTTTGAATCGTTGAACATTAGGAGGGCTTCGCCGCCCATGCCTCCGCCCATAAAACCCTGGCTGACGGCGGATACCCGGTCATCTACCTGGATATGGCTTAAGGCCATATTGAGTTCCCCAAGGGCCAGTTGATAAGCGTGGGGAATGGACATTTCAACAAACACGTCCAGATATTGGGCGAGGAGTTTGACCGCCCGGCCCAGGGCAATGTTAGCGAGCTCTTGATAGCCTTCTTCAAAGGGCACTGCCATTTCATCATCACGATGTTCACCCGTGGCAGCGTCGTGGATGCCGTACTCTTTTAATATTCGGATAATTTCATCTACCGAAACGGGCTTTTGAATGAAATCTAGTGCGCCGAGTTTTTTCACTCGACTGTAAGCTTCTGTTTGGACATCACCTGACACGACAATCGACATGGCGGGAAGGTCATGGGTCTGGATTTCGCTCAACACCTCGTAACCGTCCATTTCGGGCATATTGAGGTCTAGAAATACCAGTTCTCCTTTGCCGGCCCGAATAACGTCGAGACCTTCCTTGCCGTTGCTGGCATAAGAAATCTCAATCGGCCAGTCAGCGGGTAAGCAACGCATCATTTGTTTGCGGGCAAAGCCCGAATCGTCGCAAATTAGAACATGCACAGAAAACGACCAGAAAGTGAGAGATATCTATTAAAAGTAGCAGAGGATAGGGTTTTGGATGGGGTGCTGGTCTGATTTTGTGGATTTTCTCGCAATAGAATTTCCCTTTGCGTAGAGTGGTGTTTCGCAGCTATGCCCACCCCTCCTGCGAGTCACCCGCCAGGAAATGAATTTTGTCAAAATTAAAGTACGAAACTCTGGTTTTTGGAGATGTGAGTCTCAACCTCTGTATGCTCAGTGATAGGCAGCAATTTTCCGACGATGATGGGGAGGCTGAAGCGCTGGGGATATCCTCATCCCAATGGTCATTGTTTGGTGTTGTCTGGGATGCCGGGAAAGCGCTGGCTGAATATCTGCTGACCGCGGACATCACCAATAAACGGGTTCTTGAGGTTGGCTGCGGCATTGCCGTGGGCAGTTTGCTTCTCAACCGGCGGGGTGCGGATATCACCGCAATGGACTACCACCCAGAGGCCGGCAGGTTCCTTGAGCGTAACGTCAAATTGAATGGTGATGCGGCCATTAAGTTTGTCCGGGGTAACTGGAATGACGAGCTGCCAGACCTAACGGAATTTGATCTTATTGTCGGTAGCGATCTGCTATATGAAGACGAACACGCGGAGCAATTGGCAGCATTTTTGATTCGTAAGCTCGCGCCTGGCGGACAAATTGTGATTGCTGATCCGGGTCGGGGGTTTCGAGGTCGGTTTGCCAAGAAACTTGAGGCTGTGGGATTTGATTACCAGGCCCACAAGATCAATAAAGTTCAGATTATGGTGTTTGTCAGCCCGGGTGTGTGAGCCGCGGCTTATTTATCTGCGGACGGGAGCTGATTACTTAGATCCCCAGATTTTGGCAACCGCGCGGTCGTCTCCCAGCGCGCCCACCACAATTCCCATTAGACCCGCGCCGCCAAAGACAATGATCGGTAGTAGGTAGCCCGAATCCCAACCGGGCATAATTAACGCGACGAGGGTCGCCATTCCTATAAACATAAAACTCATGAATATCAGGATGGTTCGATGTGATGCTTTGTAGGCATAAGGGCTTGAGCCCGATTCCAGAGGATTTAGCAGTGGCGAGAAGATCTGGCGAAGTAGTTTTTTCATAAACATAACTTAACCTACTGACACTATGCTGTCAGTAGCCATAGGATATGCTGGTGTCTCACAAAGGGAGGAGTCGAAATGAAACAAAAAGGCCAATGTTTATGTGGTGGCGTAAAGTTCGAAGCAGACGTAAATGACTATGGTATCCATGCCTGTCATTGCACCATGTGTCGTACCTGGTCTAGTTCCCCACTCTTTGCCGTTGGTGTTACGAGCATTACTTTCGAGGACAAAGAGAATATTTCAGCTTATGCTTCATCCGATTGGGCCGAGCGTGGATTCTGCAAGCAATGTGGAACCAGCTTGTTTTATCGATTAAAAGAAACTGACCACCACATTGTTTGTTGCGGCGTCTTCGAAGACCAATCGCAGTTCAAACTCGAAGGGGAAATATTTGTTGATGAAAACCCAGGCGGGTATGCCTTTGCCGGTGAGCATCCACGCCTGACAGGTGAAGAGTTTATGGCATCCCTTCAGCAGGACAATTAGCAACGATCGGTGAGTAAAGATCGGTGAGTAAAGATCGGTTAGTAAAGGTCAGTGAGTAGCACCCCAAAGCCGAATCTTTCGACCCGTTGGTTATAGTCAATAAGGCTCTCGCCGTAGCCATTGAAGTACTGGGCATGACCTTTTAAACCGCGCCAGATTGGGAATGTCCAGTCTAGTTGTATAGCGCCTAGGTTATCGCTGCGAAGATTGTTTCGAATCAGCATCGTGATCTCGTGATTCTCCTTCCGATAGATTGTCGAAAATTCGAAGTGCCCCAGGTATTTCTCTATGTCCGGGTTGTCATCACCCTTTGCGTCGAGCAAATTGCTTTTCTTGTCTTCCCGAATGCGATACCAGGGTTTGAAGTTAAAAACATAGTTGCCCGATTCCCAGCTCAAACTTGCATAAAGACGATTCCAACTGCGGGATAGGGTGCCCGCTGAACCGTTCGATTGATGGCTAAAGCCGATGGCAATTTCGGAGGCATCAAGGCCAAGGGGTTCCCATTCAACCGGCGCTGTCCAAAAAATTTCAGGTTCGTAGTTGGTCTCTCGAAAAGGCGCTGAAACACTACTGTTGTATGCTTGCCAGAAGGATAGGCTGGTAAAGCCGACGTGCAGGGTGTCGTTTTCCATAAACACGCTTTTTGCAAATTGATATTTCAAACTCAGCTGAAATTTCATCTCGACGTTGTCGAGGTCCTCATCGGGATATAATGACTGGAACGTAGGAGGTATCGGTTTTTCGTTTGGATCCACCGCGTAGGTGGCGGGCAATAGGTAATTGCGCTGATGCGGTACCAGTGCCCTACGATTCTCGGCGGCAGCTTGTTCGGCAATGCGGCGGTCAACCAAAATATCGCTGTCTGCCCTGGGTGTTAGGTGCTGTTGGCAGGCGTTCTTAATGTCCTTCACCGTAATGTCATCATCGCTATTTTCGACGCCGCTTAGGACACAGTCTTGATAATTGGTGTTGGCGAAAGCCGGAAGGCTAAAACAAGCCAACGTCAAAAGTACCAGTAATTTCATTCTTCTCTCTAGCAAACTTGCTGATAGGGTGGTTAGTGCGTCGGGGAGTTCTTACGGCTGCCAAATTTTGCGGCAAATACAACGCCGGTGATGAGCATAATAAGCTGGCTTCCCCAGTTGAGCCAAATTTCTTCGGGAGAACGCTCGGGTTTGGGTACGCCTACCTGATTTGGGGTCAGCTGCTGCGAACGCAATCCTGAATTGACCTGTGCTCGGCTATGGGCCCACCAATCCAGCGGTGGGACATTACCCGGGGTAATACCAAGTGATTTCAGATACGCCGTGTTTCTTTGCTCAATGGGTAGCACTTGGGCGACCTCGGCATCATTGTTGAACCAACGATCTCGTTCGCGTTCGAACAAAAAATAATTCGCGCATACCACTACGGCCAACAATAACGCCAGCCCAAGCCCCAGGGATAGACCCAGAGCTGCGACGGCAAAAAGCCGAAGTAAGATGAACAGGGCAACGCCACCTGCGATAGCCAGCATCAGAGCGGACTCATAACTCAAGGTGGGTAAGCTTACATAGCCAGCGAAGTAGGATAATGTTCCAGCAAGTACCAGCCACCCGGGCAGAAAGAAAAGTCGGCGAATCCAAATCATGCTTAAGCCTCCTGGCTTATCTGGCTAGTTTACGGGTATTTTGTGCATTTCACACAGACTTGCGTCGTGGTCTCGGTTCGGCTTCAATCGGGATAGGAGATCGGTTATGAGTAAAATGAATGTACTGCTGATAACAGCAGACCAGTGGCGCGGTGATTGTCTGTCGGCGCTAAACCATCCGGTGGTGAAGACACCCAACCTGGATCAGATTGCAGCGGAAGGTGTTTTGTTTTCTCAGCACTACGCCAATGCGGTGCCCTGTGGCCCAAGTCGAGCGTGTTTACATACAGGCATGTATCTGCACAATCACCGCTCTGGTACTAATGGTACGCCATTGGATAAGCGCTTTACGAACTGGGCGTTAGAGTTACGTGCTGAAGGTTACGATCCGGTTTTGTTTGGCTATACCCATACAGCCCAGGACCCAAGGGATATGGAGGCTGGTGATCCACGGCTCAATACCGACGAGGGGGTATTACCTGGCATACGACCCTTAATAGACATGGCCACCCATTGTCCTGATTGGCGGGATGATTTGCGGCAGAAAGGCTATTCCCTACCCGATGACGACGGCGCAACCTACGGTGTCAAAGGTGAACCCGTCGCACCTGGAGTGCCCACGCCAACACAATATCGTGCCGAAGATAGTGATACCGCATTTTTAACGGATGGTGTCATATCCTATGTGGAATCCCAGACCGGTCCATGGGCGGCTCACTTGTCATTAAGGGCGCCCCATCCGCCCTGGGTCGCGACGGCGCCCTATAATGAGCAGTACGATCCACAGGGGCTGCCTGGATATCAGCGTCAGTCAACACGAGAAGCTGAACAGCAGGTTCACCCCTGGCTCGACGCACATCTTGGGATTGCGCGAAATGGCAGCCATTCAGATCCACAAAGACATCAGCTGTTACAGGCGAGTTATTATGGTTTGATGAGTGAAGTTGATCACCATATGGGTCGGCTGGTGCAATTTCTAAAAGATTGTGGTGAGTGGGACCGCACGTTGTTTATTTTTACATCGGACCATGGCGAGCAGATGGGTGATCATTGGATGTATGGCAAGGCGGGATTTTATGATCAGTCTTATCATATACCGCTCGTCATTTGCGGGCCTGGATTAACAGTTGGTCAATGTGATGCGTTTACGGAGCATGTTGATATTGTTCCAACCATATTGGAGTCGTTAGACCAGAAAATTCCTCGGCAGTGTGATGGCAAGAGTTTGAAGCCGTGGCTAGTTGGTGCAGCTGATCCAGGTTGGCGTGAAAGCGCACACTTTGAATATGACTTTCGCCACTCCGATGCGGAATCCACACTCGAAGTAGAGATGGAAAGCGCTTGTTTAAACGTGGTGCGGGATAACCAATACAAATACGTACACTTTGCAGAGCTACCTGCGTTGCTGTTTGACTTACAAGCTGATCCAGGTGAACTCCACAATATTGCTGAGAGCGAGCCGGAGTTAGTTGCAACCTACGCTAAGAAGCTTTTGAGTTGGCGGTTAGCGACGACGGACAAATCATTGACTCATTTACAAATTGTTAGGGGGCAAGGCTTGATTAACAAACTGGATTTGAGCCTATAGACCTTATTGCTCTGGATTGTGTGCGACCACCCGATTACGTCCACCATGTTTCGCCGCATAGAGTGCCTCGTCACTCGCTTTGATGAGTGTTTCGATTGTTGTGATCTGATGGGTATGGTTGGTCGCAACGCCAAGTGAAACTGTTACTGCCAGCTTGCTTTTCTCTACATTTGAACGCATAGATTCGGCAACCTCTAAGGCTGCTGCAACATCCGCACCCGGTAAGACAACCAGGAATTCTTCACCGCCGTAACGGGCAACCAGGTCTTCCCCACGGCGTAAGCTATGGGATAAGAGCTGGGCCAATTGTTTCAGCAGTTCATCGCCGGCCTGATGACCGTGCTCATCGTTGTATTGTTTAAAGTTGTCGACATCTAACATTGCTAACGCCAAGGTTCGGTCGCGCTCGATACATTGCTGCCAGACCTCCTCGAGATATGCGTCGAGTCTTCGCCGGTTAGGGATCGAGGTGAGGCTATCCAGGTGAGCCAGGGATTCCAACTGTCGATTAGCGCTGGCAAGCTCCCTGGTGCGTTCAGAGACCATGGATTCCAAGCGTTGATTTTCCGCAGCCAGGATTCTTGATCGAGCTCGGACAGCTGCCAACATGATGAGCCCTGCCAACACAAGCAACAGCAGTAGGCCTAAAGCTTTGATATCCGGTCGTTGGTACCAGTAGGGGGACACCGTGATCCGGTAGGGTTTCAGCTTCGAAATTCTGCCCAGGCCGTCGCTTGCTTCGACTTCAAATGTATAGGACTCAGGATCAAGCCCATAGTAAGTGTTCTCGGCATTGCTAGACCAGGTACTGAATTTAGGTTCAATGGGTAATAGTCTGGCGCGATAGCGGACCTTGTCGAGATTTATAAGGTCCGGCAATGCGTAGCGAAAAGAAATTGAAGGCGCTTGATCAATTTTTAAATCTCCGTTAAGCGGTAACCTCGTTGGGTTTCCGGAAGCCTGCCTAAGCTCAACACTTTTAAGCACAACCGTTCTCGGGGTAACTGTGTGAGAGGCAAGCCTGGGGTCGTGCAACATGATCGAAGCGTTTGCGCCAACGAATACAGCTGCCGCTTCAGTTTGGTAAATCGTGTTGATGCTTCCGCGGCGGACGTTGCCTATCTGTATCGGCTGCCACGCTCCGTCCCCTTGTCGTTTGAATAAAGATTTGTAGGTGTAACCCCACAGTCCACCCTTGGGTCCGCTCTGCAAATGAATGACCTCACCGGTCCCACGCAGGGCGTTAAGTCCTGGCATTGCCGGATCAAAGCGGTCCCCCTTCTGTTGGAAAAAGCCTGCGCTGGTTGCAACAAAAACCTTTCCGTCTGATGTTTGGACAACCCCGGTCTCAGGTGAGCTTCCGTACTCCAGGCCTTTAGCGGTGTTAATCAAAGTTGCTGTTGAGCGCCATTGTTCGTCCAGAATAAACTCGATCTCCTGGACCCCACCTCGCTCTGATCCAATTAGAATTTTGTTCTCGGCGGTCTCAACAATACTGGTGACTCTCAGGTTTTGCATGTCTGAATCGAGATACACCAGCTGCCACTTCCCTTGCTTTTTTTGCAAAAGACCTATGCCAAGTTCAGTCCCTACATAGATCAAATCAGGGTTGTAACCAGAGCGCTTCAGTATCCTTGGATAGATTGTTTCTTCGGAGACGAAACGGATTTTGTCACCCTCAATTAGGCTCAGCCGATAAGAGTCCGCTAGAATCATGTTGTCATTTTCGAGGGCTAAGAGATCCCAGGCCTCGTGTTCAGACCAACTAAGGCGAACAAATTGCGGCTCTTTTGCCGGTTTTCGAAACACGCCGCTGCCCGTGAGCGCATAGATAGCGCCATCGATTTGTCTAATAGCAAACACCGAGCCGACCAGACCATTGATGTCGTCCATCAGCTTCCAATCCGCTGGCCATGGCACGTGATGAACGGCGCTGTCATCTACCGTTAGGAGGCCGCCCTGGCTGCTTTTGACAAGGTTAGATAGAAAGCCCTGGCCGACGGCAAACTTCTCAATCGTTTTAGCTTCGGTATCAAAAAAGTAAATTTGTCCCTGGTCTCCAGAGAATACAAGGGTTTGCTGATCAAGGAGAATGCCATCGGTGAGTTTGGAAGAGGGAGGTAGTGCCTCGGGCATAGTATAAGGCGTGGCTCCGTTGTCGCTCAATTTTGCCCACTCGCCATTTCGAGAAAGGGTTAATAGGCCGCCCTGGGGGAGTTCGACGAGTTCTGTCACGAGTTCCGACAAGAACTCGGTGCCAGGAATTGGCTCCCAGTTCCCATTGTTGTATTGACGGAATCCCTCTCCGCGAAATTGAAGATATACAGTATTTTGGTAGTAGTGAATCGCACCAAACCTGCCTTGCCAGGTCCAGAATTTGGTTTTACCGGTTTCCGGTGACCAGAAAAAAAGGTGCTGCAAGCCTTTAAAGAAAACGCCATCGTCGGTTACAGCGATGTTCCAAATGTCAGCAAAAGGCTCGCCGGCGAGTTCCTTTGTAAAGCGCTGTGTGAGATCTGTGAATGTTAACTGGCCGGTTGCGTCGGGTTTGATATAGCCAAAGGCATTATATCCGCCCACGTACACCATGCCCTGCTCGCCGACATTCAATGAGCGGACGATGTCGCCATTGGGTAATGGCGTGAGTATCCAGCGCTTTCCATCAAATGAAAGTACACCCTCGGTGTTGCCGATGTAGATGTTACCGAGCTGATCTTCGGCAATGGCAAAATTTTGAGGATAGACTTCAATGCCGGGCTCAAAGCTTGCAAAGGGAGGTCTTGCCCCGGTGACAGCGTTTGATTCGGAGAACATGAATAAACACAGCACGGTTATAATGAATGGGCGTAGCTCGGCACTCATTCTAACGGCCGATCGCTTGTCATTCTGCTTGTGCTTCATTGGCTAGAGTGTATCAGCGTTTTCCTGAGATTAAACTGGAATATGTGCTTGCTGATTGGGGTCTATTTAGTCGCAATACGAGAAAGTGTGTCGAATAAATCTGGGAAGGAATGATTACATTGTCAAAACGCAGGATTGCCATTCTACTAATTGGACTGCTTTGGGTTGGGCCGGCGGCCGCGGGTCACTGCCTTGAAGACTGGGCCTGCTGGGAGGTAAAAAAGTCCGAAGGTAAAATTGAGTTCTGGGTTAAAAATCTGAAGGACTATCCATTTACAGGCTCATTAGATGTCAAGACCCGAAATTTAAGGACGGCATCCACGCAGAAGGTTCGTTATGCGGCAACCCGTGTGATTAAAGGAAATTCGGAAGTGCTACTTTTAACCCTTTATCCCATCGATCAATACCGCTCGACAGCCTATGAGGATATTTTCTACTGGACCCCCGGGAATCTAGACGCCGAACACGATGCTAACGTCGGCTACCAACTGCCTTTTGCCGAGGGAGAGCATTTTCCGTTAGTGCAGGGTTTTGGCGGCGGCTACAGTCATCGTGGGGCCTCTCGCTATGCGGTGGACTTTGCTATGCCGGTGGGCTCGAAAGTCCACGCTGCCCGGTCTGGCGTGGTCGTACAAACCGTTGCTCACCATGACAGGGGAGGCGCGAGCCGACGTTACGCCAGGTTTGCAAACTATATTGTGATTCTTCATGCCGACGGAACAACCGGGGAATATCTGCACTTAATGAAAGATGGCGTTATGGTCAATGTTGGGGTGCAGGTAGAGGCTGGCGATCTCATTGGCTACTCGGGCAATACTGGTTTTTCCTCTTTGCCCCATTTGCATTTTGCGGTATATCGACCTAAACCGATGGGGGAATTTGAATCATTGCCTTTCAATTTTGTCGGTGGGTTCAGTACCAGACGGCGTTACTAAGGTGCAAGCGAATGCCGCGGGTGCGTGTCGGATGCCACCCGCTAGCCAGTATTTTTATAGCGGATGCAATTTTACAGGGACTTCAGAAATACCCCGGATAAAGTTATTCGGCACACGCCCAACGGGGCCGACCAGTTCGATTTTGTGAAAGCGTTTTTGAATCTCTTCCCAAAGTATCCGCAGTTGCATTTCAGCCAGCCGATTACCCATGCAGCGATGGATGCCAAAGCCGAACGCGACATGAGCCCGGGCGTTTGGACGGTCGATAATCAGTTTGTCCGCATCCTCGAAAACAGTTTCATCCCGGTTGCCCGAGAGATACCACATCACGACCTTGTCTCCGGATTTGATTAACTTTCCGCCCAGTTCAAAATCTTGAACCGCGGTCCGGCGCATATGGATAACTGGGGTTTGCCAACGCACCATCTCTGCCACCATGTTCGGAATCAAACCGGGATTGTCTCGAAGTTTTTGATACTGGAGCGGGTTTTCATTCAGGGCGATGACGCCACCGCTGATGCTATTTCGGGTTGTATCATTGCCGCCGACAATCAAGAGCAAAATATTGCCGAGAAATAGTAGCGGATTCTGAATCATGTCTTTGGTGTCTTTGCCGTGGGCGAGCATTGAAATCAGGTCAAATTTGGGTTCACTCGCAGCTCTTTCCTGCCAGAGTTGGAAGAATGCAATCGCACATTGCTCGAGCTCTTGCCGACGTTCCGCCAGGTCAACTTCAATGCCGGTGAGTTGCGGTACATTGGTCGTGATGTCGGACCAGTGGACCAGTTTGCGGCGCTCCTCGTAGGGGAAGTCGAATAGGGTTGCTAGCATCCGAGCTGTTAGTTCAATCGATACCTGGTCTACCCAATTGAAGGTTTTTCCGACGGGCAAATTATCCAGGATGTCGACAACTCGCTCGCGGATTAAGGGCTCCATATTGGCGAGATTACTCGGCGCAACCGAAGGCGCTACGGTCATCCGGTGATGGTCGTGGCCTGGCGGGTCCATCGCAATAAAGTTTTCGATTGGGACCTGGTCCTCGTCGCCCTCCACGGCATCAGGAATGGCGATACCTCCGACCTCGGATGAAAAAACTTCGTGATTGGTGTCGACAATTTTAATATCAGCGTGTCGCGTGATGGACCAGTACGCGCCGTTGGCGCTATCGGCGCAATAGTGGACGGGATCTTCCTTCCTGAGCCGGGCAAACCATTCGTGCCAGTTGTCATTTTGGTAAATCTCTGGCCTGCTGACATCCATCTGATCGATTGGGGTGGTGAAGACTTCGCTCATAGCTGTGTCCTGGATCATCCGAGGTACCCAATTAATCACTAAATCAACGGTTTGGCAAACCAGTAAGTAAATGTCATCCTTTCCACTGCTCTTCTTCGACCTCAGGTTAATAACATTAAAACGACAATCCCAATACTCTTGGCCATGGTGGTACTGGCTTCTAGCTGCGGTAATGAATCCGTTCAGTTCCCTACCAGTACCGACTCAGATCAACAGATAGCAATGGAAAAGTGGCAGCGCAGCTGTGCCCTTTGCCACGTTGATGGCAACGGCGGAGCGCCTCGAGTTGGGGATGTAGAAGCATGGCAGCCGCGACTGGCTCAATCGAACGAGGCAATACTGCGACACACGGTTGAAGGTTTTGGTCGCATGCCTCCCCTTGGATATTGTATGGACTGCACGGAGCAGGATTTTCTTATTCTGACAAAATTTATGGCGGGGGTATCACCATGAAAAAAGGTACTCTGAGCCAAGCCTCTCTGACTAAAAGCGCTGCCATCAAAGGCTCGATCAATCGACGCAAGTTTTTGTTGGGGACGTTACTCGCCCCGATCCTTTCCACATTAGGTGGTCGTCAGGCTATAGCGGCTGTCCCTTCGGTCAGCAACAGATGGGTAAACTGGTCCGGCGCTCTACAGTCAGATCCGATTTCGAGAATGGCTCCCGGTTCAGAATCAGAGTTGATTGAACTCATGTTGACGCTGGAGGGTCAGATACGCCCGGTCGGTGCGGGGCATTCTTTCTCCGCTTTAGTGCCAACAAATGGTCATCTGATGGTTCTAGATAAGCTAGCGGGTTTACTCGACCATAATTCGGACAATATGACGGCGACTTTGGCTGCGGGTACTCGGCTGGGGAACGCCGGGCCTCTGCTGGAAAACGTCGGTCAGGCAATGTTCAACTTACCGGATATCGATCGGCAAACCCTCGCGGGTGCAATCTCTACTTCTACACACGGTACAGGCTCGTCCTTTGGCTCACTGTCCCGTTACGTGAATTCTATTCGGCTGGTCACGCCGGGCGGGGAAATGATTGACCTGGATCGAAAATCCGATGAGGACCGGTTTTTAGCGGCACGAGTCAGTCTGGGTGCGCTGGGTGTGGTGACACGGATAGGGTTTCAAAATCGTGCGCCGTTTCGGCTTAAAACCAAAACCTGGGTTGAGCCCACCGAAGATGTTATTGCAACGTTTAAGGCCCGGGATCAAGAGTACGAGCATTACGAATTTATGCCGTTTCCCCATGCGGATTACTCCCTGGTGATTGCCCATCAAGAAACAACTGAAACAGAACTGGCGCCAGAACCAGAGGAAGATGCAGGTGACCTTTTTGCACTACTCAATCGTGTGCCGGTGAAGATGCGATCCTATTTGTTTGATTACCTTCTAAAAGAGCTGCCTAAAACCACAAGTGTTCAGACGTCCCATCAGGCGTTAACCAATGTTCGGAATGATCGATTTAATGAGATGGAGTATTCCGTGCCAATTGACGATGGACTAGATTGTGTTCAGGAGGTGCTGCAGGTGATTCGGGATGAGTCTCTTGATGTCGTATTTCCCCTTGAATATCGAACGGTTGCCGAGGACGACAGCTGGTTAAGTATGTTTAACGGTGGTCCCAGGGCTTCAATCTCGATTCATCGGTCCGCAGGGTTCGACTACAAGCCCTACTTCCATCGTATCGAAAAAATCTTCCTCAAGTACGGCGGTCGACCCCACTGGGGGAAAGTACACTTTCTAGGTTTTGATGAACTGAATGGGTTATATCCGCGGCTAAAAGATTTTGTCAGCATGCAAAAAGAGTTAGATCCAAAAGGCCAGATGCTAAACTCGCATCTGGCCCAGCTGTTTGCCTGATAGCCATGGGAGCTTTTTATTGCGGCTGCCTATATTGTTTCTGTTGCCGTTAAGGCTTTAATGACCTGATCAATGATGTCGTCTGCCTTGATGCGCATTTGTTCATCGGTGGCGTCCTGAATCGGATGCTTCACAAACACGCGTTCCGCATCCACCATGCCCAACGCTTTAGCCTGGGTTTCTGCAGCGTCGACAAACTCTTCCGACGCCACTGAGACTGCAGGAATTCCGTTGATTTCGAACCATACCGTATCGTGCAAACTGCACGTGGTACAGGAGCCTCAATCGGCGAGGGCTTCTATGACAAAGTCGTTTCGTTGCCGAATTTCCTGTCGCAAATCGTCAGGGGCGGGCTTGGTAAAGGTTGGTTTCGAATAACGATTGAAATTAACCCCGGGCAAACGCTCTTTTAGCCGGAGTTCAAATTGATCTAACAACACATTGCCGCGGGGTTTTGAAATATCGAGCAAGGCGACGTTGCCGGTGATGGCTGTCGGTCTTGGTGTGATCTGGCGAGCGACGGGTACTCGTTCGTCAGTGGGGTCAAGAATGGTGCTCATACTTTACTCCTCAATCTTGCGTGAAACTGAAATTGTACCTATTGGTCCAGTTGCCCAACCATGAAAGGCGCCGGAGAACTTGCCGGCATCTGAACCTGCAACCACTATGTGAATGTCTTCATCCTTAGGAAACTTGGTGACAAGCTTGTTCTGTCGAGCTTCGTCCATCTTATCTAATGTGGCGGCTGCTACGCCAACCCCTGAAGCATCATTCTGAACCAACTGCTTGAGGGGCTGGGCCAAAGACGCTTGGATCACGCGGCGAAGCTCTGCCTTCGACATATGGCCGTCCCGCTGTAGAGTATCAAGATGCTCAGGGCAAACCACCAGTAATGTATCACTAGCCATATAGGCTTTAGGGTGATGCACGTTTTGCAGCGACATCGCCATGCTGCGGGCCAACTGTTCACTGCCGACGGAGGTTTGGTCCACAATCAGAACCGGTCCGCTGGTCATACCGAATAGTGTGACCACTGAATCCGAGGGGTCAAAGCCGCGTTCCACATGGAGGGGGTCCCACTCGCTACGTTCTTCGGATTCCGCAAAACACATGGTGAACTTCATAGGGTTGCCCAATGTGGATCGCTCAGTACCGCCGGGTTTTGCACCGCCCATGTTTCGCAGCGCTAACCTTACCGCACGACCAATCGTCGCATTTGCTCTGTTTCCCTGGCCCAACGCGCCCAGAGTGGCGTTCATACCGATACGATTGCGAATGGGGCCGTTCACTACCATGACCGGGCTTGCACCCATGGTGGTCGACATCACGCCGTGGGCATTAAATTCATCGGTACAGGCAGCTTCCAGCGCCGCTAGCACCACCGGGAAGTATTCTGGCTTGCAACCCGCCATCACCGCATTGATTGCAACTTTCTCCACGGTCGCTTCAGCCAGGTTCGGCGGCAGAATGGCGACAATTTCCTGGGAGTCCCGGCTGGTTCCCGCCAGCATTCTCAATACTCTTTCCGGGGATGGCGGTACCAGAGGTAAACCGTCGCTGAAGCCTTGATCGAACATAAACTCAAATTCATCATCCGCCGGTGCAATGTCAATTTTGCGCGCCCTCAAAGGACTGTTCTCCGCTTCGGCTTGCAAACGATCTGCTATTAGCGGATCAACAGATAGAGAACCACAGCCGGGTCGCCAGTCCGGTAGGGCATCCCAATCAAATGTGTTGTCCATATTTTGGGGGAGAAGATTCTGGCCGAGAAGGTTCTGCCATTCTGTTTTTACAAAACCAATCAGCTCTGCACTGATTATTCCATCGGTAGAGGTTTGGACAACCGTTGGCACGGTATCAATATCGTAGGCGAATGAAACCTTGAGGCTACTGTCGTCGAGAATCGGCATGGTCAAATTGAACTGTTCAATCAGCAGTTTGTTCCCGTCTTTTGTTTGTCCGAGTACGAGCATTGGAAGTCCGCTCAGGTGCAACTGTTCCAGAATCGGCACAACAAGCTTGCAGGTTGGGCAATCCTCTTTGATAAAACAAATCAACACAGTTTCACCGTCAGGGAAGCTTCTGCTCTCGCCTTGATTGGTGTCGAGGTTGAACGCTGGTGCCTGGGATTCAATAGGTAACATATAAGCCTGGTAACGGTTGGCGAGCTTTGATTGTAAACAATTCAATCGGAAGGTGGTTAACCGTCATTCCAATAGTTTTAAATTGTTTCAGCTAATTGAATTGACTTGGAATATGGCTTGCGACTACGCCGCCACAAAAAGCGTCGAACGAACAGCGGCGCAAAGCGCAATACAATTTGTAGTGCAGTGGTAAGGCACAGGACAGGCAAGTTGATCAGTTTTTCTTTATACATCCAGTGCCTCAGCCATACCTCATTTGAAAAATTGCTTGCACCACCCCGACGCTCCAGAGTTTGATCATCAAACCGAAACAGGTACAACGGCTCTGCAAGATTCTTAAAAGTCGCGCCGTTGTTCAACAGTTTGGCCCAGAGAAAATAGTCCTCTAACAAATGTAGTTCAGGGTATCCACCGACCTTTTCTAGATGACTCTTGCGGATACAAGCGGTTGGATGATTGATCGGGTTGCGTAGGCCGAGGTTCTGGGTGATTTCCTCGTGGTTCTGCAGAACGGGTTTTAGTCGCTCCGGGTGTCGGGGGTCAGAATCAAACTCAAGCATCGCTGAGCCAAGCACATCGATGTTGGGCTCGGCCTCGAGCAATCCAAGCTGAAGTTCAAATCTCTGGGGTAGCGCAATATCATCAGCGTCCATACGCAGTACCCAATCGCCGGAGCAATGGCTCATACCCGCATTGAGTGCCGCTACAAGACCACCATTTTCTGCTAGTGGCACCAGTGTAACCTGTTCAGGATTAGCCTTTTGAAAGTCTTCTAGGAGTGTTGATAGCTCAGCTGCTACTGGACCATCGATGACAATCACAATCTGGCTCGGTTGCCGGGATTGCGCCGTTAGGCTTTCGAGACACTGGTGAAGTTCCTCGGGGCTTACCCGATGATAAACACTCATTAGCACGCTGCTGGTATTGGCTTGGAGCATGCTAACGACGCAACTTGGTTTCAAGGATCAGGGACGAGTTGGTTCTTTCAACGCCGTCGAGGTTGCCGATTTTGTCCAGGATACGGCTGAGTTGTTCAGTAGTTTCAGTTCTCACCACCGCAATCAGATCATAGTCGCCGCTAATCGCATAGAGGGCTGTAATTTGAGGTATCTCAATAAGCTTCAGATTTGTCTGGGCAGTTTGCTTTTGATGTACGGTGATTAACACATGGGCGGACACCAGTTTGCTGGCGTACTCATCACCGAGCTGTGCCGAGTAACCTTGGATGACACCGGTTTGCTCCAGGCGTTTAATTTTTGACTGTACGGTAGAGCGGGAAATGGAGAGCTTTCGAGCCAAAGCGGAGGTGCTTTCACGGCCATTTTCTAGCAATAGTGCGAGTAGCTTCTCGTCCACGCTATTCATCTGTGCAGTTCTTCAGGGTTGTTCTCCAGGTCTGTTCTCCAATTTTGTTTTTCAAATTTGTTGTTCAAGGTTGTTCTGCTCGGTGGTTCTGTAGGCTCGGTCCTCAAGACTGTGGCTATGGGCTATGGGTTATGTGTTTATTCTGCTTAATCTCCATATCATCAAAATATGGTATTTTCTCATCAATATGATGGATAGTAGGGCAAATTCGTTAATACTGCAGCTACAAACTGACATTAGTGAGGGTCATGCTTAATCAATCAACGGTGGAAGATTGGGTGAAAGTATGGCGCGAAGACAAATTGCAGTGGTGGGAGCCGGAAAAATTGGCACGATGATATGTCGTTTCCTTCTCGGTTGCGGTGATTATCGGATCACGTTAATTGACGCGTCCCCCGACCAGTTGAAAAGGATTACAGAGGAGCAGGGCTTAGACAAATGTTTGCTTGATGTGTCGGACCATGACCGACTTGTCGAAACACTGGCAGGGCACTTTGCTGTACTCAGCGCGACACCGTATTTTATGACGGAAAAAATTGCCAGGGCAGCGGTAGAGGCGAAGGTTCACTACCTGGATCTGACGGAAGATGTTGCCAGTACCGCCTGCGTCAAAGCACTCTCAGTCCAGGCTTCCACCGCAATGATTCCTCAATGTGGGTTAGCACCGGGTTTTATTTCGATTGTCGCTAACGATCTGGCAAAAGACTTTGATGAGTTGGAAAGTATTAGGATGTGTGTCGGGGCATTACCGCAATTTCCGAGTAATTCATTGAACTACAACCTGACCTGGAGCACTGATGGCGTTATTAATGAGTATTGTGAGCCCTGTGTTGCGATCAAGGATGGCGCGCTTACCACGGTGCCGGCCCTTGAACATCTTGAACACTTTTCTCTGGATGGCATAAGTTATGAGTCCTTCAACACGAGTGGCGGTATCGGCACCCTTGCGGAAACGTTAGCTGGTCGAGTCAAGAATCTGTGTTATCAAACCATTCGATATCCCGGCCATCGCGATATTATGAAAACCCTATTACATGACCTGCAGTTACGAAATAGGCGTGACCTACTTAAAGACGTTTTTGAGAATGCAGTTCCAGCAACCCTGCAGGATGTCGTGCTGATTTTTGTGACGGTCAGCGGCCGAAAGCAAGGCCAATTGATACAACAGACCTATGCCAATAAAGTTTATGGTCAATCAATCGGCGGACATGCCTACAGTGGTATTCAAGTTACAACCGCAGCGAGCATTTGTGCGGTATTAGATCTACTTAGCAACGGCAGTATTCCAAATCAGGGGTTTGTTTGTCAGGAAGAAATTGCCCTTGAGAGCTTTTTGAGTAATCGATTTGGCCAATACTATAGGCAGAATCATCCTGCCGACGCCATTCACCACGCCGCATAAGGAACAATATGAACGCAGAAAAAACCCAGACACTTCTCGCCCAAATGGGTGTTCCAGCGGATCGGCTTGTCGGTGAGTTAGAGGTCGTAAGCCCCATTAGTGGCAACATAATCGCAAACATTGCGATCTCTAGCCCGACTGAAGTAGAAAGCTGTTTGAAGAATTCAGTGGAGGCTTTTCATGCCTGGCGTTCGGTGCCTGCTCCCCAGAGAGGAGAACTCGTTCGGCGATTCGGCAATTTGTTGCGAGACAATAAGGCAGCGCTTGGAGAACTGGTCACAATCGAGAATGGGAAAAATCTCCAGGAAGGGCTAGGGGAAGTGCAGGAGATGATTGATATTTGTGACTTTGCCGTTGGTCTTTCCCGCCAACTTTATGGCTTAACCATTGCATCGGAGCGTCCGGGCCACCGAATGTCTGAGTATTGGCATCCCATGGGAACCGTAGGTGTGATTTCTGCTTTTAATTTCCCGGTAGCGGTTTGGGCCTGGAATACGACACTCGCTTTAGTCTGTGGCAATGCTGTGGTTTGGAAACCTTCAGAGAAAACACCACTAACCTCACTTGCATGCCAATCGTTATTGGAGCAAGCACTAACGGATTATGGCAGTGCTCCCCCGTACCTCAGCCAGGTTGTGATTGGCGACAAAACCATTGGTGAGCAACTGGCGGATGATCAACGGATTAAAGTGTTGAGCGCCACTGGCAGTACGGCCATGGGCCGTGCTGTAGCGCCAAGGGTGGCAGCGCGTTTTGGCCGCGCTATTTTGGAATTGGGGGGCAACAATGCGGTGACCGTTTGTCCCAGTGCTGATTTGAATATGGCGCTGCAAGCCATTGTGTTTGGTGCAGTGGGAACCGCCGGGCAGCGTTGTACGTCAACTCGACGATTATTCGTACATGTCAGTGTCCGGGATAAACTGTTGACCGCAATCAAGGCTGCCTATTCTTCCATCTCGATAGGTAACCCCCTGGATGAGAAAAATCTTGTGGGACCTCTTATCGATGAACACGCTTATTTGAATATGCAGGCTGCCTTGGATGACGCCAGAAAACTAGGTGCAATTGTCACCGGGGGTGAGCGAGTTGCCGTTGCCGGTCTAGAAGACGGTTTCTATGTGCAACCCGCTATCGTGGAAATGCCCCAGCAAATCAAAAATATAGAAACAGAAACCTTTGCGCCGATTCTGTATGTGTTTGCCTTCTCGGAAATCGCTGACGCTATCAATGGGAATAACAATGTACCCCAGGGTCTTTCATCAGCTGTATTCACGACGGATTTGCGAGAAGCAGATTTGTTTACCTCAGCCACAGGTAGTGATTGCGGCATTGTAAACGTCAACATCGGCACCAGCGGTGCGGAGATTGGTGGCGCTTTTGGTGGTGAGAAAGAAACCGGCGGCGGCCGTGAGTCAGGTTCAGATGCATGGAAGGCGTATATGCGTCGCAGTACATCAACTACCAATTACTCAACTGAGCTGCCCCTTGCGCAGGGCATTAAGTTTGATCTCAAAGCCTGATTTGTTAAAAGTGGACAACGAAGTAGAACCTCAAGTTAATTGGTTATAACGCTCGGCCGTTTTGTTCAAGACCGTTCGGAGCCGCGCCTGTGCATGGATGCTCGGATGTCGGTAGCTATTCGTTGTTTTCTAAAATAGACGGGTCCCCGGTTCTGTTTACCTCGGAAGCTTAGCCGGTATTGGGCTATCAAAGGCAGTTTCGATTCGGCTATGATCAGTCTCCTGAGGGGAGTGGGCATGACGGTTTCAGAATTTAGTGACGCGGATGAGCGTAAAGATCCGCCCCTGCCCCTATCCATTCGATTATCCTACGGCGCACCTAGTTTTGCCGGTGCTGCCATGGCGATTCCGATTGGCATTCATCTCACCATTTTCTATTCCGACACAATATTAGTTCCGCTGGGGTTTATCGCCCTGGTTAAGGCGATGGCCAGAGCTTTGGATGCTGTGACCGATCCGATGATGGGTTGGATATCAGATCGAACTAATACCCGCTGGGGTAGACGCCGACCCTGGATGGCAATTGGCGCGCCACTTTGTGCGATGGCGTTCTACTTAATGTTTACCCCGCCGGCGGAACTCAGTGGCGTCGACGCAGCAACCTGGTTTGCCGTGACCTATGTCATGTATTACCTATTCCATACCGTCTATGTGATTCCTCATTACGCACTCGGGCCGGAGCTCACCCTTGATTACAACGAGCGAAGTGTTCTGTTTGGTATTCGTGAAGGCTTTGTTGTTGCCGGAACCCTGGTTGCAGCAGTGCTGCCGCCCGTGCTGATCAGCAATATGGGTGGCGAGCGTGAAGGCTACACTGGGTTCGCTATTATTTTTGGCGCACTGCTGATTATTCTGTATTTGAATCTTGTTGTTCGCGTCAAAGAAAGACCTAGCTTTATGAAGCGGGAGTCGAACCCATTGATACCGGGTATTCGGCGGGTGATGAGAAATAAAGTTTTTAGGCTGTTGCTGGTTGTGTATCTAATTGGTTCGATTACCGGTGCAATTCCGGGTCTGATGATGCCTTATTTCACCAAGTATGTGCTTCAGCCTGAGGATCCGGGAAAGTGGTTGGCTATCTTTTTGGCCTGCTACTTTTTAGGAGGCTTTTTGTTTTTGCCAATTTGGGTTGCGCTGGCCAAGCGGTTTGAGAAGAAGCCAATCTGGTTGATCGGCTATTTACCCGGCGTGTTTGGTTCCCTATCTCTATTTTTCCTAAGCAAAGGCGATCTAGTTCCGGCGATGATTATTTTGGTCATTGCCGGTACGGGCTTTAGTGCTGGGCTGTTTCTTGGGCCCGCTATGCAGGCTGATGTGATTGATTACGATGAACTCCACACGGGCAAGCGACGAGAAGCCCAGTACAGTGCCCTGTGGTCGATCATGACAAAGTTTATGGTGATCCCCAGTATGTCCGTGCCCCTCGCAACGCTGGCAAGCGTGGGATATGTGCCGAATGTGGAACAGACCGAAACCGTTCAGTTTACGATTCGGGCAATTTTCTGCCTCGGTCCTGCCGCGACTGCATTGATTGCCGTGTGTATCGGTTGGTTTTATCCCCTGACCAAATCTAAACACGAGGAGATCTGGGCGGGTATTTCTGCACACAAGCGCGGAGAAACCGTGGTGGACCCGATCACCGGGCACAATCTACTCCCTCCTCAGTCGCGGGGTATTGATGAAGCGGTAGGTTGGGAACTAGACCATTTTAGTCTGCCCGAGCTACGCCAACTGATTCACGATGGCAAGGCGTCTCTCCGTCATCGAATTATTCTATTGTTGTTGTCCTCGGTTGTTGTGACCGTTGCACTTGTCGTTTGGCTGGCCAGTGAAGTGAGCTTTGACCGAGAACCTGGACTGTTGGCAGTGGTACTGGTGGTTGCCATGGGTATCGGGTTTACCTCTAGTGTTTATCACTTTGTTCGATTTAGAAAGATCAGCAATATGGTCATGCCCGATGAGCAGGTGATTCGACAGCATGTTGAAACGACCGAGAGCATGATGAACGGTATGCAACCAGCTTGAGTACCTGAATTAGGCAGAGATTTGCCATAACCGTTGTGAGAAATAGCTGTTGTGACAAATAGCTGTTGTGGGGATAGCTGTGGTGAGGACGTCCAATTCGCGCTAGCATTGGATTTTTTTGTCCCGGGCAGAAGTGCAATGGCGCAGTCGATTCAATCCCTATTTCCGAAGATGGAAGTGTTTAGTTTCCTGCTACCAGAAGATTACGATGTCATCGAAGGCTATATGTTTCGTTATCAGTACGAGGCAGGGAGATACGTATTCAAAGAAGGGACCCATGGCGGTTATATGTTCTTTATTGTGGAGGGCCAGGCCGAGGTGAGTCAGCTAGTGAAAGGTAAGAAGGTTGTTGTGGCAAACCTTGGCGCAGGCCGATCGCTTGGGGAAATGTCGTTGCTGGATGGTCACTCGCGCTCCGCGACAGTCAAGGCCGTGGACGAACTAACCCTTATCGTTTTAAAACGTGAAGACTTTAATCGGTTGTTAGAGGAAAGCCCTCAAACGGCAAGCAGAGTCGTTATTGGCATTGCCGCCCTGCTGAGTCGAAGCCTTCGAGAAACAACCAGGGTTTTTAGTGAGCAAACGCTGTCCCTGTGTTAAACGGCGAAGTTAACGGGCATTCTTATCAAACATTGTTATCTAGCATTGTTATCAAGCCAACTATTCGTTTAATATTAAACTAATTGATTTTGAGCACCAGTTTTGACTAAACCCAATTCCAATGAACGGACTTTCCAGTTCTTTAATGAAATCGGCATTATCAATCAACTAGCAAGCAATGCCTTCGAAAGCTGCCTACCGGACGGCATGACTATTTCGCAGTTTACCGTGCTGAACTGGTTTACCCGGGTTGACGACGAGGCAACGCCAGGCCGTCTTGCGACCGCATTTATGGTCACCAAAGGCGCCATGACCAATACACTAAAGCGATTAGAAGATAAGGGGTTTGTCCACATTCGTCCCGATGAACACAGTGGGCGGCGCAAACTTGTTACCATGACAACCGCCGGCGAGAAGGCGCGGGCGGCAGCCATTGTTGCAGTGGAGCCACTTTTAAAAGAAGTACAAAAGCAATTTGGTGCCTCGGACCTAACAGCCAGTATTCCATTTTTAGAACAGGTCCGGACCTTTTTGGATGAGCGTCGTTTTCGCTGATAACGGCTTCGCTAAACACCTTTGTAGCTAAAGATGGCATTGCTGCCATATGACTCTGTTGGTATCGTTTGAATAAAAGGATCGGCTCATGACTCAATTCATTCTCGCCATTGATCAGGGCACAACCAGTTCTCGAGCAATCGTTTTCGATGATACTGGCAAGATTATTCAGGTCGCTCAGCAAGAATTCACCCAGTTTTTCCCGGCGGACGGCTGGGTTGAACATGATCCCGAGGAGATCTGGTCCTCCACTTTGGAAACAGCCCGACGTGCTATGGCTGACGCCGGTATTGATGTGAGCCAGATTGCAGCGATTGGTATTACTAATCAGCGGGAAACCACAATCGTTTGGGATCGTACTACCGGCGAACCTATTTATCGCGCCATCGTTTGGCAGGATCGACGGACTTCTGCCTATTGCGAGAGACTCAAGGCTGAAGGATTTGAGGACACGATCAAGTCCAAGACCGGATTACTCTTAGATCCTTATTTTTCCGGCACCAAACTAAAATGGATTTTGGATGAGGTGCCTGGTGCAAGGCAAAAGGCGGAATCCGGTGAACTAGCATTTGGTACAGTTGATAGTTTCTTGCTCTGGCGTTTGACCGGTGGCAAGCAACATCGTACTGACGCAACAAACGCTTCACGGACGTTGTTATTCAATATCCATACTCAGGAGTGGGATCAGGAGTTACTCGATAAGTTAGACATTCCGTCCAGTCTCCTGCCCGAGGTGATGGACTCGAGCGCGGACTTTGGTATCTCAGATCCAGATCTGCTTGGCGGTGCTATTCCGATTGCGGGGATGGCGGGTGATCAACATTGTGCGCTATTTGGGCAAGGATGTTTTGAGCCCGGCATGTTAAAGAGCACCTACGGTACGGGGTGTTTTGCAGTGTTGAACACCGGCAGTGAAGCCGTTACTTCTGAGCACAAGCTGTTAACCACGGTAGGCTATCGTCTAAACGGCAAAGTGACCTATGCACTTGAAGGCAGCATTTTTATCGCCGGTGCCGCAGTGCAGTGGCTTCGCGATGGATTAAAACTTGTCTCCCATGCCGCTGAAACCGAGGCGATTGCTGAGAAAACTGGAGACGCCGGCGGGGTCTATCTAGTACCGGCGTTTACCGGACTTGGTGCCCCCTATTGGGATGCAGATGCCCGGGGTGCCATTATTGGCTTAACCCGGGATTCCGGCATTAATGAAATTATCACCGCTACCCTTCAGTCGGTTTGTTATCAGACCAGAGATCTACTAATGGCGATGCAACAGGATGGCATCGAAACCACAGTGCTGCGGGTTGATGGAGGAATGGTGGCGAATAATTGGGTTGCCCAGTGCTTGTCCGATACGTTGCAGATTCCCGTAGATCGTCCAGAAATTACCGAGACGACCGCTCTCGGTGCTTGTTACCTGGCAGGCTTGCAGGTTGGGATCTTTAAGTCTTTAGATGACCTAAAAGACAAGTGGCGACTCGAGCACAAATTTGTTCCAAACCTTGCTAGCAGTACGGCGGATGAGCGATACGTCGGATGGCAAGCGGCTGTTGCTCGAGTTCGAAGTTGATGGTGTTATGATGTCTTCATTTAGCATCAGTGATTAGTAGCGTGTCCCGGGAAGTCGAAGCAAATACCAGATTGGTTAAGCTGCATCTGCAGTGGCCAGACAGAAGAAAGCACCTTGAGTCAGATCGAGAAGCGCTTGAATTCTTCAAGTATCTGTTCTTGAACTTTCATATGGATCGAGACGTCTTGGCGTTGGAAAGTGTCGATGAAGTGGAGGTCTTTTTAGAAAAAAACCGCCGACTGCTTTCGTCAAAACCCTCCCAGAGAAAACCCAAAAATAGTAATGGGCGAATAGAACCCCGTATCGCCAACGATGCCCATGTCATGCTGAATGTGAGTGATTGTGACGACGCCGAGTTGATTGGTGTAACTTCGAATGGCAAAGCTTTAGATGTAGGCTTACACGGCCTACAGGTTCGCATGGATAAAAAGTTACCGGAACGCAGTCGGGTCAAGTTAACCCTAACCACAACATCTGGCGACCCCTATGAGCTTGAGGCCCAGATTAAATGGAGTCGCGGAACAGACGATGGTCAATTGATTGGACTGCGAATTCAGGAGATTGAGGGATTTGGCCGGTGGCATGCCGAATTTGGTGCTAAATTTGTTTCTCCCCAAGCTCGCCAACATGAGCCCCGTCAACATAATTCCCGTGAACATAAGCCCCGTGAACAGAATCCCCGCAATAAGCGAGCAAAATCCTAAACCCGGAGTCGTTTAAAGTAATGACAAAAGGTTTTTCCCCTCGAACGGCTATCGCGGTTGTCATTGCGAACATGATCGGCACCGGGGTATTCACGAGCCTTGGTTATCAGCTCGCCGATATCAATTCGCCATTTGTGCTGCTGCTACTCTGGCTGGTTGGCGGCTGTACTGCATTGTGTGGAGCCCTGACCTATGCCGAACTTGGAACACGGTTGCCCCGGTCCGGTGGTGAATATCATTTTCTAAGTCAGATTTACCATCCGTCTCTCGGGTTTATATCAGGTTGGATTTCCGCCCTGGTGGGTTTTGCTGCACCGACGGCACTTGCGGCAATGACCTTTGCTGCATACCTCACTGCTGCGTTAGGGGATTCAATGGCGATTAATCAGCAGCTATTGGCAATTGGGCTGGTTGTCGTGCTAACGCTTTTTCACTGCCGCAGCACCCAGAGTAGTGCCGGTATTCAAAACCTGTTTACGCTAATCAAGTTGTGCTTAATTCTGGTGTTTTGTTTTGTGATTGGTGCCTATCACGATAATCCGGCGCCGGTAGGATTCTCACCGCAGTCCGGCGATCAGCTGCTTATATTCGGTTCAGCTTTTGCGGTATCACTGATCTATGTGAATTATGCCTACACGGGTTGGAATGCGGTCACTTATATTACGGGCGAACTCGATGACCCCCAGCGAAATGTGCCCCGGGTTCTAGTGACCGGGACGTTGATCGTCATGGTGTTATATATACTGTTAAACGCTGTGTTCCTGGCAGCCGCGCCGATGGATCTTTTACGCAATAAAATTGAAGTTGGGGTCATTGTGGCCGAGGTGACTTTCGGCCGTGAAGGCGCGATTGTGATGGGCGTTGTTCTCTCGTTACTGTTGGTTTCCACGGTCAGTGCCATGATCCTGGCGGGGCCGAGAGTGCTACAGGTTATCGGAGAAGATTTTCCGTTGTTCCGGTTTTTTGCCGCACGGGGAGACAAGGGTGTTCCAGCCCGCGCAATATTGCTCCAATCGGCGCTGACAATATTATTTATTAGTACCGCAACTTTTGAGTCTGTGCTGATTTTTTCTGGCTTTGTGCTGGGGGTGAATACGCTTTTTACGGTGGCGGGAATATTTGTACTGCGTTTTAAGGAGAAGGGTACACAACAGCCTGCCAATGCTGATAGGACCTCCTATAGGACCTCCTACAGGACCTCCTACAGGACCTCCTATAGGACATGGGGCTACCCAATAACCCCAATTGTTTTTATTAGTTTGACTCTATGGACTTTGATTTTTCTGGGTTTTAGCCGACCGGCGGAGGTGGCCTATGGGTTAGGTCTTATTCTGGCTGGGTTTGTTGCCTATTTGTTAGTGACTCGATTTGGCGGGCATGTTGTTCGAGACAAAGCCGATAGCAATCGCCGCTAGCACGTATAAACCGAGAAAGGTTTGAAAAGCCAGGTCATAGTTGCCGGTGGTATCAAAGATCCATCCAGCGAAGGGGATACCCATCACCATAATTGGCATCATCGCCGGTCGCATTAAACCCATGATGTAACCGAATCCTGCCTGGCCAAATAGCGCTGACACAATAGATCCGTGTATCGGCACAATGCCGCCCATGCCAAAGCCAAAAATGGCGCTGCCGATGATGAGCCCCATATAGCTGTCGGCACTGAGCAACAATACTTGCCCCGTTAACTGGGCAAGTATTGCAGCCCAGATTGCCCACTTCACATTATAGTGGTCTGTCACCCAGCCGTAGATGACCTTGCCGATAACGCCTGTGGCGGCGCCGAAAGATAAAATTGGAGCGGCTTCGGTTAAGCTAAACCCCATATCGGTCACCCTTGGCACCATATGGGTCAAAGTTGCGCTCATACAACAGAACAACATGCCGAAGGTCATGACAATCAGCCAAAAGTTTTTATTGGTTAACGCCTGTCGAGTCCGCCACTGCACCTCTGGTGCGGGAATATCGAGTTTGCTCTTTGCTTTGTTGTCGGGGAGAAGTCCGAGGTGATGTGGCGCGTCGATGACATACCTCAGAACAATTGGGAGGACCAGTACCAGGGTGAACACCCCATAGACAATAAAGCCGATACGCCAGCCGAAGGATTCAATCAGCACGGCGGAAATGAGTGGCATGGCAACACCGGATAACGAGATGCCCATTGTTGCAATACCAAGGGCTGTACCGCGTTTGGTAATAAACCAGTTGGTGACAAGTTTGGCGGTTGATAGCCCGCCCATAGAGGCGGAGCCGACGGCAATAAACGTGGCGAGAATGAGATACAGCTGCCATTGGGCCTGAATTAAAGACAGCAACAAAAAGCCAAAAGTCATATTGGCACAGCCAAATAGAATCACGTTTTTGATGGGGAACCGATCTAGTGAGCGACCAATTGTCGGCGCAATGATGGCTGCCACCACGTTGACCAGGGTGATCCCGATGGAAACATCGAGTCGAGAACCGCCAAATTCAACGGCTAGGGCTTTAAAAAACACCCCGTAGGAGTAGAAGAAGAAACCCACCGCAATAAAGTCGACAAAAAAGGCTATGCCAACAATTTTCCAGCCGTAGTAAATAGGTGGTTTCAAACTATTCCAAGGGGTGTCGAATTAGGAGGCGAAGACTAGCAGGTGATTCCGCTCATTGTCGCGTAAAATAGCTCCTGTTGATTGTAGGATAAATAGATTGCAGATAGGAAAAACAGCCCGGTTTTTTGAATCGATGGCGAAGCTTGAAGAAACGAGTATTGAACCGGGTTTTGCCAGTCATGCACTCGCCAGGCTAGGTGAAGTCCCACCCTTTCTTCGTTCTTTGCTGGTTGCCGATGGCACGGTTACGATGGCGCTCGAGGCGTATTTTGATGAGGTCATTAGAATATCCACAACTGGGCAGGAGCCAGTGAAGCTGGTTGCTGCCATTCCTGTGCTCAACATGCAGTCCGGTGACGACTGCTATTTTCGACAGGTGGATTTGATCGGGGAAACCAGTGGAACCTGCTATGCATCGGCCACATCGATTCTGAATAAAAAGGCGATCGGTGATAGATTATTTGAGCAGCTTGTCGATGAACATATCGGGATTGGTGTGATTTTACGCAACTCGGCTCGCGGCAGCTTCCGTGAGGTATTAAATGTAGCGAGGGGCGGGCTGGCGACGGAATTTGATGTCCATCGTACCTATCGTGTCAGTCTAAATGGAGCGCCGGTTATATTGATCACAGAGGAATTTCCAATGTCAGTGTATCAATCTGGAGTTGGTTTTTAGGAGCTGTTTTTGAACTACGTAACCCTTGCGATACCGTTTTTTATTCTGGCGATGTTGGTCGAATTTTTGGTGGGTCATTTCCGCAAGCGCCAGACCTACCGATTGAACGACACAATTAATAGCTTGTCGATGGGTACTTTAAGTCGATTAAAGAGTGTTTTGGCACTAGGTTTCTCAGGGCTGGTTTTTTCAGCGGTGGTGGTCAAGCTAGGTATTGAGCCGCGTCCAACCGACAACCCCTGGATATGGATAGTGGGCTTTGTCGCCTACGACTTTTGCTATTACTGGAAGCACCGCTTCGGTCATGAGTGGCGAATCATGTGGGCGTCCCATGCTGCTCACCACCAAAGTGAAGAATACAATCTAAGTACTGCGTTGCGGCAGACAGGAACAGACTACATTGGCTTTGTGTTTTATTTGCCGTTATATATTGCCGGACTGCCCCTTGAGGTAGTTGTTACTGTTGGTAGTTTAAATCTCATTTATCAGTTCTGGGTTCACACGGAGCACGTTGGAAAGCTAGGGTTTCTTGAGTGGGTGCTAATTTCACCCTCAAATCACCGGGTCCATCACGCTCGAAATCCTCGTTACCTGGACAGAAATTACGGTGGTGTTTTTATCCTCTGGGACCGGCTATTTGGTACCTATCAAGAAGAGTTAGAGGAAGAGCGTTGTGTTTATGGCATTACCCAGGGCTTAAAAAGCTGGAATCCGATCTGGGCAAATTTTCATATCTGGTATGAAACGGCGGCTATTAGTCTTAAGACCGCCCGCTGGCAGGATAAGCTTGGGATTTGGTTTCGTGGTCCTGGCTGGTATCCGAATGACCACAGGCCTGAAAAAGTAGACTGGCGATATGAAAAATTTGATCCCCGGGTGAGCAGTTTTGTTGGTGTTTACTGCTTTATTCAGTACTGGTTACTCACAGGAATTGGGCTTGCGATGATTGCGTATCAATCAGGGTTGCCACGGGCACTGGTCTTAATGATGTTTTTCTGGTTTTGCCTCAGCTTCTATTCAATGGGGCGTTTGATGGAGGCAGCGCAAAGTGGGGTGGTTATCGAGTTGCTTCGATATTGTTTACTTGCGGTGCCTCTAGGTTATGGGTTTTACGCCGGCGTAGCCGAGACACTTTTGTGGAGCATGTTGGGCTACGGTTTGGTGTCGTCCGGAGTCTTTTTCCTGGGAGGAAATGTAAGGCTGGGTTTGAAGCCAGAGGCGATATCGCCCCCGGCCGATCGGTCGGTGTGAGCAGATTGAGATTAGCTTAGCTGGGATTGTATGTAGTTTTGTAGTCCGACTTTATCAATCAACGAAATTTGGGTTTCTAGCCAATCAACGTGTTCCTCCTCCGCCGATAGGATTTCTTCGAACAATTCTCGGGACACATAGTCTGAGACGCTCTCGCAATGGGCTATGGCGTCCCGAAGTAGAGGAATGGCGATCATTTCCTGCTCCAGATCGCAGTTCAGCATTTCTTCGACATTTTCGCCGATGAGGAGTTTGCCAAGGTCCTGCAAATTGGGCAGTCCTTCGAGAAACAACACACGCTCAATCAGCTTATCCGCATGCTCCATCTCTTCGATTGATTCTTTTCGTTCCTTGTCGGCAAGATCTTTCATGCCCCAGTCTTCATACATCTTGGCGTGCAAAAAATATTGATTGATTGCAGTTAACTCATTCTTCAAGACGTTATTTAAGAATTCGTGAACCTGGGTAGATTGAGCTTTCATGTTGATTCCTATCTGCAAAATTGGCAAAAGCCCATGATACGGTGGACCTCGGGCGATACAAAATCAGTATATCATTTAGTAATAAGGACGGTACTGATAACAATTCGTATTTACAATGCTATTTGCATTAGCTAGACTGGGTTTCATGATTATTTGTGTCTGTAAGCGAGTGAACTCAGCCCAGGTCAAACAAGCACTGGACGAGGGTGTCACTGAAGTATCCGAACTGAGCGAACGCCTCGGGCTGGGTACGGGCTGTGGCCGTTGCGTAGAATTCACCAAGCAGATGCTCCTGAATCGACGTTCAGACATGATTACCTCTGACGCCGCCGCTTAATCCCCTTCTTTAGCCCATAGGGCTATTCAATACTCCTATCCAATAACCCAATCCAATAACCCTATTCCATCACAATATTTACTACTTTCGTTAGCACATCCTCCAGCAGTATTTTGATTGCCGTCTATAGTTACTAGGGAGACTTTGCCCGATGTAACCCTCCATGAGCCAACAGAAATTCGAAACCGAAAAAGCCTATCGTAGCTACCTGGAGGCTAAATGGATCGACGACCTAGAAGATCTAATGACCGAGGTGGGTCAGGGGTACTTCGAGTTATTGGTGGAGAGCCTGACCAGGCTGCTGAGTGCAGACAGGGTCTTTATTGCCTCCTTCGATTTTGAGTACCGATACGGCAGCACCATTGCAGATTTTAATGAAGGGGAATCCTGCGACAAGTTTGATTTTTTTGTGCCTGGCTCTGTATATGCGGACGTTGCTCGCAAGCAAAGTATTATCATCGCCGACAAGGCAGGCGGCTTCTATCCCCAGCAAGAGAGCTTGCAGGATTATGCGTCGGTCATTGGGCGACCGGTTCTGGATGAAAACGGCAGCGCAATTGGTCTAGTTGTTGTCCTAAGCAGGAAACCGATTCAGTGGATCAATGCGGCGAACGGCATACTAGATTTTTGCCTCGGTCGAATCGAAGCAGAAATGATCCCGCTCTACAAAGCCCGTCAATTAAACGAAATGAATCATCAACTTCTGCGGGAACTGGCCCAATCGAATCAGTTAAAGGATGAACTGTCCCGCTTAGCCTACACCGATCGCGTCACCAATCTACCCAACCGTGAAGCTTTTCTGGTTGAGCTAAAAATGATCAGTGATATGGGCAAATATTGGGTGGGTCTGATTGGTATCGACTTTTTAAAGTCGATTAATGACTCCATGGGTCTAGAGTATGGCGATCAATTACTTCGTGCAATTGGCCAGCGTCTTGGGGACCTCATCATACCGGGGTTGCGGATATTCAAATGGACCGGGGATGAATACATGGTGCTGGGCTACGCGGATTCCGAAACTGAAATCGGGCATCAGCTAGAATGTTGCGCCCGGGCTTTTGATTCTCCCTACGAGATTCTAGGCACACCGGTCAAAATTACCCGCAGTACCGGTGCTACCCCCCTCGGCCGGCACGAGACAATAGACTCGGCAATCAAGGCGGTAAATGCCGCCCTGCATAAGGCAAAAGTCCGTGGCGGAAATCGAACCGAGCTGTTTAGAGAATCTATGGCGGCGGTAGACACAGAATTTTTCCATGTGCATTCGCTGATGCAGGAAGGCATGCGGCGTCACCAGTTTACGCCCTACTATCAGCCGATCTTCGACCCGCGAAGTGAAATTTTTGTTGGCTATGAGGCACTGATGCGCTGGATTGGTAGCAATGGCAAAGCGGTGTTTATGCCGGACCAATTTATCCCGATTGCGGAAAGAAGCGGTCTAATTATTGATCTGGGCAAAGAAATGATCAGTACGGCCGTGAGAAATCTGCACGAATGGGATCTGCTCCACGGGGGTGGGCGCGAGTTGTCTATCAATTTATCGCCGTTGCAATTCCACGATGAAACCCTGGTGCAGGATATTGATTCTATTGTGAGCCAGTATGACGTTGATCCGTCCCTCATTAAGTTTGAAATCACGGAGTCACTATTCGTTCATGAGGGTGATTACGTGCTCGAAAAGTTGCAGGACATTAAATCAATTGGTTGTCGACTGTCACTTGATGATTTTGGTACAGGCTACTCATCCCTTGCGTATTTGCAGAAGTATCCCTTTGACCAGATTAAGATTGATAAGTGCTTTATTGATGATGTGGTGGAATCTAGCAAGAGCCGTGCGTTGATCAAGGCTGTACGGATCCTCTCAACGGACCTCGGCATGAACCTGGTTGCTGAAGGTGTTGAAACTGAAGACCAGGCAAATTGTTTGACGGATATTGGCGTGGACTATTTGCAGGGATACTACTTCAGCCGGCCGATGCCGACTGAGCAGATTGATCGTACCTATGCGGCTGATTGGCGGACTGTGAATAAACCCGCCGACAAACCCGCCAACAAACCCATTGCACTCCCCTAGGCGGGTTGCAAAAGGTCACTGCTAAGGAAGATGGTGACATCTCCTTTTGTCAGTGGCAGATAGCCGTTTCCTTCTATCTCAAGAGGTGTACCAAACGTCACTCCCTGAGCCAGTAAATCTGTGAGTGGGTCGAGGATGAGATCTACACCTTCAATAAATACGGAACCAGGGTTGGTGCCATCTAGCAACAATTGATGGTCACCAAAACTTGGATCAGTGCTAAAGACATCTATTGCTGTGGGATCCAAGAAGTTTCCGGTACCAAACAAATCAGCAAAGTTGACGAAGACCTGACTACCTGTCGCGTCGATCTTCTCAAAGTTAACGAGGTTGCTCACGTTAGAGAGATCCAATAGTGCAGAGCCAACGATTAAGGTATCGATTTCAGAGCCAGCGTCGATTAACCCAGTATCTAACAGGTCATAAACTATTTCGTCGGCTCCACCCTGAGCATCAACCGAGTCATCACCTCCAAGGGCGTTAATAAAGTCGTTTCCTCCGGTACCTGTCAAAGTTTCCCCTGCGCTAGTCCCATAGAAAGCGGTTGATCCATCGCTGCGGAAAATCTCAATCAAAATAGTATCGTCAATAAGCACGCTTGATTGTTGGCTGGAGAGCTCGACTCGCGTGGACAGGGATTCCTCAAGGAAGTCGCCAAAGAGTTGGACCTTATCTCCCTCGTTGGCACCGCTAATGATGTTTAGTGGGCCATTGTCGGAAATCTCGTCCATCAAATTTCTGATAGCGCGTTCATCCAGAATAACCGTTTGTATAGTGCCGTCGCCGAATACCAATTGAGTGATATTTTCCAGCGCCGTGCCCGGCAAGGTTATGAAATCAAATATGCCGTCTGCTTCGAGGGATAAACGATTGGTGCTTGTCTCTTCACCGGCAATTCTCGAGAAATCGAGGGCGGTGATCCTAAAGGTTTCGATGCCACCACCCTGGTCGACGACGACATCACCGGCACCAATGTTCTGATAATCGTTGTTGGTGCCGTCACCCAGGATGACATCTAGTCCGGCTGTACCGATATAGACTGGATTACTTGAGTTACTCTGTGAATCCTGAGTAACACCTAGCACTTCCAGTGTGACCGATGAGGCGCCCTCGGTGAAATCGTAAACAATATTGCTGACGAGACCCGAGCCTGCGGTATTGTCGATTATACCGGGGGAGTTGAAAATATTGGCGTCCGTGAGTGGGTCGACAAGGCTACCGAGATACTCAAACGAGCCTAACATGGTGAGAGCCGTTAAGATTAGAAAGCTGTCACCGGCAATCACGTTCGGCGAGACAGCAAATCTCGGTCGGATTTCGCCGCCCAGGCTGACATTTTCAAAAATCAGGCTATCGCTGCTAGCTAAATCAATATCGAGATTCCAGCTGGATTCATCAACGAGTTCAACTCTGCCGCCAAAATCGAGGGTTTCTAGATTCAGTTCTTGATTCAGCGTGCCCTGGTTAACGAGAACGTCCAGTGAGCTGTCACCAAGGGTAAAGTTACCGCGAAGCAACAAACCGTCTCCATCCAGGGATGTGTCGACTATTAGCGCCCCCGCACCGTTGTGAACTTTTGCACCAGGCGAAAAGGTGACGACGGCACCTTGCTGATTATCGAAGAAGGTGCCGTTATTGATCACAACGTCGCCATCTAGAACAGTCAGTGAGCTTGTGCCGTCCTCGAGTGCAATCACGCCGTCAGCCAGTACCAGTAATCCGCCGGCATTATCGATGGTAAGACTTGCACCACTTGCGATAGTCAGCAGGCCATTATTGGTGAGATTACCCGTTATGGACTGGCCAGAGTCCTCAACCTGTATCTTACCTTGATTAATTAGCTGGTGATTGGGCGTCACCGAGATGTCGTTGGGTACGACGGTATCGTTGCGGAGTACAATTTCGCCTGTGGAAGAGTTGCGCAAATCAGTATCGATCGTGGCGGTAGATCCGACAAAATCTAGCTGGCCAAAGTTATCTACCTGTCCGGATAGGGTCGTATTGGCTCTAATCTCTGTGGTTCCTCGGTTTTCGAAAGTGAGATCACTGAGGATGGTGTCACTTTGCAAAACAAAGTCTGAGCGCTCATTCGTGAAAGTGAAGTCACCGCCGATGGTACCAATGCCGGTCAAATCGATGGCCATATAGTTAAACATTTGTACCGGGTCGTTGGCTGACAGGACGAAGTCCGCAGTTAACGTAATATCGGCCGCCGTAAAAAATACGGTATTGGTATCCAAGCCGTCGAAGAGAGTGTTCTCGCCGAAGTTGACGGCTATTCTGCCCCCTGGATTACTAAAATTTATTTGACCGGCGGAGGGTATCGAGATGTACGCGTTCTGCAAATCTGCGAAAGGCGTTTCAATCTGGGTCGCCAGGCTGGTTGAAAGGACATTCAGGGTGCCTGTTATATCGACACTCGTGCTGGCTGCAATGGTGATCTGATTAGCACCCGTTAAGTCCAGGTTTGCAATGATGCCTTGATCGTAATTGCTGATAAGAGACAGTGTATCAACATCTAAAGTGACTGCATTGGCGTTGGAATCCAGGGTAACCAGATCTGCTTCAATTAGAGTAAATTCATTTTGAATTGTCAGGTTGTCCTGAATGCCCAGATCTAAATTGGCATCGTAGATATACAAAGAACCGATTGTGGTTGGATCGTCAATAAAGAGTGTCGTGGGCCCAGCGATGTTGTTAAACAACACTTCATCCCCTGGGCCCGGCGCCATACCGTCGAGCCAGGTCCCTGCCAGGGTAAAGTCTATCGCCGTTGTGCCTGTTGCCGACGGTAAAAATGTTGGAGGGAATAGAACGTTGATATTGCCCATAACCACAGGCATTCCGTCAGTTTGGTTCAGTGTAATGGTGAATGGTGATGTCGAAGTCGAGTCGTTGTAGTCAGGAATATACTGAATGGCTTTTAGAAACTGTTCGACCAGATCCAAAGGAATTGCACCATTGTTGTAACTTATTAGCTGTATTTGATCCTTTGTCCCGAGATTGTCGACAATGATATAGGTGAGTAAAGGATCAACCTGTGATTGATCAACAAACAAAGAACCGAAGGTGCTAGCAACATCGAGTTGTATCAGCACACTGCTAGAGACGGTGGAATCTGGATCGAAGACCGTTGTTAATGGATCAACCAGTGGTGTAAAGAAGCCGCCAACATATTGAGTATCGGGGCCCAACTGAATGTCCGCTTGATCCAGCGCGGAGTCACCGACCGTCAATCGATAAGTATTCACCTCAGTGCTAGTGCCATTGTCAGCCGTGAAGTCAAACGAATCTAACCTGTATTCATTTGCGCCTAGGAATTGGTTGGTGTTGTTTGGGTCGTAAGTGAACTGTGCTGCACCGGCGGCAGATGTTGTGACAGTAATCAGCGCTCCACTATCCAAAGTAATCGGACTATTGAGGATTACTGGTGTGCCATTGATCGCTGTTAGGGTTGCTCCGCTCGCCAGTGTCAGACCGATGGCCGGCGTAACCGTGTCGATTGTTGAGCCATAGTCCTGGTCCATACCGCCGATTGTGGTGTTGATCACTTCAGTGGTAATGGCTTGCGAGACAAAGATTAATGCACCGTCTTTGCTGTAACCGTCAAACGTGTCCGGGCCGAGCGTGACAGTCCCATTGGGGATCCAGCCGGTATCGGCTGTGATGACGGTATCGGCGCCACTACCAACGATGACCAGGCTGTTGGCAAATGAAACCTGATCGGTGCTGTCATTATTTAAGTCAATAACGGAGCGCGCATCCAGGGTAAGAGAGTTACCAAAACCACCAAGGTCAATAATCTCTACCCGGCTCAAATTCGTGGAGCTTGTAATGTCTACGGGGGCAAACAGGCTTTCAAAAAAGACAGTATCGCTTGTACCACTACCAAGATCGATCAGGATGTCGTTGGGATCAAAGCTCACCGCATCATCGCCGGCTCCGGCTCGAATAATATTCGCACCGGGAATAAAGGAAAGCTGATCAGAAGCTGCCGATCCAGAGATTAGCCCGGGGTTACTTTGAATGCCCTGGTCGCCAAACACCACGAGGGTGCCATATTGCCCCTGGGGAAGACCGTTGGCGTAAATGCCACCTATCTGGGTATTTAGAGTGTCGTCAAACACAGCGAAGTCATTAAATCCGTCGCCATTAATATCACCGACAGAGTCGATGTGGGGTGAGACGCCAAAGTTAAAGTTGGAAAATCCACTCCTAAGAGCAAAGCCTTCATCGCCACTCAGTCTTGATACATCTACTATGCCGTCTGTCGAGCTGAGATGAGTGCCGCCATATAGAATCACCTGGTCGCCTAAAAGGCCGATGTTAGGGGCAGAATTAAAGCCATAGCCATTGGAGAGTTTAGGTGCGATTAATAGGTCGTCGAATCCATCACCATTGATATCTCCCACGTTTTCGACGTCCGAGAAGACGATATTGCTGGTAAACCCTGCGTCTTGAAGTTCAGAAGAGGTGATGCCAAAGCCATGGACGCCACCATCGGTGAAAATATCTCTAATCGTCAGGCCATCGCCGTTAAGGTCCGTTGCAAAGTCCTGGAGTCCGGGCCCGCCAAATACGACAGCAGTGCCCATGTTGGCAAGGTACTTACCGTAATTATCGTCATATGGTGCAAGGTTAAAGAGCAGATCATCAAATCCGTCACCATTAATATCACCAATGGAATGGAATGGAATGCCTGTGGTTTGTCCGAATGTCACTGCTTGCTGACCATTAGGTGAACTGTTGTGATTTGCGAATAGGAAGATGCCGCTATCGCCAAATAGATCGCCGGAGCTTAAGCTCGTGGGACTGCCGTCGGCGCCTGCGATGGTTCGAATATCTTCCTGGCTACCACCATAGGCGAGGAATACGGAGGATCTGGGATCACTAAACGATATTAAGAGGTCGCCGAAACCATCGCCATTTACGTCACCGGCAGCGGTGATATCTCTTATGTAGTTGGAGCTACCATAGCTATCTCCAATGCCTGTAGTCGAATTAAAAGTAATGCCGCCGTAAAAGTTAACCTGATTTGCCGAATAAACCGTGGGGTCAAAGCGGTTGTCAGCGTTAAGCGCACCATTAAATCCAGCGCTGTCCTGGCCGAAAATAATGCTGGCGTAGGTTGTGCTATAGAAGTTGTCAACGGTGGCAACATCTGCAAATCCATCACCGTCAATATCGCCTAGTGGAATCAATCGATCCGTTTGGACCAGGAGCATTTCGCTGAGAGGATTTGAGCCAGTGTCAATGTCAATATTGCCGACGGGACCGTTACCGCCAAAGACAATCGCCGAAGCATAAATAAATGGTGGGCTCGCCATGTAATAACTGAAGTTGACTACCAGATCATCAAAACCATCGCCGTCGACGTCACCGGCAAAACCAATACTTTCAATTGCCTGTTGCGATCGAGTTCCGCCCGGGCCGGTGGCGGGGATTGCTAAGGTTGTTGATGTTGAGTATGAGAAATTTGAACCTACGTCCTGACCACCATAGTAAACCGTGGCATAGCCTGGGTTATTCGAATCGGCCAACACCAGGTCGTCAAAACCATCACCATTAAAATCCCCGGAATTAATCAAGTTACCTTTTAGGCCCTTGTTATTCCGAGTGTTCGCAATAAACGCGCCGTCATCGCTATCAATTATGTCCTTAAGTTGAACCTCGGTGGAGACACTCTTAAGGTTTCGGGAGATAATGCGGAACTCATCGCCATTGTTATCAATTGCGCTAAAGTTGACTCGAATTAAACTGTTCGGGTCACTGAGCAATCCCTGCACCGAGAAGCTCTGCAGAATCGTTTCGTAGTTAGCGGGGCTGGTTTCACCAAATAAACGCACATCACCAAATTCGTTAGTAAATGCTGATATACCGAAGTCCGGGTTGATTGAGAAATCAAAATCATCGATGACAGGCCTAAAATCTGGTCCAGGGCCAACTCGTTCATCCAGAACTGTTGTGCCCGCTGTACCCATTTGGTTTATTGATAGATGAACTACATAGTCACCAGTGGGAGGCTCGGAGCCGCCGGTAGGGAAAATTTCGATGAAAAATTCGCCCGCTGATGCCGCTGTATAGGTCAAGAACTGATCGAGTCCAGCGCTTGTCCCAGCATCGGTATTTGTGGTGGATGTGGCCAGCAACGTACCGGTTGAATCGTAAATGTTTGCAAGCAGGTTGGTTGAATCGTCGTGGCCTGCGATGCCCGACAGTTTAGTCAGGTCAAAATCAGCGGTAAATGTTTCCGTGCTATTTAGGAACACCTTGAAGAAATCCGCCTGGTCGGGATTCCTAAAGTCGCCGAGCACAGTCACGGAGGATTGGGCTGCGGCGTTGTCGATCAGCTGATTTGGGGCCGTTTTAAAGCTGTCCCTGGCGATCTCGAGGGCGGTGCCAAAGGAGTTTGGCAGATCGCCAATTACCCTTGTAGGTTCAATTTCTGTTTCATCAATAACAGTGACTGCATTGCCGATAAATTCCTCTGGCTGGCTTGTGTCCAAAGAAAGATGTAGCGTGTAGTCAACTGTTGAAGCGCCGGAAATGAAATAGCTAGTACCACTTGAAATGCTACCTGCCGAGTTGACCACAAAGGTGTAGTTGTCTGTGATCGTCGGTTGGAAAATAAAGAGTGGGTCGGTAGTGTCCTGGCTACCGATGTCTAATAAACCTCCGCCAAAAGAGTTGTTAGCTGGGTTAAAGACAAGATTGCCGGCGGAATCAAATATGGAGACCTCGACGCTTCCCCCCGATAACCCGGTGCCAGCGGCACCATCAATATCAATAATGACAGTTTCGTTGGCATTTACGCCGAGTTGGTAGGCATCCGTGTGATCGTTGACCTCATTTAACAGGCCTTCGATGGTCAGGGTTGCGATCCGATCATCGACAACAAATCGGTTTTCGTTAAAGGAGAAATAGTCGCGGTCGAGTTCAAGGGCAGTTCCAACAACAGTGGTGAATATGCTCGTGCTGGTCACTGCGGTGGTAAGTTGAGCGCCCGTATCGGATACGGTGATCAGGTCAAAACGTAAGGGTATGTCCTGATTGAACGAAATGTTTGCACCCTGCAGGTTTAACAAAGTGTCACCGACAATATCCAAACCCGGCTCAACTAGAACCGCGTCATCATGGCTAAATAGAAGGAGCTCCGGAGAAGACTCACCGCGAACGTTAATGCTGAAGTTTGTAGTAGCGGTTCCGCCCTGACCATCGTTGATCGTTAGGACAAAGTTTTCGATATTAAATTCACCTTCATCCAGACCACGCAAAAATCGAGCGTCAGTCGGGTCAAAAGTGATTAGTCCGGCACTGTCGATGGTAATGGTCGCGCCAGAATTTAATTGGGTTGGCGTGTTGGTTAAAATTGTCACGCCATCGTTCGTGATGCTAGTGATCGTTAAAACATCCAAAGGATCAGGGTCAAAAGCATTGACCAACACACTGTTCCCAGCGGATAGAACTTGAGATTCCTGGGCGAAGAAAAAGCTCGGCGGAATCCCGGGCAAATCGTTGTTACCAGTAATGGTGATGGTCAGGGAGTCGGCAACTGCTGCACCTTGATCATCTGTAACAGTAAAGGTGATCGTTTCCGTTGCGGTCTGGCCGACGGAAAGTTCCACGCCTGGTGCGTAGTCATAACTACCGTCAGCGTTGATTTGAATCACAGAGCCCGAGGCGAGGGAAATCAAATTTCCGACGTTAGCAGCGAGGCCATTTACGGCGGTGACCGTCTGTGTGGAACCTGTATCGGCGTCAGTATTATTGATTAGAACACCGGTCGCCGCAGTAACAAGCAACGTTCCGTCTTCATCAATGGTATTGGTATCTGGGACTGTAATAGGTGCATCGTTCAGTCCATTAATCGTGATGGTAGCGGTTTGGGCGACTGCGCCCCCCCTGCCATCGTCGATGACATAGTTATAAGTCACCACTTCGCTGCTACCAGCCGGTAGTGAGTTGTATAGACCTGGATCAATGATCAGGCTTGTACCTGACTGCGTGATGCCGGCAACATTTCCGACAACGGTCAAACCAGTAATGACCAGCACATCTCCATTGGCATCCGTCGCGCCGCCCAGTAGATCCAGGGTAGAAACAACATCTGCCTGGGTAAGACTAAGCGCTAATGGCGCGGCCACAACTGGCGCTGCGTTGCTTTGTGTGATGGTGATGGTTGCGGTTTGCGCCACTGACAAACCGGTTGTATCGGTCACATTGTAAGTGAAATTCACATTGGTAGAGGTGACGCCAGCAGCAAAGGTATAGCTCGACGGCGAAATGGTGACAATGTTATTGACGACGGTAATGCCGGATTGATCGCCAGAGATCACAAGGCCACTGACAGACAAAATATCTGTGGCATCAATGTCCGTTGCGCCGGTTAGGAGGTCTAAAGTACTGTTCGCCTCATTGTCGAGGACGCCGACTGTGAGTGGTGCTGCAACAACAGGTGCGTCGGCGAGGCCACTAACGGTTAAGCTAAAGCTGCCTGTTGTGCTGAGCCCCTGGTCATCAACAACGGTAAATTGGAAAGTGTCTATGGCGGTTTCATTGACGTTCAAAAAGTCAAAGGCGCTTCCTGCGGTATAGTCCACTGATCCAAGTACCACTGTACCCAGGGTTCCCGTTGTATCCAGGGAGGTGATGGTGAGACCAGTGCTATCATCAGTAATGGTTGAGAGCACCTGTGCCTCAATATCGACAGTCCCCGCACCAGGATTAATGACAACTGGAGTGCCAGTGCCTGGCGTGATAATCGGTGGGTCATTTTTGCCGGTCACACTGACATTAACTGTACCGGTTGATGTGCTATTGCCGTCTGAGACAGTGTAAGTAATGATTTCCTGGGTAACTTGTCCCTCACTCAAGGTATTGGGCGCCAGGTAGTCAATGCTTGTTCCATCAGCTGATACCGTCACGGTACCTGAGGTGGCGGTCGCACTGACAATACTGAGTGCGTCTCCTTCCGGGTCCGTATCATTCGCTAGCGGCAAGATGTTCGTCAACGAACCTTCAAGAACTGAAGCGGCATCTGCTGTTGTGACGGGCGAATCATTGACGCCCTGCACCAGAATTGAAACCGTCGCCGTGGAACTCAAACCGCCGCTGTCGGTGATGACATAGGTGAACTCGGAGGTAAATGATTCTCCGGCATCAAGGGCATCTATCCCAGGAGAACTGGTAGTCAGAAAATCGAAGGAACCGTCCGCCTGAATGGCGATTGGCGTTTGATCACTACTCGTGACAGTTGCGCCTGTAATCGTGAAGGTATCACCACTATCTGGGTCTGAGTCGTTAGCGAGCAGGCCCGAAAGGGCCGGAACGTTGAGAATCGTATTCTCGTCGGTGGTGTAAGTATCATTGACCGCAATTGGCGCGTCGTTTACGCCGGTAAGGGTCAGACTTACCGTGCCAGTATCAACGAGGTTGCCGGATTGAATTTGGTAGGTAAATTGATCAGTGGCGGTTACACCAGCGCCTAAGGCTGCGAACTGGGCTGCATTGGGCGTATAAATGATGCTCTGGGTTGCCGCATCAAAGGTCACAGTACCCTGGCTGCCGGTTGAAGTGATGCTCGTGAGCGTCGGATTTTGGTTCGCATCGGGATCAGTGTCGTTCGACAGTATCAATGTGCCCAGTTCGATACTCGCTGCAGAATTGATCGCAATTGCATCATTTGTTGCAACCGGAGGGTTGTCCGGGGGGAGTTGCGGTTCCTGGGTTGGCGTCGTGGGGTTTTGGTTGCCGGTGGGGGGAGTTGTTGTGCTGCCAGTGCCGGAAGTCCCAGTCCCGGTAGTTCCGCCGGTTGATCCTGTACCACTACTGCCTGACGTCCCGGTACCCGAGATTGATGTCGAAGTACCAGTCCCAGATGTGCTACCTGTCGTCGATCCGGAGGATGTACCGTCAGTTCCTGCACTATCATTACCGGCACTATCACTACCCGCACTATCAGATCCTTCGGATGAGCCGTCAGCGGAACTAGAGCCGTCAGCGGAATCAGAGCCGTCAGCGGAACTAGAGCCGTCAGCGGAATCAGAGCCATCAGCGGAACTAGAGCCATCAGCGGAACTAGAGCCGTCAGCGGAGCTAGAGCCATCTGCCGAAGCATCGGAGCCGCCTTCAGCTCCGGCGTCACCTGATTCACCCTCGGATGCGTCGGTTGTTTCACCTTCGCTTTCTTCACCGCCTTCTTCACCGGCTTCGTCATCACCGGCTTCATCTTCGCCAGCCTCATCTTCGGATTCTGCGTCAGCGTCCTCCTCAGAAGCTTCGTCTCCCTCACCCTCAGCGGCATCCTCGTCGCCGCCAGCTTCTTGATCGGTACTACCCTCATCTCCCTCGCCTGCATCGGCGGGCGCATCGTCGGTAGTTTCAGCATCTGCTGCCGCTTCGTCTTCGGCTGCTTCGTCTGCTTCTTCCGCGGCATCCTCTTCAGATGAATCGGGCGGAGGTAGTGCCTGTTGTACGGTTTGTTGCTGTTCTGGAGAAGCCTGGGGTGTAAATGAAGGGTTACCGTTCAAGACGATAACCGAGGTGTTGCCGGGTACAGTCAGCTCAACGGGATTATTCCCGTTGATATCGGTGACCGTCAGAATACCTGATTTATGAATGACAATGGTTTCACCGGAGCTCCCAACGGTTCCGTCGAGTTCGGAACCACGAATTCCGATGACCGCTGTTGGTGTGCTGATCGTTGAATGGTTGCCACCATTATTGAACTTGCCAATGCCGCCACTCTTATAGCTAAATCCACCGCGAACAACGCTGGCTTCAAAATTACCAATCTTGGCAGCTTCGTCGTAGGCAAAATCCTTCAGAATCGCCCTTGCATCCTGGCCGAGTCGAAAGGTGGTGCCGTCATTCATGCGGGCGAGTAATCTACCGGCGCCAACCACTTCTATCTCGTCACCTTTATAAAGAATGTCGCCGCGCTGCAGGACTTCTTTGCCGTTTGCCCCTGTACGGATCACTTGCCCAATAATGAAGGCAACCTTGCCAATGGCGATCTGAGCCGCGCCGCCAGCGGGCCCGGCATACAATGCTTCATCAAAGACATCGTGAAGCAAAGACCGAACCAGGGCAGGTGAAAACCCTGCACCATTTGGGAGCATGAGGTTTGGGGGTGGGTCAAAGGAAAAATAGTCAGCAATAACAGCAACTTGGCCGTTAGGACCGGTGATAATCAGGTCAAACCCGTCGCGACTAAATTCACCCCGGAGTAATAGATCGGGATCATCAATAAGATGCACTGGTTGATTACTGCTAAAAGAGTCGGACGTGTTGCCGCTACCCACAGGATCGCCTTTTTTTTGAGTCAACTCGAGAAGCTAAAACTAGCCCGTTTGGGCCCGCCAAGCAATGCTCTAGCGACATCTAGAGAAGTTATTTGTAGGGCGAATGTAAGAAGTTAGTGACGACCCTATAGTGAGAGTCTCGCGTGGGGAAAATACCTCACACGACGGTGCCAGCCTTCCGGTGACAATCCGATGTATGAACAGCGACTTTCGAACCAAACCCCTTCATTTTGATGTTGCATGAGTTGGCGGTTTTCAATCTCCATGTAGAGTCCGCCACCCTGGCCGGTGTCGCTGCTATAAGTCGTCAACAGATCAAATACATAGTTCACCATCTGAACGCTGATGCTGCGCAATCTCGCGTCCCTTATGGCAAAGGTTCGGTAGCGGAACATTGGCTGCCCGACCCAGTCCATATGTTCAAGTTGTACGGTTGCGACGCCGAGTGGATTACCGGTTTTGCTATCTTTTGCGAAGGCAATGGCCTGTTGAGCCCGGACCGCAGTATCCGTATTGGCGGGCAGGGCGTTATGGGCTTCCCACAGTGCAATTGTCTGTTCCTGGACATCAGCGGGTACCAGGGGCCAGTTGAGTGAGAACTCAATGCCATCTTTGTTGATGCTCTTTTGCACTAAACTTTGCCCCCCTTCATCTTGACCTGCTCAAAGTACCGCACTCGAAGGTGGCTGCCCCCGTCGGCGACACCTGCAAAGTGGAATTGTGTCTCGGGCCATACCAGGTGGTCATTCAGCGGAGCCAGGGTAGGAGGTATTTCAAGCAGCACACCAATGGCCGCGGGGTTTTCCTGACGGCAGAAGAAATCTGACAAGCCTTCAAAACTTCTCAACAGCATCTTACTGGCGTGGCCTTTGTGTCGATGGGCGTTGCTGATAAAGGTTCGGTACTGAAAATAGGGCTGCTTCAGGGACTCTGAAACATTGACGTAGCCGCTGGCGATTCCGATCAGTTGATTGTCGAACATCCCATGACAGATGACCTGGGAGGCTCGTTGCGCGGCAATTTCAGGCGGCATGGCGCTTTCGCCTAGCCAAAACTTTACGCTGGCTGCCCTGGCCTCCTCAGTTATGGACTGGGGAGCAAAAAATCTCAGATCCAACAAGGTTGTGTCACCTACGGGTTTGGGTAAAGATTCATTCTCGATCACTGGCCGACGACAATGCAAGGTTGTCAGCCAATCAGCACGACAGCAATTTTCAATTACAGCATTCGATTCACACAAGGAGTCAACCTGGTGCACCCCCGATTGGCAGAGCTTATCGACATTTTGGATATTGAACAGGTGGAAGCTAACTTGTTCCGGGGTCACCACCCGAAGGGGCGAAGCGGGCGGCTTTATGGAGGTCAAATCATGGCCCAGGCGCTGATGGCAGCGGGCCGGACAGTGGACTCTGACCGCCCACCCCATTCACTCCACGGATATTTTATGCGACCCGGTGATGCTCGAGTACCGGTTGTTTTTTCTGTGGATCGCATCCGGGATGGGAGGTCATTTACCACCCGACGTATTGCGGTCATTCAACACGGAAAGGCGATCTTCAGCATGGATGCGTCCTTCCAGTTAGAGGAAGAGGGCCTTAGCCACCAGAGTGAGATGCCGAATCTGGTGCCGCCGACCGATGAGATGATTACCGATGCAATGCGAGAGGACCGCTTTATTACCCATCTCGCAGAATACAAAGCGGTGATGGAAAATAAGCCCCTATCGCCCTACCAACATAGTTGGTTTCGGGCTAATGGCACAATTCCCAGTGAAGATCGATTGCTCCATGCTGCGCTTCTGACCTACCAGTCTGACGATGCGTTGCTATCCACCTCTCGACTGCCCCACCGAGGCAACTTTGAGCGGAAGGATATGCAAAGTGCGAGTTTGGACCATGCCATGTGGTTTCATGGCCCGGTAAGAGTGGACCAATGGTTGTTATATGCCCTTGATGCGCCACAATCGAGTGCCGCAAGGGGCTATAATCGCGGCATGATGTTCACGGCTGACGGCATGCTTGTGGCGTCTACCATGCAGGAGTCCTTGATGCGGTGGCACAACCCCAACCGCGCGGTCTCTTGAAAACCCACCGGAAACGGGTCATCTTCAGCGAATGAGAAATCACCAGTATTTGGAGCTAATGGGCATTGACGTCTGGCGTCGTCGTCCACCGCGCCAATCAAAAGCTGAACTGGAAGCGGTAGTTGCAATGAGGGCTGACTCAACGACTGGCTTACCGTCAGAGGTGCCGACTGGAATTCCGACTGGAGTGCCATCCGATCGCAAGGCGGGACAGTCTTCCGAGAAGGTGGCAGCTGGAACTTCAAATCTGGCCCAGGTCAGACAATCCCTGGGGGTGTCAGAGCAGCCCAGCGTAAAAGCACCCACGTCAAATGTGGCCGCATTCCCGCCGGTCCAGTTGGGCCCAAGTTTTTTACTCATATTTACTCATTTTCCATGCTTAACCATTGCATCCAGTTATTCAGCGGATCTAGCTCGATTGCCGGATCATCATCAGCGCTTTTTAACCAGCCTATATTTTGCCCTCAGGGGGGAAAAGTCAGCCCCGAGGATCAGCGATTTTCGTTGGCCAATGGTGAAATCCGCCCATATCTCGCAGTCCAAAGAGGAGGCGCGACAGGTTCTGCAGCAGAACCTGGGGAACCTTGAAAATCAAATCCTCTCCTTTGGGGACGAGCCGACAGAATTGATTCACGGTCAGGCTGTGGCAACTTATCAGCCGATCCAGTTAGCGGACAAAGCGGCAGGAAAAACCCTCTGGAGTTTGCCGGAAATCGACCACTTCTTCTCCGCAAGCGGAGAACGAAAAGTCCTCTGGCAGGGTTTAAAGGAGTTGCGGGGAGCCATCCGCCGTGAGTAGTGTGCAGCTCGATTTCCGTATATTGCCAATGTCCTATGGCGATCTACCTGAAGTGATCGAAAATGAGCGTCTGAGCTATTCCTACCCCTGGACAGAGGGCATTTTTCAGGACTGCCTGCGATCGGGTAATGAGTGCTGGCTGATCAAGCGAGAGCACAGGACCCTGGGCCATGGGATCTTGTCAGTCGCTGCCGGTGAGTCACATCTATTGAATGTATGCGTTTCCCCGGAGTTTCAAGGGGATGGGCTTGGGCGAATCCTGGTCGCGCATATGCTGAAGTGTGCTGAGTCGAGTGGTGCTAGCTGCGTCTTTCTCGAAGTTCGGCCATCTAATAAAGTGGCCTGCAGCCTCTACAGTTCACTTGGGTTTAAACAGGTTGGCCGGCGCAAAGGTTATTATCCGGATAAGGAGGGTCGTGAAGACGCCTTGGTCTTTGTTTTGGAATTTAGCGCTGGAAATTAGCTCGTCACTATCCATCGTCTGAACTTGTGTATAATGCCCGCCTTTCCGCTTTAGCCCCCAGTCATGTCCATCATCGAAGAAGTTGATCAGCGACGAACGTTCGCCATTATTTCTCACCCGGATGCCGGTAAAACGACAATCACCGAAAAGCTGTTGTTGTTCGGTCGCGCGATCCAGATGGCAGGGACAGTAAAGGGCAAAAAGTCTGACCGCTATGCGACCTCGGACTGGATGGAGATGGAGAAGCAGCGGGGTATTTCCGTTACTACCTCGGTGATGCAGTTCCCCTACAAGGGTCGGACCGTTAATCTGCTAGATACGCCTGGTCACGAGGATTTCTCGGAAGATACCTATCGAACACTGACGGCGGTCGACTCTGTATTGATGGTGATTGATGGCGCTAAGGGCGTAGAAGAACGAACCATTAAATTAATGGACGTTTGCCGGTTGCGCGACACACCCATTTTGACCTTTGTGAATAAACTTGACCGGGAAATTCGCGACCCCATCGAAGTGATGGATGAGGTTGAAGAAGTGTTGGGTATTCAATGTGCACCTATCACCTGGCCGATTGGTATGGGGCAACGGTTTAAAGGGGTTTATAACCTCTACACCGACGAGATCCATGTATTTGTGCCCGGCAAAGGTGAAGTGCTTTCCGAGCCGGAAATCATCAAAGGCTTGGATAGTGATGCCGCAAGAGCGTTGCTGGGTGACCTGGTTGACGAATTTGCTGACGAGATTGAATTGGTGCGTGGCGCAAGTCATGAATTTGATCTTGATCTATACCGCGAGGGAAAACTTACTCCCGTTTACTTTGGTACCGCGCTTAGAAATTTTGGTGTGATGGAAATGCTGGATGGTTTTGTTGAGTATGCTCCAGCACCCTTGGATCGAGAGTCAGATGCCCGTTTGGTTGGCGCAAGGGAAGATAAATTTTCAGGTTTTGTGTTTAAGATTCAGGCAAATATGGATCCAAAACACCGGGACCGGGTAGCATTTTTACGAGTCTGTTCTGGCAAATACGAACAGGGCATGAAAATGCACCACGTGCGTAACGGCAAGGATGTTCGCATCAGTGACGCGGTAACTTTCCTTGCGGGTGAGCGTGCTCAAACTGAATTGGCGATCTCCGGTGATATCCTCGGGCTGCATAATCACGGCACCATTCAAATTGGAGATACCTTTACCGAAGGAGAAGATTTCCGGTTCCTCGGCATTCCCCATTTTGCCCCGGAAATGTTTCGGCGGGTTCAAATTAAAGATCCACTCAAAACTAAACAACTACGTCAGGGATTAACCCAGCTGTCTGAAGAGGGTGCGACCCAGGTGTTTATGCCCCTGGCTAATAACGACTTGATTCTAGGCGCCGTGGGTATTTTGCAGTTTGATGTAGTCGTGTTTCGCCTGCGAGATGAGTACAAGGTTGAATGTGTGTACCAGCCCGTGAGTACGACAACCGCTCGCTGGATCGAATGTGACGATCCGAAAATGCTGGCGGATTTTAGACGCAAAGCCGAGGCAAATCTGGCCATGGATGGCGCCGGTCATCTGACGTACCTGGCCCCGACCAGAGTGAATCTGTCCCTTACCGAAGAGCGATGGCCAGATATCCGCTTCCGTTCCACCCGGGAAATTAGTTAAGCCTTCCCCGCAGGCCACCCATCTCGTTATGATGGACCAAACTCAATCGGAGTTGTGCTGTGGATGGCATACATGACCTGGGCGGCAAACATGGATTCGGCGCCGTTGCGGTTGAAGCCGACGAACCGGTATTTCATGCGCCCTGGGAAGCCAAGGTGTTTGCCATTATGCTGGCGAGTGGCGCAGCTGGCGCATTTCTGAACGCGGATCAATTCCGCCATCTTATCGAACGAATAGATCCGGTTTGCTACCTGAATGATGGCTATTATGGCCGTTGGCTCGGTGGGCTCGAAACTGGATTGGTGGAAGCCGGTGTTTTAACCAGCGATGAAATATCCCAACGATACGAATCCCTAGGCGGTAGTTCCGCAGCACGGGTGGCGGCGCGACCCAAAACCGAGCCCGAGCCAATGGGGCATCTTGCCGAAGCGCCGGGATCCCAGAGAAGGATTTCCTCTCCGCAATATACCGTTGATGACCTGGTAATGACCGCGGCTGACTCTAAACCTGGACACACCCGATTACCGGCCTACGCCAGGGGTAAGGTGGGTCGAGTTGTCGCCTGTCATGGTGGCTGGGTATACCCGGACACCAATGCCCATGGGGAAGGTGAGCAGCCCCAACATTTGTACACCGTGGAATTTACCGGGGAAACATTGTGGGGGCAGGCCAGTGAATCGATGAGCCTATGTCTTGATCTGTTTGAACCTTATCTTCTTAAACCGAATCTTTCTATATCCGAGCTTTCTATATCCGGGCTTTCTAAATCCAAGCTCGCTGAATAGAGTGTAATCGACCGCCAGGTGTCATAAATGAGCCACGACCACGACCACGACCACGACCAGAACCAGAATCAGAACCACAACCACAGCCATGAGCATGAACCGCCCAGTCCCCAGGCAATTCGAGCCGAGGCGATTGAATCGCTGCTGCTGGAGAAAGGCTTACTTGCGCCCACCGCCGTTGATGAAGTGATTGCCAGGTACAGCGAAAGAGTTGGCCCAATGAACGGAGCCAAAATTGTTGCCAGGGCCTGGCGTGATCCAGAATTTAAAGCGCGCTTACTTAAGGCTGGGACAGAAGCGATAGCAGAATTTAATTTGGAAGGTGGTCAGGTCGAAAAACTGGTGGTGGTTGAGAATACCCCGGAGCAACATAACGTGGTCGTTTGCACCCTGTGTTCTTGTTACCCCTGGGCAGTATTGGGGCTGCCTCCTAAATGGTACAAAGATCCAGCTTATCGATCGAGGATAGTTCGAGAACCCAGAACGCTGCTGGAAGAAATGGGTACTGTTATTCCGGATTCGGTTGATATTCGAGTCTGGGATTCAAGCGCAGAGATTCGTTATCTTGTTCTGCCGCTGCCGCCGGCGGATGTCGCCGAGAACATCGGAGACTATACGGAATCTGAGTTAGCGGATCGAATTAGTCGGGATTCAATGATTGGTGTCGAGGTGCTCTAGATGTCAGATATGGAACTAACAGGACAGGTCGAGCCACCCATGGCAAACGGAGAAGTGATCTTCGAAGCCCCCTGGCAAAGTCGTATCTTTGGTATGGCCCGGGTACTTTGTGAAGCGGGTCATTACACCTGGGACGAGTTTCGGGCTCATCTGATAAATCAAATTGAGGCATGGGAACGCGCTAACAATAGCGCTGCCAAAATCGAAAAAGGCGGTGAGGTTGAATACCCTTATTTTGATTGTTTCCTTGGAGCCCTCACGGATATGCTCGAAAGCAAATCACTGTGTTCTGAGCTTGATCTGGCCGCTAGATCCGAGGAGTTTGCAGCGCGCCCCCACGGCCATGATCACTAGCTAGTCCAGAGAAATGCCTGCTCGACTCGCGTTTGCCGGCGGATTGATACCCAACAAGCGGGTGACCGTTGGCGCAACTTCTAACTGATGAACGGCCTCTATTTGTTTCCCCTTTGTCACGCCGTTACCCATTGCGAAAAATATGCCGCCCATGTCAGGCAACGCTGGATCATAGCCATGGGACCCTTTGCTCCAGCTCAATAATGGTGAGAAGAATACAATCGCTTTATCTAAAAATTTCTCAGCCCGGCTAAAGGTGTAGGGCGGCGTAGTTGTCACGACAATATCGCCGGTACGGTTTGGTGCAGCCAGGGTTGTTGGAATCTGGTCACCCTCTAACACCTGAATGTGTGGTTGCATGGCAAGCACTTTCAAAACCGCCTGCCGGTCTTGCACTCTATTCAAAAACAGATGCTGGGCTGCACTGCCACCGGTGACACGAACGTCGAGACCAGCCGCTTCAAGGGCGGTTTTGATTTCGACGGATTCTGTGACTTCGGTCATACCGTGGTCGCTAACAATAACTAACGTGGTGCGAGACCATAGATTACGCGTGTCTATCGCGCTGAGCAGGCGGCCTAACTCCTCATCCTGGTCGGATATTTTTTCAGCAATATCTACATGATCCGGCCCCTTCATGTGGGCAACGGTATCAGCGCCACTCCAATAGGACACAATAAGCCCAGGTCGATCTGTTTCCGGTAAATCTAACCACTCGATGATTTTATCAACCTTGTCCGCCTCGGATCTCCAGCCGTCAAAGGGTGCCATTCGATAGCTGGTACCCTGACCGCGCCAATCGGATTCGGAACCAACCCAAAAGTAGGTGGCGGTTTTGACACCCTGTCTTTCTGCGGTGATCCAAAGGGGCTCAGCGTTTAGCCAATCCGCGTCGCCGCTGTAGGCATACAAACCCTTTTCCCGATCATAAAAGACGTTGTCCACGATGCCGTGCACATTGGGTTCAGCTCCAGTAGCAAGAGACACGTGGCCGGGAAATGTATTTGATAAATAGACGGGTGTTAACCGTCCGGCACGAATGCCCTCCCGTTCCATGCGCTTTAGGGCAGGGTAATCACCTCGATCCGGAAAGTCATGACGCATGCCATCCCAGGACAACAGGATCACAATATTGTCTTGAGCATTGTCAGTAGTTTTGTCTGCGCCATTTTTGGCGGCACTGTTGGCGGCACTGCTGAAACTGGACAAGGCAAGGAAAGCAAAAACAAGGCTAATAAGACGCATCAGTGGTTCCGGGTCGGGTCGCCTGGGGAGGATCTTCACCCCGGGCAACAATGGAAGAAGTCTGGCTTTACTCAAGCCCTCTAATCAAGCCCTTTAATCATCGCAATATTTGCGCTGCTGGCGGCGAAGCGAAACTTTGCTAATTCCTGGTAGTCATCGGACTGGTACCAATCCAACGCCTGTTGTTCAGAAGGAAAGGAAATCAGCACGGTGCGGGTGTAGGCCCAGCTACCTTCTAATAACTTGGGTGCTTCGTCTACGGACAGGACCGTGCCATCAAAGCGAGAGAAAATGTCCATAAAACCTGCTTCATATTTTGCGTAGGTTTCCCGATCTACTATGTCGATTTGTGCAATGAGATAGTGGCTCATAGTGATGATTCCCTTACCGGTAGATGAAAGGTTACTGATACTGAGTTCAATATTACATTGAATAGGTGCTTCGGACTCCTCTAAGATTAACCGTTTCAAGCTAGCGGTAATTGCGACATGTCTGATACAGATGCGGAGAACATGCAAATCACAAATCGGGAAGCCCAGGCAAAATGGGCGATCGATGTTAATGTGGATCCCTATTCAATCCCGCTTGAGTCACTGGACCCTGCCCATCCGTCGTTGTTTGAGCACGATAAGTTCAAACCTTACTTTGACCGCCTGCGAGCTGAAGATCCGCTGCATTACACGCCGGAAAGCATGTTCGGCCCCTATTGGTCCGCGACCTCCTATCAAGACATTATGTATATCGACAGTCACCATGAACTGTTTTCCTCCGATATAGACAAGGGTGGCATTCGCCTGGGCGGTAGGCCGACGGAAACGCCGGCTTCAGATTCTCCCTTCCATTTACCCATGTTTATTATGGAAGACCCTCCCAAGCACGACGAGCAGCGCAAAGTTGTCGCGCCGTCGTTTACGCCAAAACGCCTGCAGGAATTGCGGGGCTTGATTCAAGAACGTGCCGGAAAAATCCTCGACAATCTACCGCGCAATCAGGAGTTCAACTGGGTTCGGGAGGTTTCAGTAGAGTTAACGGGTCAAATGCTGGCCACAATATTTGACGTTCCCCAGGAAGACCGGCACAAGCTGATTCACTGGTCCGATACCGTTGAGAACCTTGGCAACCCTGACTTTTTTGAAACGCCTGAGGAAGGGTTTCAGGAATTGTGGAAATGTTTTGAATACTTCGACGCTGTCTGGAAGGAGCGTGCCGCGCGAGAAACGCCCGGTGATGATCTGATCTCTAGTCTGGTGCATGGCGAGGCGACGAAGAACATGACGCCGAATGAGTTCCTCGGCAACATGCTGCTATTGATCGTGGGTGGCAATGACACAACCCGAAATTCTATCTCCGGTGGTGTGTTGGCGTTAAACCAGAATCCCGCAGAATATGAAAAGCTACGACAAAATCCCGGCCTGATTCCAAAAATGGTGCCGGAGATTATTCGCTGGCAATCACCGGTGGCCCATATGTGCCGTACGGCAACCCAGGACGTCGAGTTGTCCGGCAAGCAAATTAAGAAAAATGACAAGATTGTGATGTGGTACATCTCCGGCAATCGAGACAGCTCGGAGATTGAGAAGCCAGACGAGTTTATTATTGACCGCGTAAATCCGCGCAAACACTTATCTTTCGGCTTTGGTATTCATCGGTGTGTTGGCAATCGTCTGGGTGAAATGCAGCTGAATGTTTTGTGGGAAGAGATTATGAAGCGCTTTCCTAAGATCGAAGTGGTTGGTGATCCCGTGTATTTGCGCTCTAGCTTTATCCACGGTATCCGCGAACTACCGGTGATCATTCGAGAATAGTTTTCTCTTGATTTTAGCTTTAGCAAAGTAATTGGAGTTAGAGGTTTTCTGACTCCGAGACTCTTTGCTTCGCTAATCCTGCTGAGACAATCAAAGGGCTAGTTTTGACTGTATGGCTCGCAGAAGTGAGCGATACTTATTTGTCCCGCTGCTTGCGGCCCTCCGGGCTACCCTCTCTAGGCCGCGAGCCCTATTCGGTCTCCCGACACGTCGATCGGCGCTAACGCTTTGAGGCTCCTTCAAATAAGCATCACTAACTTCTGCTCAGAAATCGTGTTTTCTGCAAGCTAATCAAACGGCTTGGCTGTCGGACTCGAATTTTGTCCGGGCTGACGTTCGCGTCATTTTTCTCGCAACAGAGTTAGTAGGCGTACTTTGGAGGAGCCTCAAAGCGTTAGCGCCGAGCAGGGGGAGCGAGACCTTAGGCTCGCGGGAGGAGCGAGGGGAGCCCGGAGGGCCGCCAGCTAGCGACGGAAAAGTGCTCCTGCTAACGGCGGTACTCAACGATACTTATTTGAGGGCGCCTGCTAACGGCGACTTCCAATCAACCCTGAGTGCATTTTGTGGCGTGCTACGGAGAGCCTAAGACATATCCTCGTAAGGATTTTCAACGTGCAAGTTGATGGCGTTGTCGTGGCCGGGAATCGAAATTTCGTTTTCGTTTATGCCTAAAGACTCACCTTCGATAACCCCAAGCCCAAACTTATAAATCAACCGATTCTCACCCGCCGTGGTTGCCGCATCGTAAGCTGCACCGACTTCCTGAACCTGCTCATTCTGTGTGTCGTGTTTGGTCATTGCCGCTTTGCCGTATTTTTTGGTCAGCATATTGCGAGTGACATGGGGAGACAGAATGGAAGCCGTGGCGTTGTTGCCACCAAAGCCTTTTGAATTGATGAACGTGGCATCCATTTTGGTTGGATCAATTTCTCGGTGGTCGAGTAAGAAATCCAAATTGCTCTGATTGACGTCGTCGGCAATTTTGTCGATCGTCTTGATGCCTGGAATTAAACCGTGGGCCCAGGTGCCGAGGGACGCAACAATCTGATCTCCAGCAGCGGTGGCAAGGGAGTGGCCGAGGTAGGCTTTAATCGCAGTGACGGGCCAATTTTGCATGCCAAAGGCTTTTGCCAATTCGTTAAAAATGTGGGATTCAGTCACGCGATTCTGAGGTGTACCAGTACCGTGAGCCTGGATATAAGTGCGATGCTTTAGTGCTTCTTCACCGAGGATGCTGCGAACCATGCCCATGGATTTACCCATGGTGACGTAGTTGCCAATTCCAGGCCCGGGGATCGATTTCTTGAATCCGTCTGCGTTAATAAAGACGTCAGCGACAGATCCATAAATATTTGCGCCCATTTCCATCGCCAGTTCATCGTCGAACAGGATCAGAAATTGAGCAGCCTCGGAAAGTGTAAAACCGCAGTTTTCAGCAAAGGGGCGGCAGGCGCGTGTATTGTCTGCCGGGCCATTTTCGGGGATGCCATCAATTTTGTTTAAACCGGCATCTTCCGCCAGGGCGCCCATGGTGCGGTAGCCTTCAATCACCTCGGGGGTGATGGGGGCCTCGCTGGCGCCGATCACAACCGCGCGGAATTTTCCGGAGCGAATATCCTGGATGCCCTGTCGCAGGTTGTACAGGAACGTTGCACAGGCACCAATGTTAGCGCCAGTTGCGCCGACGCTACCGAGAATATAAGCGTTCACAAAGTCAGCGGTCATCTCCGCCAGACTTAAGGGACAGTTTTTAGAGCTCACTCGTTTTCCGAGTAGCGAGGCCTGTAACATGCCGCCGGCGCCGTTGGTGTCGAGTTGCCCCATGGCGCTGCTGGCATAAACGGAGATTTGGTCAGCGGGCACTTTCTGTCGTACGGTTTCCCAATCAATACCAAGGGAGTTGATTGCATCTGATGCGCCATAAACCGCCAGTTGTAATCCGCGAGGATGGTTGCGGGACTGATAAAGAGATTCTGGGTTAAAGCCGGTGGGTAATTGGCCGCCGGATTTTACCCGGGAGCTTCTCTGATCCGGAAATAGAATGTCGATATTGTCATTGCAGGTGACCAGTACCTGGCCGCCATTGGGTTCACTGACCTTCCAGGTTGGTGGTAAAACATCGGGCAATTGATTTTGACGTAGGGAAAAGGTTAATGGTGTGCCGCCGGAACCACCCAGTGTGGCTGATCGATTTATTCTGATGGCTTCTGGATCGAATAGATTGGTTTCGAGTTTGCGGACAAGGCTTTGCTTTAATATGTGATTCTGATCAACCTCGGGCAGGTTCATTAATGCTGCCAGGGAAGCAAAAGTATCGTCGGCAAGATCGCGACTTAAGGAATCAATAACCAGACGGCGGTAGCCGTGGTGAGCGGAGCTTCTTCCAGCGGGGTTGACCCCACCGAAGCCGACGATGACGGGAAGGCGTGACAAAAATTCCGCTCCTGCAAGTTAGGTAGATGTATCCGCGAAATTGTACGCTAACAACGGTTCGCTGTCTTGGCCGAGTGATGGGATTGAGACACAGTATTAAAGATGATTCACAAGTGGTGCCAGTGTTCGGATTAAGACGCTGAAGCAGAAGATCGCGGTGCTGAAGATCTAAGGGCTAGCGGCTACGGACTCCCCTGAAGGACTCCGTAGCGGCTCGTATTGTGGCTGAGGCGCTTGTTTAGGCGTTATTCAACCAGCTCAATTGCAATTGCAGTAGCTTCACCGCCACCGATACAAAGGGCAGCAACGCCACGCTTCTTGCCAAGTCTTTTGAGGGCGTACATCAGTGTCACAATAATACGCGATCCCGTGGACCCAATCGGGTGTCCCTGGGCGCAGGCACCGCCAAAAACATTGACCTTTTCCGGGTCGAGACCAAGATCCCGAATAGCCGCCATCGTTACCATGGCAAAAGCTTCATTGATTTCAAACAAATCCACATCAGCCACGGTCCAGCCGACCTTGTCGAGTAGCTTTTCAATTGCACCCACGGGGGCGATGGTGAATTCTGAAGGATGTCGAGAGTTGGTGGTATGGCCAAGAATCTTAGCCATTGGCTGTAGATTGTGGTCTTTAACCGCGGATTCACTAGCAAGTACCAGGGCAGAAGCTCCATCGGAGATTGAGCTAGAATTTGCTGCGGTCACGGTCCCGTCCTCTTTAAATGCGGGGCGTAGGGTTGGGATTTTTTCGAGATTTGCTTTCCCGGGCTGTTCATCAAAGGTGACCAGGGTTTCTCCGGCACGACTTTTTACAGTGACCGAAACGGTTTCATCGTTAAATGCGCCGTCTTCAATGGCCTTTTGTGCCCGGGTCAGGGATTGGATGGCAAAAGCATCCATATCTTCCCGGGTCATTTGATATTTGTCCGCCATGTCCTGGGCAAATGAACCCATCAATCGACCGGTTTTAGCGTCTTCCAGGCCATCGGTGAACATGCTGTCCTGAACCTCGGTGTGTCCCATACGATACCCAGCGCGGGCCTTTGGCATTAAATAGGGTGCATTGCTCATGCTTTCCATACCGCCGGCAATCATTAATTTATTAGTGCCAGCTTTAATGAGATCGTGGGCAAGCATTGTCGCTTTCATGCCCGAGCCGCAGAGTTTATTAATGGTGGTAGCGCCGGACTCGACGGGTATACCCGCATCAATGGCGGCCTGTCGGGCCGGTCCCTGGCGCAGTCCCGAGGGTAGTACACAACCCATAATGACCTCTTGAAGTTCGGCCGGGTTTAGTCCGCTACGGGCAATGGCGTCGCGGATAGCTGTCGCCCCGAGATCCACGGCGGAAAGTGATTGAAGGCTACCTTGAAAGCCGCCCATGGGAGTGCGGGCGCCGCTGGCAATATATACGTCGTTCATGGTGTGGTTCCGTTTTTGAGAACTGTTCTATTTAGTGCCTTAGGCGAATTGCTGAGTCAGCATTCAGGAACACTGCAAAGTCTGTGTTCAAGCGAATTGCTGAGTAAGCATTCAAGCGAATTGCTGAGTAAGCATTCGCCACTGTTGGCGCTGGATGTCCAGTTCGGTTTCTAGTTCATGTAATTTGTTTGCAAGTTCGGTTTCGTCCCAGCGGCGCCGAAGGTCGGCTCGTTTGAGGTCCATCCAATGCTGGCGGAGATGGGACCATTCATTAATTTTGCTCACCAGTTGTTCGTATTCATCATCGAGCAGGGCAAGCCACTTCTCGGTATTAATAGTATTAAAACGACGAAGTTTTTCGGTGGCGTTCTTTAATTGCATCGCCGCCAGACTTTTCTCAATCAACTCCGGTGCAGCAACTTTTAAGTTTGACGCAAGGCGGCACTTCTCTAGTGCTGCAATTAACCACTTCGATGGATCAAAATGATACCAGCGAATGCCGTTTCGATAATCCCACTGAAAAGTATGGTGGTAGTTGTGATAACCCTCGCCGTAGGTCAGCAGCGCAATCAGCGCATTGTCCTTGGCGGAGTTTCTATCGGAGTAAGGCTGCCGCCCCCAAAAATGTGCCAGGGAGTTAATGAAGAAAGTGGTGTGATGGCACACAACAACCCGCAGAAAACCGATCAACAACAGGCCGCCAATGGCATCCCCCGCAAGTGCGCCGAGATAAAGTGGGACCGCCACGTTCATCAAGAGGACGAGTACCAAATAGTATTTATCCTGCCAGACCACAATTGGGTCCTTATCGAGATCTCGAATATTTGCAAAGTCAGTTTGGGCTGCCGGATGATCCCTTAGCATCCAGCCAATGTGGGAATACCACAGGCCCCGTCGGGCAGAATAGGGGTCTAGCGCTTCATCATCGGTATGTCGGTGGTGGGTTCGGTGATTTGAGGTCCATACCCGAATAGAATTTTGAATCGAGAGTGCACCGCCAAGGGCAAACATAAGCCGGACCAGAAAATGGGCGTCGTAGGACTTATGGGACCAGAGGCGATGGTAGCCAGCGGTAATAGAAAGGCCATTCCATGCCAAAAATACACTAAAACCCACCCAGAGCCAGGCGTTGTAGCCATGTGTTAAGCCGTACCATGGGACAGCGACTACCGCGACGAGTAGTGTGCCGAACAGAACAGCACACACATCCCAGCGGATTTGCGGCGCATTGTCGGTTGAGTTCTTCATCATGGCGATCCAGATTCAGTGGGTGATTAAGATCTATTGGCGAATCCTATGAGAGGGCCGTGCTGAAAGCAAACACCGTTATGTGCTTATGTTATTCTGCGGCCTCAAATATATTAACAAGGACGCAAGAGATGTCATCAAAAGCAGAAGCTGCATTGGCGATTTTCAACTCCTACGCGGGGGAAGAAGAGGGTGTTGGAGAGTGGTTTGTGGTTGATCAAGAACGGATCAACCTCTTTGCGGATGCCACTATGGATCATCAATTTATCCATATTGACCCGAAAAAAGCCGCGGAACTCTCTCCCTATAAAGTCACAATTGCCCATGGATTCTTGACCCTGTCTCTTGTTGTGCATCTTGGCGGTAGTGTGCCGGCGAAGAAGCCAGAAGCCCTGGAAGGTGTCTATATGGGTGTTAACTACGGCCTGGATAAAGTTCGCTTTCCAGCCCCAGTTCCCGTTGACTCTAAACTTCGGGCGAGACATCGATTGATTTCAGCGGAACTGAAGGGCACCAATACCATTCAAGTAAAGCGAGAAGTGACCATTGAATTGGAAGGGTCTGATAAGCCCGTTTGTGTCGCTGAGACCCTATCCCGGTTGATGTACGGCTAGCCATCCCCCTACTGCCTGTATCGGGGTTGGGTCCTTCCGCCTCGGTACCCCGGGCAGCTACCGCCTATGTCCCGCCAGAATAGCCTTGAACGCGCTCGAGTTGAGGTAAAACAGTTGCAGGTAAAGCAGCACCAGAGGCTTGAAGTTAAGTGTGCGCTTGGCGACGAATGTTTTCCTAAAAAGTAACGTCTATGGTTAATAGGATTGGTAGAATGCAGAAATTGTTACATTCAGACTTTAGCTAGCAACTGGAAGCCCTATGACCGTTATCAAAAAAGAAGATTTGATCCAGAGTATTCAGGACGCTCTACAGTATATTTCCTATTATCACCCGAAGGATTTTATCCAGGCCGTCAACGGGGCCTATGAGCGAGAAGAATCCAGTGCGGCAAAAGACGCAATGGCTCAAATTCTGATTAATTCACGGATGTGCGCAGAGGGGAAACGCCCGATCTGCCAGGATACGGGCATTGTGAATGTGTTTATTTCAGTTGGTATGGATGTTCGGTTCGAGACCGACCAATCCCTTGAAGACATGATCAATGAAGGTGTGAGACGGGCGTACCTGCTGCCCGATAACGTGCTCCGGGCATCGGTCCTGTCCGACCCTGCGGGGAAGAGAATCAACACCAAAGACAATACTCCAGCGGTAATCCATACAGAACTGGTTCCGGGTAATGTGGTTGATATCCATGTTGCCGCAAAAGGCGGTGGCTCAGAAGCCAAGTCCAAGCTGGTCATGTTAAATCCTGCTGACAGTATTGTGGATTGGGTCCTCAAAACCGTACCCACTATGGGTGCTGGCTGGTGTCCGCCGGGTATGCTGGGGCTCGGTATCGGTGGTACAGCCGAGAAGGCAACATTGTTAGCCAAACGATCCTTGATGGATCCGATTGATATCCACGAACTTCAGGCCCGCGGCCCATCCAATCGGGTAGAAGAACTGCGGCTTGAACTGTTTGAGAAAGTGAATCAGCTAGGTATTGGTGCCCAGGGTCTTGGCGGTCTAACCACGGTATTGGACGTCAAAATTATGGATTTCCCAACCCATGCAGCCAATTTGCCCGTGGCGATGATTCCAAACTGCGCGGCGACACGCCACGTGCACTTTACATTGGACGGCACCGGCGAAGCTGAGCTGCCTGTGCCTAAGCTTGAAGACTGGCCAAAGATTACATGGGAAGCGGGTCCTAACTCCCGACGGGTAAATCTGGATACCGTCACTCCGGAGGAAATGGCAACCTGGAATCCCGGTGAAACCCTGCTTTTATCCGGCAAAATGCTGACGGGTCGCGACGCCGCCCACAAACGCATTCGAGATCTTTTTGAGGCCGGTGAAAGCCTACCGGATGGACTCGATTTTAATGGTCGATTTATCTATTACGTTGGTCCCGTTGATCCAGTTCGGGAAGAAGTGGTCGGTCCTGCGGGACCCACCACGGCAACCCGCATGGACGGTTTTACAGAAATGATGCTCGCCAAGACGGGTTTGCTGGGCATGATTGGCAAAGCGGAGCGGGGCCCAATTGCAATTGAGTCGATTAAGAAACACAAAGCGGTCTATCTTATGGCGGTCGGCGGTTCGGCATTTCTCGTTTCCAAGGCAATTCGTAAATCCCGGGTTGTCGCCTTTCCGGAGCTCGGTATGGAAGCTGTCCATGAGTTTGAGGTAGAAGATATGCCAGTGACGGTTGCCGTTGATACGACCGGCGACGCAGTTCACACCTCGGGGCCAAAATTGTGGCGCTCGAAGATTGGTAAGCTGCCTTTAGTCGAAGCCTAAAAGGTCGTTTAAAAACAAATGCTTAGGGCGCTTAATTGAGGCGCCTTCATTGCATGCACTATGGCAATGCGTTAGAGTTCACAGGATGAACCTGGCGCAAGACTTGAGGTCCAATATTGAGTCCGTCGCCATCTATTAAGAACAATCAGGGCGAACAAGCAGGCGCTGACACCAGTCTGTCGAAAACCCATATAAGAAACTGGAATTAGCTTAAATTATGGTGCAATCCACAGTCGACCAGCTCTACCTTATTGCAGAAAATCTCGCGCAGGACTTTTCTTTGTTTCCCCGTCGCGAAACTGCAAACCTCATCAAGGGACTTATGTCGTCCCAGCAAATCGAAAAGAATCTTGAAAAGCTTCGTAGCATGGACGTGGATGCCTACATTGCGGCAACCGTGTCACCTGGCGAAGAAGCGTCCCGGCCAGGTTCGCGCGACATTATCGCCTCGTTGGATCTAAAAATATTTAGTGAGGTTTCACACGGCTCATTTTATGCCGCTGAAACTGAGATGCTGTTTGATGGTGTGCCAAGAAGGGTTGGCTTTATTACTCAGAATCGCGCCTTTTCAGCCGGTGTCTGGGGTCCGGAGCATCATGAAATGGCGTCGAAGATGGCAAGCGACTTTGCGATCCGGTCGATTCCAATTGTTTGTTTAATGGATACTCCGGGAGCAGATGCCGATGAGTTGGCGAATGCCAACAATCAGGCCCATTCAATATCGAGATTGATTGCTGAGCTATGCAATGTTGATGTGCCCACGATGGGTATCGTGATTGGGCAGGGTTATTCAGGTGGCGCCATACCCCTTGCTGCTGCAAATTTGCTCCTATCCCTGAGGACTGGCGTGTTTAACACGATTCACCCGAAAGGACTGGCGAGCCTGGTGAGAAAGTACAACCTGTCCTGGCAAGAATGCGCAAAATCCGTTGGGGTCTCTTCTTTTGAGTTATACAAGCAGGGCAATATTGACGGGATTATTGATTATGATCCCGGCGAAGAAGACAAGATCCACAACCTTCGTAATGCAATTGTTTCGGGGATTCTAACAATAGAGAAGAGCACCCGGGATTTTGTCAACGAGCATCCCGAGATACTTGAGCATTACACCCGTAATCTTGATCGGTACTTTAACCCCTCCGAAACATTGTCGGCGGTTCACACCAGTTCCACATTAAAACTTCGCACTTCTCCAACAGAGTACCCTAACATTTTTGGTGTGGCGTACCGGTACCTGCGATATCTCGGTCTGCGCCGACGTATAAAGAGCACCACTACGACTCAATATGGCCGTCTTGCTAGTTCTGAATTACCTGCAGGCGAACTTCAGCAGCGGGTGAACCGTGAGCGCAGATCAGCATTTTTATCCTGGTTGTTGGATCCAGATAAGGTGCTGTACGAAGACACCATTAACAAGGCATGGAAAAACTATGTCGACAAAAAGGCGGTAGTGGGTGATGCCCGGGGCCGAATTGCCCAGTTGATCTTTGGTGAGCCGACGAAGAATTATGAAAACGCAAAGCGCGAGCTTTGTCTTGTTTCAGGTTTACATCTTTACAATCGATGGAAAGCCGGTGCCCGGGATAATCTGAATGCGTTGATCGATTTTATTGCAGATCCAGATACAAATGGCTATTTGTTGCAGGCTGCGGATATTAAAAATGTAAAAACCCTCCTGAAAAGGATGGCTGATTCCGATGATGAGTTTGTCGCTCATTTGAAATCTCGCTTCACCCATGAAGGTCGCAAGCTTTTTGGTGCGGAGTTGATCGAAGAAAAGTCAGAAAACTTTTTGTCCTTGGCGTTAGTGGCCGAACTCAATTTGATTGTTGAATCCGTGGATCTTTTTGAAAGTGGACGCTTGCAGGATGCGACATTGTCGGAGTTCTCTACTCAGTTGGTTGCCAGCAGAGCGGATGTCACTGAGCCCTCCGTGCCACTGAATCGACGGCTACTCGAAGATACTCTGTGGGGATTTGTAGAACGGAAGACTGACGAGATTCGGAAAGTATCTGATCAAGATCGTACAATCCTTGACGTCATTTTGGACGAGGATGTTCGTGACGATTTTGTGCAGGAGTGTCAGAACCTCATCACCTTTGGTTTTGTCTATGACAGTTTGATCACGGATCTAGTCTCCGTGGCAAAACAGGCCCATGAATCCAGAACACTTTCAATGGAGTTTATTGCTCAGTTATTGGACAGGTCTATTGATAATGTTCTTGCCCAGCAGTCCTTTGACGGTATTAGCAAAGAAGACTTAAAAGATCGTTTTGCAGCCTGGATTGATGAACTCGCCAACAGCGGAAAAAGTGCCGCATTCCTGAAGTCAGTTGAAGAGTGGATTCGAGTTGTTCACAGAGATAAGTCAGATACGTTATTTGTTGTGATCAGTTTTTTCTTCGAAAAACTACTTCCTGAATATTATGGCGCAACCCTCGGAACCAAGCGCTACGAAGGCAAGGTTGAGCCGGTACGTATTGGGCGTAGGAAAGATTTTTGGAATCGTCTGACAATTGCCTATCGCGATTTGCTGTTCCATGAGGTCCTGACCCGGGAAAAGCGTAGCAAGCGCACAACGGCTGATTCTCTAATTGATCGTTATGTTGAAAATTTTGAGGAGTTAAATGGGACATTAATGTCGGCCAATCCCGTTGCCTTTCCAACATTTCGGCCGTCAATTGAATCTGCTCTAAAAAACAAAATTCGTCCCCATGGTTTGATTACCGGAATTGGTGACTTTAAAACGGGTAAAGGTTGTTACCGGGCAGGACTAGTCTTCTCTAACGTCGCATTCCAGGCTGGCAGTATTGATAACTCCGACTGCGTTCGGTTTTGTAAACTGTTAGTAGAGTGTGCAAAACAACGACTACCTATCGTGTGTTTTGTGTCATCCGGTGGCATGCAGACCAAAGAAGGCGCCGCGGCGCTGTTTACCATGGCGGTTATTAATGACCGTATTACCCGCTTTGTGCGCGACAATGATTTGCCGATTATCATGTTTGGTTATGGCGACTGTACAGGTGGCGCCCAGGCAAGTTTTGTCACCCACCCGCTGGCCCAGTCCTATTACTTCTCTGGCACCAGTATGCCCTTTGCCGGCCAGACCGTTGTTGAATCTAATCTGCCCTTTACCTGTCTACTAAGTAATTACCTTTCTGTGAAGCCTGGCTCCATGAATGGCCTGGTGGTTCACCCCTTTGCAGATCAGTTGGACGCCGAATTGCGTGAAGTAGATCCTGGCTTGCCCATGCCTACTGAGCAGGTCGATGAGGTTGTTGATCGAATTATGTCCGGAATTTTGACTGCTGCTGAGCCGATTGTCGAAACCAGAGAAGCCTCCGAAGCTGAGTTGATACGACCTGTGAAGCGAACGCTTATCCATGCTCGTGGTTGTACCGCTGTGAAGCTGGTGAGCAAGGCGATTGAATTTGGCCATGAAGTAGTTTTAGTCCAATCGGATCCGGATATGGATTCTGTCCCAGCGGACCTTGTTCGGTCAGATAGTAAACATGCCCTGGTGTGTATTGGCGGTAATACTTCCGATGAGAGTTACTTAAATGCGTTAAGTGTATTGAACATTGCGGATATTGAAGGCGTAGACTCTTTGCACCCAGGGATTGGCTTTTTATCCGAAGATCCTAATTTCGCCCGTATCGTGCGTCAGCGTGGGATCAACTTTATTGGCCCTCGAGTTGCCAGTATGGAAACCATGGGTAATAAGTCTAACGCTATCAATACCACCATGAGCATTGATGTCCCCGTTGTTCCAGGAAGTCACGGTATTGTGAATACCGCAGCCCAGGCGACCGAGATTGCGGAAAAAGTGGTTTATCCCATTCTGTTGAAGGCAGTTCATGGCGGCGGCGGTAAAGGCATCCAGGTTGTGGAGCGACCTGAACAAATGCATAGCCTGTTCCAGCGGGTGACAACGGAAGCCAAGGCTGCCTTTGGCAACGGTGATGTGTATATAGAAAAGTTTGTGACATCCCTGCGTCACATAGAAGCTCAAATTTTGAGAGATACCCACGGTAACACCCGGGTACTGGGTATTCGTGACTGCAGCGTACAGAGAAATAATCAAAAACTGTTGGAAGAATCCGGCTCAACCATGTTGCCGCAGGATCTGCGGGACCAGGTATGCCAGTATGCGGAAAAAATTGCAGACGCCGTTGATTACATAGGGGCAGGCACCGTTGAGTTTATCTACGACGTGCCCAGCAATGCCGTGTATTTTATGGAGATGAACACCCGACTACAGGTGGAGCATCCGGTCACAGAAGTGGTCACAGGTATTGATATTGTGCAAAAACAATTTGAGATCGCCTCGGGTGAGTCGATAGCGGATCTTAAACCTAGCGAAACGGGTTACGGGCTGGAGGTTCGTGTTAACGCTGAAAAGGCAATTTTGAATTCTGAAGGTGCGGTGTCCTTTAATCCAACTCCTGGACTTATCACGGGTTGTGAGTTGCCGGAGGATGAAAATATTCGCCTGATTTCTATGGCTGCAGAAGGCAAGGTCATTTCCCCCTTTTACGACAGTCTGATCATTCAAATTATTTGTCACGGCAAAGATCGTAACGATACGATTGCAAAAATGTTGGCGTATCTCGACCGGGTGAAGATTACCGGTATCTGTACAAACATCAGCCTGGTCAAGCGCATTCTGCGGGATCAGGAGTTTATTGATGGCATCTACGATACGACTTATTTGCCCAGGTTCCTCAAGCGAATTGATATTGACGAGTTGATTCGTGAAATTGATGAAGCCTCAGGGAACGATGGAAAGGGTCTCGATATGGAGATGCTGAAAATTGAAGGCAGCGATGAAATTAAAGTTCTGTCGCCATCAACTGGCGTGTTCTATCGCACACCTTCACCATCTGAGCCAGAGTATGTAACCGTTGGTGATGTGATTTCTACTGACGTGACAATGTGCCAGCTTGAAGCGATGAAAATGTTTACCCCGATGACATTGGGGTCCTTCTCCAGTGATGATGGAGAACTCTATAGTTCAAAGCAGAAGTATCAGGTGACACGGGTGAACTTAACCAGTGGCCAACAGGTTAATGAAGGGGATCTGTTGTTTGTCATCAAACCAATGGGAATTGAATCGGATGCGGATGCAGCCTAGCGCGTTAGCGGGGCTGTTTTGAACTCTCCTGTTCGATAACGTCGATTTCCAATATTCTCCAGGCACCTTCTACCTGCTGGAAAACAATGTCGAATCTAATTGCCATTGGACGAGTTTCAAAGCCACCTCTTAGTCTGAGTAAGCCCTGATTATCGATTGTTCTTGGCAAGTAATAGGTTGGTTCAACCAAAATAGATCGGCCCAGGTCAGTCCTGGTTTGTCTAAATTCTCTGAATCTATCGTAGAGGCTGCCAACGGTGTAACTTGACTGAAATCCCGGTGCGCCAAGGGCATGAAAGATTGAATAGTCTCCGGTCCGATTTGCGTTGTCCAAAGCAATCATGGTCGACCAGACTAATCTGGCGCTCACGGAACGGTCAGCTTCAGCCCCGGAGGCTGAAAAGCTAGCGAGGGTGATTAAGCAAAAAAAAGCTGGTGAGGCGATGTGCCTCACCAGCAGATTTGTTACGCGGGTGTTAAAGTTTACCAAGAATAGGAAACCCCAACTCGCGCGCCAACCTTACCTCGATCTAGACCAACACCAAGACCACCGGACCAGAGGATTTTCTCTGATGCACGGTAGGACGCGCCAACGGCTACTGATTCAGAGTTGTCATAGTGACCAACACCGCCGCTAATAGCGAAGGTAGAACCTGGAGCAACGGTTGGGCTATCAAGGGCGAGTGACATAGCAATGCCTTCAGCCAGCACTTCATTACGTTCATCTAAGCGATCAAGTCTTGTATAGAGACGACCACCGTCAGTTGCAAGATTGCCGTTAGCATCGGTAGTCACTAATTGCAGAGCGCCGCTTTGGGTGGCTCTACTTGCAGAAGAAGCAATACCCGCTGCAGTGTATGTGCTTGTGCTAGTACCCAGGGCAATTTGATTTGCACGGGTAGTTGTTGCACCGGAACCGATTGCTGTGGAGAAGTCAAAGCCTGCTACGGACTGGTTACCGATAGCAATTGCTTCCTGTCCAGACGCTGCGGCGGCTTCACCAACTGCGACAGATCGAAGACCTGAAGCATTTGCAAGGTGACCAAGCGCAGTTGCTCGTTCGCCCGTTGCGTTTGCACGCCAGCCAAATGCCTGGGCAGCAAGACCGCTAGCAACACTTTCACTACCAACGGCTGAAGAGTTAATACCACTAGCAGCGGCTTGATCACCAATGGCTACAGCGTCAATTGCTGAGGCAACGGAAGTGTTACCGATTGCAATAGAAGTTTCACCGGAAGCAGCAGCAGCTTCGCCAACCGCAGTAGAACGAAGACCCGAGGCGTTAGCCAGATGTCCAAGTGCCGCAGAGCGTTCGCCCGTTGCGTTTGCACGCCAGCCGAATGCTTGAGCGGCAAGACCGCTAGCCACACTTTCGCTACCAACAGCTGAAGAGTTAACGCCACTAGCGATTGCAATGTCACCTATCGCAACTGCATCAATTGCAGATGCAGCCGCACCGTTACCCATTGCAATAGATGTTTCGGCGGAGGCATTTGCCGCTTCGCCCACAGCCGTTGCTCGTAAACCGGCTGCGTTTGCTAAATGTCCAAGTGCAGAAGAGCGTTCGCCCGTTGCATTGGCACGCCAACCGAATGCTTGAGCGGCAAGACCGCTAGCCACACTTTCGCTACCAACGGCTGAAGAGTTAATACCGCTAGCCGCGGCTTGATCACCAATTGCGACAGCGTCGATTGCTGAAGCAGCAGAAGTGTTACCGATGGCAATTGAAGTTTCTGCAGAAGCATTGGCCGCTTCACCAACGGCTGTGGCGCGTAAGCCAGCAGCATTAGCCAGGTGACCTAAAGCAGAAGAACGTTCGCCCGTTGCGTTTGCACGCCAGCCAAATGCCTGCGCAGCAAGACCACTTGCAACACTTTCGCCGCCAACGGCTGATGAGTTAACACCGCTTGCGGCTGCCTGGTCGCCGATTGCAACAGCATCGGTTGCGGTGGCTTGCGCCGCAGCGCCTAAAGCAACGGATGTGTCAGCAGTAGCACTTGCACCAACACCACATTCAGTAGAAGTGACACCACCGCCAGCATTACAGTCGGCGGTCGCATCTGCATAAGCAGCTTGATAGGACAAAGATAGGCTAAGAATTCCTATCGCTGCCGCTAGTTTATTTTTATGAAACATTGTTAATTCCCCTTATAGGCTCAAGTCCGAGAAAATCCCCTGCCGTCGAACGCAATATGGCCGCGACAGGACGGGGATGATAGCGCCCTAACAATTCTAATTCAGTACCGCTGATCGTTTTTTTAGGGGACTGTCTGGGGGGGGGAGGCTGGTTAACGATTGAGCAATGCTGCGGGGCAACAATTGGCCCATAAGTGGCGATGTTTAATCGGCCGTTACAAAAGCACTCTGGGTGGATGAGTTAACGGCTCGTCGAAGCCTAAGCAGTTCGTCCAAACCAAGATCAATATTCTTTTGGTAGCGGGCTCGAATGTGCCTTTTTAACGAAGTGCTATCGCTGGATCCTGAAACGCTGAAGGGCGCGTTGGCAATTTCTACTTCCCGTGCCTCCCGCAGACGATCAAGTTCCAATTCAAGCGCTTCAATGCGGACTTGTACATCCTGCTTTGACAGGGGCGTCTCTTGGGTGGTGACTGTTAAAGGTTTGTGGGCAAGGTCTGTTTCAAGACCCGATTTACCGCCAGGTTCTCGGCAGGGTACGTAAGCAAACACCGTAGTGCCGTCCGCCTGTTGGCAGCGGAAAACCTCAGCCTGCGCAACTGGAGCGAGAAAAATTAACAAAAAAGTAGGTAACCATTTCATGGCGAGAAGGATACCGTGAAGGAGGCCTGAGTAGTGGAACGGATACCTGAACGGTACCGATTGGTGCATGAACGTAAGAAAATTGACGGTTGAAGCGCTAATCTAATAGAACCCCCATTCCTGTCCTGCCTTTGCTAGATACGCTGTGCCAACCAGGATAATTGCGATTCGGCCCACCCGACGAAATATGGTGTCGTCGAGGCGATCTATCGCCAGCTTGGCTAGCCAGTTTCCACCAAGCGCCGCAACAATAACCGCAGCGATTAGCCAGAGGGGAAGTTGCTCGGTGCCCATGCCGAGGAACAGGCCGTAGTAGCCGAGCTTAATCAGGTGCCCCAGGGTTTGGGTGATTGCTTTGGTCCCCAGAATTTCGTATCGAGTCAGTTTGCTTTGCACATAAAAAATATCGAGTACCGGTCCCGAGGCGCCCGCCAGCATTTGTGCGGTTGTCACCAGAATTCCGCAGATAAAAGCAATCTGTGGTTGTTCTATATCTAGATTGAGGTGGCTTGGAATCATAAAGGCAACAAAGGGAAACAGGCCGATGAGAAAAAATACCAGGCCTTTATTGGGGATTAATGTGACAGCAATAAACACCCCGAGCACCACAAGGCTACCGAGGCTATAGGGCATAAGTACCCCCCATCGAATGTGGCTTCGGTGTAACCAGATTCGAGAGCCGTTTGATACCGCCTGGGCGATGCCGTGGAGCACCATGGCCGTTGGAATCGAAAGCAACAGTCCAAAGATACCCATCAGGATCATGCCGCCGGCCATGCTGAGTAGGCCGGAAACCAGGCTGGTAAAAGCGGTGGCAATAATCAAACCGAGGTATAACAAGGGCAACTCTGGGGCAGGTGTGTTTGAGGGGCTATTCTCTAGATTGCTGAATGATGATAAAAACGAATTGATAGAATACAATGTATCCCGCCTTGGAATGATACTCCCATGATCGAAAACCTCGAAACGCTATTGGCGCTGTCTAAGACCGGCACAATGTTAGAAGCCAGCACCGAACTTAGAATCTCCCAGTCTGCGGTGAGTAAGCGAATTGCCAGTCTGGAGAAGTATTACGACAAAAAGCTGATCCAGAAAAAGGGTCGTCGGGTCGAGTTGACCCGTCACGGGCAGCATCTGGTGGATAAAATATCGCCGATTCTGTCGGAGTTGCGTGATCTGTTTGTTGAGGATCGAGGCTCAGGTAGCGGTGAGCTCGTCATTGGGGTTTCGGAGGCGATACTTTCCTCCTGGGGTCCCAAAGAGTTTTTTGAGATTCAAACGGGCATGCCTGATGTCAATTTTTCCTTCCACACCCACCGAACGCCGGTTGTGCTTGATCGAATTCGCTCCGGGGAATTTATGGCGGGTGTTTGTACCGGTTCCGATACCCTGGACAAGGATCTGCAGTCGGAGGTACTTGGTTTTGAGCCAATGGTCATTATTCCCAGTGGCCTAAAACCTTTGAAGTGGCCGAAAAACGATCCCCTGAGTGTTATTACGATTGAGGATCACTCGGGAGCCTGGAGGTCATTTAAAGGCGAAGCAGAACGGCTCAATATCCACAGGGAGGTCTCACTTGAAAGCTTCTTTGGTGTAGCGCAAATGGCAATTGCTGGGTTTGGTAATGGGCTGGTGCCGATCGGTGTTGCGAGAACCTTAAACGTCCCGGAAAAAATTATAGTCAATTTGGGGGAGCGGGGTCTGCGCCGGCCGGTACGGTTTGTGGCCCGCAAATCCACCTATGCATTGCCGATGGTCAGCAGTTTTTTTCAAGCCCTGATGCAAAGGCTCGGCACAGGTACCGTGGGTTAAATTAGTACTTATCCTGCTCCTCGTCTTCATCCATCGGGGCTAACGACAATCCAGAGGCTGGTTTTGCTTCGGCAGGCTTTTCGGGTTCAACAAATTTGGCTTTGTTATCCGTTGGGCTGGCCTTTGAGCCACTTGCCTCAGCGGCGGCTGCCGCAGCTTCTTGTGCTTTTCTTTTTGCTGCGGGGTTGTCGTCGAGGGTGATTTTAAGTCGCAGGTTGTTTTTCGAGTCGGCATTCTTCAGGGCTTCTTCCAGGGTGATTTTGCCCTGCTTAAAGAGTTTGAACAAAGCCATGTCGAAGGTTTGCATACCCTGTTCGCCGGATTTTTCCATCAGCTCCTTCAGAGAACTCACGTCGCCTTTTGAAATTAAGTCTGCTGCCCGGGGAGTACCTAACAATATTTCGATGGCAGCAGCCCGTTTTCCGTCCACGGTTTTAACCAGTCGCTGACTGATGATGCCCCGCATGTTTAATGACAAATCTTGAAGCAACTGGTTGTGACGTTCTTCCGGGAAGAAGTTAATGATTCGATCCATTGCCTGGTTAGCGTTGTTTGCGTGTAAGGTCGACAAACACAGGTGGCCGGTTTCAGCAAAGGCTAGAGCGTGCTCCATGGTTTCTTGATGGCGAATCTCGCCTATTAAAATGACGTCCGGGGCCTGTCTTAAAGTGTTGGCAAGGGCGTCTTCCCAGGAGTGGGTGTCCGTACCAACTTCCCTTTGATTCACAATGCAGCCCTTGTGGGGGTGAGTAAATTCAACCGGATCTTCGATGGTAATAATATGCCCTTTGCTTTTTTGATTACGGTAGTCAATCAAAGCAGCCATAGAGGTGGACTTACCCGAACCGGTACCGCCGACAAATAGGATTAGCCCCAGTTTCGACATGATAAGTTTGGGAAGTACAACCGGTAGGCCCAGGTCTTTGTAGTTCGGCAGGGTGTCACCGAGGCGGCGAATCACCATTGCCGCCTCGTTTCTTTGTTGGAAAATATTGACCCGAAACCGACCCATCTTAGGGCGTGAAATCGCAAGGTTCATTTCTGGACTGGTTGCAAACTGGGCGCGTTGTTCTTCGTTCATAACAGAATTGGCGATCTGGAGTACTTCCCCTGGCTGCATGGGCCGATCGCTAATTTGATTGAGGGTACCGTAGAACTTTGCGCTTGGGGGTGCGCCAACACTGTAGTAAAGGTCAGAACCTTCTTTATCCACAAGGATCTGGAGGCACTCTTCAAATTGTGCGGCAATATCAAATTCCATGGGTCGACTCAATTCAGCAGATTCGACCCTAGAATAAACCTTCCCGTTAGGTGGGGCTACCCCAGACTAATACCGAAAGGTCTGGCCATCTGGATTAGTTAAGGTCAGGTGGTTGTGGTCAGCGCTTTCCGTAAAGCCGATCTGTTGGGCATCAATATTAAAGCTGCGAGCGATATCGATGACTTCCTGGACCCTGCCTGCAGGGACATAAACTTCCATGCGATGGCCCATATTGAATACCTTGTACATTTCCTCCCAGGCGGTCTCCGAGGCTTGTTGGATCGCTTTGAACAATGGCGGGGTCGCAAACAGGTTGTTCTTCACAAAGTGCACGTCTCGACCGAACTTTAGACATTTGGTTTGAGCGCCGCCGGAACAGTGGATTAAGCCCTGTACCTCAGAGCCAAGCACATTGAGAATTTTTTGTATGACTGGCGCGTAGCTTCTGGTCGGGCTCAGAATAGCCTGGCCTACAGTTAACGTGGACTCAGGTAGTGGGTCATTTAAGGCGTAGGGGCCGCAATACACCAATTCTTTTGGTACGTTTGGGTCAAATGTTTCGGGGTATTTCTTGGCGTAGATCTGGCTGAGCATGTCATGGCGGGCACTTGTTAATCCGTTGCTGCCTATACCGCTATTTTCAATGGTTTCGTAACTGGCAATTCCCGTAGAAGACAGCCCCACAATGGCAAGGTCGCCACTAATATCATTTTTGACAACGTCCGCCTTTTTCATAATGGCAACGGCGCAGCTATCAACCACAACCGTACCGGTGAGATCGCCAACGTCTGCGGTTTCACCACCACCGGAATAAATCTGGACGCCCTGATCTCGAAGGGTTGCCATAAAACTTTCGCTGCCTTCAATAAGCGCGGATACAACTTCGCCGGGGCAGTTCAAGGCATTGCGATTGATGGTGTTGGAAATCAGTATGCGGCCATTGATGCCAACACAAAGTAGGTCGTCGAGATTCATCACGATACTGTCCTGGGCAATGCCATGGAAAACCCTGGGGTCACCGGACTCTTTGTACTGTAGATAGGCAATAATCGATTTTGTACCGCTGCCGTCAGCATGAATGATATTGCACTTTTCTGGGTCGCCGGACAGGTAGTCCTCGGTTATTTTGCAAAAAGTTCCGGGAATCGCGCCGTGATCCATCTTGTCGACCACATCGTGGACTTCGGCCTTGTCGGAACTCACGCCCCGGGATTGATAGCGGCTCTGGGTAACCGGTTCACTAACAACAAAGCCAGAACGGTCCTTAGCGCTAATGACGCCTCGAAATTCAAGCTGCCGGTAAGCTTTAGCAACGGTATTGGCGGCAACCTCATGGTCTGAAGCAACGGCACGTATGCTGGGTAATTTATCTCCGGGTGACAGTTCTCCCGTGTTAATTGCAAAGTGGATCTGGTCGATGATCTGCTGAAAGACGGGCGTGTTCTGGTTTGTATCGATGGTCAGGTTCATAACTTGCTCGAAGGTATCTGTATCATAGTAATAATACAGGTGGCGGCAGCATAAGGACACTGAATTCGGTCTCCATTTGCCCCGGCTTTCTTCTATAATGCGCGCTCTTCACGACCCGCTGAACGGTTTGTTCAGTTATCCGTTGAAACTGTCCATCAATTCGAAAGGGGACTCCATGCCAACCGCCGCCCGTGTAGCGATTGTCGATTATGATGCCGGTAATCTAGGTAGTGTGCGCCGCGCCTGCCATGAAGTGGGTATCAATGGTGTGATTACCGGTGATCCGGCGGAAATTCGCTCCGCCGACAAGGTTATTTTCCCGGGCGTAGGTTCCGCTGAAAGTGCGGTGGATACGTTGCATGCCCAGGGTTTGTTTGATGCCCTGCTGGACTTCTATGCTTCCGGCAAACCCTTTCTTGGGATTTGTCTGGGCAGCCAGATACTGCTCGAGCACTCGGAGGAGGGCAATAAGGATTGCCTGGGTATTGTGCCTGGCTGCTGTGAACGTTTTGATTATGTTGATCGGCAGTTTAAGGTACCTCACATTGGCTGGAATGAAATCGAAATCCAGCGGCCACACCCACTGCTCAAGAATGTTAAGGACGGAGACGAATTCTATTTTGTCCACTCCTATTATAATCGTCCGACGGAGCCCCATATTGTTGCCATGACCGAGTACGGTCATCGATTCTGTTCCGTGATTGCAAAAGGCAACCTGTTTGCCACCCAGTTCCACCTCGAGAAGAGTGGTAAAAAGGGGCTTGCCATACTGGATGCATTTCGAGATTGGGATGGGACCGAATCATGCTAAGTAAACGCATTATTGCCTGCCTTGATGTGCGTGAAGGCAAGCTGGCCAAGAGCGTCAAATTTGTCAATACAAAAGACATTGGCGATCCCGTTGAGAAAGCCTTGGAATATTACGAGGATGGCCTCGATGAGTTGGTGTTTTATGACATTACCGCATCGAGCGATAAGCGGGACATTATGTTAGATGTTGTGGAATCCGTCGCCGAGAAAATTTTTATTCCCTTTTCGGTAGGGGGGGGTGTCAGGACCGTGGCAGATGCGAATCGACTCCTATGGGCAGGCGCTGAAAAAATTAACGTAAACTCAGCTGCGGTCCAGAGACCAGAACTGATTGCCGAGTGTGCAAGAGCATTTGGAACCCAGAATGTTGTCCTATCAATGGATATTCTCAAAGTTGAAACAACTCGAGATTTTTCCAGCGGTTATGAGGTGGTGATCAACGGTGGTCGTACGCCAACTGGGATTGACGCATTAGCCTGGGCGCTCCGAGGTGAAGAGTTAGGTGCAGGAGAGTTGGTGGTCAATTCAATTGATGCCGACGGCACCAGGGCGGGATACGAGATCAATCTAACGAGGATGATTGCCGAGGCGGTATCAATTCCGGTTATTGCCTCCGGGGGTGCAGGAAAGCCTGAACATCTACTGGAAGTATTGACGGAAGGCAAAGCTGATGCGGCGCTGGTTGCGTCTATGGTGCATTACGGTGAATACACCGTGTCAGGGCTTAAGCAGTGGCTACATGAAAAGGGCGTTAAGGTTCGATTGAACTATTAGGCGAGCTTAGGTCGGCATAGATAGGTCGGCATAGATGGGCTGGCATAGTTGGGCTGGTATAGTTAGGTTGGCATAAATAGCCTGACAAGCTTCGGCTTCGAGCAAGCAGCTTCTCATCACACATTCATTGATCATTCATTCGGGATTTAAACTATGAGCGAATCGCGTTTTGAGATTTTGGAAACTAAAGTAGCATTTCAAGAGGAGCTCATCACTCAGTTGGATGACGCCTTGATCGCTCAACAAAAACAAATTACCGAACTGCAACTACAACTCAAAGTTCTACAATCCGAATTTAAGTCACTGGAAACCCAAATGCCGGATTCCCCAGAACCTCCACCACCCCACTATTAATTCGTTAGAAGGAAAGGTCATGCATGCGATCCAAGTAAAAGACGGCGGCGAACTAGCCTGGGAAGAAGTTGCAACCCCTGGTCCAAAGGAAAACGAAGTTCAAATTAAGGTGTTTGCCTCGGCCATTAATCGGGCGGATTTGATGCAGCGTAAAGGCATGTACCCACCGCCCCCCGGTGCAAGTGATGTGATGGGTTTGGAATGCGCTGGAGAGGTGATTGGGCTGGGCAGTAAAGTTCAAGGCTTCAAGGAAGGTGATCGAGTCTGTGCACTTCTTGCGGGAGGTGGTTATGCGCAGGTTGTTACCGTGGATGCCGGTAGCGTCTTGCCTCTACCGAAAGGTCTTTCTATGGCCCACGGCGCAGCCCTGCCTGAGGTATTTGCCACAGCATGGCTGAATATTTTTATGGAGGCCGCATTACAGCCAGGTGAAAAGGTCATCTTACATGCGGGGGCGAGCGGTGTTGGCACGGCGGCGATTCAGCTATGTCAGGCCTTCGGTAGTGAAACTTTTGTGACGGTGGGTAACCAGGATAAATTGACGGCATGCCTTGAATTGGGGGCGTCAGCAGGGAGTAACCGACATGAGGGTTCATTTTTGGAAAAAGCTCAAGCATTTGCTCCTGACGGTGTTGGCGTCATCCTGGACCCTGTGGGTGGTGCTTATCTCGCCGACAATCTAAATCTGTTGGGTCTAGGCGGTAGGCTAGTACTGATTGGTTTGATGGGCGGGGCACAAACCGAGATTAATCTTGGGCTCATGATGATCAAACGTTTGAGAGTGATCGGTTCGACGCTGCGGGCAAGACCATTGCAAGAAAAAGCAGCGGTCATGGCTCAACTTCGAGAGAAGGTCTGGCCTAAAATAGAATCCGGTGAGATAAAACCGATAGTGGATACCGTGTTTCCTATCGAAGAGGCGGATGCTGCACAGGCGCTCGTCGCTAGCGACAAAACCATTGGCAAGGTTATCTTGTCGGTTGCACAGTAGAAGTGCGAACGCATTGTTGGCATCGTTTCGATATTATCGTTTTGCTGCAGCAGCTTTTATGTTGCAGCTTTGAACTAACAGCTTTGAACTAACAGTCCGGGAAGTCCCTATTCAGCATCGACGCGGTATGACCAGGTGTTGATAACCGGTGAGTTACGTCGGGGGGTGAGAAAGTTCCGGGTTTGCAGTTAGCTACACTTCTGATACATCTTCGGCCTGGAAGCCCTTCTCGGTTTCGGAAAGCTCAAACTCTACTCTCGCACCTTGTTTTAAGGTGCGATATCCCTCACCTCGGATGGAGCGAAAATGAACAAATACATCTTCGCCTGCTTCTCTCTCGATAAAGCCGAATCCTTTGGCATCATTGAACCATTTAACGGTTCCTGATTGTCTATCCGACATAGCCAGTCCCTCATTTCTTTTTGTCGCTAGCTACTGTTTCGCAGCTTTAGCTTCTTATTATTGTTTTTGTTGCTTCTGTTATTTTTCTTGTTTTACTAACTTTTAATTTCGCCAGCTTGTGGCCAGCTGCGCCAAACCTCTTCGGGTCGTTGGCGTAGGTATGATTAAGGCAGAATTCACCTTAATAGTGCAAGTAGTTTCTGAAGCTGTGGGAGCACTGTAGCGTGGTTAACGTACAGAGGTCATAGAGGTGGTAGCGTTTCGGTTATGTTGTCAGGCTTTGAAATAAACAGAGCTTATTCTCAGCGCTTGAATCAGGGCCTACTTCACCTTGTTAGCCACTACAGACTCTCAACCCGTTCGCGCTGGGCGATCAATTGTTGCAGTGCGGTTGCCAGATCAACGAGCTTATCTTTTTCTTTTTGAACGACATCAGCGGGTGCTCGGTCGACAAAACTAGGATTGTTGATCTTGCCTTCAGCCCGTGCGCGTTCTTTTTCTTTGCGGTCAATCTCCTTATTGAGTCGATCCACTTCTGCGCCCTTGTCGATAAGGCCACTCATGGGGACCAGCACCTGCATCTCACCGACTAAATGGGTTGCTGATACTGGTGTGTCATCACCGGCTTCGAGCCATGTGAGTGATTCGGGTTTGATGAGGAAATTGAGTAGCGATTCGTAGCGCTCCAGGCGCGCCTTGTCAGTATCGTTTCCGTTCTTGAACAGTATGGGAATTTCTTTGGCGAAGGATATGTCCATTTCTCCGCGGATATTTCTAGACGCTGTAACAACCGCCTTTAGCCAGGCTACATCTGCCGTGGCGTTTTCGTTGATAAGATTGTCGTCGGCTTCTGGAAAACTTTGCAGCATGATGGTTTCACCACCGCCGCGAATTTCCTCGGGGAGCTGCTGCCAGATCTCTTCAGTCATAAACGGTAGGAAAGGATGGGCTAATCGCAGGGTAGCTTCGAGTACCGACAACAGGGTGAATTGGGTCGCGCGAACCGACTCGGCTGTCGCGGCTTCGTTATATAGGACCGGTTTTGTTAGCTCCAAATACCAGTCACAAAGTTCATCCCAGACAAACTCATATATGGCTTTGGCCGCCAGGTCATAGCGATAGGTCTGCATTGCCCGCTCGACCGCAGCTGCCGTTTTTTGGAATTCAGAAACAATCCAGTGGTCAACCACGGATAAGGTCTTGTCACCACTCACGGCATCCGCCGCCAGAGGCAGGGTATTCATCATGACAAAGTTCGAAGCATTCCAGAGCTTGTTACAAAAGTTGCGGTAACCTTCGACTCGCTTCATATCGAATCGAATAGTGCGACTGCTGGTTGCGATGGAATAGAAGGTAAAGCGCAATGCATCGGTGCCGTAGGCGTCTATGCCATCGGGGAATTCCTTTCGAGTTGCCTTTTCTATCCGCGCCGCCATTTTAGGCTGCAACATATTGCTGGTACGTTTCTCGATTAAGGCGTCGAGGGAAATGCCATCCACAATGTCCAACGGGTCGAGACCGTTACCCTTTGACTTGGACATCTTTTGCCCTTCAGCATCGGTCACAAGGCCAGTGATATACACTTTCTTGAAAGGTATTTCGCCGGTAAATTTTAGGGTCATCATGATCATTCGCGACACCCAGAAGGTAATGATGTCGTGGCCAGTCACCATCACGTCAGTACTGTGGAATTCTTCTAGTTCTCGGGTTTTCTCGGGCCAGCCGAGGGTGGCAAATGTCCAGAGCGCCGAGGAGAACCAGGTGTCGAGTACATCGTCATCTCGATTTAAGCTGATGTCTGCTGCGAGGCCGTGTTTGGCACGAACTGCCTCTTCACTACGACCAACGTAAACATTACCTGCTTCGTCATACCAGGCGGGAATCCGGTGTCCCCACCATTGTTGCCGGGAGATACACCAGTCTTGAATGTCCCGCATCCAAACCAGGTAGTTGTTCTCATAGGCTTTGGGGACAAATTCGATTTCACCTTCCTCCACTACGCGGATCGCGGGTTCTGCCAATTCTTTCATGGCCATAAACCACTGATCACTCAGGTAAGGCTCAATCACCACGCCGGACTTTTCACCCCTGGGTACCGCCAGTTTGTGGTCTTCTATTTTGTGCAGCAAACCCAGGGCATCCATGTCTGCAATGACACGCTTGCGAGCATCAAATCGATCAAGGCCGCGATAAGCTTCAGGCACATCATTGTTTAGGGTTGCGTCCGGATTAAGAATATTGATCAGTTCGAGATCATGCCGACGACCCATTTCATAGTCGTTAAAGTCGTGGGCAGGCGTAATTTTCACCACGCCGGTGCCAAACTCACTGTCCACGTAACGGTCAGCAATAATAGGCAAGGTGCGATCGGTGAGCGGTAAATGCACAAATTTACCTACCAGGGCTTTGTATCTCTCGTCGTCTGGATGAACCGCAACGGCACTGTCACCCAGCATGGTTTCAGGTCGGGTGGTTGCAACGGTAAGAAATTCATCACTATCCACAATAGGGTATTTGAAATGCCATAGATGACCGTTCTCTTCCTCTGAGATAACTTCAAGGTCAGAAATCGAAGTGGTTAACACGGGATCCCAGTTGACCAGTCGTTCACCCCGGTAAATCAGACCTTCTTCAAACAACTGAATAAACACCTCAAGAACCGCTTCAGACATCCCTTCATCAAGGGTAAATCGTTCGGTATCCCAGTGCAGGGAGGCGCCGAGACGACGTAGCTGTCGAGAGATGGTATCGCCGGATTCTTCTTTCCACTCCCAGGCTTTTTCGAGGAACTTCTCCCGACCCAGGTCCGAGGGTTTAATGCCCTGGGCGGCAAGCCGCTCTGTTACCAGTAGCTGGGTGGAAATTCCTGCGTGGTCCGTGCCCATTTGCCACAGGGTCTTGTCACCTTTCATACGGCGGTAGCGAATCAGGGAATCTACCAGGCTATGTTGAAAGGCATGACCCATATGTAACGTGCCCGTGACATTGGGCGGCGGAATGGCAATAGAGAAGGTCGGGCCATTACCCTGGGGCGCAAAATACTTGCCGCTTTCCCATTTTTGGTACCAGCTCTGCTCAATGTTCTTGGGTTGGTATTTGTCCATTCGTCATCTGTCTGCAATGGGTGCCCGTAGTGGGGTCCCTTAGGGTAAATTTTGTGCCAAAGGCGGCCGCGAATTATACACAAAACCCCGGGAGACGGGGTTCAAGTCTGGTCGGATTCTTTGCCTGGCTCTTCTGGTGCTTCTGTCGAGATTGGCGAGCGTTCTGTTGCAAGCTCAGGTCGAAGGTCTTCTAGTACCGCGGTTAATTCATCCCGCAATCGTTCAACAATCTCATAGGAATATTCCGCGACAAGGTTGTCGACGACCCGGTCGGTCCTGGCCCTTACATCCCGGCTTTGCTGGTCGACATCCTGGGCTTTGTAGTGATTTGACAGGGGGCCAGATTGGGCCGTCGCCGGAGAGCCGCCAAAGAGATCTGTCGCTCTGGGGGCATTCTCATCCTGCATAGGTTTTTGCCGGGGTTTTGGTTCTGCTTTGGCAGGGGGAGTTGGAAAGGGCAGCGCAGTATTGAAGATGACATCGTCCAATAATGGAATTTGGCCATGTTCGGTGGGATTGTTTGCCTGCTCAGGGCTGTCTGCCTGCTCAGGGCTGTCTGGATCTTTCGCCATATTATTTTTTTTGTTTTACCTGATGGTAGTCAAGATTGTAGCCGCGATCCTTGTAAAACTTGTAGTTCTCCCGGGCTGCGGCCCGTCTATTTTCATCAAGAGGTACAACCTCTGCAACCCGTGAAAAGCGGGAGAAGAAATCTGGAATTTGCGTCGCCAGGTTCACCAGAACATCTTCATGGTCCGTTGGATCGGCCTCATGGCTAATTTTGATCGGTGCGTCATCCTCGACGCCATGAATGGCGTGGGGGATAAAATGGTCCGGCCGAAAGCTCCAAAGCAGATCATCCAGTGCTTCAGCCTCACCGGCATTCTGGGTATGCACATGTACCGCATGTCCCTGCTGGTAAATCTTGTCGATTAACCGGCAGGTAAACAGCAGCGTGTCTTCTGAATCAATCTGATAAAAATCAATCTTGGTCATGACCTAGCCAGCCGCGCGGTCCAGAAGGTACTGCGTGAGCAAATAGACAGGTCGGCCCGTTGCTGCTTTGGATGACATGCCGCCTCTAAAGGCTGTGCCGGCAACATCTAGGTGAGCCCAGCGATACTTTTTGGTGAATCGGGCGAGGAAGCAAGCGGCGGTGACGGAGCCGGCAGCAGGGCCACCAATATTGCTCATATCCGCAAAGGAGCTATTGAGTTGCTGCTGATACTCTTCCCACAGAGGCATTCTCCAAACTCTATCCTGGGTTGTATTGCCCGCAGCATCTATGTCTGCCGCTAATGCATCGTCATTTGCATAGACCGCGGACGCTTGAGTACCCAGAGCAACAATAACAGCACCCGTAAGAGTGGCAACGTCGATGACCGTGGCGGGTTTGAATTTTTCCACGTAGGTTAATGCGTCACAAAGTACCAGTCGGCCCTCTGCATCGGTGTTGAGGATTTCAATGGTTTGACCGGACATGCTCTTCACAATATCGCCGGGTTTTGTGGCTCGATCCGAAGGCATGTTCTCTGCTGCGGCAATCACAACCACAACGTTTATGGGTAGATTCAATTCGGCAACGGTTTTCATTGCGCCAAAAACACTGGCGGCACCGCACATGTCATAAATCATTTCGTACATGGTACCCGGTGGTTTCAGGGAGATACCGCCGGTATCAAAGGTGATGCCCTTGCCGACCAGGACGTGGGGCGCTTCTTTTGTCTTGCCGCCTTTATGTTGCATGACAATCATTTTGGAGGGCTGGATACTACCGTGGCCCACTGAAAGGAACGAGCCCATGCCGAGCTTTTCCATTTGTTTTTCGTCTAGCACCTGGGTGGTGACCGAAGCATATTGCTTGGCTATTTTTTTACTTTGTTCCGCGAGGTAAGTCGGGGTACAGACATTTGCCGGCGTGTTGCCAAGATCCTTCGCCACGGCAACGCCGAGCGCAACGGCAGAGCCGTGCTTGATACCCAGTTTTGCAGCTTTCTGGTCCTTCGTATCAACCTGAAGATCAATCGATTCAAGTTTAAGTTTGTCTTCCGGGGGTGTGCCACGCATATCAGTGTAGGCATAGGTTCCGGCGACAAATTGCTCCACAAGCCGTCGCGTTTTCCAATATAGGTCTTTGTCTCCGGCGCTGGCTTCGAGTAAACAGCACAGAGTGTTTTTTGCCGGTACGTTCTTGAGGACCGTGATCACGGTCTCCGCTAGTTTAATGAACTTGGGTCCGTCCGCGGTATCAGACTTTCCGAGTCCAACCAGTAACACTCTGGGGGACAATATGCCGTCAACATCTAGCAGCATGACAGACTGGCCAATTTTGCCCTCGATATCACCGCGGTTGATGACTTTTTTCAAATAACCTTTGCTCGCCACATCAATTGCTTTGGCTGAAGGCGTCAGACTTTTGTCGTCATAGACGCCAACTACGATACATTGGCTACGGCTCTTGATGATGTTTGCTGTTTTGGTCAGGAATTGCATGCAGTCTCCTAAAGACATTCGGCGGCGTGAAAGGGATAATACTAACGTTTTCGCGCTTCATTGTTGAATTGTTTTGATTCTTTACCGTTATTTTGCCCGGGAAGTTTTTACCACCATGCTTGCCGTGGCCGGCATTGTGCTCGTCATTTCGATGGGCTGGCGCTTTAGTGGTTATCTAAATGAGGCGGCGTCTGGTTTTCTGACTAAAGATGTCTTGTTTTCAATCATGCTGTATCGATTGCCAGGATTCCTTGAATTGATTCTCCCGGTCAGCTTTTTCCTCTCGATTATGCTGACCTATGGCCGCTTGTACGTCGATAGCGAAATGGTGGTGTTGGAGTCGACGGGCATGAGTCCGTGGAAGTTGATTGCGATTACGCTTACTTTTTCCTCCCTCATCATGATCACAACCGGCGTCATCTCGCTTTGGCTGAAGCCGGCCGGTGAGGTGAAGTTTGAAGCCCTGTTTACGAAACAGAGAAATTTGACTGAGTTTGATACCCTCGCGCCCGGCAGATTCCAGAGTTTGCGTTCAGGCAAGCGTGTCACCTATACCGAGGCGTTAAATGATGATGGCCTTATGCAGAAAGTGTTTATAGGTGAGCAGACTGAGGAAGATGCCCCCGACGAGTTGACTGTGATACATGCCGAGGAAGGTAATACCCAAATTGATGCAGCGGGAAATCGATTTCTAGTTTTGCGGGACGGCACTCGCTACAGCGGTAAGCCAGGTCGTTCGGATTACCGGGTCATTGAGTACGAAGAATATGGTCAGATCATAAAAAAGGAGGCAGGCAGCAACAGCTCCTGGCGCCGGGCTGCAATTCCAACCATGCAATTGCTTCAGGATCAAACGCCGCGAAATCTGTCGGAATTTCACTGGCGCATATCCGTTGTCATCATGGTGCCAATTCTGGCGTTGCTAGCGGTTCCCTTAAGTCGCGTAAACGCAAGACAAGGACGTTTTTCCCGGTTGTTACCGGGCATGGTGCTTTGCTTTTTATATGTGGTGTCTCTGTCCACCGCACGCTCATCCCTGGAAGCAGGGCGGATCCCCATGGTGATGGGCTTATGGTGGATTCATCTGCTTTATCTTGGGTTAATTGTTGGAATCTATAAATTTGATGATGTTAAGAGCCTGGTGCGCGGCTTGTTTGGTGCCCGTCAAAGTCAGGTCAGTCAATGAAGCGGCTTGATTATTACCTTGGTTCAACGGTTGGGATCACGATTGTGATGGCGGCCCTGGGTCTGGTCGGAATCCTGGGGATATTTACGTTCCTCGAACAGATAGAGGATATGCGCTACGAATACACGGCGTTAAAAGTGGCGCTGTATGTCCTGCAAAGCATTCCCAGAATGTTCTATGAAACGATCCCCTATGCAGCGCTGATTGGTTGCCTGGCGGGGCTCGGGTCCCTGGCTAATAATAGCGAGTTGCTGGTGATGCGGGCGGCCGGGGTGTCCACCTGGTCAATTGCGATAAGCGCCATGAAACCCGCTCTGTTGCTTGTGGTGCTGGGACTTTATGTGGGTGAATATATTTTGCCGGATATGGAGCGTTCTGCCCGGACCAATCGTGAACGTGCCATGTCAGAAGAAGATGCCTATTTACCCGATCGTGGTGTCTGGTATCGAGAAGGCAATGTGTTTATGCGTTTCGAACAAATTCAAGGCACGGTCATTGAGGGTGTGAGCCACTATTACTACAACGATGACATGATGTTGGAGCGAACACTGTTTGCTACCCGAGCGGTTTTTCATCCCGACAGCGCCACCGATAGATATTGGTTGATGGAGGATGTAAAGCTCACGGATTTTAATGACGCCAGATCAACCTCAAGCACTACATTACCCAGTTTGCGTTGGGACTCAGGACTAGAGCCTGAATTGCTCAGTGCAGAACAACTGGTGCAGCCGGATAAGATGTCGATCGGAGAACTGAATAACAAAATCGCTTACATGCAGGCCCAGGGATTAAACAGCAATAAATTCGAACTGGGTTATTGGCGAAAGGTGTTGCAGCCCCTCGCCACCCTCGCGCTGGTTTTTGTCGCAATTTCTTTTATCTTTGGCCCCCTACGGGAAGCCACCATGGGCATGCGCGTTGTGACGGGCCTCGTGATTGGGATCATCTTCAAGTTTGTGCAGGATCTATTGGCCCCGGCGAGTATTGTGTTCGGCTTTAGTCCAGTGATTGCGATTCTGTTACCGATTGTTCTGTGTTTGATAGCCGGTTTCTTTCTGCTGCGCCGGGCAGGTTAAGCCTCGCTATCGGCGGGCAATTCTTTTGCGAAGGGCTTTGAGCCCAGATACACAACCCTGGATTTGGAATACCGATCGTAGATTGTGAGCCGATCCTTATCGAAGATCATCCAGAAAAACCCAACGCCGGCGGGTATCAACGTGATGGTCGCCAGCAAAAAGCGGATGGCCGATTGACCGAGTCCGAGGGTTTCAGCCGCTTCGTTTTCCGTTCGGATCTTCCAGACCTGCATGCCCAGGGTTTGACCCTTAACGCGCCAGAAATAGGCATAAAATATAAATACCTCGGCCATGAGCATTAATTGGAACGGCCATCCGTTTAACGCTTCTCCCTGATTGACCAGCGAGATGACCATGGTAGTGGTGAGCATCCAGATTGCGACAATGAGAAATAGGTCATAGACCATCGCTGCGGATCGTCGAAGGGCGCTCGCGTTAGGGTATTCGGCTGCTGCCAAGGGTGACTCCAATATGCAAAGAGCCGCAGTTTAGCAAATATTTCATCCCTTCATGGTATTGCCGGTTGCGTCTAATCGAGGTATTCGCGATAGTCCGTCGCTCAAGCTATTGGAAAGTGATTGGTATGTTGCGTTTTGTTTTGATTCTGGGTTTGTCGTTGCTGAGTACTCTGGCAAGTGGTGTGGCGAGTGCGGACAATCCTCCGTTTAAAGAATGGCTGGCCAATATCCAGGCTCAGGCCCGGGTTGACGGTGTCAGCGAATCTACCATTGCCATGCTGAACGACCTGGAACCGGACCCACGGGTGTTAAAGTTCGACAAAAGCCAGCCAGAGTTCACCCAGACCTTTGAAGAGTACCTCGCGGCCAGGGTCACACAATACCGTATCGACACTGCCAAAAAATATTATGCGGAACACCGGGACGTGATCGAAGCGATTGCCCGGGACTATGCTGTTGATGCCCCGTATCTTGTTGCCTTTTGGGGGATTGAATCGAATTTTGGCCAATATCAGGGCAAGTACAGCATCATCCGATCTCTTGCTACCCTCGGCCACGACGAAAGACGCTCAGCGTTCTTTACCAAAGAATTGATGACGGCCCTTAAGATTCTCGATGAGGGTCATATCGAGCCAGACAAGTTTGTCGGTGGCTGGGCCGGTGCCATGGGGCAAAATCAATTTCTGCCTTCCAGTTTTCTTAACTATGCCCAGGACTACGATAAGGATGGCCGGAAGAATATCTGGTCAGACACCTCGGATGTCTGGGCTTCTATTGCAAACTATCTGAAGAAAAATGGCTGGCGCCAGAATAGCAGTTGGGGGACTGCTGTGACCCTGAGTGCTCCGATTGATTTTGAAGCCCTGCGCCCCGCAAAAGTGAAGTCAGGCTGTCGGGCATTTCGTCATCATACTAAAGAGCTAACGGTTGCGGACTGGCGTAAGAAAGGCGTGACCGTCCCTGAAAGTTTAACGGGAAAATTTGCCATGGTGATTCCGGAGGAGGGCGAGACAAATGCCTATCTCGTGGGGCCGAATTTTCGCGGCATCTTGGCTTATAATTGCGCTAACAAATATGCGGTGTCGGTGGGATTGCTCGCGGACCACATTGCGCAAAGTGTAAAACCGCTCTAACGATCTACCATAAAGCTGGCTTCGGTCTCTGCAACGGTTGTACCGTCGTCAGCTCTGAGCATTGTGCCTTTCATTTGAATAAGCCGCCCCTTTTGCTTTAAGCACTCACCGACAAGTTTGACGGGGGTGCCGGTGGGAAGGGGTGCTTTATAGCGAATTTCACATTTGGCGGTATAGGCACGAATACCTTGCAAAAAAATCCAGTTTGCCATGACGTCATCCAGCGCACTAAATATCAGTCCGCCATGGGTGACGCCGTCATAGCCGCAGTGATGGGTGCCAGGGGTAAAGTCAGAGTGGCAAAGATTGTCCTCGAGGCGAAATACTAATTGCAATCCGTCTGGATTGCCGGGGCCACAAACGAAACAGGTGTTTGCGTCCGTGCGCATTTCGCTCATGGTTTTGGTTCCTTATCTGTTTAAGAGCTGCCTAGGAGCCGCTTAAGCCGAAGAGTTTGACGAGCCAGCGGCGGTCGAAGACGTCCCACATGGAGCTGTTGTAACATTCCTCAGGAATATTGTGTTTGATCGACTCATGTAGTTCGGGCAACTTGGACCAGTGAACACCCTGTTTGTAGTGATGGGCGGTGTGGTAACCGAGGTTGCCGGTAAGCAAATTGAAGACGCCGTTGATATTGTTGTTAGAGGCTTTGAAATGATCCTCTTTTTCATCCAGACCTGTGTGGTGATCGTAGGTCGCCCAGGCTGTGATTAAAATACCGGTGATCATGGGCAGTATAAAGAGCATAAAGCCCTGCATCGGGTTAACGAAGGTCAGCAGTGCCACCAGAGAAAATGCCAGCAGGGTGTAAATGAGGTGCGTTCGGTAGATTTTGGGGTATCGCTTGCCAACCAGGAATCCCCGGTAATAGGAGGTGGTGGCAACGCTAAGGGTGTATTCCACCATACCCATAATGGTGCCGTCTTTCCTCATCCAGCGACTTTCGTCTTTGGTCTGGTCGAGATAGTTATGATGGTGTCCCAGAACGTGATGGAGCAGCCAGAGATTTGTGGTGATGCCGGTATGAAACGCGTAGCTGAGTTCCAAAATTCGGTTCAGGGGAGTCCACTTGAAGGTCCTGGTATGTTGGTGATGATGATTCCAGGCGCAAATACAGCCTTTAGGAATTATCGTCAGCAGGAAATAACAGCTCAGGATGGCAAGGCTGTCTACTGTAAAGTAGAGGACAAAGTCCAAAGCTGTGAGAGCGAGAATAAGTATTACAGGTATTTGATCTTCAGAGTATCTAAGCACGGTGGGGTCATTTTACCATCGATTATTTTGAGTTTATCACAAGCCTGAATTCTTGCTCTGTTAGGCAGCGATGTTGGCATGGTATAAGTGCCATTGAATAAAGTAAATGCCGACGGAGATCGGGTTTTATGGTAGACGTTGTCAATTTTGACGAAGCGAAACAGCCCCACGCAAGAAAACGTCGAGATGCTAAGGCAAAAGCGATCAAAGATGCTTTTGCAGCCTCTCGAAGCGATGGTGCTGTTAAGCCCATGAATAAGCCAAATAAAAAGCGCAAAAAGCCTAAAAAGAAGTGAAACCCCGGTCAGAATGAGCGAGGGCCTGGCCAATCTGTTCCCGCGCATCCCGCGTGATTTGCGCCAGGTCATTGCTAGTTCTACCCGCCGTCTCGATGACCGGCAGTATTTCGATTGTTGCCTGACCTGGCATTAAATCAATGCTGTCAGAGGGCAAGATGTCTTTTGTGCCGTGAATGACCACGGGCAGAATCGGTAAGCCCATCTCCAGTGCAAAACGGAACGCCCCTTTTTTAAAGGTCTTGAGGTCGCCATTGCGCGATCTGGTTCCCTCTGGAAAGAACACAACGCTAATGCCATCAACGATTCGTGATCGAGCGCTATTAATTGAATTTAGCGCTGCATCGGTGTTGCTACGGTCGATAATGATATGGCCCATTGCCTCGCAGGCCGCACCCAGCACGGGGACAGCCCTCAGTTCTTGTTTCATGACCCATTTAATGTCAATGCCGAGAAACCCATAGAGAACGTAGATGTCATAGAGGCTTTGATGATTGGAAACGATTACATAGGAGCGATTAGGGTCGAGGTTTTCCATATTCTTGTGGGTTACGGTCATCATTGATACTGCGCTGTTTAATTTTGCCCAGGCAGTGGCAAAGACTCGTGAGGCGAAATTCGGTGCACCCAGCCCCGAGAGTAGAATGATCAAAGCTCCGATCACAACCGTTGAGAAAGCCAGGAACGGGCCCACGACGATCCATTTATAGGCAGCAAACAGTAGTTTGAAAGGGCGATATGTTTTTGCTACAGCACTCAAAACCCGGCTCCCAGGGCCAAGGATAAGGCCGGTATGGTAGGACAAAGCCAATCCGAAGGGAATCTTGACGGACGAAAGTTATAGAGTATATTACGTAGTTAACTACTCAATTAGTGGTGATTCACACCAGGTTTATGCAATGGACATGCTTCGTCAACTTGGCCCCCTTGCGCTAGGGAGCCGGCTAAAACGGCTTTCCGATCGTTTGATGCAGGATGGCATCAAGATCTATAAACAATGTGATCTCGATTTTGAGCCTAAATGGTTTCCCGTCTTCTACTACCTCGCCGAACGTGGCCCCAGTTCCGTCACCGACATTGCCCGGGGAATTGGGATTACCCATCCTTCGGTGAATCAAATTGCAAAAGAGATGATTGCCCGGGGATATCTGGCGGCCTACAAAGATCCAAAGGATAAGCGTCGTCGGGTCTTGGCATTGTCTGCTTCAGCCAAAGCTAATCGGCAGCGTTTATCGGAGACCTGGCTGCTTATTGATGCAGCGCTGTCGGAACTCATTGATGAAACCGGCGTCGACTTTCTTGCCCACGTTGAATCCCTGGAGCGGTCTCTGGTTCAAGAATCGTTTATCCAACGATTTAACAAACGCTATAACACTAACCCAGCAGGCTACGAAATTATTGGTTTTACACCGGAACTGGCCAGGTACTTTAGTGCGATCAATCAACGTTGGATTGACGAGTACTTTGAAATGGAAGCTGCAGACCGTCGAGCACTAGATGATCCCGAGGGCTATATTATTCGACCGGGCGGCACAATTCTGTTCGCTCGGGATCCCCGGGGAGCAATTGTGGGTACCTGTGCGTTGATCCGCCACAGTGACTCCGTCGCGGAGTTGGCAAAGATGGGGGTCGAGAAGGCCGTACGGGCCGGTGGTGCTGGCAAGCTATTAGGGCTTGCCATTATCAATCAGGCGAGGCAAATGGGTTTTACCAGGTTGTTCCTCGAAACGAACTCGGTACTTGCCCCCGCGATTGGACTATATAAACGTCTTGGTTTTGTCCAAAAACCATTTCCCCAGACCAGTGATTATTCTAGAGCTGATGTCTATATGGAAATAGAGCTGGAAATAGAGCTGGAAATGGAGCTGAAAAAAAAGCTTTAATCCCGCTGTTTGTTCTCTCCACTGCAAGCCTGGTGGGTTTTGGGGATTGCGACGTAGTTATGTTGTTAGTAAGGCCCGCAAACCAAATCCAGCCAAGACCTGCCTGCCTGGCCTGTGACTCACGTCACAGTTAGCTCACGAAACCTCGGCTGGTTCACAGTTTCCCCATGATGCTCTCCACAGATTTGAACATTGCGTTCGCAATCCAAAGTGATTGCGACAACACTGCTTTTATGTCGCGGAAACGTGAAGTGGCAGGTGATGTGACAAGTGAAGTGGAGAACAGCAATGTTAAAAATCGGTCTAGCAGCGCTCACGTTAATAACGGCGTCGCAAAGTTTCGCCCAACTGCAAAATGATGCGTGTGTTGCAATAGAGTCTGCCGGCACCGGTCAATGGTGGCAGGGCGAAGCCGCGATTATGGGAACCGAGATTCGGGTTGAACTCTGGCACGAAAATGAAATTCTGGCCTGTGATGCCATCGCTGATGTGATGGCGGAAATGCGCCGCATTGATGCTGCAATGAGCCCCTATATTAAGTCTAGTCTACTGTCCCAACTGAATTCTAAAGGCGCAAAAGAATTTGTCCCCGTGGGTGATGAGCTTTTTGGTCTGATTAATCGCAGCCAGGGATACTCCATCTTAACCGGCGGTGCATTTGATGTGACCTATGCATCCGCAGGGCGTTATTACGATTATCGAGAAGGCAAAAAACCTGATTCAGACACCTTGCGCGAAGCTGTTGAAGCCATCAACTATCGCCACCTAGAACTGGATCATCGAAATCACGCCATTCGTTTTCATCATGACCATGTCTACGTTGATCTCGGCGGTATCGCCAAAGGTCATGCGGTTGATCAATCCATCAAAATCTTACGTGGGCTAGGCATTGAACAAGCCATGGTCAGCGCCGGTGGTGACAGCCGCATCATCGGAGATCGGCTCGGCGAGCCCTGGGTAGTTGGTGTTAAAGATCCACGAAGGGCCAATGCACAGGTAGTGGTGTTGCCACTGATGGATGCCTCTGTCTCGACATCAGGCGATTACGAACGATTCTTTGAACAGGACGGAGTGCGATACCACCACATCATTGATCCTAAGTCGGGCGATTCAGCTCGATCAGTCAGCTCCGTCACCATTGTGGGTGCAGAGACCACTGCTACCGATGCGCTGTCTACTAGCGTGTTTGTTATGGGTGTAGATAAAGGCATCGAATTGATTGATCACTTGATTGGCATTGATGCCATCGTGGTAGATGGCAGCGGACATGTCCATATGTCGGAAGGGCTAATGCCACTTGCGGAACCCAAGATGGCAGGTGTGCTATGAAAAAAATGTTGATCGTTATGTTTGCAATAGTTGGTCTGTCGGCAGCTTTTACAGCAAGTGCGGTGGATCTTGATGAGACCGTACCCGACTTTACGCTTAAGGCCATGGATGGCAGCAATATGCGACTTGAGGAGCTTCGGGGTCAGGTTGTGTTAATTAACTTCTGGGCCTCCTGGTGCGGACCCTGCAGACAGGAAATGCCAATTCTGCAAAAAATCCATGATCGCTATGAATCTATGGGCTTTACGGTTTTGGGTGTCAACGTGGATGAGAAGCAGGACAAGGCCAGACGGATTGTCGAACGCCTTAAGGTGAACTTCCCACTGCTGCTTGATACAGACCAATATGTGAGTGAAGCCTTTGACGTCAATGCCATGCCATTTTCGGTATTGGTTGGCCGTGATGGAAAAATTAATTACATCCACCGAGGCTATAAGCCCGGCGATGAGAATCTCTATGTGAATCGGTTAAAAGCGTTGCTGCGGGCTCAAAACAATGGAGTGGCAGACTGATGCGCTATGTTGTTAACACCCTGATTATTTGCCTGGCCCTCATGCTGACCCTTGATGCCCATGGAGCAGAAGATCAACAAAACCTGTCAGAAAAACCCCAGGAAAATAATCTTGAAGCTGAGTTATTGCAGCTTAACGCCCAATTGCAATTGTTAGAGGAGGACTTGCTGTATCCAGCAAGCTCAAGAGTTGCGGTTTTTCTTTCTATGGATCTGGGTGAGCTGTTTGCCCTTGATGCCGTTAGCCTAAAACTAAATGGCAAAGACGTGACCCATCACCTGTACACCGAGCGACAAGTCAACGCGCTCTATCAAGGCGGTGTTCAAAAATTATATGTAGGGAATGCGAAACAGGGCATGAATCGCGTGACCGCATTTTTTACCGGTAAGGGACCATCGGACCGGGACTATAAGCGCGCCGTGACATTGGAGTTTGAGCAATCCTTCGAACCGGTATTTATCGAACTGCAGGTGACGGACAACACCGGCAGTCAGCAACCAGAATTTGTAGCGACCGCCTTTTAATACGCATAGGTGTTCTAAACCGGTGTTTAAACATGTACGGGCAAATTGGATCATTACTGGTGCTTTGCGTGATATTGACGCAGATCGCCGAGGCAGGACAAACGCGCTTATCCAGGCAAAGCCTGCCTCTGCATCACACCCTGTATGAGCAATTGCAGGGTGAGTATCGGTCAGCCTATGGGGTTGCCGAGTACTACAAGTTAAAGGGGCAAGTTAGCCCTGAATTGATACTGGTCCAGGCTTCGGCAAGCCTGGAGTTGGGATACCTCGCCCACGGGCGAGAGCTAATTAACGACCTCGATGAGGGGTCACTGTTGCCCGAGAACCAGTCACGTCTACACCTGTATCTTGCCCGGGATGCATACCGTAGGCGTGACTGGCCTTTATTAGACACTCACCTCGAAGCCCTTGAACAGTTCAATCTGGATGATCGCCATTATTACTTTCTGCTGGCGGAATCAGCCCGAATAAACCTGCGATTTGAAGCGGCGGAAGTTGCCCTGGAAAATCTAGACCTGTCTGATGTATATCAGTTTTATGGTCGATTCAATCTCGCGAGTTCAGTTGTCGACAGAGATCCTGCTACAGCGGCTCGCCATCTACAAAGCCTTGTTGCGTTACCGGCTCGGAATCTTGAACAACTGTTACTAACCGAGCGGGGCAGGGTTGCTCTGGCGGATATTTATCTCGCGGAATCCGCCCACCGGTCAAACGCTCAAGCAGACACCCTGAACGCCAACATACAAAACAAGCAAGCACGCGAGGACAGGCTACACGAGGACAGGCTACAAGAGGACAGGCTACACGAGGACAGGGCACGCCAGGTTCTGGCCAAAGTGTCAGCGTCATACCAATATGGTCCTATGGCGCTCGCACGATTAGCGCGAATTGATATGCAAGCCGGGCATTATGAAAATGCAGCGGCAATCTGGCATCACCTGTGGCAGAACTATCCCTGGCATCGAGCCGCCACCGCGGCTCCGAGTGGGCTGGGTTATGCCTTACTGCAATCCTCCGGTGAAGAGGCGGCCTATGGGACTTATCTTACGGCCCTTGATACCTTAGAGAGCCAAAGCCAAAGTCTCTCAGACTTTGGCAATACCCTGTCGGACCAACTACACAATCCAGACTGGGTGCTGGGCAAAGCGAATAATGAGAGTAATGAGAGTAATGACGGTAATGAGGGCTCTCTCTTATTGTGGTTGGCGAAGGGCCTGGGTCACGATGACTGGACTTCCTGGCTTGCGGATGAATCGGTACAACGGTCCGCCCGCCGCTGGCAATCTCTAGACCTCGCATACAAAGACCTAAAACGCCGCCAGCAGGACTTAAGCATTCTGCAGGTTGTGGACGCAGAACAACTACGCAGAACCGAGGCCGCAAGAAAACGTATTCAAGAGGATGATCTGGCCGTTGCTAGTGACGGCCTAATTCGAACGTTAGAAGCTGACTTGTCGGACCTGTCGACTCGTAACTATAGAATTACCGATGACCTGAGTCGATTTGCAACGGCTGAAGAAGCGGCGTTGCTGAAAGCAATTGATCAGCTATCTGTGGGCCATGGGCAGACCGAAATGGTCCGCATATCAAGATTAAAAGGTCTGGTGACTTATCAGATTTATGAAGCGATTCCCAAACGGCGACAACAGCAGCGTGATCTCATAACTGGCCGCCTGGCAGCTGCCCAGACACTCAAACAACGTATCACACGAATCAATAGCTCCGCTGCGCAACTACCCTCGTCCGCGCTAGCCAACAATAACGTCAGTCGTCGCATCACACAGCTTTCTGCCGCTGCAGATACCTTAAGCCAACGTACCGCGGTGGCCCTGGGTAATGCTCGAGGGTCTCTGATCGCCAGCATGATGGACTATATTGATCAGGATCAACGTTTGCTCACGGCCCAGGCGAATGGCCTGGAATATGACATTGCCCGATTGTTAGATCGGCAATTTCTAGCGGAGGCAGCACCGTGAAACGTTACCTCTTAATATTGCCAGGGTTGAGTCTACTGACCTCCTGCGGATTCTTTAAGGAAGACATTTATAAACCCGAATCTCCAAAGGTTGGAAAAATTCTTTCCAGCTTTGAGGCGCCTATCTCAGAGGTCCGTCCCCTCGAGGCTGCAACGGTTGCAGACCTAATTGTAAGGTTCGAAAAGGTAAAATTCGCCAGCGAAGATCCTCAGCAACACTATCTGGTTGCCAAAAGGCTTGCGCAGTTGCGCCTCATGGCCGTTGACCAACAAATCGTTGATGGTGTTGAAGGGATCAATTACGACCTGCCTATTGCAGCTTTAGAGGAACTCAAAAGCCTTGAGGCCGACCATCAAAGTCAGTCGGAGGTTTCCTATCAACTCGCCAAAATGCAGGAGCTCAAAGGTGCTCCGGATCATGTTCTAACCGCTCTTATACAACTTATTGATCTGGGTGGCGATGATCCTGCGACCCGGGAGGCAAGATTTCGTCGAGCGGAAATCTATTTTTCCCGTGATGATTACATTGCCGCTGAATCTGACTATGCAAAGGTCAGTGAGCAGTCAGGTCAGTATCAGCTCCATGCTCGCTATATGTTGACCTGGGTTAGATTCAAGCGTGGCGATCTCGATGGTGCCCTCGACATGGCCGCGGATGCGCTAGCTCAATTGGCTCAGCTCGCAGAGATTGATGGACGTTATGAGGAACTCAAACGAGATCTACTTCGGGTGGTGGTGATTACCCTTGATTACGCCGACGGCCCAGTTGCGTTGGCAGAACTGATGGCCGAGCGCGGTAAACCAGATTGGCAAACTGATGTTTATCGCGCGCTGGGGGATTGGTATTTAGCCAAAACCCGCTTCGCCGACAGCGCTGCAACCTGGTCAACCTTCCTGGTGGAAAACCCCATGCATCGAGATGCACCCAAAATCGCCCTACAGGTGATCGGGACGCAAAGAGAAGCCGGGTTTGTGGATACCATCCCGACTCTCGAGCTGTCTTTTATTGAACGTTATGGCAAGCAAAGTGAATTTTATGACCTCCATGGTGAGGAGGTGTTTAGCGTTTACCGGGCTGAACTCAAGCCGATGTTGGAAAGACATATTCAACGCCTTCACGCAGCCGCCCAACAAAGCAATAAGAGCGAGGACTATCTAAGTGCCGCCCGGGCTTACCGGATATGGTTGCTTAACTTTGCCGGTGATCCCGATGGTCAGGAGAAACGCTTCTTGTTAGCAGAGGCCCTATCGGATGGCGGAGAACTCGAGCAGGCACTTGTTGAGTACGAGGGGGTAATCGCAGCCGATAGCACCTCTGAATTTGCAAAAGAGTCTGCCTATGCTGTGGTGCTCGGTAGCGAAGGGTCGAGTCCCGAGGTTCAGATTGATGCCAATCTACGGTTTGTTATTTTATTTGGTGAAGATTCAAGGGCGGCAACCAGCCAACTCAAAGCCGCAAGCCTGTTATTCCAACAACAGAACTTTGAACGAGCTCTAAAGGTCGCTGAACTTGCTGCGGCAATGGTGCAAAACGTGGAGGATGTGGAGACCGCCCGAAGAATCATGGGCCATAGTGCCTTTGAGCTCGGTGATTTTGCGTTGGCTGCGAGGATTTACCGTACGCTTCAACAAGCCAGAAGCACCAGTGAAATACATGAACGGTTACTCGCAACGGTATTTAAGCAAGGCGAACGGGCAGAACGGTCGGGAGATCTAACCCTGGCGATTGAGTTCTATCGGGATTTAGAACGCATTGACCCTAAGGCGGCATTATCCCGGGATGCTCAATATGATATTGCCGCGCTATACGAGCGGGCGGGGGATGATGCGGCTGCGATTGACCAGCTGAAGCGCTACCGGCAGACCTACCCTGACGATCATGCTAAGGAAATTTCGCTTCGCCTGATTGGGCTTTATGAAACGTCTGGCAGATTGGAAGCTGCAGCGGCAGAATTGCTCGCCGATCACTTTGACGATCGGGGTATTGCGAGTATTGATAGAGCCAAAAGGCGATATCGGGCCGCAGAACTCTATCTAGAAGCCGGCAACCTGCCACTTGCCATCGAGCACTTCCGCTTTTATGCCCACAATCATCCGGATCCCGTCGCCCTGCAATTAGAGGCGATGCATCACATGGATTTGCTCTATCAACACAATGATGAACCCGCCAAACGTCGATTCTGGTTACGTAAAATTCGGGATCGCGTAAAAGTAATGGACCAAACTACCGAGCGTATGAGATTTCTCGCTGCGGGGTCTAGCTTTGTACTTGCGGAAGATCAGTTTAAGGCGTTTAAATCAATATCACTCCGCCAGCCGTTGAAACGATCACTGCAGAAAAAACAACGTGCATTGCAGCTAAGTCTGACGGCCTATGAGGATGTTACATCCTTTGCTGTGCTGGAGTTTGTCACCCAGGCGAACCTCGCAAATGCCCGCTTGTACCAAGTGTTGGCAGAAGACCTACTTGCCTCGGAGAGACCCAAAGGTCTCAACACCCTTGAACAGGACCAGTATCAATTGCTCTTAGAAGAGCAGGCATATCCCTTTGAAGAACAGGCAATTGAACTCCATCAAGCCAATCTTAGTCTCGGATGGAAGGTCGGTTGGGATGATGCCGTGAACCAGAGTCTAATTGCGCTGCAGACCCTGGCCCCCGGTCGATTCGCTCGTCAGGAAAGGGAGGTGGCCTATGTTGATTCAGCACAGTAAGGCTCTGTTGCTCTTGCTGCTAACGGGATGGCTGTTGGCTGGATGCAATAGTATTGGCGGTGTGGCGTCATTTATTGGCTCCCAGGGCACTTTGGAATCAGACACTTTGGAATCAGGCACTTTGGAATCAAGCGCTCTGGAATCAAGCGCGCTGAATCCAGGTGCATCTGTAGAAGGTAGTTCTGAACAGGCCAGGGTCGCGATATTGGATCGAGGTACTGTGGATCGAGGTACTGTGGATCGAGGTACTGTTAGTGCGGATTCCGCAAACCCCCTACCGGTAAAACCCGAGTCACCGGTATTGCTCTTAATCAAAGATCAGAAATTTGCCGCCGCGGAGAAGCTGCTAAAACAAGATATTAAGCGTCAACCGAGGCAAGTGGCGGCGAGAACCAATCTCGCACTGTTGTACGCCGAAACCCAGCGTAAGGATGAAGCTCAGGTGATCCTATTGGATATTGTGCAAGGCCATCCTAACGCTTGTCCCGCCCAGCTAAAACTTGGTCAGCTGCACCGGGAAGCGTTTCGCTTCGACAAAGCTGAAGCGGCCTATCAGGCTTGTCTATCCCATGAGCCAAAAAATGCAGCGGCGCTGCGGAACCTCGGTATTTTGCATGAATTGTATCGCGGTGCCTTTGATAGCGCGTTGACCTACTACGAACGATATCAATCCGCAGTTGCTGAGCCAGATCAACAGGTTCAGCGCTGGATCGCGGATCTCTCCCGTCGACTTGAATCCCTCAACCAGATTGCCGAGGCGCAGCGATGAAGCTGTTGATTTGTTTGATCAGGCTTATGGGTGTCGGGATATTAATCCTGACCAGTCCGGCGAGAGCTGCAGAAGACACAATCTATCTAGAGGAAACGCTGATTTCCGGGAATCAGGAATTACCAAAGGTACTGTACATCCTGCCCTGGCGAGATATGACAACGGAGTTATTGCCAATCCGGACTTTGCAATACGAGGAGACCAACGTTATGACCCCTGTGTACCCCGCGGACTATCGCCGTGAAATCGCCTACCGCGAACAACTCAAACAATTAGCTGAACATTCTGCCGCAGCCCCAGTGGAAAAATCAGCACAACAATTCACACAACAATTCACACAACAATCGTCACATCAATCCACAAATCTATCCACACAAACAAGCCGTTTGCACAAATCAACTGAAGGAGAATAACTATGGAAATGCTGACAAATTTGATTCGCTTTTTCCAATCCGGTGGTCCATTTATGGTGCCGATTGCCTTGGTCCTCACCATAGGTCTGGTGATTGCGTTAGAGCGTTACCTCTATCTTGGTAAAGTCATGCGGGCCAATCGCCGGGATTATTTGGCGTTGATCCCGTTGTTAAACAAGGGCCGTATTCCTGAGCTACTTAAACAAACCCAAAAGCCAGCTTCTGCAGTTGGCTTGGTGTTTAAAGAAGGGCTCGCTCGAATGGAAACCACCAGGCGTCGCCAGGATGTGGAATATGCCATGGAGGAAGGTCTACTCGAGTCATTGCCCGCTATTGAGAAGCGAACACCCTACCTTGCAACCTTTGCCAATATTGCAACGCTGCTTGGTTTGCTCGGTACCATCATCGGTTTGATTGCGGCTTTTACTGCCGTCGCCAATGCGGACCCTGCGGAAAAGGCGACCCTGTTGTCCGAGAGTATTTCCATCGCGATGAATACCACTGCCTTTGGCTTGATGGCGGCAATTCCCCTATTGCTGGTCCATGCGTACCTGCAGGGAAAAACCAAATCGATCATTGAGAGTCTGGATATTGCGATTGTGAAATTCCTTAACTTTGCCGAGGGCCAGAAGCCCAGGGCTGGCTAGGAGCATACTGATGCGTAGATCAAATCGAACAGGACGCCGACGAGCACTCAGGGATGTGGATATCCCTGAGCTAAACGTCACGCCCTTTATGAACTTGATGATAGTGTTGGTGCCGGTTCTGCTGCTCTCTTTAGTGTTTACGCACACCACGGTGATTGAGCTCGACTTTCCGAGCGATTCAGCCCAGACAGAAGTTTCCTCGGAACAACAGCATCTAGAGATTAGTGTCTTTGCAACGGAGCTTGTGATTGCTGATAACCGGGGGCTTGTGCGTCGACTAGCGATGATTGACGGTGCCCATGACTATGCCGGACTTAATCTCACCATGCAGGCAATTAAGCAACAGATGCCGAATAAGCGCGACGCGGTAATTCTGTTGGAGCCAGCCACGGACTATCAAGCCCTGGTATTTGTGATGGATAGCGTCCGTGGCTATTCCACTGTGCAAAATGGTGAGCTTATTCAAGCTGAGCTATTTCCGGATATGTCATTGGGTGATGTGGCCATTCCGCAGATCGCCATGGGAGGCGCATTATGAGTTTGCGAAGAATGGAACAGCGGCGCGGACGTGGCATAGATAAACCGCCAAGCCTAAACCTCGTGTCGCTCATGGATATTTTTACGATTTTGGTGTTCTTCCTCATGGTGAATGCCAATGAGGTGGAGATACTGGAGACCAGCACCGCCATCAAGCTGCCGGACTCAATATCCGAGGACTCACCGGAAGACCGGTTGTCCATTGAGGTCAGTCACGATGAGTTGATTGTGCAGGGTGAGGCGATAGCCTCTATTAGCGAGGTTATGGCCAGCGATAATCCTCGAATTGATATTCTTGTGCATGTTTTACACGCGGCAAAAACTGAACCGGGGGCCAAATATTCTGCAGGGAAGGTCACCATCATGGGAGACAAGGCGCTACCCTACGAACTACTCAAACGTGTGATGCTGTCCTGCCAAACCGCAAACTTTACGCGTATTGCACTCGCCGTCAACCAGGTGAGTGAGGAGGGCGCAGCATGATGGCTGTAGTTGATATGGGGGTAGAAACGAGGGCGGTTCCCTGGATGCTGTCCGAGGCGGACCTTCGTTTTCAGAGGCAAGCACTCATCGCCCTTGCGGTGGCGTCAGTACTGTCACTGGCAGTTTCCTTGATTCCCCTGGCGGACCCCATTGCGACGGTAAAAGAAACTAAAGCCAGGTTTGCAGAAATCATTCTGCCGCCACCGGAGCCCCCAACACCGACGGTACTGGATAGACCTAAGCCAAAGCCAATCGAAGCAAAGCCGAAGCTTGAGCCTAAAATCGAGCCAAAAATAGAACCCGCTAAACAAGTGATTGTTGCTGAGCAAAAGCAAACGGTTAAGCAAGCCCGAGAAAAAGCGAAGATCTCTGGTTTAATGGCATTCCAGGATCAGCTTAAAGAAATGCGTCAGTCTGGGGATACTCAACCTCTCCAGGATACCGCAAGCTTAACTCGAGGTTCAGGAGAAGCAGCTCGACTTGAGCGCGCACTCCTGACAAGCAATAGCGCAACCGCAAGACGCGCCAGTGTGAATACCGCAGCCTTATCCAATCAAACCGGCGGAATCGCATTAGCCGGGCGTGAAAGTACCATTGTTGATGCGCCGGAAGAGGAAGTTGCTGCGACTGGCGCAGTACGCCTCATTCGACCTGATTTGAATGGCGTCCGTAGTATTGAAGAAGTCCGCAGGGTGTTTGATGCTAACAAGGGTGCTATCTTTTCAATCTACAATCGCGCCCTGCGCAAAGATCCTTCCTTACTTGGCAAGGTAGTCCTGGAGCTTGTCATAGAGCCCGACGGCACCGTCTCTGCCTGTGATGTATTAACCTCGGACCTGACGGACGAAGAACTTCTTAGCCGGGTGATGCGCCGGGTACAGCTATTTGATTTTGGCGAGCGAGATGTTGCGGTGACTAAGATTTCTTACCCCGTGCATTTTTTACCCAGCTAGTCTTATCCAGTTAGTCTTGCCCAGTTAGGTGATAGCTTCCGGCAATTGATCAGGGTGTTGCAAAATTATGTTTGGAGATTCGTGGCTGAGTTCGTCACGGTCGCCGTATCCCCACAGCACCCCAACGGACAAAAGCCTATTGTCCCTCGCACCAATCATGTCCACATTGCGATCACCGACCATAATTGAGTCCGCGCCAATCGTGCCTTCAGCCAAGAGGCGTTCGAGTTGTTGGGATTTACTGATACCAATATCAGCGCCATTCACGACTTGAAATAAATGGGATAGATCAAACAACGCGAGAATTTTCTCGGCAAAATCAACTCGCTTTGATGTGCAAATCGCTAATGGATACCGGTTTGCGATTGTTTCAAGGCTTTCTCTGATGCCGGGGTATAACGTGTTTTCCGAGAAGCCGACCTGAGCATACCTTTCACGGTAGCGAGTGACCAAAGATCGGATGAGTTCTTGATCTGTGCTAGCGACCAGTTCTTCGAAGGTCTTGTCCAGGGGAGGGCCGATGTACTTTGTGAGTTTGTCCTCACTTCTGGGTTCATAGCCGAGTGTATTGAGAGCAAAATTGATGGAGCGAACAATCCCGTCTTTCGGATCGCTGATTGTCCCATCCAAATCGAATACAATAAATTTTTTACCCACAACTTCTATCCAACGTGAAACAAATTAAGCAATACATTTTCTGGGTTTGCTAGTGATTTGTACACAATGGGTGAATACCGTAAATGGAACAGCTTTAGATGATCATGACTGAATTTACCCATCGTGAAACAGCTTCCCACGCCGTTGCAAAGTACTTATTCGAGCACCTGGAAGCACAGCTTGCTGCTCAACCTCGAGCGATGCTGATGGCAAGTGGCGGTAGTTCTCCGCAGCAATGTCTAATCGAGCTGTCCGCTTATCCTCTGGATTGGTCCAGGGTTGATGTGACATTGACGGATGAAAGGCTGGTGCCGGTCACTGATGAAGCCAGCAACGAGCGGATGGTTCGAGCGACCCTATTCACTGGCGCTGCAAAGAGCTCAACATTTTGTCAGTTGTCGAATCTAAATGTGTCACTCATAGCTTCTGCCTTACCGGTGACCCTGGTTGGCATGGGGGAGGATGGTCATTTCGCTTCGATCTTTCCTGACCTTACTGAACTGGATTCCCTTGTGGATATTGATGCTGCGCCGGCGTGCAAAGACGTGATCACAAGTGCGAGTCCCGTGCCCAGGTGCACCGCCAATTTGTCGTTGCTCCTGCGGTCGAGAGCAATTTTATTGTTGGTATTTGGAGACAAGAAAAAGCAGGTGCTAGAAGCGGCTGACGGATTGCCGGTCTCGCATTTGGTTAATCAATCACGGGTCCCGGTTGAAGTTTATTGGGCACCCTAGAATCTAGGATTCCAGCCTATAAGTGAGTAGTGAGTACCCGCACAACTTTAGAACCACAAAGACAGATAGGCTCGCACCACAACTGCATCAAACTGATAGAGAGGTTCGTCCCCGAGAGCTGCGCCGGCGGTGACGTCCGAAAAGTTTTGATAGTCGAACATCACATAATCCACATATAGGTTTGCGGAGCCTTTGCTGAAAACCCAGAAACCTTCATGGCCAAAACTGTAGCTCGCGCCTGCGCCAATACTGGTGCTATTAAAGGCAGCGAGTTCTTTGTCCCGGGCTAAAAAGTTTTGAGCATCCTGGAAAGCAAACACATCCGCATAAAAATCCGCCTGGGTTTGATCGTAGTAACGAAGATTTGCATCAAACTCCCAGTGATCACCTATGGGATGGGTGTAGGAGACTTCCCCATTGTGGGCATCAATGCCCCAGGAGTCAGTGTAATACCGGTACTCGCCGCGTAGTGCCGCGCGATAGGGGAGGTAATACATACCCCGTACCGCTACCGCATCACTATTGCGAGTACGGGGGTAATTTTCTGCCTGGTAGCTATAGCCGTTGGCGGAACTGGCATCTCTAAATCGTACAGAACGATACGGGTTATTAAGATAGCCCTCGTCGGTCACGGCCTCAATGCCAAGATTCATAATAAAACGTGTGGTTAGAATCTGGGAAATTTCCAGTCGGAAGGACTGATGTTGCGCCTCATCTTCAAAGACATCATCTCCATTGCGCCGGACAATGTCATCGCCGTAGGCATAGCCCATAGAAAGGGTTGTGAGGTCTCCAAAAAAATCCTGACTGATACCTAACCGAATGGTTGATGCTGAATAGTCATCTTCTTCACTCTGTGTGTAGCCCACCCCGATGATGGTCTTGTCGTACAGATAGTCCGCGCCAACGCTAAACTCTTCCCGGGTTTCTGAGTATTTGGATGCGGTAGCTTCCACGTCAATAGATGCACCGGAGATCATATCAACGTAATAGTTGCCCCAGACCGATACCTTGTCTTTGTAAGCCTTACGGATTAGGACTGACGGCCCTTGAATGGTGACGCCGCCCCCCTCGTAGCCGTGATAAAGCAGATCGCTTCGGTCTTCCGGCAATACCTTAGCGCTGATCGTGCAGGAGGCGCCCAGGGTCAGTAGTGTCAGGTAAACTCTAGAAAATTTAGTTGCAACCACAACCACCTCCACCGCCGCCTTCAGCGCCCCGTGCACCCTCGCGAGCCTGTCTTACGTGGTGCATATAGGCAGAGTCTGCCGGCGCCCGGGAGAAACTCATAATGGGGTCCGCGAGTTTGCTTCGTTCAAAGGGACTAACCCAGGGTTCAATACCTGCGCAGCTCTGTAGGAATAACAGCGCGCTGATAATGGCTAGTGGTTTAAGTATTTTGTTCATATAAAAATGCCCGTTTAAAAAACTTAACGCTTGTCTAAACTTCTTTTTCAAAGGCTAGCTTTAGAACTCCTTTTTTGAGCCTCGTGTCAAAAAAACAAAGAAACCCCCGCCCCCAGCTCAATATTGTGGGTCGCCTTTTTACTGCCAGTAATTTCCGTGTCAAACACATGGTCGCGAACCTGAAAGTTAAAGGAGATAAAGTCATTTGCGATAAGTCGATAGCCGACACCACCATTCACGGTAAAGCGTTCGGTACCGGCAAACTCCGTTGAGCCGACACCGCCTACCAGATAAAAGCTGGTGTTCACCGCCCAGCGATCCCAGATAAATGCCTCGCCGGGGAAGACATTCACGCCGAGGGAGAGATCATAAAATGTGATGTCCTTGTCGTCGGAGCCAAGCAGGCTGGCGCCACCCGAGAGACGATCAAAGCTAGACTCACCCAATTCGCTCAGGGCGTAGCGGGCTTGCACAAAAAAGTCTTCGCTGATGTGATAGGTGAGGTGGGTGATGGCAATAGGGTTGGATTCAAAATCCTCAACAGAAAATAGCCCACCGGAAATCCCGATCTCAAAATCCTCAGTATCAATGCCCGCAATTTTGACCTCGCGCCGCTCAATCACCGGGGTGAGACCCAAATCTCCTATAGAAGAATTCCCTACGGACAGGGTTTCTTCACCGCTTGCCGGCAGTGAAAAGCCCAGGGATGCCAGAGCCAGATACCGGCTTAGATATCGGCTTTGCTTAAAGTTTAAAAGGATACGTTGAAGCCTAGTTTCCATTCGTCTATCTCCTCATTATCATCTCGACTGGTCAGCACCGTGTGGCGCCTGTAGTCGAGAAAAAGGTTAAATCGGCGCCCGAGGAAAACGTTCAGTCCTCCACCGACCAGTAGGGTGTTGTCTGTTCTATCTTCTGCCTGTACCAGGGTTGCGCTTGGCTGGGTTTGTAATATCCCCGCGCCTAGCTGGAAGTAGGGTGATACCCGCCAGGCAGGAAAAGGATGATGTTGGATTGAGGCGTTCACCATCTTGCCATCGGAAAAATCCCCAAGAATTTGTGTGCCTTCAACCTGTAATGCAATGTTGGGTGTTAATCGGTAAGCGAGGGCGGTTGAAATGGCAGATGCACCACTAAAGTCCCCGCCTGAAATATGCCAACGCCAGCGGGTCGGATTGTTTCTGTCGTAGCCTGGGAAACTGGCATATATCACTTCCCCATTTTCCGAAACTGAAGTGGCGGTTAAGGACATATCTTTGTAACGCGCCCAGCCCTTCACCGGGTGACGGTTATGGGTTTCAATTAAGAACCAGCTGGTGCGCCGCTTTAAAATTTTAATATTGTCTCCCCCCGCCACAACATGGAAAACCGGATAACCCCGGCCGGGGCCGGTGTGCAATTCAATATAGGGTTCCATGACCAGAACGCTTAGCCCAACATCAGACGGTTCTTCTGCATGGGCATAGCTAGTCAAGACAAGAGAAGTCAAGAGAAGAGAAGTCAAAGCGAAAGAACATATCCCACGCCAGCACATGACACGGGACCCGTTAAGTAATTTACACACCAGACGACTGATCATTGGGGCACCACAAACGGATCGTTGTAGTACTGACCCCCCACATCGATCCACTCCGCGAGTAGTTTGAGTTCTGCTGGCGTGAGGTAACCCAAGTGGCTGCCTCCCGCTCGAAAACGCTCAAAAAAGGTGCTGGAACCAAGGGCGCCGACTGTTCTCAAGGCTGGCGCGACATTAAACGTGCGCAGCACGGGAATAGGATTGCCATCTACATCCAGAATCAGCTCGCCGTTCTCGTCGGTTTCAAAGATCGGGTTGCCTGCATTGTCGAATTGAGGTTCTGTGCGATCAACGATGACACCGTTATCCAATATTTGTTCGTTATCGTTAAACAGCAGTTCACGATAGCTCTTAAAGTGATCCGCTTGATCATTTGAAGCGCCATCGGTTAGATCCAGTTGGGCCGCCGGTACCTGGGGCATACCCATCGCATCACTATTGGTGTGACAACTGGTGCAGGTAAAATCCTCCAGGACGGTGATGCCGTCTAAGTCCAGGGTTTGTCTGTCCACGGCCCAGATAGGATGAATATGATCTTGATAGTGGATGGTGATACGGCAATTCGATTGCCAGGGGATACAGGCACTGTTTGCCGGCGCCGCCGTTGACAAATCTTGGTAACGATATTCAAAGGCTGCGTCGATGGTGCGCTGACTAGCATCGGTCCAGATATCTTCAAAAACCAGGTCGGACAGCGGACCAGGTACACCGGTCAAAAGCGCAGCAGCCTCAGCCATGGTATTGCCGGGATCAACCAGAAAATCAGTATTGAGGCCAGAAAACGGCCCTCCGGCATTAATGCTCGGTGCATCACCATCCGATCGTCCATGGGAAGCTTCACTTTCCTGGGTGTGGCAACCGTTGCATTGCCTGACTTCCCCGGGACGCAGTTGTAACCAGTTCCGATGTCGCGGACTCACGCGTTCGCCGTTACGATTCAACAGGCTTAAGGTGAATGGGACATTAGCCGGCACCTTTACCAGTACCGATCCGTCCGGGTGAACAGTGGCGTAGCCCAAAATTTCTCGCATAAGTTCAGCCCGGGATCGACCAAAGGCCGTGCCGGGAATATCCACTACCTCGTCGTCGGGTAGTGACACGGGTTTCACCAGCCGTAAAAAAGTGACCGGGCGTTGGGTCGCTGAAGTCAGGACAGGATTGGCAAGGGTTTGCAGATTAGGTGCTGCGGTATCTATTCCGTCAATGTCGTAAATGCTTTTGATGTGCAGCACCCCAACATTTTCATTAATCAGGCTTTGTGTATTGTCATCAATGGTTGTGCCTTGAAAGAACGGCGCTGTTCTTGGGGAGAGCACAACCGCCTCGGAAATCATGCTGCCTTCTTCTGGAATCACAACCGGTTGCTGTAGATCGCTTTCTGGGTCCAGTATCCATAGCCCGTATAGCGGCGGTGCCTCGACCGCAGGATTATCCCCATCGGACAAGCGGGATGCTGTGCAGGGCACAATTGCTTCGATGTCATTGGTGGTTTCTAGCAATCGGCATTGGGCCCAGGTAATCAACAGTCGGTCAGTACCGTCTTCTAATGGCCAAACACTCGAGAACCGACCCCGTTCAGAAACCTGCGTGAGATTTACCACATCAATCAATGGAGAGCTTTGTGCAGTTGCCCCGGCGGTGGTGTTATTAAAGGTGGGTTGTTCAAGTTCAACAAAGTTTTTAATGTCCAGGGTGATGAGATCACCACCGGGTTGGCCATCATCATTGTCTCTGGCGATTACCAGTATTGTGCCGTCGCTCATGGCCCTGGGATCAGAAAAGACAACGGTTGTGCCGTCCCTGCCGCTCTCCTGACTGTGGTAACCGTATAGGCGTTCCATCTGGCTACCGTCAATATTACTGCGGTAAAGGCTGACGATATCTCGCCCCGGAACATTGTCCCACCGATTGAACACCAACTTACCGTCGGGTAAAACCACGGGATCTCGATCGTGACTCTGGTTGAAGGTGATCTGCTGAATGTTGCCGCCATCATCGTCCATAACATGAAGTACAAAGGCAGATTCGTTTTGATCTTCATCTAACGCAGAAAATTGTGGGCGCCCCTCGTCGAGCAATATAGCCCGGGCAGTGCGCTGCCGATTTGAAGTGAACACTATTTTGCCGTTGGGTAAATACTGGGCTTCCCGGTCTTGGCCCGCCTCGGCGTTTGTGTCGGAGGTAATAATTCTGTGGAGTACCTCCGTCTCCAGGTTGTACTCCCAGATATTCCAGCTGGGTTGATCTTCGTCATCTGCGTCGGGGTCAAAGGGTCCGCGCATGGAAAACAGTAATCGCCGTCCTGCGTAATCGGGTGCAAGATCCCGGATGTCATATAAACCGATATTGTTGTCACCCTCGGTACCACTAGATTCATCAGTGGACGCTAAGAATGCTTCCATTAGATTGGTACGGGGCGCGCTAGGTAAGGCGCGATCTTTCATGATCAGTGCTGCACCGGGCTCAAACACCATCAGTGCCCGTTGACTGCTCGCTACGGTGTCACCTTCCATATTAAAAACAAAAGGGCGTTCAACAAAAAAGATCGGAAAGTCCTGAACCACAGGATCCGGCGCTTGATTGCTGCTAGAAAGAGCGCCCGCTGTCCCGCTGCCGCTGTCACAACCCATCACACTCAAGGTGCTCATTGCTGCAATCAGTAGTGCTCGAGTGAGGAGGCTGCCCGAAGGCCTCTTGTTCATCGTTTTTGTTCCCGTTGTCTTTGTGCAAAAAATTAATTTGTCGAGATCGAAGTTAATGTCACGATTGTTGATGCCGAGGAAGTGAGATTAGTGGTATTTCCCAGAGGTGCTTGTGACGTGACTCACAAAACCCGATGTGTAATTCCAGCAAAGTGTGTCCTCCGTCACGTAACTGAACTAAACCGCTCTTACCCATCAGCAAACTTCCCTAGGCTACTGCCAAATCCTGAAAATCAGGAAGGGCAACGAAACATGCGTAGAATTGTTGGGAGCATCACCCTCTTATTGGTGTTGTTTGTTAGTACAGAAATTCAGGCCGGGCCGGTAGAACAAGCAAAGCGAATTCATGATCGAATTGCCGGTGTTCCACCAACGGTAGAAATTTTGGAACAGATGGCAAATATCATCGGTAGCGGTAGCGGATCAGAAGTAGCAAATGCTGAACAGGCGGCGCTAATAGCGATCGATCATCCGGATTTTTATCGAACCACCTTAAAAAACCTGGCAACACCCTGGACCAACCGGGACTTCGATATCTTTGCGCCACTAAACGATTACTCAGCGACGGTGATTGGTCTGGTGCGAGATGATCGAGATTTCCGGGAGCTGTTAACAGGAGACCAACTTTACGTGGGCAGCGCCGCAACTGGCGGTCCCGTCTATAGTGCTTCCAATAATGATCATTATGAATATCTAGAGCAGCAAGGTCTTGATCTGGCGGCGCAACTCGAGCCTCGATCCCAGACCTCACTCACGGGTATACCTGCAGCCGCTGCGGCCGGTGTGTTGACGAGCCGTGCTGCCTCCAGGGCTTTTTTTATAGCCGGGACTAACCGCGCCATGTTCCGCTTCACCCTGGTGAATCATCTGTGCCGGGATCTGGAGCAGGTGGCTGATACCTCGCGCCCACCGGATCGGGTTCGCCAGGACATCACTCGCTCGCCCGGAGGTGACAGCCGTTTGTTTAGAAATAACTGTGTAGGTTGTCATTCCGGGATGGATCCAATGGCCCAGGCTTTTGCCTATTACAATTTTGAATTTGACTCTGATAACGACCCAACAGGGGAGAATGGCAGACTCGCCTATAACGATGTGGGCGTTTTAGACCCAGATACCATGACACGTGTGGTGCGCAAATATCATATTAATCAAAACAACTTCCCCTTTGGGTTTGTCACACCCGATGATCGTTGGGATAACTACTGGCGGACCGGTCGCAACCGAAATTTAGGTTGGAGTAGTACATTGGCGGGCAGTGGCAACGGGGCAAAGTCCTTAGGTGAAGAACTCGCCAATAGTGAAGCCTTTGCCTCCTGCCAGGTAACTAAAGTATTCAAAACCGTGTGTTTACGTGCTCCGGTAGATGGTGCTGATCGTGCCCAGTTGTCTGCAATGACAAGTTCTTTTGTCTCGAGCGGTTACAACCTAAAGCAGCCTTTTGTTGAGTCGGCCGCTTACTGCCGAGGAGAGTAGTCATGAGCTATATATCGAAACACCTGGATGAAAACCTTGGCCCAGCTATACAAGTGAAATTGCTGGCGGTATTGGTCACGGCTTTTCTCGCAGGCTGTAGCGGTGGATCAGGTAGCGCTGTAGTGCAAAATGTAGATGTAGCTGCTGGCGATAGTGGTAGTCGCAGCCTGGTGTTGAGTGGACCTCCGCCTCAATCCGACGACGTGCAACGTTTTCGACTGGAGCTGTGGGAAAACATTGCGCCGGATAATCGCTGCGGCCAATGCCATGGTGCCGGCGGACAAAGTCCGACTTTTGCGAGAAACGATGATATTAATCGAGCTTACGAGGAGGTTAATGCGCTGGTTAACCTTAACCAACCCGCACAATCGCGATTGGTAGAAAAGGTCGGTGGCGGTCATAACTGTTGGCAAGCCTCGGATCAAGCCTGCGCTGATATCTTAACCACATGGATCAGTAATTGGGCCGGGGGCACAGTAGGCAGCAGCACTTCGATTGTTTTAACCGCGCCTCCAGAAATTATTCCCGGTGCGTCGAAATCATTTCCCGCTACAGCCGGAGTATTTGCAACAACGGTCCATCCTCTGCTTACGACCTACTGTGCTAACTGCCATGTCGACGATGCAGCCATTCCCCAGTCACCGTTTTTTGCAACCGATGATGTTGAGGCGAGCTATGCGGCGGCAAGAAGTAAAATTGAACTAGATGATCCGGCCAACTCCCGGCTTGTGGTTCGTCTCGGTAGTGAGTTCCATAATTGCTGGAGTAATTGCGTCAGCAATGCCGCCGAAATGCAAACGGCGATTCAGACCCTGGTTGATAGTATTCCTGAAACGGAGGTGTCTCCTGAATTGGTCACATCCCGAGCACTCACCCTATTAGATGGAGTGGTGGCGTCCGGAGGCGGCCGTAACGATGCAAGTGCCATTGCCCTGTACCAGTTCAAGACATTAACCGGCAATACCGCCTTCGACACCAGTGGAGTGGAGCCAGCAATGAATCTATCGTTTACCGGTAGTGTCGATTGGGTGGGTGGTTACGGCATACGTTTTAGCGCCGGGAGTCGCGCCCAGGCTTCAACCAGTACCAGCGCTAAACTCCACCAGTTAATCACCGCAACCAGTGAGTATTCCGTTGAAGCCTGGGTTGCGCCGGCCAATGTCACCCAGGAGGAGGCTTATATCGTCAGTTATTCAGGCGGTAACAGCACCCGTAATTTTACCCTTGGCCAAACTTTATATAGCTACGATGCACTGGTGCGATTTTCTGCAACCGATGGTAATGGTAATCCTGGGCTATCCACCCCCGATGGGGATGAAGTATTACAAGCAACCCTGCAGCATGTGGTCATGACTTTTGATCCCACAACTGGGCGTCAGTTATTTGTGAATGGCGCAAGAATTGACGTTGCCGATGAGGTTGGCGGCAACCTAAATGACTGGGATGACACCTTTGCTTTTGTGCTTGGCAATGAAGTTTCAAACAACCGCCAATTCCAGGGTGTCCTGCGTCTGGTGGCGATTCATAATCGTGCGCTTACCCCAACTCAGATTGTGCAAAACTTTGACGCCGGAGTCGGCGAACAATTTATGCTGCTGTTTGGCGTGAGCCATCTTGTAGATGTGCCAAATGCCTACATTGTATTTGAGGTGTCCCAGTTTGATAGCTATAGCTATCTTTTTAGTCAGCCATTTTTTTATTCCTTGGAACAGGGCGCTTTGCCATCAATTATACCGTTGCAGGGTATGCGTATTGGGATTAATGGTCGGGAGCCGGAAGTTGGTCAGGCCTATGCTAATTTGGATGTCGTACTGGATGCATCTAACTATTCAGTTGAGTCAGGTCAGCCATTATCGGCGATCGGCACGGTACTGGGTATCGAGAAGAACCCTCAAAGCGATGAGTTCTTCCTCACTTTTGAGCGCCTCGGCGACGCCACTAATGTCCGGGTCGAAGGGGGTATAGAACCGTTACCCGTCTCGGCGGATGCGGCCCCTGTGTCGGATATTGGCATTCGAATATTCGACGAGATTAACGCCAGCATGGCTGCTGCCACCGGAGTCCCTGCGGCTAATAGTGATGTTTTTAATACTTTCACAGCGGTGCGGCAACAACTGCCCAGTTCAAACAACATTGAGGGGTTTTTGTCCTCACAGCAAATGGGAATCACCCAGTTGGCAATTGAATATTGCAATGTCTTGATAGAGGACCCTGCGCTACGCAGTGCAAGGTTCCCAGGCTTTGATTTTTCTGCTGCTCCTGGTTCTGCCTATGCCGGCGCTAATCGTAGTGCACTGCTGGATCCTCTACTGGTGAGCACGTTACAAAATGGAGCAGGCCCCGTTGCGACTCAACCTGATGTGACGTTAGTGAGAGGTGAGCTAAACAGCCTTATTGATCGACTGGTGGTGACCGGTAATGACGCCACGAGAACCCGAACCATTGCCAAGGCTGCCTGTGCCTCGGTGTTAGGTAGTGCTGCGGTACTGCTTCAGTAATCACAAATTAAATGGGCCAACATTAGATAGGAAGTCAGCATGAAAAAAGCTTTGCATCCCAACGCGCCTTTAAAATTTGGCGACCACAAAAAGCCCGTCACCCGACGAGATTTTATTCGTCAGGGGTTTTCGTTTGGTTCAGCTGCGGTCATGGGTCCATCCCTGCTGAGTTTGTTCGCGAGTCCCATGCAGGCCCAGGCGGCCTTGTCTGCGGACCTGGAAACCTTAAAACAATCCTGCGGCCTTGCCTTGCAGGGCGCCGGGAAAGTGCCTTTTATTTGTTTTGACCTGGCCGGAGGTGCAAATATAGCGGGGTCAAACGTTTTAACCGGGGGGCGGGGCGGCCAGCTAGATTTTTTATCTACCGCAGGATATTCCAAGCTAGGCTTGCCTGGGGATCAAATTCCCTCGGTTGTTAATGCTCAAACCGGTACTAATGATTTTATTAATACCGATCTTGGTCTTAGTTTTCATTCTGACTCCGCCTACCTTAGAGGTATCTTGGAGAAAGCCGCGCCCGGCACAGTTGCCGCAACCAATGGCGCCGTGATTCCTGCGCGGTCTGAAAATGATACTGGCAATAACCCCCACAATCCGATGTACGCAATTAATCGTGCCGGAGCGAATGGATCACTGCTTACCCTGATCGGTTCCCGTAGTTCAGATTCCGGTGGCAATTCAATGGCCCCCGCGGATTTAATTGACGTTGCGGTGCGTCCGACAAAAGTCGACCGTCCAACGGATGTCACCGGTCTTGTTGATGTGGGTGACCTGATTGGGCTTTTGTCCCAGGGGGACGCGGTTGCGGTGATGGAGTCGATTCAACGTATCTCAGACATGAAACTCAACCGGGTGAATTCACAAATTAGCCGCGATGATGTGATCAAAGATCTTGTTCGTTGTGGTTATGTGAAAAGCGCAGACCTGGCGGATCGATTTGGTGATCCGACGGCGCTTAATCCCGGGATAGATCCAGATATTGTGGGTCCCGGTGGCATCTTCTCTGCGGCAGAATTTGATGGCGAAAGGGAATTTCAAAAGACTGCTTCAGTCATGAAACTCGTGCTTAACGGTTTTGCCGGCGCAGGCTGTATCACGATGGGTGGCTATGATTATCACACGGGGGAGAGAGGCACAGGTGAAGCTCGAGATCTGAGAGCCGGACGATGCATGGGTGCCTGTTTGGAATACGCCGCAAGATTGGGCGTGCCCCTAATGATGTATGTGTTCTCTGACGGATCAGTTGCAAGCAATGGCCGGATTGATGACAGTGTTGCCGGCAGAGGTAAGGGAGAGTGGACCGGAGACAACCAGTCAACCGCAGCGTCTTTCTTTTTAGTCTATAACCCGGCGGGTCGACCACAACTGTTAGGTGGTGATATTGCGGCCCAGGCCCAACACCAACAACTCGGTTGGTTCAGATCCGATGGATCGGTAGAAACGGCGTCATCCCCAGCGGCGAACAATGTGAATCAACTGGTGCAGATGGTTGCCTTAAACTATATGGCGCTGCACGGAGAACAGGGCAATTTTGCTGCGACGTTCCCCGGCAACGGACTAGGCGTTTCACAGTTGGACGGCCTGACGGCCTTTAATCCAATACTGTAAACGCCCTGTAGTTGAAAGTAGATAGTTGAGGGTAGATAGTTGAGGGTAGATAGTTGAGGGTAGACAGTTGAGGGTAGACAGTTAAAGCTTAATAGCTGAAGCCAAAAGTACCGGCTATCGAGCGTTTGCTACTCGACCACCGGAACGATTGCCGTTAGGCGTTGCAGAGTTTCCCCGGGTATTGCCGGAACGATCTCCAGAATTACCACTGGAACTGTTACCAGATCGATTACCGTAACTGCTGTTACCAGAGCTGTTGCCGGAGCTGTTACCTGAACGGTTGCCCGACTGCTCACTAGAACGGTTGCCAGAACGGTTACCAGAGTTATTGCCCGCTCGATTGCCCGAACGTTCACTGGAACTACCGCCGGAACCGTTACCAGAACGATCACTGGAACCACTATTCGAATGGTTAGATCGGTTACTAGAACTACCGGAACGATTGCTGGATCCTCGGCCCGATCGATTGCTAGAACTACCGGAACGGCCGCTAGAAGATCGATTGTTAGAACGATTGGACCCACCACCGAAGTTAGCCGAGCGTGAAGCGCCTTCTTTACTCAGGGCAGGCTCGGTTGGCTCAAAACCTACCGTGATTTTCTGTGGAAGCTCGCGGCTCAATAACTTCTCAATATCTCTCAAGAGTTTCGTTTCTTCTCGACAAACTAAAGACATGGCTTCACCTTCGCGACCGGCGCGACCGGTACGACCAATACGGTGTACATAGTCCTCTGGTTTATGGGGCAACTCATAATTCACCACATGGGGCAGTTGGTCGATGTCTAAACCTCGAGCGGCAATATCCGTTGCAACCAGCGCACGAACTTTACCCGCTTTAAAATCGGCCAGTGCCCGGGTCCGAGCACCCTGGCTTTTATTGCCATGAATGGCGGCGGATTTGATGCCGTCTTTTTCAAGCTGGGTGGCCAGTCTGTTAGCGCCGTGCTTGGTGCGAGTAAAAATCAGCACCTGACTCCAGTTACCGTCACCGATCAGGTGAGACAGTAAGCCGCGTTTTTCTTTCTGATCAACCAGATGGATAACCTGTGCAATCCGTTCAGCAGTCGTATTTTGTTGAGCAATCTGTACCTGGGCTGGATCAGTCAGGAAACTGCTGGCGAGTTTCTTAATCTCAGCGGAAAAGGTTGCGGAAAACATCAAGGTTTGTCGATTTTCCGGAATGAGCTTCACAATCCGTTTAATATCAGGGATAAATCCCATATCAAGCATTCGGTCTGCTTCGTCCAGAACCAGCATTTCCACTTCGCTTAAACTCAAGTTGCCCTGTTGGATGTGGTCTAAAAGGCGACCCGGTGTAGCAATTAATATATCAACGCCCCGGCGTAGCTTGCTGATTTGTGGGCGTATATTGACGCCGCCAAAAACAACCATTGAGCTTAAAGGTAGGTGTTTGCCATAGGCCTCAACACTTTCATGTACCTGGGCCGCTAATTCGCGGGTCGGGACTAAAATGAGTGCGCGGACTGGGCGATTCTGTCGACTAGATTTGCTGGCTAAAAGCCGCTCTAAAATAGGTAGTGTAAAACCAGCGGTTTTGCCGGTGCCGGTTTGTGCGCCAGCCATAATATCTCGGCCAGCGAGTACATGGGGTATTGCTTCGGCCTGGACGGGTGTAGGTTCAGTGTATCCAGAATCGGACACAGCACGTAGTATCTCGGCACTTAGGCCAAGGGTTTCAAATGACATCAATGATGCTCCAGTGCGTTGTTTGCCACCGGAATTAACAGGAGAAAGGTCCAAACAGTGCAGTAATAAAGTAAAGCGGTTTTCGGGGAAACCAGAATGGATACCACGAGGGTTTGCACGACCTTCGGTGCAAAGTGGGCGCATCTTAACAGACCAGATGGGTATTGATAGGAATATTCCGGTTATTTTATGCTCGTCTGCAGTGGTAGCATCAGCGGATTATTTGGATTGGGAGAGCTACGTTGTTAACAATTCATGCCATGACTTGCGGTTGGATGACCATGGATTTGGGGTCGATGCTTGAGGGCGAGACCGGCAAAATTCGAATACCGGTACCCAGTTACCTGATCCGTCATCCTAAAGGCCTCGTTCTGTATGACACGGGTCTACATAAATCCATGCAAACAGAACCCGACAAACGCCTGGGCGTACTAGCGCCTTTGTTTGATGTACATTTTGAAGCGAATGAGGATGTCGCCGCACGCCTCGCCGCATTGGATATTGCGGTTGATGATATTACCTTCCTCGTAAACTCACATTTGCATTTTGATCACTGCGGCGGCAACGATGCGATTCCTAATGCGCCGGTTGTTGTGCAAAAGAAAGAATTAGAAGCGGCAAAAACCCCAGAGATTGCCGCGAAAATTGGCTTTTTTGATCAGGACTGGGACTATGGCCATGGGTTTATTCTGGCGGATGGCGAGCACGATATTTTTGGCGATGGTTCGGTCGTCTGTATACCTACCCCGGGTCATACCCCAGGTCATCAATCCCTCAAGATCACGACCAACAAAAAAGTCATCGTCTTGACCGGGGATGCCTGTTATCTACGGCGTTCCCTGGAAGAAATGCGTTTGCCGGCTCTGTCCTTTAGTGCTGATCAAATGATGGAGAGCTTTCAAAAATTAAAAGACCTCGAGACTAAGGGCGCGCAACTTTTTTACGGCCATGACCCAGACTTCTGGAAAACTTTACCGGCTTTTCCAAAGCCCTTAGCGCAATAAAGAGCCCTTAGCGCCATAAAAAGCCCTTAGCGCCATAAAAAGCCCTTAGCGGAATAAACAGCCCTGAGCGCAACAAAGCGCCATAACCCCATAGCTTGAGATGAAATATGATTTTATACGGTAGAGGTCAATCCAGGTCCTTCCGATGCCTTTGGGCATTGCTTGAATCTGGCGTCCAATTTGAATATATCCATGTTGATCGGGAAAACCTCCCGGACAATTATCAAGGACTCAACAGTCAGATTAAGGTGCCCACCCTGGTAGATGAAGATCTGGTGCTGAATGAGAGTGCGGCGATTGTTAATTATGCCGGGCAATTAGCATCTAGCGAGTTAATTCCAACTGAGATTAAACGCCGGGCATATTATGATGAGATCTGTTATTTCATCATGACGGAGCTCGAGCAACCCCTGTGGTCAATCGGCAAACATATGTTTGCAATCCCTGAGGAATACCGCCTTAAGGCAATGCTTAAAACCGCAAAGTGGGAATTTGAAAAAGCCCAGACTGCCCTGCAAGTTCGGCTGGCAGACCGGGACTTTGCAGTCGGCACCACCTTTACTCTGGCGGATGTCTTGCTCGCGCAAACCCTAAACTGGGCCGTTAGATTTGAAATGCCCGTCGACCAGAATCTGCTGGCTTACCGAGATCGCTTGTATGGGCGATCTGCCTGTCAGCAAGCCCAGAAAATGGCCGGTCTATAGGCCATCTTCAGGTAGGGATTCGACTTCTTTTTTTAGAACGTCCCGCATGGGTTTTCGTAACTCGATGGAGTCTGTGTTGCCCAGCGCGTTCGGTGCAATCTGTAATGAGAAAAATTTTACGCCCCACCAACGTGGTGCGCCCTTAGCTCTAATTACCCAACGCGGTTTGCCGCCGATGGGAGAAGTACCCGCTGTCACTGAGAATACCGGGTAGGCTTTGCCCCGACTGTCCTGGACAGAGAATTGCTCCGGGTTCAGCTGATGTTCGGAGTCGCCCTGTCCCTTAATCTCCAGATAGAACACCAGATTAGAGCGGAGTCGTTTGTTCTTGCCGACAGTTTCTCTCTGGTTTTCAACCTGAACCTGGTCCAGAGTCACATCAAAACTGTTACCAGAATGAGGTGCGCCGGAAAGGTTGCTGTCTGAAATCGTGATGCTATCCCGCTGAATCGTTGAGATCGGCACCGGCTGATACGCCGGTGCTTCTGAATCACGAACCTTCTGCCAACGTTGATCTGCCTTTAAGCGAATTCTCTGTCCGTCTTCTGTAGTTGCAAAACGATCTTCAGTTACGTATTGCCATTCACCGTTGTCATTTAAAATGACTTCTCGGCCATCGTCTGAGATCGCGGTGACAGGATCAGCAAAAGCGGTCGTGGAACCAAAAAAACTAAAGGAACCAATCAAAAGGCTGCTTAAGATCAGCAGCCCGGGGAGTTGGTTAGTGTGCATGGCCATGTTCTTTTTCTTCTTCAGTTGCCTCACGAACATCCCGGACTTGAACCGAGAAATGTAAGGTTTGGCCCGCCAGGGGATGGTTAGCGTCGATTGTGACGTCATCACCTTCGACCGCAACAATCATAATGCGCTGAAGTTCGCCATTGTTACCCTGGGCTTGGAACTGCATGCCCGGTTCAACTTTTTCCACTCCTTCAAAGGCGGCGGTGGTGACTTTTTGCACCAGGCTGTCATTAAACTCACCGTAGGCTTCTTCCGGCGGAATGGTGACTTCTAATTCGTCTTCAGCGGCTTTGCCTTCAAGGGCTTTCTCCAGTCCTGGGATCAGACCACCGGTGCCGTGTAGATAAGTAAGGGGCTCTTGACCAGCGGAGCTATCAAGTACTTCGCCATCATCGTTTTTGAGTTCATAGTCAATGCTGACAACTTGATGTTGTGCAATTTTCACTTGTTGTGCGGACATAGGTTCTCCTGATGTTCTTTGGATTGTGCAGGGATGAATGTAGCCAAGCGGTTATATCAGTGAGGAACCTGAGACGGATCAATCTGAAGGGCTATGACGGGATAAACGTAAGGTTACATGACTCAAGAAAATATCTCGAATGCTCTCGACTAGCGGTGGGCTATATATTGGGCAGAATATCCCGGGCTACGCGATTGATGACGTCGTAGCGGGGATCAAAAGGCGGCAATAACATCACCTGATTCAGGCCCTGGGCCTCAAGGCTTTGCAGCTGTTCGATCAATTGATCCTGGGTCCCGACCAGGCAACTGGCGGAGATAGTTTCTGCGGTGACAAACTTTTCTTCTTCGGGGATCACCCAGCAGTTGTGTCCGGCGTGGATACGTTGATGACGTCGTTCTTCCGGAAAGGATTCTAGCAATGCGGTGTATTCATCCCAGATACCCGCTAGATAATTCGGTGGTTGATGGCCAAAATTCCGAAACTGATCGTATGCGTAGTGCACTGAAGCCATCGCAAAAGCGCCACATTCGTGTTTTACCCGTTCAGAGTCGATGGCCTCGCCTTCATCCAGGACCACCATGGTGGTCAGGGCAGACAAATAGAACCTGTCTCGATTAATGGTTCGTCCGGTTTCTAATGCGCCGGCTTCTATCATTGACCACATCATTTCTAGCGCACCTGGACTCGCGGCAAATGCGATTACGGCGCCATCGCCATGTTTACCCGCCAGACCCAGGGATCTGGGTCCAAAGCCAGACACATACATTGGAATCTCATCTTCAAAATTCACAAAACCCTTATCGGGCATGACGTGGCGAATCGGAGATTCCAACTGCCCGAGTTTGACAATGGATTCTTCTCCCTTGAGCAGCGGGCCAATCTCCGTCAGATATTGATCCAGATCTTTAATTTTATGGGGCGGCAAGCCCATGATGCGCATAGCAGTGTTGCCTGCTCCAACGCCAAAGAATGTACGCCCCGGTGCAATCGCGTTAATGGTGGCAATCCCCGCTGCATTGACTGCCGGAGGACGAGTACCGCTAATTGCAACCCCGGTCCCGAGTTTGATGGTGCTGGTTCGAGAAGCAGCAAGGGCCAGGGTAGCGTAACAATCGGACCAGATCATCTGGCTGTCCGCCATCCATGCGTGGCTATAGCCAAGTGATTCCGCATGGACCACGTAGTCTATGTCTTGAATATGAGATGCAACACAAATACCGAGATCCATGGCTAGCGCCCTCTATTAATTGTTGGTTTAGTCGATAATGGCTTGATAGGTCAAAACCTGAAAGTCCTGGCGGATATTCAGGTGAGTATAGGGTCGTACCTGGGTCATCAAAATACCGACCAGCTCCTGTTCTGGATCAACCCAGGAGATAGTGCAATAGGCGCCGCCCCAGTACCCGCTGCCTTCACTTAAAGGGGTTGCTGCTGCACCGCGATCTTCAACGACACCATAACCAAGACCAAATCCCATGCCGGGACCCGCAAGCCACAGTGGAAGATCGCCGGTATGGTTGTCCAACATCAGTGAAACCGTTGCAGGCGCAAGCAGACGTACGCCGTCTAGCTCGCCACCGTTTAATACCATTTGTTGAAATCGGATATAGTCATGGGCTGTGGAAACGAGGCCGCCCGCCCCTCTAAAGGTTTGTTTGTTATCGCCGGATATCCAACGGCTTTTATCACTACCTGGGTCCTGAACCACAATCTTATTGTCGTCGCCGGGTTTGTATTGAACGGTGAGTCGATTCCCTTTGGTGTTGTCTAAAAAGAAGTGGGTGTCGGTCATGTCGAGAGGCGCAAAGATTTTTTGCGCCATATATTCATCAAGGGGCATGCCGGACATGACCTCAACTAGTCGGCCAACCACGTCGGTTGCCGCAGAATATTGCCAGGCTGTACCGGGTTCGTAGTTGAGTGGGGCTGCTGCCAGGCGCTTGATTAAGGATTCCAATGTGTCATCGGGGTGAACTTTGGATATTGCTCGATAGGCTTCTCCGTTGCCAATATAAGCGTTTGCCATGCCGGCGGTATGGGTCAACATTTGCTGGATGGTGGCGGCCTGCTTGACTGGCACTAGTTCTCCTGTTTTGCCGCTAACATCTGCCGTGGTTGAAACCTGCTGATCCTTAAACTCAGGCAGAAATTTTGAGACCGGGTCCCGTAGCTGAAATTTGCCTTCTTCCCATAACATCATTAATGCCACAGATGTAATCGGTTTGGTCATTGAAGCGATACGAAAGATTGCATCCTTACGCATGGGGATTTTGTTTTCTGCGTCCATAAACCCATTGGCTTCAAAATGCACAATCTTGCCCCGGCGGGCAATTATGGTCACCGTGCCCGCAACCAGATTGTCATCAATATAACGCTGCATTGCGGGCTGGATGCGGGCCAGTCGCTCTGAAGAAACCCCGACCCGTTCCGGTTTGGTGGTGGGGAGTCCGGCGTCAGCTGCAAAACTGCTCACACTGACCATAAGTGACGCCGACAGTATCAGGCTCTTGAATTGAGTTGAGGCCATGTTGTGCTCCTTTGCGAATGCTTAACTGATGATTTCCCGTGAGTCCGCAACAGAAAGCCGTCGCAGGTTTTCAGTGTGATCTTCGCGATTAATCCGGTACATGGTCAGAACCGATAGTGCTGCGAGATAAAAGACCAGGATCACAGGAACATAGATGTAGGCCAGATCAAACAAGGTCTCCTCGGGTATTTCCCCGGGCTTGGCCTGGGTGGGAAATTGGATATAAGCCAGTATTTGCCCAGCCACCACAACCCCTAAACCATTAACGGCCTTCTGGGCGAAGCTGTTCGCAGCAAAGAATATGCCTTCGGAACGACGTCCGGTTTTAATCTCGCTGTCTTCCACCACGTCGGCGATCATGGCTGCAATAAGTGAAGAGGACATGATGATTAAGGTCACCTCGACGGTATTAAAGACCACCAGGGTCCAGAACAATGTATCGGTGCCGTTATCAGGAAACCAGCCGAGCAGTCGTAGAATAAAAGGCATTGGTGCCATCGCGAAGGCCAGCCCCATGATTGTGATGCCGCCCAGCTTTTTACCCATCACTCTGGATACGTAGGGCGCCAGAAAGAGGGCCAGGAACGCCGAGAAAAAGTACGGCAGGTTCATATAGCCGATCTCGGTGCTGGTGAGTTCCCAGAAGTGGCGGGAAAAATAGATGCTAAGGGAGGTTGAAACCCCTGCCGCGACCGCGGTCAACAGTGCCGAGAAAAATAGCGCAAAAAATGAACGGTTTGAAAGGGTCTCTTTTAGCTCGTTGGTGGTTTTCTTAAAATTAAACGGTTGCTTCGGTGGCGGTTTTTTCAAGTGCGGGATGTGTTTATGGGTGCCAATAGTAGAAACAAAAATCGAAATAAAGATCACGATAGACGCGGTTAAACCATAGTGAGTCCAACCTTCAACGTACTCAAGGCCGCCTTTATCTTCAGGCAAAAACACCAGGTAGTTCAGTACGGCCATGGTCAGGCCACCCCACCAGGCGAAGAAATAGCGGAAACTCATCATCTCGGTCCGCTGATCGTAGTCGTCGGTAAGTTCAGCAACCAATGCAGTAGCGGGGATTTCATAAAAAGTGATTAATGTTCGAATCAACACCGCAATACAAACAAAATACAAGAACAGGCCTGTTTGATCCCATTCCGGTGGTGACCAGAGAAAGTAGTAGGCGATGGATACGGGGATGCCTGACGCATACATAAAGGGGTGGCGTCTGCCCCAGCGGGAATGGAAGTTGTCAGAAACAAACCCAACCAGGGGGTCTGATATCGCATCAAACACCAGGGCAATCAAAATACCCAGGGACACAAGGTCGGCACGAAGCCCGATGACCTGACTGTAGTAAAATAGGAGAAGATAGTTAAAGCCGTTACTTTTGGCTCCGTTGGCTACTGCACCAAAGCCGTAGAAGATCTTGGTTGCAAGATCTACCCGGCGTACCACTGGTTCGCTTGTTGTCATTATTTCCCCCAATTGTGGCTGTGAAAGTACAGGATTCGATATGCACTTCCTAGCAAATTATCCCCACCGTTATAGCTGAACCTGCGATTGGCTTATGTTTGTGCGGACATGATGCACGTGGCGATTGTTTTCATTAAGTTGGATATGTTTTATTAGCCCCAGACAATTAGCCGACGAAGGTGATAAAAAGTGAATTTTGACTTTTCCGATGATGAAAAAATGGTGCGCGATGAGGCGGCCCGCTATCTCCGAGACAATTGCGACAGGGCTTCGTTGCGATCGGTGCTAGAGGGAGAAGCTCCTTACGCAAAATCTGTATGGAAAGGTTTGTGTGATATGGGTTTGCCCGGTACGGCAATCCCGGAAACCTATGGCGGCGCCGGAGCAGGCTATCTGACCCTATGTCTAGTAGCAGAGCAGGTCGGCAAGCATCTCGCTGCAGTGCCATTTTCGTCGTCAATCTATCTGGGTGCTGAAGCCTTGTTGGCTTACGGCACAGAAGATCAAAAACAGGAATGGCTGCCTAAACTTGCCAGTGGTGAATCCATTGCCACCTTTGCCGACGTCGAAACGGCCCAGGTACTGACGCCAGAATCGATTTCGGTTTCTGTTCAGTCCGGTAAATTAAGCGGCCAAAAACTGATTGTGCCCGACGGCGCTATTGCCGACGTTGCCATTGTCCTGGCGAGATCAGGGCCTGAGTCCCTCGGGCTGTATCTGGTGAATCTAAAGGATGATTCGGTAGCGATTAGCAATGTTGCCTCGGTTGATCCAACTCGAAATACAGCAACCGTTGTGTTTGACCAAACCCCTGTTGTGGCTTTGAGTGCTGGGGATGGCTGGCAGCAGGTACAGAACATCTATAACCGTGCCGCGGTCATGATGGCCTTTGAGCAATTGGGTGGCGCCACCGCGGCATTGGATATGGCGGTTGCCTACGCCAAAGAACGCTTTGCCTTTGGTCGGCCGATTGGGTCGTTTCAGGCGCTGAAACACATGATGGCGGATATGTATGTGGCGCTAAAGCTGGCGGAGTCCAACTGTTATTACGCTGCATGGGCACTGTCGACGGATTCTGATGATTTACCCCTCGCGGCGGCAACCGCAAGAGTATCAGCAACCCAGGCCTTTCAGCTCTGTTCCAGAGATAATATTCAAGTGCACGGTGGGATGGGTTTTACCTGGGAGTTCGATTGCCATCTATATTACCGACGGTCTAACTACCTAACGCTCGCGTTGGGGGGCTTGTCGGTTTGGGAGGACAAGCTTGTCAGTTCACTACCCACACCCCCAACAACCAAAGCGGCCTAAGGAGAAGACCATGGATTTTAGTGATTCAACTGAAGAAGCCGCGTTCCGGGCCGAAGTACGAACCTGGATTAACGACAATGCCCCGACCTATCTAGCTCCGTTTCTCGCAAAAAGCGGGTTCGGTAACACCATTACCGGGGACTACGATACCCTGGCAGAAGCCAAAAAATGGCAGAAGAAAAAAGCCGAGGCTGGCTGGGCGTGTCTGCAGTGGCCAAAGGCCTACGGCGGTCGCGATGCGTCTCCCATTCAAAGTGTCATATGGAGTCAGGAAGAAGGCTTATACGGGAAGCTCTCTGGCACCTTTATTATTGGCCAGGGTATGTGTGCGCCCACCATGATGGCGTTTGCCGCTGAAGAACAGCTGGCCCGATATATTCCAAAGCTCGCCAGCGGTGAAGAGGTCTGGTGTCAGCTGTTTTCTGAACCCCATGGCGGCAGTGACCTGGCGGGATTGCGGACCAAAGCTGAAAAAGACGGCGATGAATGGGTAATTAACGGCCAAAAGATCTGGACCTCCGGTGCCCAGCACTCCGACTACGGTATTTTAATTACCAGAACAGACCCAGAGGTGGCCAAGCATAAGGGCCTGACGATGTTCTTCCTGGATATGAAAAGCCCCGGCGTTGATATTCGGCCTATTAAACAAGCCAATGGCGAGAGCGGCTTTAATGAGGTGTACTTCGACAATGTTCGAATTCCCGATAGCCAACGTCTGGGTGAGGTCGGTCAGGGCTGGCAGGTTGCGCTAACCACATTGATGAATGAGCGTCTGGCAATTGGCGGTAGTATTGCCACGGGATATCCCGAGATCGAAGCGCTGGTGACTTCTCTGCCTTTGGAATCCGGTATGGCGATTGATAACCCCATGGTGAAATCCAAATTAGCGGATTGGTATTGCAAGGCGGCGGGGTTGCGCAACACCGCTTCTCGAGCATTGACCGCAATTTCAAAAGGGGAAACTCCCGGACCAGAAAACTCTATCGGCAAGCTGGTAGCCGGCGGCATGATGCAGGACATTGCCAAGTTTGCCCTGGATCTCCAGGGCCTGGCTGGGGCAATTGTTGATCCTGAAATTGCCGAGGGGTCTGCACGCTTTCAGGCGATGTTGCTCCGTTCTCCAGCGGTAAGAGTCGAGGGCGGCACGGACCAGATCCTGCGTAATATTATTTCGGAGCGGGTCCTCGGGTTACCGGAGGATATGCGGGCGGATAAAGGCTTACCCTTTAATAAGATCCCAACGGGAAGCTAGAGGCGCAAACCGATGGCCAGGTTACAGCTAGCGGATAAATGGTATGAGCGAAAACCCATCTCCGATGGCGTGACGCTGATCTATGAGCCCCACGTCCATCCATTTCTGCGCTGCAATATCTGGTTTATTCGCGGCCGGGATACGGATCTGTTGATCGATACAGGACTTGGCGTTGCGAGTTTAAAGGATGCTATTGCGGATCTTACGGATAAACCGGTGACAGCTCTGGCCACCCATATTCATTTTGACCATGTTGGATGTTTACATGAATTTCCTCATCGGTTGCTTCATGAAAGCGAAGCTCCGCGAATGACAGATTACAAAGAGTGGGCGTTTTTAAAGATGCCGCCGGGCTTAGAGAGTTACGAGACTCAAGGTGAAACTGACGGTTTTGATGAGCTGCTGATTAATGCCAAGCCATCCGCTGACTTTGAGGTAGAGCATTATGGTGTTGAGTCGACGACCATAACTCGAGCCCTTAAGGATGGAGACGTGGTTGACCTGGGCAATCGACACTTTGAGATTATGCACCTGCCCGGCCATAGCCCAGGAAGTATCGGGCTCTGGGAAGCAGCCAGCGGCACCTTCTTTTCCGGCGACGCAATTTACGACGGTACTTTGTTGGATGATTTACCGGACTCAAATGTACCGGACTATATTAAAACCATGAAGCGAATTCGGCAGCTACCTGTGAACGTCGTGCACGGTGGTCACGAGCCCAGCTTCGGTCGAGACCGAATGCATGAGCTCGTGGATGCTTACTTACAGTGGCGAGCTTGAATTAGCGTTAAGCCCCGCCGAGATAATCCATCTTGCCGAGTGCAACACCGTTATGGCGTAAAATGTTGTAGGCGGTTGTCAGGTGGAATGAAAAGTTTGCAAACGCAAAGCTCATCAAAAAAGTTGAGCCATCTAGTTTTAACGGACCGCTGGCCAGGGGCAGTTCGATGACTTTGGCTTCAGCGCCCTCAAAATCTGCTTCTTTAAACTGACTCACATACTCTATTGCCCCTTCAACCCGGGCGATTAGTTCTGCAAAGGTTTCTTCAGTGTCTTCCACAACGGGTACTTCTTTTCCGGTAAGTTGGCCGCATCCACGTCGGGCCGAGTCAGAAGCGATTTGAACCTGTCGTTTTAGTGGAAACATATCCGGTGCCAGTCGACCATTAAGGAGAACCGAAGGGTCAATGCCTTTGTCTTCTGCATGGGCAGCAGCTTTGGTTAGGATGTTACGCAAGCTCGTAAGTGAGCGAGTAAAGGTGGGTACAGCAATAGGGTATAGCGACATCAATAGTTCCTGTTCTAGGGTAGTGTTGTATAGATGGTGTTGAAAAATAGTTACGGGTACTTCTTTTGCATTTGTTGGTAAGACCTGGAAATCAGCTTACATAATACGTCCTCGTCGACATCTGCCAACTTGTTGATATAAAGGCACGAGCTGCCTGTTTTGTGTTTGCCTAATTTTGCCAATAGGCTTTGCTTGTCGCTAAAGCCGTCCATCAAATAAACCGCAAGATTCGCCTTGCGGGGTGAGAATCCTGTCATCAGTGCATCACCTTCCCGGCCGCTGTCGTATTTGTAGTGGTAGCGATCAAAGCCCACCATAGCGTCGCCCCACATCACGGCAGGTTTGCCGGTGATCGATTTGAATATTTTTAACAAAGCCTTGGCATCGGATCGACGGCCTTCATGCTCAATGGAGTTCACAAAGCTGGTTGCGGAAACTTTAGTTGCTTTGGTTTTGTTCTCGCTGGCCATGTTCTCCCCCGGTTTGGGCGCATCATAACCACAGGGCTGAAATTGGAGAAGCGCTATCGTATCCTAAGGTTTTGATGAGTTCCGGCAACAGGTAATGGCAAGTTCATCTTCCGCGGTTAGAGAGAGCTCGGCACCTTGCGAAGATTGTGAACCAGGTTGATGGTGTTCAAACCAAACCGCTAGAACCCCAGACCAATATCTTTCAGTTATTCCTCCGGGGTGACCCCGAAACTCTGATCGAGTAGCATGAAAAACTAGCCCAGGAGACTGGTACCTACCTGTTTGGTCAATTGTCTGCAGCGCCCATTCCAGGCTACTCAGTGATGGAAGTTCATTGTTGGGAGAATTTGATGATTCTGATCCAGGGGGCTTCCTGACCAGGCTGGTGCTATAGCGCACCGTAGTTGGCGCATAGCTGGACAGGGGGTAAGCTGGCCACATAAGACATATTAGTGGCCAAAATTGCCCTTGATAAGCCCTAGCCCCTTGCTAGGATGGTTGATTCGAATCAATTAAAGCCAAGCGGGGGATTAATGAGCGTTCAATATATAGAGCAAAATGACGAGAAACGAAAAGCACTGACGGCCAGAATGGCAGCCAATGACCTGACAGTTTTAAATTCAGAGGTGGCTGAAGCCTTCAAAATTAATCCGGATTATCCCGTTCAAGATATCCCCCTCGAAGACCTTGACCCATCTCACCCAGCGCTTTTTTCCCATGACACATTATGGGAACACTTTGCCCGTTTGCGTAAAGAAGACCCCGTTCATTATCACAAAAACAGCATTGGCGGCCCTTACTGGTCAGTGACCCGGTATGAGGACATCATGGAAGTCGACAAGAGCCACGATATCTTTTCGTCCCAGCAACGTTTAGGTGGTATTACTCTGGGTGGTCAGCCAAGGGAAGACGACGACGCTTTTGCGCTGCCTATGTTTATTCAAGAAGATCCACCCAAGCATGATGAGCAGCGCAAAGTTGTTTCGCCACTATTTGTCCCCAAGCAGCTGGCAGAACTTGAGCCTTTGATTCGTGAACGCATTGGTACGATTTTAGATGGTTTACCGGTTGATGAAGAGTTCGATTGGGTTAAGGCTGTCTCCGTTGAGCTCACAGGTCAGATGTTGGCAACCCTCTTTGATATTCCCCAGGAAGATCGTTTAAAGCTAGTTTACTGGTCCGATACGGTACAGCAGATTGGCGACCCGGATGTCTTTGAAACCCCGGAAGAAGGCTTCCAGGTGTTGTTCGAATGTCTTGCTTACTTCACCGAGTACTACGAAAAGCGCAAGACTGAGCCACCCAAGTTTGACCTGATCTCGATGCTGGCTCACAACGAATCAACCAATAACATGTCGCCCCAGGAGCTGCTGGGTAACATTATTCTGCTGATTGTTGGCGGGAATGATACAACCCGTAACTCAATTTCCGGCGGTGTATTAGCCTTAAACAAAAATCCTGGCGAATATGAAAAGCTGCTACAAAATCCTGGCCTTATTCCTAAGATGGTGCCAGAAATTATCCGTTGGCAAACACCGCTTGCCCACATGGCCCGCACAGCAACTCAGGATACTGAGCTAGGTGGCAAGCAGATCAAGAAAGGTGACCGCGTGGTCATGTGGTATATCTCGGGTAACCGGGACGAGGACTACATCGCGGATGCTGACAAGTTCATTATTGACCGACCTAACCCCCGTGCTCACACGGCGTTTGGTTACGGTATTCACCGTTGTGTCGGTAATCGATTGGCGGAAATGCAACTTCGCGTCATGTGGGAAGAGATCAACAAGCGCTTCTCTAAGGTTGAAGTGACCGGCGAACCTGTACTGGTTAATTCAAACTTTGTCCACGGCATTAAAGAGTTGCCTGTGACGCTTCGTCAGTAGAGAACGTCAATTACAAGCATCATTAAGTATCAGTTGTAAATTTGGGGCGCCTCTTGGCGCCCTTTTTTATTGGTGTGATTTGTTTAGTATGTCGTTTTGCACGACATTCAGTGTTGTTAGAGAAGGTGACGATGGAATCTCTTGAGGATTTAAAGCTAAAGCTTCGCAAATTTGCCGGTGATCGAGAATGGGATCAGTTCCATTCACCGAAGAACATCGCCATGGCCCTGAGCGTTGAAGTTTCTGAGTTGCTTGAGCACTTTCAGTGGCTCACCGAAGAAGAGTCAAAGAATCTAGACGAGGCGAAACTATCGGAAGTCGCTGATGAAATTGCCGATGTGCAGAACTATCTTGTACGGCTCGCGGATAAATTAGGCATCGATATCCTCGATGCAGCGGCCAAGAAGTTTGTTAAAAACGAGGCCAAGTATCCTGCCGATCTGGTGCGGGGTAGCTCCAAGAAGTACTCGGAGTACAAGCAGCATGGAACAATGGAGCCGAAACCCAAAGACCCGTAAAATGCGACCAACAGTACTTGTCGCTAGCAGCGAAAAACCGCAAAGTATTCAAACAACAAAAACAATAACAATAGCAATAACAATAACAAAGGAAACTGTATGAGCATCCTCAATCTTATCCTCGCGTTCTTCTTACCCCCCGTTGGCGCTTTTCTTCAGGTCGGTGCGACCAAACATTTTTTTATCAACATCATTCTGACAATTTGTGGCGTGTTGCCCGGTGTTCTACATGCCGTCTGGCTGGTTGTGACCAAACAAAGCGGCGCCTAAGCTGTTTCAGTAAATGCCTGCTCAAGATGGCTGACCAGTGCCCTTACTCGCGCCGACAAATGGCGACGGTGAGGGTATAGGGCATAGACACCCATCTCCGGTTGTTCAAAGGCCTCGAACAATGGGACTAACAATCCGTCTCGTAAATCTTTGTCGATTACGTACATCGGACACATGGCAATGCCCAGCCCCGCAACTGCCATTTGCCGGGTAGCTTCCGGTGTATTAGCGCTAAAGGGTCCAGATATTTCTACCCTCACGGTTTGATCGCCAATAATAAATGGCCAGGCATGAGCATCTTCGAAATTAGTGTCAATTAAGCAGGGATAGTTTTTAAGGTCTAACGGATTCTCTGGGGTGTCGTATTCCGTGAAAAAGTCTGGCGAGGCACACACGACCTTTCGCATCGGCGCCAGTCGCCGGGCAATTAGGCTGGAGTCCTGCAGCCTACCAATTCGAATCGCCAGATCAATACCCTCATCAATTAGTGAGACCTTTTGATTGGAAAGCGATAACTCCACGCGGATGCCAGGGTGCAGCCCGAGAAAGTTTGCCAGGATAGGGAGCAGGTTTTGTTCACCAAAGGTGGTTGGCGCTGTCATGCGAATTCGACCTTTCGGAGCTTCATGATCCCGATGAACCGAAGACTCCAACTCATCAAACTGATCGAGGATATCCTGCACCTGATCCAGATAAGCCTGGCCCGTGTCCGTTAACGCCACGGAGCGGGTGGTGCGATCAAACAGTAGAACCTCAAGCTGGGTTTCCAATTGCCGCACTGCCTTACTAACAGTCTGTACCGGCTTGCCGACAACCTCCGCTGCGCCAGTAAAAGAGCCATGTCTGGCCACCTCCAGGAACACCCGCATATTGTCGATTCGATCCATTTTGGTGTCAATTATCATCAATAAGGAGATAATTATTCACTAAAACCGATATTTATCAATACTTAACAACTCAATAAAGTGTGCCCGTCGAGTGGCTAACGGCTTAACCCGATCAACAGAATTTAAAAATAAACCCGAATCAAAAGCAGGTACTCCCATGAAAATTTATAGTTTTGATCTCTCCGGACATGCCCATCGAGCCAGATTGATGGCCAGCCTACTTAACCTGCCCGCAGAGATTGTGGATGTTGATCTTCGTGTTGGCGCTCACAAACAACCGGAGTATCTCGCCATTAATCCCTTTGGCCAGGTGCCCGCCCTAACCGACGGCGATGTGACGTTATCTGATTCCAACGCAATCATCGTTTATCTGGCAGCCAAATATGACAAGAGCAACACCTGGTATCCCCAGGACTCTGAGGCAATAGCTGATGTTCAAGCATGGCTGTCTAAAGCTAGCCGTGAACTGGCTGCCGGTCCTGCTGCCGCTCGACTGGTCACGGTATTTGGTGCTGGGTTGGATCATGAAGAAGTGATCGAGCGGGCCCACGATCTGTTGCAGATTATGGATAGTCATTTGAATGGGCGCGATTATTTTGTGGGTGACGGTCCGACTGTGGCGGATATTGCACTTTATACCTACACGGCTCATGCCCCCGAGGGTGGTGTTGACTTGAATCGTTACAAAAACATCAATGGCTGGTTAGCTCGAATCGAAGCATTGCCTGGTTTTGTCCCGATGAGCACTACTGAAACAGCCGCCAAAACCGCTTTGGTCTCTGATGTTGCTGTCGCAACTGCCTGAAATGCACTGCGTAGCTGGTGTTCCCAGCTCTGCGTGCCAATCATCTAAATCGACACTTAAGGGTTGGCTATGACATCTGAAACCGCAATCCGATCTCCCTTTCACGAGGGGGAGCAATTAGTGCAAGCACGTATTGGGGTGCGAGAGCAGGCAGAGTCCCTCGGTCTTCGAACCATACGACCCTATATGCCGGAGCAGTATCAGGCTTTTTATCAGGCACTACCCTACTTGCTGATTGGTCATGTGGATGAGCAGGGTCAACCCTGGGCTTCCTGGTTGTCGCAGCACGCAAAGGAAACAGATGCTCCAGTAATGGATGTCCATGGTGAGCGAGGGTTTTCTCTTGGGCTCACGGCCATACATCCTGGCGACCCTCTGCGCCAATCCCTTGGTCGGGAGACAGCGATTGGCTTGTTGGGCATTGATCTATCAAACCGAAGACGGAATCGAATGTCCGCCGTGCTATCGGGTAAAAGTGATGATCGGGTGAATGCCACGGTCAAGCAGGCCTTTGGTAACTGCCCTCAATATATTCAAACCAGGGAGGTTCAGCCCAGACCTAACTGGTCAATAAAGGATTCTAGCGTCGAGTCTTTTTCTAAACTTTCGTCTGCGGACATCAAGCTAATTGAAAGCAGTGATGCGTTTTTTGTCGCCAGCCATTTTTTTGATGGCAAAAATAGTGCGGATAAGGATGCGGATAAGGGTGCGGAAACGGGCGCTGATGTGTCCCACCGAGGCGGACAGCCGGGCTTTGTTCGAGTGGACGATGACCTTAACCTGACGATTCCAGACTTTGCGGGCAACAACCACTTCAATACCCTGGGCAACATCCACAGCACAGGCAAGGCAGGTTTGTTGTTTGTCGATTTTGTTGCCGGTGATTTGTTGATGCTGACCGGCACGGCAAAAATCCTCTGGGACTCGGAAGAGCAACGCCATTTTGAAGGCGCTGAGAGGTTGTGGCGCTTTTCCCTTAAACAGGGCGTTCGGCTAAAAAATGCCCTTGGCATTGAGTTCAAATTTCAAAAATTTTCTCCCAATAGTTTACTTGTCGGTACCTGGCGGCAGGCTGAGGCCGCCAGAGCTGCAGACCAGCAACGCCAACAATGGCAACCGTATCGTGTCGAGCGGGTCGTCGACGAATCTGGTGCGGTGAAGTCCTTTGAGTTGTTGCCCCCGGAAGGTGCAGAGCCACAATTTTCTCCAGGGCAGTTTTTGACCATCAACATTGAGATTGAAGGGCGATCCCATGTTCGAACCTATACAGTGTCCAGCGCCCCCAGTGATAGATTGCTGCGGATCTCAATTAAACGCGACGGGCTGGTGTCGAGTTATCTGCATGACAATATTTCTCCCAATATGACTGTAGAGGCGCGATCGCCGGCGGGCGAGTTTGTCCTCGACTACGAAAAACCAGCAGTCTTTGTCGCGGCGGGTATTGGTATTACCCCAATGATCTCGATGATACGGGAAGGTTTTTTTCGCGCCATCAAATATCGTGTTCAGCAACCGATGGTGTTGTTCTATCAGGTACGCGATGAAACCCAGTTGAACTTTAGTGAGGAGCTAAAAGAGTTCCAGACACTAATGGGTGAGTCCCTGCGCGTGATCAAGGTGTTTTCAAGTGAATCAGCCAGCGAAAGCAGTGAGCTCGATTACCAGGGGCATCTTAACCGGCAAATGTTACGAGCAGAGTTGGCCCTGGACGATTATCAGTTCTATCTCTGCGGTCCTGGTGGATTTATGCAAAGCGCTTATCATGAGATTCGAGCGTTGGGGGTTGCGGATGCCAGCATTAATGCAGAAGCCTTTGGGCCCGCGTCCCTGCAACGAGATGATGCAGTGAGCGCTATAGCCACCGTTGAAACCGCAGATTCAGCTGTTGTTGAGTTTGTTCCATCTGCGGTTGAGCAAGGCTGGGCGCCAAAGGACGGTAATCTGTTAGATTTTGCCGAAGCTCACGGTATGACACCGGCTTCTGGGTGCCGAGCGGGCCACTGCGGTAGTTGTGCGACTAAAGTTTTATCCGGGGACGTTGTTTATGGCCAACCGACCACTTACCCCGTTGCGGAAGGTGAAGTACTACTTTGCTGTGCCATGCCTGCAAAGGGTACGGAGCAAAATCCGTTGAGGCTTGATCTCTAACCTACTATTTCATTACAGTCCCAGCACGAATCAATCTGTTAGAGGCATTAACATGAATCATAATCGGCTGGGTAAAAGCGCTCTTGTAGTATCGGATATATGTATGGGCACCATGACCTTTGGCTCTGGCGCAGATGAAAAGGCGGCTTTTGAAATCCTCGACCGGTCTTATGATGCAGGGATCGACTTTTTTGACACCGCAGAAAACTATCCCGTGCCGCCGGACCCCAAGTGGGCAGGGGTGACCGAAGAAATTGTCGGTCGCTGGCTCAAAACCAAATCCCGGGACTCAGTACTGATTGCCACCAAGGTTTCTGGCCCGAGTCATGGTTGGATCAAGGCAGCGGTTCGGGATGGTAAAACCACGCTTGATCGACACAATATTATCCGCGCCGTTGAGGCGAGCCTACAGAAGTTACAAACGGATTATATTGACCTCTATCAAACCCATTGGCCTGACCATGGGTTGGGCTATCTTGAAATGCTATCGGCCCTCGATGATCTCGTTCAGGCGGGCAAGGTGCGGGTTCTTGGCTGTAGTAATGAAACCAGTTGGGGCTTAACCAAGTCCATTGGCGTGTCGGAAATGCACGGTCTGGCCCGATATGAAACGATCCAGAATAACTTCTCCCTGAATAATCGCCGTTTTGAAGACGAGCTTGCTCAGGTGTGCAAACAGGAACAGGTGTCCCTGATTCCTTACTCGCCTATCGCCGGTGGTGTGCTCTCGGGTAAATATAATAATGGGGCAAAGCCTGAAGGGGCACGCTTTACCAAATACCTGGAGGCTGGAGAACGACAGCAAGCCATGGCAAAGCGTTTTATTAATGAAAAGTCGATTGCCTCTACGGAAGCCTTTATGGAAATCGCGGCAGAAATAGGTGTGTCCGTGACCACGCTGGCGGTCGCCTGGAGTAAACAACATGACTTTGTCGCGTCTACCATTGTTGGCGCGACCCATCCCCACCAGTTGGATGAGATCTTTGCCGCGGCAGATCTGGTCTTAAGTGAGGAAGTCATGAAAAAGATTAACGCCGTGTCAAAGACCTATATGTACCCTATGGGTTAGAGCCAAAGCCAAAAAAGCTCATTGCGCTGGATAACTAAAAGCGCTTCAATGCGGCATTGATCTTGAGGCGCCTGCGGTGACTTCCACGAATCTTGAGCCGAAATACCTGAACTGGCTGGCTGAGCTGGATGGTCGCATTGTGACCGCTTCGAGAGACATTAAGGTATTGAGCAAGCTTAGCTGGGGTGCTGGTATCCAGGAGCGCTTTCTCGAAAGCGTAGCCAAGGGGAAACCTGAGCTACCCAGGCCTGAATACGCTTCTATTAATCTTTCCGCCAATCGCCACGAACTGGCGGAATGTATGGCGCAGCTGGCCAGGTCCGACGAACCCCTGCGTAAATATTTGTTCGATACCGCTGAGTCCTACCATACCCTGTGTTTACTCTTAGAGAGTATAGGTACCGCAGAACTCTCCGAGCACAGCCACACGCTCTATGGCCATCCAACGGATGCAGTGAGTAGCGGCCATGTGAATAACCTGGAGGCGGCCCAACATTTTTTGGAGGTGAGTCACTCCTATAAACAGGACGAAGACCTAAAAGAAGCAGATTATTGCCTGTCCGCTGAAACCCTCGCGGAAGAAATGAGATTGAGATTGAGCGAGGTCTTTGATGAAGGTCAGGTGCGGGTTGAGATCGACGAGGATATGGTGTCCAAAGCGGCTGCCGGTGCAACCAGAGTCCGATTGCGCGCCAATACTTCTTTTACTGAATACGACCTAGATCAGTTGCTACAACATGAGGCCTTTGTTCATAGCCTGACCGCCATCAACGGCAAGCAACAACGATTTCAATGTTTCAGTCTCGGCGCACCGCGCACAACGGGATCCCAGGAGGGCCTTGCGACCTTTGCCGAAATGGTCACCGGCGTCATGGATATTGGCCGGCTTGAACGCCTTGCGTTGCGGGTGGTGGGTATTGACCATGTCCTCAAGGGCGCGGATTTTATTGAGTCATTCCGCTTTTTTGAAAGTGTCGGGCAAACCGAAGTCGAGAGCTTTAACTCTGCCATGAGAATTTTTCGTGGTGTTCCGGTTACCGGTGGCTCCGCATTTACCAAAGATGTGGTCTATCTCCATGGTTTGATGGAAGTGCATACCTTCTTTCGCTGGGCCATGCAGCATAAGAAGCTCGCTATGACACAGCACTTTTTTGCCGGGCGCATGACCTTAAGTGATGTGGTAAATCTAGAAGAGGTGTTTGGCTCAGACGTGCTGCAGGAACCTAAATACCTACCCAGATGGATGACCCGCACCAGTGCTCTCGCGGGTTACCTTGCGTTTAGTGTGTTTGTAAATCGTATCTCGGTGGAAACCCTGGGTGAAGATTTTACCTTTCTAAAGCAATAGCCTACGGGGCTAATGTTGAATTGCGTTTTTCTCGATCAGACTCCACCTTAGATGCGGCTGTTGAATAGGTGGAAACACCGAAGGGCACCAGGTAAGTCAACATCACTTTTAGCCAGCTCACTGCGATGAATCCCGCGATGATCGCTTCCCACTGATTAATCAAACACAGCAACGAGCCGATGATCAAACTGACGATCAGCGCACGTTTTACGGTTGCGGGTTGGATTGCGGCTTGCCTTAGGGTCAGGGCCATTTCTTATTTTCTCACTGGTCGTGCCCACATGGGCCAATAGTTGAACGCGTGTCTCGAATCGATAAGCCTAACTGAAAAATGACTGGTTTATGCTGAAGAATTTGTTTATAAAGTCTATCTCAAAAATACGTTGATATACACCTATGTCGGATGCAACTCGCATTAAGTTCTATTTTTCGTTCCGTTCTCCCTTTGCTGCCATTGCTGTCTACCGTATGCGACGTCTAGCTATGTTCAATGAGTTCAAAATTGATCTAATCCCCAGTTGGCCTGACGTGACATTTGGTGGGCACATGGATGATCCAACGGAGAATCTCTTCAAAATTTCTTATGTGTTTGCAGATGCAGCCCGGCAAGCGGAAGACGCTGGAATACCTGCAGATTACTTTCGCGCGGTGGCGGGGCACCTGGCGATCCCAGCTGATGTTGATTTCAAAAAAGAAAAAGCGGGAATAAAGCTGTCGAACGAAAACTGGCCGATTACACACCATGCCTTTCTCTATGCCCAGGAACAGGGCAAGGGTTGGGCTTTTGCGGATGCAGTATTCGCTGAGCGGTTTAGTCTTCACGGCGGTCGTAGTCAGAATGTCACAGAGCCAAAAGTTTTGAGTGAGATTGCGACACGGCTTGAGCTAAATCCCGAGGAACTCATAAATGCTTATGATTCTGGAAGGTATGCTGAAAAGCAGGCGGAGTTGATTAAACAAAGTGAACTGGATGGCGTATTTGGTTGGCCGTTTTTTGTGGTTGGCGATGGCAAGAGCAAACAAGTTTTCTGGGGGAACGACCGAATACCATACCTATACAAAGCACTCACCGGGAGTGCTGAGCTTCCTGTGATCCGAGCCGGAGATCTGACTCAGATCAATCGGACTTAGCTACTGGATTGATGCCTCCGATTGAACCCTTCGCCAGTACCTCGTTTACAAGCACCTTGTTAGCAGGTACTTGCAGCAAATTACTTTGTGATAAGTTGTAACATTACGTCCCCTTAAAGGGTCCCATCCCTTATGTGGAACAAATACATGCACAAAAAAGCAGCCCTTCTAATTTATGCCTTGAGCCTGGTGGCCGGGTCTGCCATGGCGGCCGGTCCGCTCTATAAGCCATCGTCCCGTAGTCCAGAACCGATAGACATTACCAGCAACGGTTATGGCGAGAGCCAGTTTGCACCGGATGCGCTCGGTATTGGAGATATCGCGCCGGACTTTTTATTACCCACGACCACTGGGGATCCGGTAAGTCTGCATTCGAAGGGTGGTCGTGACCCTGCGGCAGTGCAGGTGTTGATATTTTATCGCGGCCACTGGTGACCGGCTTGTAATGTGCAACTCGGTGAGTTGCAGAGTCAGTACAATCGGTTTGTGGCCCGCGGTGTTCCCGTGATTGCAGCATCTGTTGATCCGGTTGCCCACTCGGGAAAAATGATTAGACGCCTCGGCTTGTCTTTTATTGTCGCCAGTGATGAAGATCAAGCAGTCCAAAAAAGCTATGGTGTTCAAAACCCTGAAACTCAGGAATTGGCACTACATGCTGTTTTTATTGTTGATAAAGACCGACGCATCATTTATCGAAAAATCGCCGGGCGACGACCGAAGTCCCAGGAGCTACTGGATGCGATTGATTACTACCAGGGTAACTATCCAATGAATGATGTCGCAAATGATTACGATGGCACCCCCGTTGCCTTTCCTCGAAATAATTTTCAGGCATTAATCGAAGTCGCGGACCAACAGCCTTTGGCTACGACGCTCGATCTACAACAACTTGGTCGTATTGTTAGCATGATACAAGCTCGGCAGTCGGATGAGGCCACTATTGCCTACCGCCAATATATGCGCAGCGTCGCCACAATTCATAACGAAGCTGAACTCTTAGCCGCAGCGGCCTGGATTGCAAGGGAGTCAGTCGGATTGCCAGAAGAGGCGATGATTACCGGCAGAGCGCTAAATCAAGCTTTGATTCGCCAGCGAGGTATTGGCGACTCTAGCAAAGAGACGCAAAAACGTGACGATGCAGAAGCTGATCTCAAGCGACTACGTGGTGTAGTAGTGAAAAACGAAAATAACTGGCGCTTACGCTCCTTAAAAACTCTGTTGCGCAGTTATCGTGAGCTTTCTTTTGCCGCCTTGAGAAACGAGTAACAACCGATCTGTTAGCTTGTAAAATTCAAACCGAATTCATAAAGGGGAATAATCCATGAAATATTCACTGGCAAAAACAATCGCTGCAATAGCGCTGGTGTTGATAAGTTTTACGGCATTTGGCGCGGATGCTTATGAAAAGGGTCACGGCGCATTACAGGTATTTGATGCTGACGGCATTGCGCTAACACCCCAATGGGTTCAGATATGGTTAGGCTTTATGTTGCTAACCTTTGCGACGGGGTTAATTTTTGTTTGGAAAAAGCCTATTGCACGCTGGGCAGTGGGTGGTTTTTTGGTTGGAGCTGGAGGAGGGGGATTTATTTTCTCTGCACTTGGGTTGCCATTTCTATCGGGCGCTATTGCGATTATTCACATCCTGTTCTGGTCGCCGGCGCTGTTTTTATTGCTAACCCGCCGGCCTTTTCTAGATGCGGCAGAAGGAATGGCATTTAGAATCTGGTCCGGAGCCATGACCGGTGTCATGTTGTTTTCTTTTGTGTTCGATATCCGTGATGCCTATATTTATATCGCGCATATTTCCTGATTGAGACAATGAAATTGAATCGAGTCTAGGAACGCTTTAGGTTGAGTGGCCGCGAAACTTGCTTTGTCAAAAGTCAAAGCGTGTTGCGCGGGTTAGGGTTTAACTTGTCGGATTTGCTTCCAGAAACTTATCGAGTTTCTGGGTCGAGTTCTGCGGCGCTCGTTTTTGCATCTCTTTGAGCAATGGATAAAGGCCGTTCGAGTACCGGCACAGTCTTATCTTTTTAGTGCCGGAGCGAATAACAAAAACGAACAGGTCGTCACTATATTTAATCGACTCGATGTCACCCCAGGGGATTTTCACTTCTTCTTGAAATCGCCCGCTTCCGTATACACCGCTCTCGTCGAATCTCACTTGTAAAAAGAATGCGTCGATTACCATGCGGCCAACAAAGTACGTCACCAGTAAAGCAAAAGGATACAAAATTAGGCTATTCGTTAAACTAGCTGGACCTTCCTTAATTGCAGTGAGGATAGTGATCGCGGTCAATGCAACGACGACCAACACAACACGTTTATACGCGGGTACCGCAGACACTGGTTCATCAATTGGCTTAACGGCAGTACGTATAACCTGGTCGATTTTTGCCAGCCAGATTATTGCTACCAGGACCGATGAGGCACCAAGCAACGCTGCGTAGAAGACACCCATGTTACTTGTGTTTGTCCATAATATGAGAGCCAGTTGTCATATTGTTTCCTCCCATCGAACTGATCGAGCCCTTAGTCGCTGCACCAGCTAAGGCTCTCAACTTCTTTCTCTTATTCAGTTAGGGAGTGAAAACTATGATTAACGTGATGACCTATTTCTGTAGGACAGCGCTGTAATTCTTGTAGGATAAGCACCATATCGAGTTGTGTCGATATGGGATTGCCTGATTTTACTACGGCGTTGAGTGAGGGATTAGAATGCGAGGTGGTAGTGCCTTTTCTTTCGCTTGCGGATGCCGGTCGGCGCTTTATTGATCGAGCATGCGCCTTGGACCGATATCTTCAGGCTGGGCAATTGAATCCGAAAGTTTCGGACCTGACAGGAAAAGATAAACAGTTGGTCTTCATCAGGTCGTGATGTCTGAATTGGTCGTTTGATTGTCATATAAGACAAATCCCGATTGAGGTATCGTGGGCCTGTCTGAATTACTCACACTCTCCCATGGAAAAAAAGAAAGTAACAAAAAAGGTAACAAAAAAAGTCGTTTTTCTTGCCTATGATGATATGGAGTTGCTGGATCTGTCCGGCGCCCAGACAGCGATTTATGAAGCCCAGCGCATCCTGGATGGAGGCTATGAAATCGAAGTGGTTGGATTTGCCGGCGAATGCGTGACCAGCGAGGCGGGTACCCAAATATTACCGGGCAAAATCATTCGCCAGATTAGAAATTGCCATACATTAATCATACCCGGAGGTCGTGGGGCACGACTGGGGCCGTGGTCAGAAACCAGGCTCAATCAGCTACGTCGTTTAATAGCGCGATCCGAACGTGTGGTCGGGATCTGCACCGGGAGTTTCTTATTAGCTGCAACGGGGCTGCCGGACGGCACACGTGTCGCGACGCACTGGGCAAGCCTGGATGAGTTTGAACAACGTTACCCCAGGTTGAGTATCGACCGGGATAGCCTTTATGTGAACGATAGAAAATTCTGGTTTTCGGCAGGCGTGACTTCAGGTATTGATTTAACGCTCCGCTTGATTGAGTTGGATTTTGGTCCGTTGGTTGCGACTCAAGTTGCCAGGCAACTGGTGGTGTTCCTAAAGCGTTCAGGTTCTCAGCGACAGTATTCTGATTTTCTAAATATCCAGGAGCCGAAGACTAATCGAGTTGCCGGTTTGATTGTCTGGCTAAAATCTCATCTAACGGATAGCTTGTCGGTCCAGGGATTAGCTAAACAAGCTAATGTCAGTGAACGTCATTTATACCGTCTGTTTGTGGAAGAAACCGGTTTGACCCCGACCGCCTACATCGAGCAGTTGCGGATGGAGACCGCCAGAACCTTGCTGATCACCTCTGGTAAGGATGCCAAGCAAATCGGTCTTTCTGTCGGATTCCAAAGCTACGACGGATTTAGACGAGCCTTTAAACGAACCTATTCCACTACGCCTGCTCACTACCGAGAAACCTTCGGTGGTCATTTATGATGTTGTTGAGATTAGCAAAACAATCAATGACCGTGTATCAGGCAACAGTAAACGGCGTAAAACTCAGTATAAATATAGGAATCCGCTAATGTTAAATTACCCGTTCCGAGTCATCACGACGACATTGTTAGGCTGTTATCTGTGTCTGATATCTAGTGTAACGTTTGCCATGTCAAAGCCGATTGCAGAGCAGGAAGTCGTGGGGCGTGGTGTCACAATTCAATATCAATTCTATGACAAAGCATCACTTCAACTGGCAAGCACAATGACGCCGTTGATCGAAGATGCCTTTGAATCCTTTACGACACTGTTTGGTGGATTGCCCAGAGACCTAAATGGGCAAACCTATCGTCATATTCTTGTTACCTTGCGCAACGGCCAACATCTGGGCGGCGAGGCGGATCCTGGTGTGATTCATATCACCTGGGCTGATGAAGAGCTGTTTGGTTATGCTACCTGGCAAACACTTCTGTTGCATGAGTTGTTTCACCTCTGGAGTGCTGAGTCGATTCGTTATCAGGACCCTAAGGAACAGTGGTTCAACGAGGGATTTGCGGAGTACTACGCCTTCAGAACTGCTGCAGAGCTAGGGCTTCATGAACAGAAAAAGGCGCTCGCAATATTGGCTCATCCTGTGAGTAATTATTTAACCGCCAGAAATCTAGGTGTACTTTCACTGCGGAACGCAGCGGCCGATCAGCGAAGTAAGATGGAAAATTACTTTCTCATCTACAACGGCGGTTGGTTGGTGGCACTTATCATTGATATGCAAATTCGCGAGGATAGCCAGGGTGAGAAAAGTCTCGATGATCTGATGCAATGGCTGTATCAACATCGTCCGCGTCATAAACAGCTATATACTTTCGACGATATTGCGGCGGGATTGATGCTCAGTACCGGGTTAGATTTCACCGGTTTTCTTGATGACTTTGTTGCTGGTACCCAGACTGTACCGGTTGCAAAATACTTTGATCTTGGACGGGAAAACTGGGCTCGGGCGTTCGATTCATCAGACAAGTCTGATACGCGAGCGGCGCACCAGGTCAGGGGTTATCCGGCTTTTATTTTTGAGGCCCACGATGTCGACTGATCGGAGGAATATGCTGCTCAAAAAAAGCAATGGCGCTATAAAAAACCATAACGCCATTGCTAGATTGTTCTAATCTCAAACCTGTAGCGTAAATCCGATTCTAAACTTGGATTAGCCGCCAGTCGCTTTACGTGCGCCGGCAATACCACCTGTGTAGATGCCGCGGACCATCTCCGACGCCGCTTCTTCAGGTGCGCCTTTGGGTTCAAATGTTCCGATCCAATCCACGGTGCAAGCGTTGTCGCCATCGGCGGTGACGCTGATTGTGGCTGAATAGTTGCTCACGGGTAGCGGACAGTCGTCGTTGGTAATAGCGTATTTTAGGGCCATAGCGCCTGCATCATAGGCTTCTAAGCGTTCAACAATATTTGCGCCGCCCATGGTGATGGTGCGAACAGCGCCGACACCTTCACCCTCAACACTCACAGCTGTCACTGGCCCGCCAACTTTAACGCCAGCAAAATCTCCGAGGATGTCCCATACAGCTTTAGCGTTGGCATTGATGGTTTCTTTCACTTCTACTGAGGTCATATTTACGTTCCTAATGGTTAAATGTTGTGATGAAAATTTGAGGCTTGAGTGTAGCGTTTTTTAAGATGATTGAGCCATCTGTGCTTTTGCCGCACCGACATAGCCACGATTCCAGGTCGGGCTAATGGTGAGATCGTTAATGCAGACATGGGCGGGCATTTGAGCCAGGAACTTGATCAGCTCGCCACAATCTTCCGGCTGGACCATCTTCTCTCGATCCTCGTTACTCACCGGTATTGGGCGATTATCCAAAATGGGCGTTGCGACTTCGCCGGGGCAGACGACACAAGCTCGAACACCATACAAACAGGCTTCCATGTTAATGCTCTCGTTCATGGCATTCATCGCATGTTTTGCAGCGGTGTAAGCGGGTCCGGTAACAATGCTGACATGTTTTCCGGCCCAGGATGAGATGTTGATAATCAAGCCGTCACCCTGTGCCTTCATGGCGGGCAGCACGGCTTTACAGCAATAAAATGCACCGTCCAGATCGATGCGGATCACGCTATCCCAATCTTCAACACTCAGGTTGTGCCAGTTTCGTTGTTTGACATTAATGCCGGCGCTGGCAACCAGAACGTCGATACGACCATGCTCAGCTAGGATGCGTTGTGTGACTGCCTCAACCGCTTGGCTGTCAGCAACATCCAATAGCTCAATGCTGGCACGGCTCTCTCCCGCCACTACACACTTAGCCGCAACCTCCTCGAGCTTTTCTAAGCGCCGCCCGGAAAGCACCACATGCATGCCGGACTGGGCTAATGCAATGGCAGCACCTTCGCCAATACCTGTTCCAGCACCTGTGATCCAGGCGATCTTTCCCGTTAAATCTCGTAACATTGGTCGACTCCGTGTTTGCATTTGATGTTATAAATAGTTTGTCCCAATTTAACACTGAAAGCGGTACTGAATCTTTTAGGAGAGTGTGCATGTTGTTTGAATTTAATTTGAAGCTGGTGGGCATCACGTTTGCCTCGATGATGTTGTTGGCCGGATGTAGTGACAGCTCTGATAGCAGCACAGCTAGCAAAGAGGCTGAGGTTGCTGGCATGCAGGCCGCGACAGATTTACAAGCAGCCCAGGACAATTGGCGGCAACCTTTGTTTAGTGGTTTGGGTGGGGTGAACTTTCCTATTACCACCACATCTCCAGCCGCCCAGGATTACTTCAATCAGGGCCTTGCACTGTCCTATGCGTTTAATCACGCGGCGGCTGATTTTGCCTTCACAGAAGCGACGATTTACGACCCGGACTGCGCCATGTGTTACTGGGGGAGTGCGTTGGTATTGGGCCCTAACGTGAATGCGAATATGACGCCCGGCAATGCACCTCGAGCTTTTGGTCTGGTGCAGACAGCAAAGCGACTAAGTGAAAATGTTAGTCCAAAGGAAAAGCTGCTCATCAATGCACTGGAAGCACGATATACCGCAACAGAACCTGAAGATCGAAAGTCCCTGAATGAAGATTATGCAAAGGGTATGAAAGCGGTGATGCAAGCCTATCCTGAAGATGCCCATATCGCAGCGCTGACGGCTGAGTCATTGATGGACGTTCACCCCTGGGATTTCTGGGATGCCGAAGGCACAACCCGCCCCTGGACAACTGAAATCACCGACACCATTGAAACTGCCCTCACACTGGACGCCAAACACATCGGCGCGATTCATCTATATATCCATGCGGTAGAGCAGTCGACCACGCCCGAGCGAGCAGAACCCTATGCGGATACCCTGGCAGATCTTGCCCCCGCCGCCGGTCACCTGGTGCATATGCCGGCTCATATTTATATGCGAGTGGGTCGATACCACGATGCAACCCTAAACAATATTCTCGCAACGGCTGCGGATAACAAATTTATTCAGGCTTGCCGATCAAACAGTCCGATCTATCTGGCGGGTTACATCCCCCATAACTGGCACTTTGGCTGGGTCACCGCCGCCATCAGTGGCTGGAAGAGCAAGGCCTACGAGTTAGCCGATGGTACCGCCGCGGCGTTGACCGATGAATTATTGCGCGCACCCGGCATGGGCGTTGCCCAACATTATTATTCTCAGCCCCTTTACGCCAAAGTGAGATTTGCTGACTGGCAGGGGATACTGGCGACACCAGCACCGGCCGATGACCTGCTCTATGCTCGAGGCGTATGGCATTACGCACGGGGCCAGGCATTTATCGGTTTGAACCAGCCCAAGAAAGCCAAACAAGAGTTAGCAACCCTGGCCCAGATCAGAAATATGCCTGAACTCAAAGCGATGCGGTTTTTCAAACGCGAGGGTGCACCGGTCCTGTTAGAACTTGCTGAGACAGTGCTAACGGGTGTGATAGCCGCAGATGCAGGAGAACTCAAAACCGCAATCACAACGCTGAAAAGCGCGGTGGTCATGGAAGATGCATTGCCCTATTCAGAACCGCCGGAATGGTTCTTCCCCGTGCGACACGTACTGGGCGCTGTCCAAATCTCCGCCGGCGAATTTGAAGCAGCGGAAGCAACCTACCAAAGAGACCTTGAGATTATGGTCGAAAACGGCTGGGCACTACGTGGTCTGGAGCAAGCGCTAACATTGCAGGGTAAAACCAAAGCCGCCGAAGCTGTACAAAACAGATTTGACGCTGCCTGGCAAAATGCCGAGATCGATATTACTGGATCAGTTATCTCAGCAGATGGCGCGTTGCAAACCGCATCGAACAGCGCAGGGGAATAAGTGGGCAGGAAGTAGGCGGCAGGGAGTAGGGAACCAAGTTCGGATGTCGGTTTGCCGATAGTTTTTACACTGACCCCAATTAGCGAAAGCCGGATAGCCAAACAGCATGGTGTCTTAAAGGGCTTGGCGGGTTAAAGCAAAATACGCGTCACTAACAAACCCCTTCTGCGTTCAGGCGTTGGACCTCATCATCTGGATAGCCAAGATCCGCCATAATTTCAGCGGTATGTTGTCCCAGCAGTGGTGGCACAGATCGTACCTCGGGCCCATCTTGATCGAGTAGATAACCTGCTTTAACGACCGTAAAGTCATCCCCATGATCTAGAGGAGATTTATGTGTCATGAATACGCCGCGTTCTCGCAGAGACGTATCTTCGCAAACCTCCGGTACACTTTTGATTTCCGCCACGGGTATTCCCCGGCTCGCAAGATCGACAATCCATTCCATTGTGGTGCGGGTCTTGATGGCTTTTGCCACCACGACGTGTACCTCCGCACTGTTTTTGATTCGTGCTTCCGGAGTCAAAAAATCCGGCTGGTTTAAGCGCTCGGAAAGCCCCATGGCCGCAAACAGCTTTTCAATTTGAGGCTGGCGAATGGCGGTGATTTGAATATTGCCGTCCCGGGTTTCAAATACATTGGCGGTCGGCTGCCCGGTCGGTGACGCGTTGCCTCGCAATCCCACCAACGTGTCTTGATTTAAGTAGTTACTAAATTGAGCCGCCTGCATCACAACGGCGGTATCAAGCATCGCCACGTCGATGCGCTGGCCAAGACCGGTACGCAGTTTTCGATACAGTGCGGTGGAAATCGCAAAGGCGGTGTTTAATGCCGTCGCCATATCCACGGGCATATATCCCGTTCTAGTAGGCCCTGTGGATGGATGGCCGTTTTGCGACATCATGCCGGACGCTGCCTGGATGGCGCCATCGTAAGCTGCCTCGCCGGCCCGGGGTCCGGTCTGACCGTAACCGGTGACAGAACAAAAAATAAGATCGGGTTTCCATTGCTGCATTACGTCGTAGCCAAGACCTAACTGTTCCATGGTGCCGGCTTTAAAGTTTTCTACTACTACATCTGCGGTTTTGATCAGTTGCTTGATGATGGCGACCCCTTCTGGGGATTTTAGATTCACCGTCAGGCTTTTTTTGTTCAGGTTCATGCCAAGAAATGACGGCGCCATACCGTGGTCCACCCCGGTATTCATCAAGCCCCGGGTTTGATCACCCCCCACAGGGTTTTCAACTTTGATGACCTCAGCGCCGAGTAGTGCTAACTGCATCACCGCAAACGGTGCTGCCAGCACTTGAGAAAAGTCGATAATTCGAACACCTTCAAACGCCTGGGACATTGTTTATCTCCTGATCTTGTTTCTCATTTAAAAGGCATTTTACGTGCCGCGATAGGTCAGAGGCGGCACGCCAAACCAGCGCTTAAAGGTGCGCCGAAAACTAGATTCGTCCGCAAACCCGAGCGCCGTGGCAGTTGCCGTGACGGTCATGGTGCGTAGGTATTGTTTGGCTTGAGACTGAACTACATTGTCGCGGATCTGCTGGTAGGTTGTGTTCTGTTCTCGGAGTCGTCGCATAAGCGTCCTTGGACTCATACTCAGTTCCGCTGCAACCTCGTCAACGCCCCATAATTTGCCCGGGTTGTTTTTAAGAAACTGCTCAAGTGTGCTTTTGAGTCCCCTCAGTTCGGACTGTTGTGCGAGCTCAAGCCGGCATCGGTGAATCGAATCTGTAAACACATCTTGATCTGCTTCATAGGTGGAGAGTTGTAGATAGGCTTTTGGAAAGCGCAGCCGCGTCTCTTTAGCGTCAAATGTGACGGACGTTCGAAACGTGTTTTTGTACTCGGCGGCGTAGGACGGTGCTGGATAGTTAAAACAGATTGTCTTGTCTGCTTCATCGGATCCGGTATAGAAGGTCAGGGTATGGTCAATGGTGCCCAGGATGGATTCAGTAAAGAAGATCGAAAGTTCATCACTCAGATGCTCAGTACGCAGCATGAGATGACAGTGCTGTTTGTTGATGGTTTTGTCTAGTTGGAAAAAACTGGCCCGGGTTGCACCGAACCGCCCGAATGTTTCCAGCGCTTGATTCAGATCAGCTGCATTCTGCATAGCGGTGCCGAGTGCGCCGTGGGCCGCCAACTGCAACTGCCGACCCATACGAAGCCCTAAGCCGGGTTTACTCAAAGTCAGTGCATTGCGGCAAATCTGCATCTGGTCATCGAAGGCAATGCCGTGTTCAGCCTGCATCAGTTGTACAGCGGTCACATCAGTCCCGGCAAATAATCTGTGCTCCTGGTCCTTCGGCAGCCGTAGAAACCGGTAGAGCATACGCATGTAGGTCGGGGCAAAGTATGGGTTGATCATTGCCCCAGCCTATCAGATGAGGTTGCCTTTGGCAGCAAATGTCCCCCTCTCGTCATAAGACGTCCTGACGCGCAGCGCCCATAGTCCGGAAACTCTACACCATCAAAAAAGATGGGAATCCACGCCATGACTGAAAGACAAAAGAGCCTGTTGGTATTAAACGGCATTGGCCTACTGATCAGTTCCGCCCTGAGCGGTTGGCTGCACTTCTTTCAGCTACTGGGAGAAATTGATCTCTGGCCCTTTATCAATCATATCGAGGCCCAGGTGCCTGGCGAATCAAGGGCCTGGGTGATGGCGCATCTGGAGGGCATCACCAATGGTTTGTTACTGATGGCCATTGCCTGTTGCTCTGGGTTTCTGGCGTTAAGCATTCGTCAGAGTCAGGTACTGTTCTATAGCGCGTTAACATTTGGCTGGCTGTTTACCTTACCGGCGATTGCCAACGCCTGGTTTGGGACGCGGGGGCTTGCCTATGGCGGGGGACCCTGGGGGCCGAGTCTGGCGAACGACATTATCTTTGTTATCGGCTGGCTGCCGATGATTGCGGTCCACATCGCCTTTCCGCTGCTGGCCTATGGCGCATGGAAACATTATCGAAACCTTCAAGGGGCATAGGTGATGGCCCACAACATTGAGATCCGCAAAATCCCATTCGAATTTTCCCAGGCTGTTTCGCCAATCTGGAATCCGGCCCAGCATGAATGGAGCCATATGGTGAATGGTGCATCCCTGGCCATGCCGTATCTTGAACCGTTTCTCAACCGAACCCTTCGGCAGGCAGCCGAGTTCATTGAGGATCCAGAGCTGGCCGCAGACATCAAAGGTTTTATGGGTCAGGAGGCGCAGCACTACACCAACCACCGGCGCATGAACGACATGCTTAAGGCAAATGGCTATCCTGAATTGGCCGAGGTGGAAGAGACTTTTACCGCGGACTATAAAAAACTGGAGCAGCGATCACTGGCCAGACGACTGGCCTATTGTGCCGGCTTTGAAACCATGACCATGGGTGTGACCGATTGGCTCGTCAACGACCGGGATGCCTTGTTTGGTGGCGCGGACCCAACGGTATCATCCCTGGTGCTCTGGCATATGGTTGAGGAAACGGAACACAAGACGGTGGCCTATGATGTTTTCCAGGCCGTGGCCGGGGGTTACTGGTTGCGGATATATGGCTTGCTGCACGGTTCTCTGCATGTGGGCTTTATGTCCCGCAGGGCCTACCGCGCGATGTTGAAGAAAGATGGCCTGTGGGGGAGTGTAGCGAGTCGCCTGCGCCTGTGGAAAATGGTTGGGCGATTCTTCCTAAATGCAGGGGGCGCGATGCTCCAGGCTCTGCAACCGGGATATCATCCCTCAAAGAGAAATGACCCGGATTGGGTTGATCAGTGGCGTCGGGCTTATGCCGGTAATACAGCGGACTTTGTGCCGCTGCTGGATACTTCAAAGGAAAATATCCAGCCAGCATTTGTGTCGTGAGGTTTTACTTAAGCACCGTTGTCACTTTCCATAAGATTAATCCGGGCTTCTGTTAACACCTTACCCTGTTTCACCAGACCTATGGCTGACCAGGGTGTTGCCATTACGGTGAATGCATCATCCCAGAAAATGGGCCGTCTAAAAAAGATCGATAGATCCCAGGATGTCGGGCGGCATTCTTTCCATAGAGTGTGAACCAGGTAATGCACCCCCATGCCGCCGCCGATAATCGGCGCACGAAAACCCGCTTGATTTGCCGCCTCCATTTCGTAGTGAATGCTGTTGCCCTCGGATGAATAGGCTTTGACCTGGGCTGGGGTGAGCTCGAAGCTCTGATACTGATTCATTGCCGAGGGATCGTCGATGACCGGGGCGGGTCGATCCCCAGCGCCTTTTGTTTTTGTTGGCTTTGAATCGGCTGATTTTGATTCAGATGCAGCAGGTGTTTTATGGGGCCGCAGGGATTTGCGCGGTGCGCTGATGGCGCGTTTACTTTGCGCATCCTCAAACCACACATCGGTCTCAATCACCTGGCCGCGGGGTACATCTTCAACGCCTGTAATCCGGCCACGGACGGTGAGGGGTTCATCCAGCCGCACCAGGCGGTGCTGGATCAAACTGTTCATCATGTTCACATTGCCCTCCGCGCTGATGCCACTATTGATGCCGGCATGAATGCCTAGACCAATATAAAAGGAAGCATCAACCCAGCCCTCTAAGTCATCGCTGTTCAAACCGCAGGCTTTGAGTTTTTCTTGTTGAACATCACCGGTCACAATCACTTCCTGAGGGTTAAATTCGAAACCCACAATGGGTTCATGCCAGGTTGTCTGATTCACAATCTCCACCTCGTATTCATCTAGTAGGTTGAGTGTAACCATTTAACGAGTGTCGGGGTAAATCGAGTTAGGGTAAAATTCGAAGCGGTTCAACTCTAAACGGTTCAACTCTAAGTGGTTCAACTCTAAGCCTAGTTAGTTGTGCCTGATGATTTATCTCCCAGGAGGGAAGTTGATGAGAGTTTCTAATGGCTTGGCAGCGCTTTTTGCGGGTTTGACACTGAGTGCCTGTGTGAATGATCCACAGGTCACTGCAACAACCACGTTACTTGGTCATGAATGGCTGGTGGAGGATATTGCTGCGGGCGGTGTGATTGACTATGCACGTACGACAATAGAGTTTGGATCAGATGGGCGGGTGTCCGGCGACACCGGCTGCAATCGTTATTTTGCCAGTTTCCAGACGGAGGGAGCAAAGCTCCAGATCAGCGATGCGGGTGCCACACGACGGGCCTGTCCGCCCGCGGTGATGGATCAGGAAACGCGCTTTCTAAAGGTGCTCGGTGAGGTGGAGCGTTATGAAATTGATGAGACGAATATGTTGCTGCTGACTACGCCTGCAGGTGTCTCACTTAAGGCGCGCTGATAGTTGCTGACAGCTAGAGTCTGACAACGAGTCAGCCCGTTTTAGATCTCTATCGAATTCCGGAAGTGAGAATCGCCTTAAGGCGCTTGGGGTTTTGGGTAGGGAACTGACACTTCCATTTATATTCGTCGCCGCCACCTGCCAGGGTTTTTGCACGATAAGTGACGATCAAACCTGGCCCGCGGTATCCGTAGAGTACTTCGCCACCGAGTGGAATCGGCCCGTCCTTATCTCGCAGCATTAGGAAGTCTCGCCACCAACTTTGCTTTTTGACCGCTGTGTCCGGTTCGGCTTCCTGTTCTGCTGCGGGCGCCGCAGGCGCATCTATCATTGAAGTGTTCCACCAGGGTCCACCAAAGCTGACTTCTTCTACTTCGTCGATCAGATGTAGTGGAATGTAGCTCTTAGAATCCCGTGACGAGAATCGGATAAAAAGCGTTGGGCCAGGCTGGCCGGAAAACTGCTGTATCTCTTTGACTTTGATTTTGATCTTTTTAGTCAGCAACAGCATAACGGACATAATGACCCAACAGGCCGCAAAAACCGAAAGCAAAAAAGGTATCTCTTTCTGAATCGAATCCACAACGGGTACCAACACCGCGCCCCAGGCAATCGTAACCAACAACGAAATGATAGTGGCGATCACCAGCAGCAACCGAGCTGGCGGCGAAACCGTTTCAGAATATTGCTCGGCCAAATTAGATCCTTAGGGAGTAGTGAAACAACGCGGTAAAGGACCAACTTACAAGAATAGTGGGGTGAGAACAAAGGGGTAGGCACAAAGAAGCAGGTTAGAGTGATGTCTCATCTTTGTAATGTTTGAGGGGCATAAGTCTGATCAGGTACTTTTCCCGCTAAGCAAACTGTTGATAAGCACCTATTAAGGTGAAGAGAACGCTAGCAACCAAAAACTCAAGAGCTTTGAAGTCTAACGGCATTTCAAACAACTCCACCAATTCTGACTTTACTTTTAGCACATTGATATAGGCAAAGACCGCAGTGAGTATCCATGCCGCATCGTAGTAGGGAACTCCTTCAGCGTAGTAATCTTTAGTGATCAAAGACCAGAGACTATAGATAATACTCGCTATCAAAAATATTCTTGCGGCGAGTAATTTTCGCTTTTCCTTGGTGCTTATATAAGAAAACTCATAGCGGTCATCGCTCATTGTGCTATTTACCTAAATTTCTTCGATTCTGGTTGTGGGTTCTAACTTATCACCACTCTTAATGTTAGAGCCACCGTTGAAGCTGCGGTGTATTGCGACACCCAGGCTCATGCCAAATTGTTCTTGATTGAATTGATTGATCCACTGACCAGCGTGCCACCCAGCCTGAAATGCAAGGACAGCTGCGCCAATTTGAGCAGCCGGTTTCCCGTTCATAGACTCAGCCTTGATAAATCCGTTAACAAACGGAATCTTAAGACCGCCACCTAACCCGCCAGCAACGGCTTCAATTTCATTCTTCGCAAGCTCTCTCATTTTTACTTCCTCTAAGTTTTAGTAAGCAGTCAATTGGACTGTTTGGAAAGTGTGAGACCTGCTGCATCTTCAATGATATGTATCCTGACTGTTTTGTCTGTAGGAAAAATGCCATAACTTCGATTTTTTAGTGGTGAGCAATTGTCTTTGCCGGATAGAGATGCAGAAAGGCGGGTTATAGCGAGGTCTCATCTTTGTAATGTTTGAGGGGCATAAGTCTGGCGTTGATATATTGGTAAGCCAGCGCATTGATAATCAACAGTGGCGCCGCAATGAGACCGACGTAGTTCAAATGCCAAAAGTTAAAATCGAGTACCGTTACCACTGCGAGTAAGACAACACTCAAAATGCCGAACATTGCATCAACTTCAACATGTCTAGCGCAGAACTCGCATTGAACACCATGAGGGTACAGATCTGCGACTAAGATGCCGCGTTTTTTGCACTCTGGACAAATTCTGCGTTTCACCGAAGGCTTAGGTGAAGTAGTTTAGATAGAATCCGTATGTGGTTAGACCCGCACCCAAAATCGAAAACTCAGTGCCTTTATGGCCAAAGGTGAATTCCAGGATTTCCTCAAATTCAAGTTTGATCCGAAGTAGGTTGATGTAAACAAAGACACAAAACATCGATAGACCGACAAAGTAGCAATTTGTACTTTGCTCTTTCTCAGCGAATAACAACAAACCAAGAAAGATCAGTATCAAAATAAAGACTACGATTTTAGCAACTAGTATCTTTATTTGCTCAGTACTAGAGATAAGTCCAAACTCATATTTTCTATCTTTGTTCACTGCTTTCCTCCGTTAGATCTCTTCTATTTTGACTACTGGAATAGAAATTTTTCCGCTAGCCGAGGGGATTCTAGAGCCGCCATTCATTGTTCGATAAACTGCTTCACCTAAACTCATGTTGAAATGATTCGTGTTGAAGTCGTTGATAGAGCTGCCAATAGCAAAGCCAATATTCCAGCCTCCCATTACAGCGCCAATTATCCCTGCTGGCTTACCATTGATAGACTCGCCCGGAATAAACCCATTGGCGAATGGGATCTTCGTGCCCTGAAATCCACCACTGACTTGCTCAACTTCTTCTGCTTGTAGTTCTCTCATCTTCTTCTCCTGAAATGTGATTTAGTGAATCACGGCGCACCTATAGAGGTGTCTAATACCGCATCTCAATAGTTTCAGATGACAACACCAATATATTACGGCGAAATTCTGGGATGTCTGTAGGAAACTTGCTGTATAGGCGATTTTTGGAGATGTAGTGGCGATAATATGGTCATCCATTCCACTCTCCTGTATTTCTTAAGACCCGCAAGGAGCTCTGACATGAAAGTACTACTCGCAATGATGAGTCACGAGACCAACACGTTCTCGCCGGTGCCGACGGATATCACGCGATTTGGTGGTGGCAGGCAACCGCTTGAGGGAGAGGCTGCGCTTAATATGATTCGTGGCACCGGTACAACTATGGCGGGTCTGTTAGATGCCGCGGAGCAAGCCGGCGCCAGTGTGAAAACCTCTATTGCCGCGGGTGCGCCGCCATCCGGCCCAGTGATGGCGGATGCTTATTGTTATATGACCGATACTATTTGCGCTGATGCCAAAGGCTGCGATGCAATTCTATTAGAACTACATGGTGCCATGGTGACGGAATCCATCGAGGATGGTGAAGGCGCTTTGCTAAAACGTCTCCGGGATGAAAACCCAGGCATTCCGATAGCGGTGGGGCTGGATATGCATACCAACCTTTATCCCGCCATGGTGGAAAACGCGACGGTGATTGCGGGCTTTCATACCTACCCCCATGTTGATATGTACGAAACCGGCTTAAGGGCAGGCAAAGTGCTGTTTGATTCCCTTGCAGGAAAGGTCAAGCCGGTAATGGTTTCCGGCAACGCCAGAATGTTGCCCCATGTGATGCGCCAGGGCACCGATGACTTTCCAAACAAACAATTGCAGGCGCGCTGCCTTGAGTTTGAGAAGGAGCTTGAGCAGGAGGGTGCGCTGTTAGTTAGCCTGTTTACCGGCTTTCCCCATGCGGACATTTATAACGCGGGCTTAAGTGTTGTGGTTGTCACAGATAACGATAAAGCGCGGGGGCAGGCAATTGTTGATGAGTTGCTTGAAATGGCCTGGGCCGAGCGCAAGAAATTTGTCTACGAACCCGTTTCCCTCATTGACTCGATTAAGGCCGGGCAAACAGCCGCGAAAAAGCCAGGGGATGGCCCGGTCATTTTATTAGACCACTACGACAATACCGCCTCGGGTGGCACCATGGATACCACCGAGGTGTTGCGTGCAATACTGGACCAGGGGCTCGAAGATGTTGCGGCGTTTGGTATTTATGATCCCGAGGCGGTGGAGCTTGTGGTTGCAGCGGGGGTGGGCAATACCATCACAGTCACACTGGGGGCCAAATTTTATATGGATGCGTTGGAGGGGCAGTCCCAGCCGTTAACGGTCACGGGTAAAGTCAAAACCATATCCGATGGCCGCTTTACGGTTAAAGGGCCGATGAGTACAGGGTCAACCATGAACATGGGCACAAGCGTGGTGCTGGATACTGGCAAGGTGCAGATCATCGTCATATCGCGACATGTTGAACCCTATGACCTGGGGTGTTTTTCAAGTCTGGGTATAGACCCGCTGGATAAAACCTATCTGATGTTGAAAAGCCGTATTCATTACCGCGCGACCTATCGATCCATCGCCAAAGAAATTGTCGAGTGCGCCGGGGTAGGGGTGTGCACGTCGGACTATTCACAGCTGAAATTCAAAAACGTTCGACGGCCGATCTTTCCCCTGGATGACCTGGAGTCGAATAGCTACAAAGAGGTCGTTGAGGACTCTTCACCCGTTGAGGACTCTTAATAAGCAGTAAGAAGGAGAATGACGATGTTACCCATTACTGGTTACGTACTCGTTGGCATCACAATCGTTTGTTCGGGGGTTTGTTTTTCAGTTGCGAAGAGAAAAGGGCTGAGTACCCAGCTATGGATCGTCCTGGGCGCATTGTTCGGCCCGCTGGCGCTACCCTTTGTGTTTTCGGCTAAGCCTCGTGTTAAGGACGGTTCATCGAACAATGGGTCGGACAGTTAGCAAGACAATTAAGGTCGGAGTAAAATTGGTTCTCATTTTACTCCGACCCAGTTGCTTGTCAGAGCAGTCTTACAGCGAGTAAAGATTCGCCACGTTAGTACGGGTGATCTTGTCCCGGCTCTCTGGGCTGTAGGTCTCAAACATCTCGTCAAGAACCTGAGCCGAACAGGGCCAGGTAGAGTCAGTGTGTGGGTAGTCAGAACCCCAGAGCAGTGTCTCTTCGCCAATCATTTCCCGGGTGTGTAGCGCTGCGGTGTCATCTTCGATGGTCGCGAAAAATTGCCGTTTCCATATTTCAAGCACGTCAACGGGCGGCGTACTCTTAGGATTTGAAGCAAAGTCCCGGCCCCAGCCCTGTTGCACCTTATCAAGCCAGTGCGCAACCCAGCCAGCGTTAAACTCCGCTAACACAAACTTTAAGTTTGGATGTTTGGCGCATACACCTCGAACCATCAGCTCCACCATGGTGTCGTGAATCAAGGTGGGTGACCCGGCGTATTGAACAATTGAATCCCGCTTGGCCATGGCTTTCTGCCACTCGGGAACATGGGACCAGCAGGCCACGTGGAACCCAACAGGAATCTTTGCCTCCTCCAGGAGTGCCCACATTGGCTCATAAACCTCGTCGCAATAGCGGGTACCCAGCGGTGCGTTCGATGGCAGCACAACACCTTTAAACCCAAGCTTGATCACACGATCGAGTTCTGCGACCGCGACATCTGGTCGCTGTACCGGTAATGCCGCGAGCCCAACCAGGCGTCCTTTAGAAGCAACCTGCTGATTGTGCATCCAGTTATTGTAGTTTCGCTGCAGGGCCACCATCAGATCGAGATCCGGGAGATTAAACATGGCAAACCAACCGGGGTATAGGATCTCCGCAGAGATACCATCAATATCCTGGTCATCGGGCCGGCGAGCGCCATCGGTCAGACCCGGGCGCATGGCCGCATAGCCGCCGGTAAAGTAGGCCTGGATCTCGGGATCGTTAATAGAACCGGCACTGGGTTTGGACGCATGTTCCCGCGGCAGTGGCGTCTTATAGTCCAGCCGCGTGCCGGCCAGGGCCATCACAGCAACATTACGCGCGCGTTTTGGATTGTTTGGAATCGTAATGAAGTCACCTTTGCCCTCCGTGTGAACGATGCGCGGCGCATCATCGCCAAAGCGTTCAGCCAGGCCATCAAATACTTCTGGGCCTTCAAGTGCGTGGGAGTCGGCGGAAATCGGCCGTGGATCGTTAAGAAGCGTCATATAGATTCCTTGGTAGAAAGGGCATAAATGTCTGCTGGGCAGGTTATGGGAGAGACCTTAAATCTTTTAATGAACGAGTTCAATAAATAAATGCAAAGGGATTAATGGGTCTTGATGGCCAGCCGGTCAATTAGCCCGATCCCACCTTCCGGGCGTTAGCTCTGATATGGCCATGCTAAAGATCATCTGGAAGACCCTGTGCTGGATACTGCTCGTCTTCCTCCTCTTCATCATCTACTGGATGATACAAAGCTACTTTCAATCAAAACGGAACACTGCATTCTATGAGCGAGCTTATGCCGAGGCCGCGGGGGAGCACATTAAGATTTTTCAGAGCCAGTGGTTTGCTTTGACCGTGTGGAAAGACAATCGATATGAGCTTGTGCCACTCACGCCGAGATTGAAGATTGATGAGATTCAACTAGGCCATTTTAAACGCAACGTTTACGGCAGGCTGAGATGGATATTGCAGTCCCGACGTTTCTCCGATATTCCGAACTGTATGTCCGCCGGCCATTCTGAATCGCCAGATCAATTTGTCATCATTCACGATCCAGAGATTTCTCACGAGGTTAGAGTACGCTGCTCCGATCCAGTGAATGATTACGCTGCTGGTCAACGGTTAGAGGAAATCTTTAAAGAGTTTAGGCGACTAGATGAAATCCCCGAGCCTGAACCCTGGTATTCAATGTGTTACATGAGGCGCCATGAAAGAGTAATGCCGATTGGCAATGATTGGTACACAAGATGGCGTTATCGCCTAAGTACGGGTGATGTTTTTTTGCGGCGTTGTCTGTAAGAAATTCAGCACATCCACCTTGTGTCTCTCAATTTGGATGCTGGGTGTCCTAGACTTTCTGCCCGACTCGCTGCCGGTGCAATTTCCCAGGGGGTGCGGGAAGTTGCATCGGCACAGGTCAAAACAGTTTTAAGACGATTGGTGAATCTCTGTCAGACGCTCATTGCCAATTTGGCTTACTGCTCTTGAGAGCGACCCTGCGACACAGTTTCGACGGTCTTGGTGATTCATTGAAGTCGAAATCAGTGAGTAGTTTATGTTGGCGCCACAGGCAGTTTTTGACGCCTCGACCAGTCGGGTGTAAAGAATGCGAACACCAGCTTCGTTTTGCAGGTTTAACTCTGCAAAGGACACCGTTACCTCGCTCTTAACGGTCTCCGCCGTTGCTGACGTAGACAAAATGGTCATAAACAAAGCCAGAAAAATAGTCGTTTTCATCGTGAAACCTCAATTGGGTTAGGTTGACGGGGTATCTATCGCCGTCTTTAACGCAATCTCCATGCCACTGTTAATGAACAGGTCACAGATTGTAATTGTCAGTTCCAGAGAGGAAGTGAACAACGGCATGAATTCTGCTCGTGTAAAAAGCAGCACTAACGCAGAGAGAGACGTGGCCATGCAAACCTATCAAAGCTGGAAGAAACAGGCAGTTCAGGATGATCTTCAGTCCGGTGCCGAGCAGTGGAAAAAAGAAACTAAATCAGGGCTTTATGACTACCAGATTATCCAGCGCCGATATGCGGAGCTGTTAGAGATACGGCGCGCCGGTGATATTCAGGAACTCCTGTATTACCTCAAAGAAGGATTGCACGGCAATATGGCGGGCATGGGCGCACAAAAATTGCACACCCGTGCACGGTTTGGCACCAAAGAACTGGTTGAAAAGTATGTTAACGAGGTTGTCCTTTGTATCCAGACGCTGAACAAATCAAAAAGCAAAAAAATCTCTTTAGCTGAAAAGCGAACACTGTTTCGCCGCACCAGCATGGGCTTTGGGAGAACGGCTTTGATGCTCAGTGGTGCAGGATCCCTTGGCGTCTTCCATATGGGTGTGATCAAGACCCTGATCGATGAGGATATACTGCCCCGTGTCATTTCCGGCGCAAGTACCGGCTCGTTTATCGCGGCCATGCTGGGTACACATTCGCCGGAACAACGTCAAAAGCTTGTGCATAGTGAGGAACTGTTCAAGCAGATAAAAACCCATGAACCTACTTCAGGCAGAAGAAACATTGATCACTATGATCTTGAGAACCTGCTGAAAAACCTGGTACCTGACCTGACGTTTGAAGAAGCTTATGAAGTCTCCGGGCTGCACATCAATATTTCGGTCGCGCCCAAAGGGATTCAACAGCGGTCGCGACTCCTGAATGCGACAACCGCCCCCAATGCATTGATTAGAGAAGCCGTGCTCGCCTCGTGCGCGATTCCAGGCATGTTCCCGGCGGTACGGCTTGCCGCAAGAAATCACAAAGGCCAGAGACAGCCTTACATTCCTTCTCGATCATGGATTGATGGGTCGATCATGGATGAACTACCAGCGAAACGGCTCAGCAGGCTCTATGGCGTTAATTACTTTATCAGCAGCCAGGCAAACCCAGCGGCCACTGCTTTGGGTGGATCCATTCTGGGCGGCTCCATTTTAGGTAGATCCAGGCGGTCGCCATTTTGTGCTTTCAACGACCCCTTTGAGACCGCGCGCAAGCAGTGGCTGCAAAACGTTTACCCGTTTGTGATGGAGCAGATACATGATACATATCCAGTGAATGTTATGGCTCGCAACTGGTTTAGTTCAGCCACGCAGGAGTACAACGCCGATATCAATATTCTGCGCTCGGCACAGTCCTCAAGACCGGCCGAGTTGTATCAAACGCTGACGGAAGCGGAAACAACATCACTTTTCACAGAAGGCGAGCACGCCACCTGGCCCCAGGTCGAACGCATCAGAATCACAACGGCTGTTTCCCGTTGCCTGGATAACATACTGCTGGAGATGGGTGAGGATTGTCTTTTGCCCTGATTCTTCAGGAGCCCAGCCAGCTATTAGCCAAAGTCGTTTCCGCATTTCCAAATAAAAATTCGCGGCCACCCTTGGTAGTTAGAACTCCTTCTCAATCTGATTAATGATGCCTGCGATTGTTTCGACTTCAACACCGAGAATCCTAACAGCTCCCTTTGAGCCTTTTGCGACTTCGTAGCCCTTGTCTTCCAAAAAAGTGCTTAGTCGTTTGTATACCGGTTTACTTCTTCCTATCTTCAGAAGATGTCTTCCTGATTTTCGGACTGCAATATAGTAGGTCAGTTTTTTCTCATCGCTGAAAAACGTTGGGCCTGCAATTCGAGTGCTCGTGCTTAAGGGTTTTTCAAGAAACTTCGTGATTTCGGCGATAAGTGAATGTTCAGCTTTCTCTTTAATCTTCTCTTCGCGCCGCATGACACTCTTCGTATACTCGTCTTGGCTTTCTGCTATCGGTAGTTCGGTAGCTTTTAGAAGTTTCATGATTGGGCGCATGCTCTCAACCAGAGTATCGTCCTTGTCCAGAAACCATTCGCCTTCTATCCTTCGATCATCAAGTATTGAATGTAGCGCTGCCTCCACATCCTTGGCGCTTGCGTGTTGCCACGCTGCGACAAGCTGAGCTTTTATGGGGGATTTGGTGCGGCTGATCTGCCTGAGCCTAGAGTCTAAGGTTGCCGAGCCTTTTCCCGTTATCCCTACCTTCTTATAAGGAATGTCTATGTTTTCTCCAACATCGATGTGGCGCATAACGTAGACGATCGAGTGTTTACTTTTTGGCACGTTGCGTTCCTGTTTATTAACATAACTCTTCTAACATTTCCTGAGTTCGGTCAGGCATTGTTATATGACTAAATCTATCATGCTTTAAGCACCTTACGGTCAAGATTCAATAGATACGATTGATATTGGGATGTAATCAAGAGCAACATAGTTATATCCTGGAAGGCGCCTCATTTTTGATGCGATAGTCATAAGGCAGCTTGATATGAAATTGAGTAAAGAGCGATTCCGAGATTATCTACTAGAGATAGGGAAGTCGGAAAAAACAACCTCAAATTATGAGCAGGCAGTAGCCAGCTCGATGTCGAAATGGGTGAAGGAGCACAAAATCTTCTCTGAGCCTCTGGACTCCATTTCATCCGTTAGCGAGTTCGATAGGGTCGCGATCCAATTACGTCGCCTGGAGATATTCTCCGAAAGAAATCTAAAGGGCAAAGGAATGTATCAGGCCGCTTTGAATGCGTTCAGAGCGTTTCTAATGGGTAACGAAGACATCGCCGTCGTCGATGACCTACAAGAAATTATTGAAGATCCCGCAGTACCAGAAACTGAAAAGCATCATTTGGTCAAAAGTAGAATTGGGCAGGGTAAGTTTCGAGGAGATGTCCTAAATCATTGGGGCAATAGCTGTGCCGTCACCGGTTACCAGGAGGCAACGTTTCTGGTCGCGTCTCACATAAAACCCTGGAAGGCATCGACGAATGAGGAACGCTTGAACCCCTACAATGGATTGATGTTAATCCCAAATTTGGACAAAGCTTTTGATAAGGGGTTTATCACGTTTGCGGATGATGGGCAGATAAAAGTCTCGCACACTTTAGGACAGGCCAGCTTACTGGGAATCCAATCGTCAATGCATATCGAATTAAAGGATAAACATCGTCCCTTTTTGAGTTTTCATCAAGAACACGTTTTTCAAAACTAGTTACCTGAGTGGTAAAAAAACAAATGGAATAATTTCATTCTGCCCACAAAGAAATTGATTCACACTAACGACAGTTGGAGTATGGTGACCATTCACGAAGTTGTAGTTTTGCATGCATAAATAATGATCAGCTATCAGGAAAAGTTCACAAAGTTAAATGCGGCAACAGCTGAACCTGGTCGCAAACGCCCTCATAAACCCTGTATGTTGTTGGCTGTAATCGAATTGATTGAAGCTAAGCGTATTGCCTCTAACCAAATTGAATACAACGATGTGTTGGTCTCTAGATACCATGAGTATTTTGAGATCGTGCGACAGGGCAATGATCAAATAAATCCATGGCTGCCGTTCTTTCATTTACGTGGTGACAAGTTTTGGCATTTGGTGCCCAAGGAAGGTAGGGGTGCTGTAGTAGAAGCCATGAGCACCGCTACTAAGCGTTCCGACATTGAAGCCAATATTCAATACGCCGTTTTGGATGATGAGCTATTCCAACTGCTGTTGGACCCCATCGAGCGAGACTTATTGCGAGAACGAATCCTACTGCACTGGTTTTCAGAAAAGCTAGAAGCTCTTCGGGATCAGATTGGTATCACTGAATACGATCTCGCGCTTCAGACTGGACAATCAACAACCCCCGAACAGTTTCAATCTCCTGTACGGTCATCTGCATTCCGGCGTTTGGTTATCGAAGCCTACGACTTTAGATGCGCCGCTACTGGCTGGCGTTTGATTTTGCCAGATTACTCATACCTTGTGGATGCCGCACACATTGTGCCCTTTTCTGAGACGGCGGATGACCGACCGCAAAATGGGATGGCATTGACGCCGACCTTCCACAGGGCATTGGACAAAGGCATGATTGCTCCAGGTCCTGATCTCAGGTGGCATGTGTCGAAACTGATTGATCGCGTGCCCGACAATGAACCCTTGCTGGCATTGGACGGTGAAAAGGTAAGGTTGCCGAGGGAAGCGCAATATCATCCGGATGGGGATGCGTTAGCTTGGAGGTTATCGAGATTGGAGAGTGGGGAGATGGGCTAGAGTGGTAAAAGAAAAGCAGTCTCCAATACGGGATAAGCCACTGCGACAAGCTGGGCAGTCTTTACGAGAGGAAATCAACGACCTTATAGAAGATCGTATACAACAGTACTTGTTGTTGGCATTGTTTTTTGTACTGCTTGCAGGGATGGAGTGGTACAGCTGGCTGACTGAGATGCCTCGCATGCCAGTGCTATACACTATCGTTGCAATTTTCTTTATTTTTTTGGCTGTTTACAAATTTGTCACAACATTACGGATTATAAGGCCTATGAAATTGGGTCTCGACGGTGAGCGGGTCGTGGGAGAGTTTCTTGAGCTGTTTCGTGAAGACGGCGCACGGGTTTTCCATGATTTAATTGGTGATAACTTTAATGTTGATCATGTGCTTATCTGTGAGCAGGGTGTCTTTGTTGTTGAAACCAAAACTTACTCCAAACCAAAAGATGGACGTGTAGTTTTCGACGGCAAGAAAATTTTGATTGATGGCTATGATTCTGAAGCGAAGCTACTTATTCAAGCCAGGGCAGAGGCAAGTTGGGTTAAGAAAATTCTAAAAGACTCAACTGGGAAAAACGTGAATGTTCAGCCGATCATTGTTTTCCCAGGATGGTTTGTTGAAACAACTGCTGAAGGCAAGAAGAGTGATGTCACAGTACTAAATCCACGCTTACTTAAGCAGCACGTTGGGTTTATGAAGTCGGTATTGAGCAAAGAGGACTTGATGCTTATTGCGTATCACCTTTCTCGACATATTCGGATGAACTAATGGGCGTGCTGCTAGGTTTAAATTACAGACCACCGCCATTGTTTGATTTACCTCTCCAAGAGCCAACCCCATCATGATCGTCTACTCAGCCACCACCGCCCAATTCCTAACCGATACTGCCACAAACGTCATCCACCAGCGCATCATCGATGAGTTGAAAAGGCGCACGGGTAAGCGGGTAGGTGCATCTGAGATTACCTCCTGGCGTAATTCCATGCAGTTTATGGCGAGTGTTGTCAGTGGTGCTGACATCTCTGACCAATCTAACGTTTCAATTGAGTATACAATTCCGCTTACCAGTAAACGGGTCGACTTTATTCTCTCTGGGAAAAATGAGAAGCATCAAAACACTGCGGTTGTCGTTGAGCTCAAGCAATGGAGCAAGGTCGAGAAAACCGGTAAGGATGCGATTGTAGAATCTGCCGTTGGCGGTGGTGTGAGGGAGCTACTCCATCCGTCTTATCAGGCCTGGACCTACGCTGCGCTGATTGAGGATTACAACGAGACCGTTCGAGAAGAGTCCATCCAGCTTAAACCCTGCGCCTATCTTCACAATCTAGATTCCGCTGAAGCGATCAACGACCCATTTTATAAAGCCCACACCGACAATGCGCCGGTGTTTATCTCGAGTGACGCGGCAAAGCTCTCGCGCTTTTTAGAACAACACGTTAAACATGCTGATGTTGATAACGTCATGTATCGCATTGAACACGGCAAGATTAAGCCGTCGAAAATGCTCGCAGATAGCCTGCGCTCCATGATCGATGGCAATCCTGAGTTTCTGATGATCGACGATCAGAAGGTCGTGTATGAATCGTCGATCGATCTGGCACACAAAGCCGCACAGGTGGGTAAACCCAAACAGGTGCTGATTGTTGAAGGCGGTCCTGGCACCGGTAAGTCTGTGGTCGCTGTGAATCTGCTGGTTGAGATGACGAGGCGAGAACTCGTGGCATCCTATATTTCTAAGAACGCGGCACCCCGTGATGTCTTTGCTGCCAAGCTTACCGGCACAATGACCAAGACGCGGATCAATACGATGTTCCGCGGCTCTGGCGCGTTCACTGAAACGCCGATAAATACCTTTGATGTCTTGATTGTGGATGAAGCCCATCGTTTAAACGAGAAGAGCGGTCTGTTCAGTAACCTGGGTGAAAATCAGATTAAAGAGTTGATCAATGCTGCAAGACTCACAGTGTTTTTCCTGGATGAATCGCAACGGGTCACCCTGAAAGATATTGGCTCCAAGAATGAAATCATGCGCTGGGCATTAGATGCAGGCGCTGAAGTTGAAGAGCTAACGCTGGCATCACAATTTCGTTGCAACGGCTCCGATGGTTATCTCGCCTGGGTCGACAATGCGCTGCAGATTCGTGAAACCGCCAACGACTCCCTCGATGGTGCTGAGTACGAATTTAAAGTGTTCGATGATCCCGAAGATTTAAGAGCCGCAATTGTTCAAAAAAATAGAGTGCTGAATAAATCGCGACTGGTGGCGGGTTACTGTTGGGACTGGGCCAGTAAAAAGGATCCGGCTGCGATGGATATTCAGATCGGCAATTTTGAAGCCCAGTGGAATCTCACCAAAGATGGCGGGCTATGGATCATGTCCCCAGAGTCAGTGTCAGAGATCGGCTGTATCCACACCTGCCAGGGTTTGGAGTTGGATTACGTGGGCGTGATCATCGGTGACGATCTTATCGTGCGAGACGGCGCGGTGATCACGGATGGCAGCAAGCGTTCGCGTATGGATGCCTCCATTAAGGGTTTGAAGAAGATGGCCAAGGCAGACCCGAAAGCCGCCCAGATCAGAGCGGATGAAATCATTAAGAACACCTATCGCACATTGATGACGCGCGGCCAGAAGGGCTGCTATCTATACTGCACGGATGATGAAACCCGTGAGTATTTTAAATCACTTCTCCAGCTAAAGGCACTTGAGCCAGTGTCGCCTGAAACACACAAAGACAATTTTATTGTGGCGGGGTTAGACGTCATCCAATCCGATACCCAGCCGGAGGGTAATGTCGTACCGATATTCGACCTGCAGGCAGCAGCGGGTGCATTTAGTGATTACCAGACATTGAACTCCGGCTACTGGGTTGAGTTGCCCGACGTGTATAACCGCCAAGCAGGCATGTTTGTTGTGCAAGTCAAAGGCGAATCCATGAATCGCAGGATACCAAACGGTGCATGGTGCCTATTCTCAGCTGATCCCGGCGGCAGCCGCCAGGGCAAGACCGTCCTGGTCCGCCATAGTGATATCCAGGACCCGGACTTCGGCGGGCAATTCACCGTGAAGCGTTACGAGAGCGAGAAGCGGCAGAGTGATACCAGTGAATGGGAGCACAGCATGATCCGGCTCATGCCGGATTCGTCCCAAAGCGATTATCAGCCGATTGAATTGCGTCCATCTGAGGACGGTGAGCTTGAGGTATTTGGGGTGCTGGTTTCGGTGTTGGTTTAGTTAGCTAGGTAATAATCCACTCCGAACAGTTCATGTTATGTCTATTTTATGTCTATGTTCATTATTAATGAACAATATATATCTTGAACAAAAACATGTAGCGAAGTTTCTGCTGGAAGAGGGCAGTCGCAATAGGTTCGATATGCTTGTAGATGATTCACTTGAGTATCGATCAGCGCAGCGGAAGGACAACGAATCTTTACTCTCTGCATTTCGAGAGGGATTTGAACGTGAGATATGAACTGCCACTGCGATGAGCTATATGAGTTACGGGGCTCTCCAACTGAGGCTGCCACCGTCGTTAGCTGAAGTGTTTGCGGAAATGTTGACTGCAGAGTAAAACGTCGAAGTAAAAACTCATACTAGACACCATCCAAACACATCAGTAGTTTGAAACTTCCCAATTGAATGACAGGATCCCCATGATAATCGGCACGGCTCAAATGAAGATGGGTTGGACTACAGAAGAAAACATCGCAACCATTGTGTCTTCTATTGAGCACGCACGTAGTATGAAGGCCGATCTGCTGGTGTTTCCCGAACTCGCCCTCACGGGCTTTCACCGTAAAATCAAGGACGAGGTCAAAAAGGTTTCGAACGACCCAGGTTATGAACAGTGGGTTCAAGATGCCTGTGCAAATAACCAGCAGGCCATCTGTCTGGGTTTGCCGACATTTTTTGGTGACAAGATTTTTAACAGTTATCGATTTATCTCTGCTGATGGCGAAATTGTAAGCACCACTCACAAGCTGGGGCTGACGGGTGGTGAGAGGATGTTGTTCACGGATGCTGACCACAGACCGATGGTCTCAATTGGAGACAGGGCGCTCGCCGCGGTCATGTGCCGCGAGGTGGGAGATCTCGAACTGCTCAAAGGCAAGCTGCAAACAGCGGATGTGCTGATTTGGCCGGGATTTGTGAGCAATCTAACAACTGATGATCCTGATGTTGAGGATGGCACCACTGAACAAGCATCAGCGTTTGCTCTGGCATGTAAAGCGAAACTCGTTCAGTGCAACTGGGCACATTCTCTTAATAAACCCGAACTCGTGGAACTAGGTGGCAGCTCGTTTATTGACGATAATGGTGAGGTGATCTGGAGTTGCCCCTGGAATGAGCCCGGGATTGGCTATTTTGATCTTGATTCAAATGCCCATGATTGGCAGCCGTTGGGATCAATCAGGGGACAGTTTACTTAACTCTCACAACTCTACACCTGAGCAGCAATTTATCTAATCTGTTTTAGGTCCAGGCTTACCGAGTTTGAGCGATTTCCCTGACAATGCTTCAAGCATTTCAACGAAATTGTCACTGCCGAGCGGCCTTCCTGTACGTGTGTGCAATTGTATTCTTTGCATTTCATTTTCGGATTCAGTTTTCTCAAGATACTCTGCCCAATTAGGAAACTTTTCCAACATCGGTCTAACTGAAACCAATCCGTCATTCTCCGCACTCAGGTGAGCGTGAACGCTAGACCAGCGCCAGACTCTCTTTATACTCGGGAACAATGGCAAAGTGCACATGGTTTGGCATCAGGCAGTACGCCCAGATATCACACCCGGCGTTTGATTTCGCAATCGCTATTAGCTCCAGGTATGCCTGGTAGTCTTCATTATTATAGAAAGTTTTCTGGCGCCGATTGCCACGCTGTGTGACGTGATGCGGGTAACCAGGAACAACTAGCCGAGGCATGCGAGCCATTTATAAGTCTCAGTACTAAGAGATGATCATTTTCAGCATCGATTGAAGATAATGGTACCGAGAAAGTTGGCAATTGATGTGCGAATAGGTTGATTCAGGTTGTGGGAAATGAGTGTAAGTACTGAGTTAGGTAAACTGTCCCCCGATTCACGAGTTAGGTAAACTGTCCCCCGATTGGAAAGTAAAAGTTGAGAGCGGTAATATCGATTTTATTATCGAGAGTGACGGTAGCTAGTATGGTAATTCCCCCGAATTAAGATGAGTGTGATAGGTATTTAGTCCGTATTATGAGGTTGTCTTTTTTCGCGATTATTTTTGGTTCTATTCTGTTTTCAGGTCAATCGTTCGGGTTCTCTGAATTCGAGAACAACCTGGATCAAATCAAGAACGATTCGTCTTTATCCATCAATAACAAACATCTTGTGCTTTTCCAGCATACGCTAAATCTGGGAGTCTATGGACTTGATTACCTGGAGACGAGCGAGAGTGCTAATGGTTTGTTTTTGCGGTTGGTGAAAGAAAGCTGGCAGGAATACGTTCGAGCCTCAATAAGGATGTTGGCGGCGTCAAAGGAAAGAAGCGAGGCGCAAAGGGCCTTAACAGAGCTTTATCTTATCGAAAGAACCCAGACGCTTTATGATACATACATCGGGAGCAAGCCCACTCGTTTGATACTCAAAGATCAGTCTGTGGCTTTGGATCATCAAATTGACCGATTTCTGAAAAGTACTTTGTCGAAACCCAATAAGGTGAAGATCCCCAGCCTTCTAGAAGTCGTCAGCAAGCAGAAACCCAGCGGATACGATCAATCGATTATTTTCCGCAAGTATGCGAACGATGAAACCATTGAAGATTTTGCCACCTTGACGCGTCATTACAGCGATCTCTTTACCAAACTGTTTACACTCTCCAGAAGGTCAATCAGCTATTCATTTGGGCTGGTCGCCGGGCCGATCGAATGGGGTGGCGGTCAACTTGGCAATGATGTCCACGCTCATAATAAGATTCGAGATCAACTGAAACCCCTTGATATCATTTTTGAAAAGAAAGGTTACAAGCTAACAGATTACGTGATCCCGGGTTATTGGGGTCACAATGCTATCTGGTTGGGGACAAAAGCGCAGTTGGTTGAGCTGGGGATATGGGATAGCGATGAACTCGCTCCGTTCAGGGCGCATATTGAAGCAGGCAATTCCATTTTTGAGATGAGGAAGCAGGGCATCACCTTCTCCAGCTTTCACGAATGGATGGATCTGGATGATTTTGCGGCGATCAGGGTCGAAGACATTCTGGAAAAACCTGAAAAGGATATCCTGAAGATATTCAAAATGTTCTCGGAGCAAGATGGCAAAATCTATGACTTTGGTTTTAATGCGAACATCACTTCCAGAATCACCTGTTCTGAACTCATCTATCTTGCCTACGGTGACTACAAATGGCCGACCAAACAAATACTTGGCAGAACGACGATTCGACCTGACGATTTGGCAGAGGCCGTATTTTACCAGAACGCCCCATTTGAATTCGTTTCGTTCGTAACGGGCGATGTAGACAAGGGGGCGACCTTCCAATCAAAGAAAGCATTCGCCGACCTTTTGGGGTTTAGCGCTCAGAAAGATGGTACTTTTAAAAAGCGGTATAAGGTGTGCAACCTGAATAACAAACCTAACCATCAGGAAGTCACTTCGCCTGGTCCAAGCTGCGTAAAAAAAGAAAAGTATCTCTACCTGACCTAGTTGTCCAACAAAAGCATAAACTTCTGCGGGGAGGCTCAATTCAATGGCGGTTAATATCTAAGTGAGTGGATAACCGTTGTCTTCGGGGTTGAGCTCAGTAAAAGTAAATAGAGCCATGTCATATGGCTCAGGTCTGTGGGTGAGTATCGGGGCCGGGTGTAAAATCTATCTCCGCTGAACAGTCCGCAGCAATAACCGATTTTGGAATGCTCACGACAGACACGATGCCTAGTATTAGCAGCAGGCTCTCATTCTCTTGATAGATAGACTCTAGGTTCAATTTGTCGGCGTCGTAGGGGTGTGACACAGCATCGACTTTAGTACACGCGCCCCAGAGGCCGCCGCGATCGATTGCGATGCTTTTCTTCAGGCCAAATCCCCACCCTTGACTATACTTTGTGGGCGAGAAATTTCTCGCAACCACATTTTTAATGAGTTCGTTTTTTGCTGTATTCCCTGGACCACTTGATCTATGTCTGAAGCCATCCCACGAGACTTCTATGCTGAGAAGCTGGTTGAGGTAAATGAAACCAATGCAGTCATTGCAACGGAGGGAATTTACAATGAACAGGGCGCCCTGATCGTTGCCAAAGGTATGCCGATCTGCAAGGAAACCGCCAGGCGCATCGCACTGCATAAACTCACCAAACCGCTGGATCAGTCGATCTCCCTGGAGCGAATAATCACCAGTCAATCGTTTATCGAACGATTGAGGGCGATGCCGACCCACCCTGAGCTCATTAGAATTTTCAAAAATGAACGGGCCAATAAGTGGCTCCAGGAAGAAGCGGATAATCTCAGCAAATACCCGCTGCTGGTTCAAAAGCTGACCGTCATGAAGGAGTGCATGCCAGATTGTTATGAGGATTCAAGCTTCGGCGCGGTGATCAGTCTACAAATTTGTGAGGGGCTTGATTTGTCAGACAAGGATCGGCACGCCATTTTTCTCGGCGCCCTGGCCCGGGATATTGGTCTGCTGCACATTGACCCCGATGTTGCGGTTAAGGAGCATGGATTTACGGCGGCGGAGTGGCGACTTTACGAGGGTCACATCGCCATTGGGTTTAAGCTACTGGGCCTGGCGAAGGCGCCAAAATTGGCAAGGCTTGCGTTGCTAGAGCACCATGAACGGGCCGATGGGTTTGGATTCCCGAGGGGTCGGTCATGGCCCGAGCTGACACTTGCGGGCCAGGTTGTTGCGTTCTCCAATATGACCATTGCGCTGATTGATAAATATGTCTTGAAGATGGGCTGTTCGATGAGAGCGTTGCAGACCATATTCCAGGTGAATGCCAACCAGCATACCCGTGAGGTCGCAGCCGCGGCACTACTGAAGTTGGATCAGATCGCGGGCCCCAGGATCAACCTTTACGGCACCGATAGTTTGCCCAAGCTAACATCACAATTATGTCGCGCTCACCCACTAATTAAGCTGCTGATCGCACAAATAGATGAGTTTTGGCAGCTACTCGAGGAGCTTCCGGAGGATCTGGATCTTACACCGATCGCTAATGCACTACATGATTTGCGTCGGGTTGTCGTGAGCTCAGGCATCACCGACCCCATGCTATTGCAATGGATCAATGGGCTAGAAGCCGACAGTATCGAGGATGGCGACATGCTAGAACTCGAGAACTACGCCTTGATGTTAGAAGAGTGCACCTGGAAGTTCGGCGAGCTTTTTCGGAGCATCATCACATCCCCCGAGCGAGATCGAGTCGAAGCATCTACTATCGCCTTCCTCAGAGTTCATTATCGCAATATCAAAAAGACGTTTGATTTATTGGTCAAGGTTAGGGATGCCTAGGCCATAGATGGGGCCTCGCATCTGGTGCTCTCGGAATCCGGCTGGGGTGCTGGCATAAATTGCACCATAAATTACAACCATACCAAACATGATAAGCTTGGTTGTCCGTGGTACTTCAGGCTTATGTAATCAAACCGCCTTTATTCAAGCCGTTCGCATTGGGTTACCCACGCTTGCGAGCGAATACGCATCAAGTACGACCATCGCTTATGGGCGGTCGATTTGTGTGTTGGCTATTCATTCTAATGGCAATCTCAAACACGGCCTTTGGTGAGCCTATCTACGAGGTTAACCCGGACGTCATCAAGGTGCCATTAGCGGATCAATTCTACACCGCAACGGGCGAGTCCAATGCGACATCCATCGCGAATACCTCAGAAATCTTTGCTCGAGAAATCCGCCCATCGTTCGAGCATGCCCTGGGGTTAAGAGAAGGCGCCGAGGGCCCTGTTAGCTGGAAGCGGTCGCCGACAAAACGCCTGGATCCACCCTCTGGTAAATCCTGGGCGGCGATTAGCCTGAAAAATCCGACCAACCGGCACCTGAACGTGATGTTGGAGCTCGAGGGGCTTGGCGTCGTCAGCTGGTTTATTGTGGATTCGCGCGGCATGGTCGACGAGCAGGTCTACGATATCCAAGCAGATCAAGGCGGACGTCGAGTATTTGATATCAAGCCGGTTGTGCCCATCAGAATTAATGCGAGTGAGAGTGTTCAGGTCTATGTGATGCTTGAGACGGCGGGCATCTATAGTTGGAATCTTGATCTTTGGCAGGAAGATGCCTTCAGGGAAGATCGATTCCGGGACACCATCATAGATGGCATCTATGTTGGTGCAGTGCTGACACTCCTGCTGTCCTGCTTTGTTGTGTTCCTCATCCTTCGACGGCCGATCTACTTACTATTTGCCTTGTTTTTGTTGGGCAGTGCATCGACGGTGTTTATCGCCTCGGGTTTGTATCAGCTGTTTATTTTTACTCGCTACCTCGAGCATGGCTTCACCTTGCTGTTTCTATCTACAGGTGCGGTTGACCTGTTTGCTGCCTTATTCAGTATTTTGCTGCTCAAAATTCATCGAGGCAGCAGAATACTCTTTGGTGCGTGGTTGACGGTCATCCTGGCGAATATCCTTAATACTGTTTATGCAATCTATCTAGTCACAACATTGGACCCGAGCGGATTGGCTTATACGTCAATTTTTGTGACGCTTGGGGAGCAGCTGCTGTTCTTTTGGACGTTGGTTGTTTATTGGAATAAGTCCAGGGTCGCGCGTTTTTGGTTTCTAGCGATCATCATTCATTCGCTAGGACTCATTCTTTGGACCCTGGCCGGAAACTTCCCCGATGCCTACGCAATCGAACCTAAGCGTATTGTTCAGTTTGCGGTGCTACTGGATTCGATATTGCTCTCGAGCATACTGGCCTATAGTTTCCGGATTGAGCGATCTGAGCGTCTTGAAGCCCAGGATTTAAGCGTAGAAAACCTGCGTTATGCTCGAGATCTCGAACAAGCCAAGTCGAACTTCATTGCAACGGTGGGCCATGATCTACATGGTCCAGTCCGCGCCATTGGTTTTTTTGCAGAGTCGCTTCGGCCCATTACCAATGAAGCAGGACAGCTGGGACTTCAGAGAATTGAAGAAAACGTCGAAACGGTTTCAGCATTATTGGATAGTCTGGTGCGGATGGCAGAAACGGAATCCCATCGCCAGCTAGAAATTAGTGAGACCGATCTCGCCGCTACTTTCTATACCTTGAAAAACGAGTTTGAACCCCTGGCGAGGGCGAAGGGTTTGCAGTTGGTGGTTCCAGATCAACACATTACCCTGCGAACTGACCCGGTGGCATTGAGCCAGATTTTGCGCAATCTGATTCAGAATGCCATTAAATATACCCATCGGGGTGAGGTGGTGGTTTCTCTGGCCGAGACAGATGTTGCCGTCCATGTCACGGTTGCTGACACGGGCGAGGGCATTGCGCCGGACCGAATAGAGAAGGTGTTTGATGAGTTTTATCAGGTTTCTAGCAATGACAGCGAGGGGGTGGGCCTGGGTTTATCGATTGTCGCCAGGTTAACCCAGCTTCTCGGGATTGGAATTAATGTAAGCTCGACGTTTAATAAAGGCAGCCGATTCGAAATTGTCATACCCAGACAGGCGCGGGATGTGACCATGCGAGATTGGGCAGATCCTAACGGCCTGGCCAGTGTCCGTGACTTAACCGGTGTGATTGTGAATCCTGAATCCCCGGAGCTTGCGGCGGTTGTCGGCCATCTACAGACATGGGGTGTGACGCTGGTTGAATATCCTGATTCGGTGGATAAGCCTGACTTTTATCTGGTGAGTGAGGAATTTCGGACCATTAGGCAGGTGACAATGAAGGCGAAAGATGCCTGGGTGTTGTCAGTGGGGGCGAATACCGGGAATGGGTTTCCGGCGCGGCAGTTTGTTGCAATAGAGTCGAATATAGAGCCCATGCAGCTAAGGGCGATTATGCAACGAATCTCAAAGTCTCGAAAAATCCCATAGGCATCTGAGTGGATGCTTTAATGGCTAGGCAAGTATAGCGAGTGCAATCAGCGCCATCAGTATGACTACGGCCAGCGTAACAGCCAGTGGACGGTTAAGTTTTTTCTGTTTGGGCTGGTCCACAATATGAATGTGGTCGTATTTGTCTTTGGGCATTGCTGAATCAATACGGTTTTTTTCAGCTGCAGCGTAAAACCTTCGGTTAGTGAGGGCTATCCGCCTAAAGGCTGAATTTTGGGCCAGAGCGGCGATATAAGATGTAGATGTAGATGTAGATGTAGATGTAGGAGTTATAACCAGTAGTGAAGATTTTTCTGATCGATGATCACTTGTCCTTCTGCGAGGGGTTAGTTGCGGCGATCAAAACCATTCAACCGGAATACGAGTTCGATTATGTGTCTGACGCCGAACTCGTCCCCTCAGAACTGGTAGGCCGGAACAAATACGACCTGATTATGACTGATCTCCTAATGCCGGGTTGGGGTGGCGTTGAGTTGATCAAGTATCTAAATCGCAACAATTACCACACCCCCGTAATGGTCATGTCGTCCATTCGCGATGAGCGAGCCATACAGGAAGTGTTTGGTCTTGGCATTGTTGGCTATGTGCCTAAATCCTATAGCACCCAGCAAATTGTTGATGCTATTGAAACCTGCCGTTCCGGTGAGCTTCACGTGCCGAACTTTCTTGATCGGTGTATATCGGTATCCGAAGCAGGAACCGTTAAGCCAAAAGAACCGCAAACCTCCGATGAATCCCAGGTTAAATTGACCCGTCGCCAGGCGGAAATCCTGTCCTTGATGGATGACGGGCTTAGCAATCAGGCAATCGCCGATAAGCTGTTTATCGGCAAGTCCACCGTAAAAACGCACATTAGCCAGATTTTTAAGCTGTTTGACGTGAACAATCGTATCGCGTGTTTAAAGGCGGCAAAATCTCTGGGTGCGCTTGGTTAGGATTCAATCGAGATGACGCGGCGGATTTGATCGTTCTGGAAACCAATCATGCTCGGCCGCTTAATACCCGGGAGCGAAATTACATCGTACAGCTCAGACACAATACCCTCGGTGTGAATCCAGTGCGGCGTTGTGCCCGCTGCAAGGTCAATGACGTAGAGACCACTTCGAGCGCTGACTTTTTCCTGCTTCAAACGTTCGTCCAAATCCAGACCCTGGAAGGTGTTATGTCGAGGTTTGGATAAGCCAACAATGGCGTAGTTGCCGCGCAAGGTTGCGCCACGAATAAAGCCAGGGCAGAACACGATTGGTTCAAACTTACCGGTCGCAAAATCCACATAACCGTATTCCCCCCGTCCCGAATTGGCTAGCCAGAGCTTGCCGTTGTGCCAGCGGGGAGAGTGCGGCATGGAGAGGCCGCGGCAAACAATCTCATCGGTTGCGAGATCAATGACAATACCACCGTCGTTACGATGCTCGCGCCAGCCGTCAGTGACGTTGGTTTCCGAGACCGCTGTGACAAAGGCGGGTTTGCCGTCTTTCATTGCGAGGCCATTTAAATGGCATCGGTCCTCTGGCGCTAGCTGAGTAATAAACTTCGGTTTCCACAACGGTTTAAAACTGTGTTGGTTTGATGTGGTTGCCAGGCAGCTAAACAGCGTGTTGATAAAAATCGGTTGGTCGGTTGCGGCGTCGAGCTGTAAGTCGTGGACATCCAGGTCACCGGTAATGTAGCTCAGCTTGGGTACAAAGAGCCGATCGTAGCCTTCGTTCAGTTGACCTTCCGGGAGCGTATTGTAGGAGCGGAAGATTTGATACAGCGAGCTCATTAACATCGTCTGGCCGTCGGACCACAAACCCATTGGGCGCGGGAACGATCGCTCAAAGATTGCCAACTCGCGTTTGTCGTTATGGCCGATTAAGAATACCTTGCCCGATTGATAGGTTGAAAAGCCCAGGCTGATGTCCTGCTCAATGAGCCACTGAACAAACTGCCGCGAGGAGCGAATCTCAAAATTTGGCTTCTCTTTGTTTGCAGTGCCCTTTTGTACAGAGGCAGATTGCTCAGGGACGGATTGTTCAGTGTCGGTTGAAGCTGGTTTATCGTTCATGGTTTGGTTTCTGCTTTGCTAGCTTTTTAATGAGTGCAAGTTGTTGAGGCAGGCAGACCTGGGTTAAGTCGTATTGCTCAACGACGGTTTGTCTCGCTGCCTGGCGCATTTCTATCATTCTGTCGGGATGCTCCAACACAGTGCAGACTTGTTGGACGAGGGCGTTGTGGTCAAAAAAATCAAATAATAAACCGTTTTTGCCATCGGCGATGACTTCTTCAACCGGTGGTGTTGCCGACGCGACAATTGCGCAGCCGGCGCTCATGGCTTCCACCAATGACCAGGACAGGATAAACGGATAGGTTAGGTAGACGTGTACAGAGGAGACGCGCAAGACATCCAGAAATTTATCGTATGGCACATTGCCAAGAAAATGCAGGCGCGAGGCATCAATCTGATCCGCGACTTCATTTAAATAAATCTCTTTGTAGGTTTGCCCCTGTGGCGGGGCGGTGCCGTAGCTCACCCCGTCACCGCCGACGAGCACAAAATGGGCATTCGGTCGTGCGGCCATTAATGCCGGTAGGGCGCGCATAAACTGGTGGTAGCCGCGGTAGGGCTCGAGGTTTCGGTTCACAAAGGTGATGACTTCATCACGATGGCTGAGGGTCAGGTGATCACTGATTTTGAGGCTAGCGTTTTCATCCGGCGTAACCTGTTCGGTATCCACGCCGTCGAATATCACGCTGACCTTGTCTTGATATTCGGCGGGCAGTGAACTGTGTTGCCAGTGGGTTGGGGAGACACCCCAGTCTGCGGTATTGAGGCTTAATAAATGGATTGTGTTTCTGGTTCGAGTTCTAAATCTGCCGTCGCGGCTCAAAGGAAACTCTGGATCAAAAGCGGTATCCCGGCCCGTGGCGTGATAGAAAAATTCGAAAAAATATAACAGCACCGCATTTGGCCAGACTTCCCGTAGGTACAGACCTTCGCCCCAGGCAGGGTGACAACAGATAATGTCCGGCTCGAACCCCTGGGCCTGTAACTCGTCTGCCGCCCGGACCACCTGTTGGCCCCGGCGGACACCAGCTTCTGTGCTGCGTAGATAGTGGTGGGTCTCACGTCCCGCGCCCTGGGGCGTTTTGTAGCCAACTTCCATTACCCGCGGATGGCCGAGGCGGCCCAGGTTCTGGCTCTCCCCAATGGCAACCACAACGTTATTCACATCATCTGCCAGAGCAGAGGCGATATGGCGGTATTGGCCAGGGAAATTTTGGTGAACAAACAGTACTTTCATGAAAATTTAGGCCCAAAATTGGGGCGTTAGGTTGGCTTCCGCTTTGGCTTGTTTTTGTTTGGTGTTGGTCAGCGCAGTTTGGCATTAACCCTGAGATTTATCGCCTACCTGGTTAAAAATCATACTTTGGGATGGTAATGCCAGATGGGTCCCGCTGCTATATTCGCAAGGCTGATAAAAAGAATTTGATCGATGCTCATCCCGTTGGGTGAGGTCGTGAGTCTGATAGGAGCGGAGCCTTGAGCGCTGATAAGACCCCCAGTTCTAGTGAAACTGAACCCGTGGTAGCCGAGCAACCGGCAGAGTCTCAAGTTGAGATGTCTGAGACTGAAAATCGGGCCGCCCAGAGTGTCGAGACTGCCGAGAACGCAGCGCCGGCAGCAGAACGGCGTGGCGAAGGCGGTACCAACGAGGGTGCTGAGCGGGCGCAGATCAGCGGTAACTTATTCGCCAATCAGTCCGGCAAGAAAGTGTCAGAAGCAGAACTGTTGGATAGCCCCGAGGGGGGAAAGCTGACCCTCAATCCAGATGGCACTTTTGTATTTGAACCGGGTCCTTCCGATAGCCTTGATGAAGATGAATTCTTCTCGATTGTGTTTCGTTACCAGTTCGTCGACGAGAACGGCGACATCATCATTCGCGAGGCCAAACTATCAGGTACGGCGGCGGATTTTGATCTCAACACCGGGGCTTTGGATATTGCTCAGTTGCAGGCCCAATTTCGCTTGTTGCTTGAAGACCAGACCAATCTCGAACTGAGAATATCCATTGAGACCGACGACAATATAGAACCCGAGCAGGTCGCCCGTGAGGTTATCCTCGCCGCCCAGCAGGAAAACTCCTTTGATTTTGTAGAGTTTAGCTTTGCTCGCACGGTTTCCAATAACTCGTCCGGTAAAGATCTGATTGCTGCTATTAAGAGTGGGCAGATAAAACTGGCCGGTGTTGAGGTGGTAGACCAATCCAGCGCCACCGTTGCGACGGAAATTGAAGGTAGCGCTGGCAACGACATTATTGTCGCCGGTAGTGGTAGTGATACGGTCGGTTATAAAGTTGGTCAGGGTAACGATACCGTGGATGGCGGTTCTGGCTTTGACCTGATTTCAGTCGACCTTGCGGCCAACGATACCGACGATGATGTGGTCGGCGCACCTGCTCAAGTCAGCATCACCTCCAGAAATGGTCAGGTAGTGCTAAATGGCGGTGATTTTGAACTGACCCTAAATGGCATCGAAGAAATCATGCTCACCAGTGGTAATGCCGGTGGATCCTTTACCATCGGTGATCTCTCGGGAACCGATATTGCCGACGACACCATCATTTTGGTAGGCGGCAAAGGCGCAATTAATGTCGTGAACGAATCGGACCGAAGTCTGGAAGTCAGCGCTACGCCTGGCAATGACACGATTACTGGCGGCGCAAGTACCGACCTCATCATTGGTCTTGGCGGCAACGACAGCTTATCCGGCGGCGCCGGAAACGATACGATCGGTGGTGGTGCAGGCAAGGATACCCTTGACGGCGGTGCGGGCAACGACCGTCTGGATTACGGCATTGGCGATGAGATCCGCGGCGGTACCGGTACCGATACCCTGCAGGTGTTTGGTAACTCGCTGGATGTTGCTGATCTGGTGGCGAACGGCGTTTCTAGTATTGAGCGCATCGACCTGAACAGCGACCGATCTGAAGTCATCAGTATTGGACAAAGCAGTGCAGCCTCCCTGTCCGAAGAAAATTCACTGGAGGTGGTCGGCGGACCGGAAGACACGGTTTTTATTCTCGATTCTGAATGGGGCAGTGCAAACACTGTCGGTGGGTTTAAAGTCTTTACACCGACAGGCTCACAGAACACGGGATTCACCCTGCGCATCGAGAGCGATGTACAGGTCGTCAGAACCACCATCGAGGAAAAACCTAAATTTCCCTCGCTGCCCACCCAGCCTCAAAACGGTGAGGCATCAGAGTTTCCGAATATTCCCGATCCCTCCACCACTTTTTCAGATGCTGCCAATCTGTCCAACCCGATCCTGCGGGCAGGTATTAGCATTGCGATCAATAATATTCCCGGCGTTGGTCAGGTGACCGGCGCAATTGCTTCGTTTAATCAGGCGGTGAACGCGATCGCTGGGTTTTTTGATGCCTTTAGTGGCACGACGGTAACTAAGGTAGGTACCTCGCTGGCTGATCGTATTGCCTACAGTAGCGATCCAAGCTCCCTGCTTGCACCCGTCACTGACGCAGACACACAGGCCTATATTGAAGCAACCGATGACATTCAGGGTGCGCTAGAGGGTTTGGCAATTGACCTGGTTGTTGGGCTTGCGACACTGGTTATTAAAAGTCTGGTAGGTGGTCAGCACGTCGTTTTTGCTGGAGGTGGTAACGACTCTGTTACGGCGCACAGTGGCACCTGGGATGATTTCCTTGATGGTGGCGCAGGTAATGACACACTGGTTGGCGGTAAAGGCGATGATGTTTACGTTGTGGGAGAAGCCGGTGATGTAGTGATTGAGCGGGCGGGGCAAGGTACCGATGCGATTAGAATGTCATCCGACACCGATTACACCATGGCAGCGAATGTTGAGAATCTGTTTGGCGCTGGTACGGGTCTGATAGTTGGTAATGATCTCGGCAACTTTATGCGCGGAACGAGCGCTAACAATAACCTTAACGGCGGTGCGGGCAACGATACGATAAGCGGCGGTGGCGGCAACGATACGCTGGCAGGTGGCCCGGGCAATGATTCCCTGTTTGGTGGCACGGGCGACGATACTTATATTATTAATGAAACCGATACCATCTACGAAAATGCCGATGCGGGTATCGACACGGTTTCCTTTGGTGGATTAAGCACCGGTGCAGCAGACGGCCAGCGGCTTGATTTATCGGCAATTGAATTTGCCGGTAGACTGTTCGGTACCATTGAAAATGTGACCCTTGCGGATACAACATTGTTTACCAACACTGGCGCGCGAATCGCTAACCTGAATGCTGCGGGCAATTACCTGAACAACTTCCTGACGGGTAATAAAGGTAACAATTTTCTCGAGGGGCGAGACGGCAATGATACCCTGGTGGGTGGTAACTCCTCCCTGAACGGTGTGGATGGTTTTGATACGCTCGAAGGTGGGGCGGGTGACGATCTCTATCTGGTCAGCGATAACAACGATGTAATCTTCGATGCGGATGGTACTGATACCGTTAGAACCCAGGGCGTTGCAACACCTACTACCGGCGCGGACCCCTCTGGCACGTTTGGTGGAACCGTCGTTACCGGTTTTGAAAACCTGACATTTACGTACACGCTGCCCACGACGTCCATCATTGAAAGGTTAGAGTTGGGTGAAATCACTGCGCGTAGTTCAGGTATACCTAATTCTCTGGCGCTCACGCCCAATCAAAATATGAATGGCACCGGTGGTTTGGGTAACAACACCATTGTGGGTAATTCCGGTAACAATCTGCTCATCGCCCGCGGTGGCAGCGATACGCTGCTCGGTGGCACAGGTAACGATACGCTAAAGGGTGATTCCGGCGCTGACTCCACAGCGGGTGCAGCCGGCGCTACATCCATGGTGGGTGGCGCAGGTGACGATACCTATGAGCTGTTCAATAGCGGTGATGTGGTGTTAGAAAATGCCGATGAGGGGACCGACACCATTACCTCCGGTACCGTTGATGTCCTACTCACAAATTTCAGTCGCGATGTAACCCTGGTTGTTAGCCGTACGGACGAGGGATTTACCAATTTTGGCCGGTTCAATGTTTCATACATCGAAAACGTCATACTGACGGGTTCACTCAATTTGAATGTTGTAGGCGATGATTTTGCCAACACCATAACCAGTAACAGTGGCTCCAACCGATTATCAGGCGGTAAGGGCGACGACGTTTACCTGTCTATTACGAGTGACGATGTGATCGTTGAGGCCGCGGATCAAGGTAACGATACTGCCACCGCAGTGGGTGAAAATGTCACGCTGGCGGCTAATGTTGAAACGCTTGTGCTTGGTACCGGTGTTGTTCGCGGCATAGGTAACGGCTCTGGCGGAACAGTGGTTGGTAATACACTCAACAATATTCTGGTCAGCGGTGCAGGTGTTGATAGTCTCGCCGGTGGTGCGGGGAATGATACCTATATCATCAATGATACGAGCGACGGCATCTTTGAACGGGGCACGCTTAACGGCATTAATGACGGCACCGATAAAGTCCAGACGTCAGTAAGCTTCACACTACCCGGTGGTGTTGAAAACCTTGAACTCACGGGTAGCGGTGATAATCGGGTAGCGACGGGTAATGAACTGGCCAATATCATTACCGGCTCATCCGGAAACGACATCCTGCGCGGTGGTGCGGGTGCGGATCAGCTCATTGGTGGCGCCGGAAATGACACGTTGTTTGGTGGTGATGACTTTGATGTTGATACCCTTGATGGTGGTGCGGGTAACGATACTTACATCATCAGCGGTAGCTTTGCGGCGGGCGTTTCGTCTCAAGATGTCATCATAAATGAGTTGATTGATGTCAGCCTTGGCGGCATAGACACCATTGAAATTCCTTCATTCCCGTCCTTAGAGCCTTTCAAAGTCCCAGAAACCGGCATCGAAAATATTCGCGTTACGACCAATGACAACAGCATCGATATTACTGGCAACAATGGCCCGAATGAAATCATAGGTAACACTCAAAGCAATGTTATCCGAGGTCGTGCGGGCAACGATACGATCATTGGTAACGGCGGCAACGACTTGCTGTTCGGCGATGACGGTAACGACACTTTAGACGGTTTGCGCATGTTTGGCGGCTTTGGCAACGATACATTTCGGGTCAGCAATGCCAATCAACTTGTGATTGACCGGCTGGGTTCAGATGAAAAGATCGAATCGAGCGTGAGCTATGTCACCGATGCAGCGCTTCGTCAGGAACTGATCGACCTACTGAGTCGTTACGATGAGCGCACCAGTTCATTGAATTCTAGCGACCGGGTTTTAGATGAGGGTGATGCCACGTCGAAGCTGCTCAGCATCGCCAAGCAGTTGGTTGCCAGCGGCAGCATTCCCGCTGATGGTACTGGCTATTCTGGTTTTGTGTCGTTTATCGAGGTCTTACCTCAAGTCACGTTGGACGCGATAGAAACCGTGACCTTGACGGGTTCAGCTGCCATCAATGCAACGGGTGGTGATGCTGGAACCCAGCTTGTGGGTAATGATGGGAACAATCGTCTGGATGGTAAGGGTGGTAACGATACACTGACGGGCAATGGCGGCAACGATACGCTGATTGGCGGTAGCGGTGTTGACAGTCTGGTGGGTGGTGATGGTGATGATACTTACTTCGCCGACAGCGAAGACGTCATTGTGGAAACCCAGACCGGCGGTTCAGACTCGATTCAGACGGAACGGGATTTTACCCTTAACGTCTCAAACGTTGAGAACGTTTTGTTATCCGATACGCGCCAAAATGTCACGGCGGGCACCTTTACATTTGACCTGTTGGATGCGCTTCAAGATGCAACCGCGGCCCAGGGCGCAACCTTTGTGGCGGCTGAGGTGGTGGCCCAGGGCGTTGATGTTGCCATTGGCAGTGTCAGTTTTACCGATGGCACAGTGACTTACGTTGGTCCCAATAACCTTGAGGGTAGAACCGGGTTTGTACAGCAACAGTTTACTAATTTGCGCTTCACTACTCGTTCGTCTGACGGTGTAGAAACTACCCGGACGGTGGCAATAACGCTCACCGGCGATGATGTGAATGGCACTCAAGTTACGTCCAATCAGCTTCAGTTCTTCAAGCACTTTGGCGCCACGGGCGAAGGAGCCGCCAACACCATCACCGGTAACTCCGGTAACAATCTATTAACCGGTCTTGCGGGAGCTGATACGTTAATCGGTGCGGCAGGGAATGACACCCTGCTCGGCGGTGCTGATGCTGACTCACTGATTGGTGGAGACGGCAATGACTCCCTCGATGGTGGAACCGGCGCAGACACTTTGAGTGGTGGTCTCGGTAACGACACTTATGTTGTTGAAAGTGCAGGCGATGTGTTTTCAGAAAATGCCGATGAAGGTGTTGATACCGTTCAGATTTTTAAGAGCCTGGATCTTGTTTCAGACGTTCAGAATTTCGAAAACGCGATCCTCTTAGATAGCGCCGGCGCGTCTAATTTGTTCGGCGACAGTGGTAACAACGTGCTTACGGGTAACGCCAGTGCCAACACATTGGATGGCCGTGGTGGTGCCGATACCATGATTGGCGGCGACGGCGGTGACAGCTACTTTGTGGATAGCAGCAGCGATGTGGTGCAGGAGTCTGGCACTTCTGGCACGGACACCGTCAACTCAGCTATCACGTACACCCTGGCCAGTACGTTGGAAAACCTGACCCTGACGGGTACCGCCAATATCGATGCAACGGGTAACGCGAGCAATAACACCCTGAAAGGTAACGCGGGTAACAACGTCTTCAGCGGTGGTGGTGGCAATGACGCCATGAGCGGCGGCGCGGGCGATGATACCTACAATATTGAGACATTCGACACCGTCACCGAGGTGCGCGAGTTCAGCGTCGCCGAGAACCAGACATTGATTGGTAGTATTGCTGATTTGTTTACGGCCTCGGGCAATGTCACCTATGCCTTGTTCGGGAATGACCGGGACTTGTTTAATGTAGATGCAAATGGCCTGGTGACGTTTGTAGGTTCACCGGATTTTGAAAAAGCCGGCGATGAGAATGGCGACAACGTTTACGAGCTCTCCGCTTCAGCGAACAATAGTGTCTCTGTCTCATTTAATGTAAAAGTGACCGATGAGATTGTGGAAGGCATCACAATTCTGGCCGGCGCAGGTAACGAGAAGGTCACGTCTTTATTGGTGAGTGGCACAGGTACACAATTCGCCATAACTTCTGGCAGCGACAAGTTTACGGTGGATTCTGCCGGTGTAATTCGATTTATCAGCGCCCCCCAGTTTGTTGCGGGCGCTGACCCAACTGTCGTAAAAGTTAGCGTTACGCAGGGTGATGTGACCAATGTTATTTCCTTTGCTGTGACGGTCGACGACAATCCAACCGGGAGAGTCGACAACATCGATCGTGTTAGATCCGTTAACATCACGCCCCTAAAGGACGTCTCGAAAGATACCATTGTCATCTCTGACCCAACCTTCGCCGTCACACTGGCGAATGAAGTTGAAAACCTCACCCTGGCAACTACGGACGCAGAGACCTTGAATGGTAATGCCCGGGATAATGTCATTACCGGCAACATCGGTAACGACACGATCGATGGCAAAGAGGGTGCGGATACCTTAAAGGGTGGTGCCGGTAACGATACCTACACCGTGGATGCCGACGACACTATTGAAGAACTAACAGGAAATGGTACTGATCAGGTAAATGCCGCTGGCAACTTTACCCTGGGTGCGAATCTGGAGAATCTAACCTTAACCGGTTCTGCCAATATCAACGGTACCGGTAATTCCTTGGCCAACACCATTCGTGGTAACTCTGGCAATAATGTTTTAGACGGCGGCGGTGGCGTGGACTCAATGCTCGGTGGCCTGGGTAATGACACCTATGTGGTCGACGATGCCCAGGACATTGTTGACGAGGCAGTGAATCAAGGTACGGATACCATTCAGACGTCACTGACAACATTTGATATGACAACAACAAACGGTCGTCAAAATGTTGAGAATCTAACCTTTACTTCTACCGCTGCAAACACCGGCACAGGTAATGCACTAAACAACACGATTATCGGCAACAGCGGCAACGACACACTTGATGGTGGCGCGGGTAACGACCGGTTGGAAGGTAAGGCGGGGGATGATGTATTCACCGTGGACAGTTCCAGCGATACCGTCATTGAGCTTGCAAGTGAAGGAACCGACACGGTTAACGCTTCCGTTTCATTCACGCTAGGCGACAACGTTGAAAATTTGACTCTAACCGGTAGTAGCGCGATCAATGGTACCGGAAACGCGCTCGCCAATTCCCTGACCGGCAACTCTGGTGCGAACCGGCTTCAGGGCCTGGCGGGTGACGACATAATCGTTTACTCAACGTCTGATACCAACGACACCATTGAAGGTGGTGAAGGTACTGACACGCTGAATGTATCCGGCTCCGATGTCACGCTGGATTTGACCAGTGTTTCAAATATGAGCGGTATTGAAGTGATTGATTTCACTGGCACTGGTTCTCATACGGTGAGTCTTGATGAAACCTCAGTCAACAATGTTTCCGGTGGTACGCTCAAAATTCGAGGTGAATCGGGGGATAAAGTTTCTGCAAAAGGTAACTGGAGTCTGGTCACGGACAATCAAGCGGATGCCAATGGCGTGCTGTTTGACGTTTATCAGCTAGGATCCACTTCCACACGCATTGAGGTTCAGGACGGCGTTGATGTCCGAGTGGTTAATCCACAGTCTTCTATTTCTGTTGCTGATCTTGATGGCACTAACGGATTCAAGATCTCCGGTAATGAGGACTATAACTTCGAGTACTTTGATGTAAACGGTGCAGGCGACCTAAACGGTGATGGATTCACTGATGTGATTGTTGGTTTACCAAGAACCTACTCAACCGAATATTACGGTGATTATTACTTTGGTGGCAGTGCTTTTGTTGTGTTTGGCTCAGGCTCTGATTTTGGTTCTGCTTTTTCCTTGCAATCAATAGACGGCAGTAATGGTTTTGTGATTTCGGGCTACGACGGTTCTCTGGGTACGGCTGTTTCAAGTGCGGGCGATATCAACGGCGATGGCATTGACGACCTGTTAGTTGGGGATCCAAGCGCGGGCAACAACTACAAGAGCGGTCCTAATGGACCTAACTATGTCAGGGAAGGTATTAGTTATGTTGTGTTCGGCAAAGATACCGATGATTCAGGTAACTTTGCGAGTCAAATTGCAGTTGAAGATTTGGAAGAGTCCGGCGCGACTGATGGTTTCGCCCTACGCCCTAGCGGGGTTGGTGCAAAAAGTGGTTTTGATGTTGCCAAGATTGGTGACTTCAACGGTGATGGGATTGATGATCTTGCCATTTCTGGCTATTACAAAGGCCATGAGTCATCAAGAGAAGGCTCAGTTTTTATTGTCTTCGGTACTGCGGAAGGCTTTGATGACACGTTAAATCTCGAAGGTCTGCATGGCGTTGCCGGTATCGAAATCACCGCAAGAGAGCGGTTGAATGATCGCGTTGGACAAAAGGTTAGCTCCGCGGGTGATATCAATGGTGATGGATATGATGACGTCTTCATTGGTTCTGATTTTGGCAATTCTACCTTTGTCGTATTTGGTACTGACAGTGGCGCTATTTCCGTTGACGTTGACGATTTAGACGGCACCAATGGATTTGAACTGTTCTACAGCGATGAAGACGTCGCTGGAGGCGGTGACTTTAATGGTGACGGATTCGATGACCTGATTGTCGGCGTTGAAGAGTATGGTGCATGGGTGCTGTTTGGTGCGGCGGACATGGCGAGTGTGGTGTCTCAGCTGAGTTATACCGATGGCTACTACACGTCAGGGACGCTGTTCGCACTGGATCCTGAATATGGTGGTGACGGCTCTCTGGGTTATCGCATCGCCTCTGGCGGAGACGAGGAAGATGAACAGGCTCTGGGAACCTCGGTCGCGGTGCTCGGCGACATCAATGGCGACGGCTACGATGACTTTATCCTTGGTGCGTATGAAAAGGAAAATGGAAGTAGCAGTGATGATGAAGGCTCCGAAGAAGAAGGTGGCTCAGAAGAAGAAGGCGGCGGAGAAGAAGGTGGAGGCGAGGAAGAAGGTGAAGAAGGCGGCGGAGAAGATAGCTCTCCAGTCGGCGCCGCTTATGTTGTCTTCGGAAGCGCTTCAGGGCATAGCGGTAAGCTAGATATTGACACGCTCGATGGTACAAATGGCTTCGCGATTGGTGGCGGGGAATACTACCTGGGTATCTCGGTCGGCGCACCAGGTGATTTGAATGGCGATGGATTCGCTGACGTGTTGGTAGGTGAACAAGGCTTGGAAGTCTATAGCGACAAGTTTGAAAAGGACTTTTACCAGGGTGCAGCCTACGTCATTTACGGTAAAGACTTTAGTGGTGCTGCGGGGACCATCGGCAGCAGCGGCAATGACCAACTTACCGCCAGCGGCAGCAATGCGGTTGTCAGCGCGGGTAACGGTGATGACACAGTGACGGTTTCCAATGCCAACTTCTTCAGGCTCGACGGCGGGGGCGGTGCCGATACATTGGCGCTAGATGGTTCCGGGATAGATCTTGATTTTGATGATCTACAATCCCGTGCCGTTAGAAACTTTGAAACCATAGACCTGACTGGCTCAGGTAATAACACGCTAACGATCAATCATGTACAGGCTAGCGTCCTCCTTGGAACTGCCCTGACCCTTCAAGTGGATGGTAATGCGGGCGATGTCGTGAACCTGCCGCGAGGCTCGGTGGTCTCCGCCGGTGCAAGCAACACAACATACACCGCGAACAACACCGTGATCTCCGTTGCCAATACGGTGACGGTGGTGCAACAGGAATTTGCGCCGGTATTTGTCAGCAGCACAACCTCTTTTGACATAGATGAAAACACAACCTTTGTGTCGGAATTGCGGGCCAGGGACAAAAATGCTGACACCATCACCTACAGCATTAGTGGTGGTGACGATCAAGGCTTCTTTAGTATTGATTCGTCCAACGGTGAGTTAACGTTTACCTCAGCGCCTGATTTTGAAACGCCGCAAGGCAGCATTGCGGGAAGTGGGAATGACAACTCATATGTCGTCAATGTTACCGCTACGGATACGACCGGTCGGACGGCAACCCAGGCGATCACCGTAAACGTCGAGAACGTTCAGGAAGCACCGACCATCAGTAATTCAACTGGTTCGAATGTGTTCAGTTTGACTGCACCTAGCGGTTTAACTGGTGTGACCTTCACGACCACAGATCCAGAGAACGATACGGTGACACTAGCGCTAACAGGTTCAGATGCTGCGAGCGAAAAGTTCTTCTTCTCGGGTAGTGCTCATTTACAGGCACAACTCTTTGGCCCGGATGCTGATGCAAATGGTGATGGTGTCTACGAACTCACCTTAACGGCGACGGATGCAACCGGAAAAGCCACAACACAGAAACTGTTTGTTGGCGTTGATGGCACCAACGGTGTGCCGTTGTTTGAGGACGGGACTGCTGCCGAGGTTACGATAGCCGAAGGCGACTCAAGCGTGGGGACCTTTTCCGCATTTGATGTGAACGGTCAGGCGCTTACCTATGCCATTGTCGCAGGCGACAACGGTGCTCTGTTTAACGTGGATACCAGTACCGGTGCACTTAGCTTTATTACGCCGCCTACCTACACAGATGGCACGACCGAAGGCGAAAATACCTATCGGGTTACCGTGTCTGCGACGGATGGTACGGCCACGACCAACTTCCAGGTTGATGTCACGGTCGCCTATAAGGTCACGAGCAGCGCCGCTACACTGGACAACTTCAACTCCAACGTGAGCGGTAGTACCAATGAGGAAGGGGAAATCCTCGACTTCAGTAGCCTGCTCAGTAGCGTGGGTGGACCAACGGATGCAAATACCGCGTTCTTAGAAGGGTGGATCAATTTCAAAAGGGTTGTGGATGATGACACCGGTGATCGCAACGTTGTGGTGCAGTTTGACAGCGATGGTGGTGGCGATGACTACGTCGACATTCTCACCATTGATAACAGCGGTAACAATCGATTAGAGGAATTGGACACCGACCTACTGTTGTTCTAATCAGGCAATAAAAAAGGGCGCTTAAAGCGCCCTTTTTTATTGCCTCGTTTCTAACGACTCATCAGTGGCCCGCTACTTCTGAGGGAAATAAAGAACCGTATTCATTAACGCTGATACCGGCGACTGACTTAAACAAGCTACTGACCTCTTTCATATCCTCTGGGGTAAGAGAGCCGGATTCACGCTTCAGCAGCAGATAAAACTTGATGCTGTCGTATTTGGCTTCCTGCAGAAGACGCTCTGCCTGGTAACGATCGCGAATGGCATTCAATACATCAACACTGGTCACCGTACCTAGATCAAACCCCTTCTGCATGGCATCTGCTGCCGCGGTGGTTGATTCCAGCAGGCTTTTTGCTGCCTTAATGGAAGATTGGCTGGCCCTATACTGAAGGTAGGCGCTGCGCACCAGTTCGCTGGTATCCAGTTTAATTTGTTCCAGTTCGCTACCGGCAATGGCGTGTAAGCTTCGTGCTTCCCGCAGTTGTGCCCGGCGTGTGCCACCGGCATAAATTGGCACCCGCAGGTCGATCCCCACGTAGGTGGTTTCTGATTTTTGAATCGGCGCGTTATCAAAGCCAAGATCCGAATCCTGTCGTTCTACAATCAGTGAAGCATTGGGCATAAATGCACCTTTGCTGCGAGATATGCCGGCTTGCGTTGCGTTCATGGCATATTCTCTGGCTTTGATAAGGTAGTTGTTATCCTCGGCCCGGGCCACCCATTCTGCGATGCTTTCCTGCACCGTGGGCGTCGCTGCGCCGTTGGCCAGATCGAGCAGCTTACCCACATCCAAACCGCTTACCGAGCGAAGTGCTTCCCGCGCAAGATCTAGATCACTTTGCAGTTTGATTTGGGCAGCTTCCACCGAAGCAACACTGGCTCTGGCTTGAAGTAAATCGGTGATTTGCGCGAGCTGCCGTTCGTGCTTATCTTCAATTTGCGCCAATTGCTTTTTCACGGCGTCTAGCTCTGCTGCGTTGGAAGCCACTTCACCCTGCGCCTGTAGGACATTAAAATACTTTTCCGCCACCGATGTCAGTAGCACGGAAAGCTCGTAGTAATACTCGGCTTCACTCTGGTCTTGTTCTGATATTGCTTGCTTGCGCGCAGAAAACGCTTCCCAGTTAAACAGTACCTGGGTGAGTTGGATTGAGTAACGTTCGCCGTCAAATTCGTTTAAGACATTGTTTGTGGTTCTGCGGTTTTCCGTCACGGTGCCCTGGGCGGAGATTTGTGGTTTTAGCTGTCCGGTCGCCGCATCACGGCGAGCCTCGCCAATGGCTTTGCGCTGTTCCGAAATTTTTAAGCGAGGGCTGTAATCAAGGGAGGCGGTGAAAAAATCTTCGAGGGTCGAGCCCACAACATCAGCGGCTAGTGCCGCCGGTGGAGTGAGTGCGATAGCGCCGACCAGGCAGAGCCCTCTTAGGCGGGAAATCGTGTTGATCTTGCTGATCATAGTTAGTCCTCGTTAAAGCTACGCGCAATGGCGTTAGATAGCGGTTTAAACAAATATTGAAAGAATGTTCGTGAACCGGTGGCAACAAAGATCTCGGCCGGCATGCCCGGCACAAGCTCCAGTGCGCCTAATTCTTTGGTGCCTTCTTCTGTGACTTCGATCCGCGCCTGGTAGTAGGGCAGGCCGCTGTTTTCGTCAATAAAAATGTCGGCAGAGATATAGGTCAGCTCACCAATAATGTTGGGCACCGCATTGCCGAAGCTGGAGAATCGAATGTTTGCCCGTTGGTTGAGCGCAATACGATCAATATCGTTGGGAGAGATCTGCGCCTCGACAATCAGTTCATCATCCTCTGGCACAATGTCTACGATCCGGGTGCCTGGGCTGATGACACCACCGATGGTGTGAAACTGCATACCCTTGATGGTGCCGGCCACTGGAGAGCGTACTGAGGTGCGGGCAACAATATCCTGCAATGCGGTGATTCTCTCCCGCACATCGTTCAACGCGTTCTGGGTCTCGGTCAACGTATTCACAACGCCGTTTTGAAACTCACGCTCCTGCAGCATGATTTGCAACTGGGTTTCACCGATCTGCACCTCAGTGGATGAAATGTTGGCGGTCAGGTCAGCGGATTCACCGGTAGCAGTAGCAAATGCCCGCTCCAGTTCTCTTAAACGGGTTCGGTCTGAGTAGCCTTGATCCAGCAGTTCCTCGGTATCTTTCAGCTCCTCTTGAAACGACTGTGCGAGTGAGTCTTTGCTCTGTTTTAGCGCCTCTAAGCCTTTTAGCTTTGAGCGAAGCTGTTCGATTCTCTGCACGAGCAGATCTGAACCCGCAGCCAGTGCGGCTTTTCTCGCCGCAAAAACTTCATTCTCTGCGGCGATATCATCGGTTAACTCGTGAAGGGATTCTGGGTAGGTGACAAAGTCGGCGCCGGTTCTTTCTGCTCGCAAGCGAGCTTCTTTGAGTTTGAGTGCGTTGTATTGGCTTTTGACAATGTCGAGTTGCGCCAGGGACTGGGTTTCGTCGAGTTTGATCAGGAGCTGATTCTGCTCCACAAAGTCGCCGTTTTTCACCAGAATTGCCGCAATGATGCCGCCCTCAAGATGCTGGGCGGTTTTGCTATGGGACGCGACACTGACTCGGCCGAAGGCGTGGGCCGCGCCATCCAGCGGTGCAATTGAAGACCATAATCCAAATACACCAAATACCAACGCAAACAACACAAGGCCAACCCGCAGCGGCAGGGTGATATCCGTTAGATCGTCAACTTTATTGTCCAACGGTTCTCTCTCCCAGAGGGTTTGAAGCATCCCGTGGCGCGGTGAGTTTGCTTAAGACCTGATCTTTAGCGCCAAAATCTGCAGTTTGGCCATCATTCAAAATCAGCATCTTGTCCATCACGTGCAAAATTGCGACGCGGTGACTGATGACAATCACCGTGCTTTTTGCCTGCTTCAATTGCATAACGGTATTGATCAACGACTTCTCGCCCTGATCATCCAGGTTGGAATTGGGCTCATCAAGAATCACCAGTTTGGGCATGTCGTAAACCGCCCGGGCGAGTGCAATCCGTTGCCGTTGGCCACCGGATAGAACGCCACCGAGTGCGCCAATGCGGGTGTCATATCCTTCAGGCAGCCCAAGGATGATGTCATGAACTCCGGAAAGTTTTGCCGCAGCCACAACCTTGTCAGGATCAATTTCACCAAAACGGGAAATGTTCTCAGCAATTGTGCCGTCAAACAGTTCGATGTCCTGGGGTAAGTAACCAATGTGTGGCCCGAGCGCAGCTCTATTCCACTGGGCAATATCCGCGCCATCCAACCGAACCTTGCCATTGTAGATCGGCCATATGCCTAGCAGGGCGCGAGCCAGTGTTGATTTACCCGAGGCACTAGGTCCAACAATTCCCAGAGACTCACCGGGTTCCAGCGCAACAGACACACCTTTAATGGCAGGCGTTTTGGCGTTAGGCGGGTATACCACCAGTTGATCCGTGGTGAGCTTGCCGACGGGCTCTGGCAGGGGCATGGTTTCGGCTATCGCGGGCATGTTTTCTAACACGTCCTCCAGTCGATGATACTGGGCGCGCGCTTCGGAAAATCCGCGCCATGAGTTTACCAGTTGATCAATCGGGGCAAGTGCACGACCGAGAAGCAAAGCGCCACCGATCATCATGCCCGGGGAAATTTGCTGTTGGAGTGCCAGATAAGCTCCAAGCCCCAGAACACAACTCTGGGTAATGATGCGAAACGACTTGGAAACACTACGAACCAGATTGGCCTGCTTGTTTGCGCCGGTTTGGATGCGGGCAATTTCCTGACGGGTATCTTGATAACGATGTTCTACATTATCTGCCATGCCCATGGCGGCGATGACCTCTGCATTGCGGAGATTACTGCTGACCTGTGAATTCACGCCACTGGCAAGTTCGTTAGCCGATTGCAGTTTGTCGTTGGTGAGCCATTCCGTGAGAAAGGTGAGGCCCAGCATGATCACGGCAGCCAGCATGGCGGCAACCCCAAACCAGGGGTGAAACAGGAACATGATCAACAGATAAACCGGTACCCAGGGGGTATCAAAAAACGCAATCGGCGCCTGGCTGGTTAAATACTGGCGCAGTTGCGACAGATCCAGCATCGGCTGGGCGTTTGTGTTCATACCACCGGATAACAGGGAACGGCGAAAGGTGGCATCGGAGACCCGGTTGCGCAGCTTCATTTCGATCCGGTTACCCGCCGCAATCATAATCCCGGAGCGCGCCCACTCGAAAATACCCATGGCGACGAGCATGCCGATCATCAATAACGTCAGCATGGTGAGGGTGGAATAGCTGCCGCTGGAGATCACCCGGTCATAGACCTGCAACATGTAGACGATCGGCACCAGCATCAATAAATTGATGGCGGCACTAAACAGCCCCGTATAGCCGAAATACTTACGCACGTCTTTCAGTGCACTGCCGAGCTCAGAGGTTGGTTTGGAACTATTGGTCATTTTAAGCGCAAATTTTCCCAGCGTTTGCCCTGCGTTTTCCCAGCAAGCGGCCGGCACAAGCCCACCATGAGTGGTTCAGACTACGTTTGGCGGCTCGGTATGCCTATCCGTCGAAAGGATGATTTTTGATCAATTTGGGGCAGTTTGAGAAAGGGGTATGCGAGACAGAATCGACGTCCTGGGATGGCTCCCTGTACCCTTTGGATATGGGTTTTGTTTACGTCGGCCGGCTCAATTCAATTGTGGTTCAGATCCAACCGGATGAAATTCGGGTCTGACCCGAAGAATTTTGCCCGATTTAAGGAATGAATTGAGGGCTGGAATCGAATAGACATTTCTTACGCTGCCAGATATTAGTGCGCAATCAGGCAAACAATAAAGACCTGGAACGCAACGAAACTCAGTTAATCAGTCGCTCGATTTGATCTAGAAATTTACCCCGGTCAAGAAAACGCATCAGCATCGCAACACCCCAGCCGCCCCACATCACCCAGGTGATGATCGTGTCCCACTTTCTGAGCGGGCTTACCTCGTCGGTGGCTTCCTCATTCCAAGGCGTGTCCGACAGCTTTGGCACAAAGATCGTGATGTACAGCGTCACAAAAAAAGCAAGCGTCCCGATTGAAAACGGGATCAGATACCAGGGATTGCTCATAGTGTTCGATTCAACATGTTATTAATAGGAATAGGAAAATGAAATGGAAAACGCGCCTGTCAGAGATCGACGAGGCGCTTGTTTGGGTAGAGGGCCAACATTAGCTGTTCCTTGATCGTCAGTGGCACAGCCTTGCCAGCGCCGACCCGCTTTACATCACTGGACTTGTCCGCGCAGTAGGTGCCGAAGATGCGGTCCCAGAGGATAATGTAGCAGCCGTAATTCGAATCACTCTGCCGACGGTTCAGCGAGTGGTGAACGTGATGTTGGGGTGCGGTGGCGAATACCCAGTCATAGACAGGCAGAGTTTTAAGCGGCAAATTCGAATGATTGAACTTACCACTCATCATGCCAAATACTGCAGAAACCGCTAACACCTCGTCGCTCGCGCCGATAAAAGCCATCACCATCACCCGGCCAAACGAAAGCGCCAGGTACTCAAAGGGATGCGTTCGTGCGCCCCGCAGGAAGCTCATTTTAGTAATGTGATGGTGGGTTGCGTGCATGCGCCACCAGAACAGAACCTCATGTTGTATACGGTGCAACCAGTAGTAGGGGAAAGCCGTGCAGATGCGTATGAAGATGACTGCGCCAAACAGCCCGAGCACGGTCGTTGGCTCAAAACTGATCTCCAGCAAGGTTCTATCACGGATGGCGCGGAAACCCTCGGAGACCGGTGTTCGATACATGCCAGTGATAATCGGCCCCCAGAGCAGTGCACCCATTGCGAGCCAGAAGCCGTCTTCGGCGAGTTCGGCTGGCTTGAGTTTCCAGTCACCCCTGCCCCAGCGTCTTTCCGCCCAGACGAAAAGTGGGATCGGAATAAAGATCATGATCAGAGCAAAAAGCATTCGGTCTGCCTCTTGCCACCAATCGCTGAGCAGCGTAACGGCAACGAGGAGTGGAGCACCTAGCGCAAATGTAGGCTGTATCCATGTCCAGACAATATCGTTCACTGTTTTCGCCGCGGTTTTTGTGGAATGTTCCGTGCCTTGCGACAGTTCTGCAGTGTCCAGTGTGTTCTCGCTCATGAATTCGCCTCCGTTTCATATATCGAGCCAGCTTAGTAGCTGTTTAGCAAAAAGTTTGCAAAAAGCGGACCAAACCTCCCCTGAGCAATACGTGATCGTCTGGGGTCAGCGAGTAATGCGGAAATGGTAAGCGACCACTATCAGCCTGTTCTAGTTGATACCTAACCGTTGGCCATGAAGTCTGACCCTCGCTAGATCCAACCGCAGAGAAAACTGAGGCTTTGTTCATCAAAATAAGCAGGACGGTCCAATCTAATACGGCACTCTTATAGCGCATGGCAGCGGGACGTGATGCCTTGTGGTGCAACTTTCACTTCAGGTAGAACACCGCATAACCGAATTGTGTGCGCGAACTACCGTGTCCGCACCCATGTCACCCATACACTTCCGTATGGCACGTCATTTGCTCACTACTTTGGTGCCCGCATGCCGCCAATGGCTTGCATCAAACAAACTTGCATCAACCATAGCAGGAGCAATAGGACCGAACATGGCAACAGAGAACAGTAATCCAGAGGCAGACAACGAAGTTCCACCCGTAGCCCGTATGTTGGGGCTCGCCGTCTCTGAGTGGGTCGTTTACAGCTTTGTCGTCATTACCGTCATCGCCCTGATCATCGGCTATGTGGTTGGCGGAGAGCGTGACGCCCAGGCGGATCGCGCCATGGCAACGCTGTCTGCACTCACAGAAGCCGCCGAAAGCCGTGTTGCCACGGGGGGCGAACTCGTCTGCGACAGTACGCTGCTCGATCCTGAACTTCTTGCTAACGATTACCTCTCGCTGTCAATAAGCCAGGCACCGTTTAACGAGAAGGACGAAAGTCTAGGTTACGGCCCGGCGCTCTACGTCAGCGTTGTGGAAGAGGAAGTATCGGGAGACACCTGGGATACCGCAAAGCGACTTATGGACCTCGTTAAGGAAGCTGGCAAAGAGAAGGAGAAAGAGAAAGAGGCAGCCGAAGCAAACGAGGATAGTGCTAGTCGAGACGTTGCGAGCAATGTCGCCGCAGGCGAAGAAGAAGCGGACGACGTAGACAAGAAGCCGAAGAATGCGCTGCGCAAAGTTAAGAAGACCGGCTTCGGCGAAGATGAAGAATATCTACAGTACTACATCCTCGCTTCTGAGGTTGCGACCTGTAGCTAGTTGTCAGGATCAGGACGGTGCATTAATCAGGGCCGCTTTAAATTAACGCCCCTTATCCGAGCGTTTAGCAATCCGTTAGCACTTTGTCAGTGCGTCATAAATGGTGGCAACCCCTATGGTCTCACGCCCAGAAGGGGACGGAACAGGATATAGAGTAGGAAACGAGAGTGAAGCACTCAGTGGCACATTCTTTGCAAATATTGTTCATCGGCTAAGCAGACCAGGTTTATAGGAAAGCGGCGCCGCCGTCTTTACTGAATTCTATCAATTGATAGGGTTTTGGAAGTTGTTCAACTTAAGGTGATGATGAAAAAGTTGTCAGGGTTTTCCCTTTATAAATTAGCTTTGTCTGACGCAGCTCCACAGCTCAGCTTCCAAAATATTAACAGCACATTGAATCTTAAGGAGCAAAAAATAATGAAGCTAAGGATTGCAGGTATAGCTCTAACGCTAACGATGTTATTAATGGGCTGCTCACCGGCCGCCGAAGACGTCGTCGTGGCAACTGAATCTGTACCTGAGACTACCCCTGAGACAACCCCTGAGATAGTAGAATCTGCTCCGGCAGTCACCACCGAACCAGTGGACACATCATTCATACCGGCGGAATTCAACGCACCAATATTAGTCGAAACAAAAGAATTTAAGATCGTACCGTTAGGTCCTGAGTTAGTGAAGCTCGACTTTGATGCATACATGTCCTCTATTGAGCATTTGCAAAAGACCTTTACGCGCAACACTAGATGGCCCCACAAAGACGTCTCAGATGCCGATGCTTTACTGGATATGCAAACCGAGCAAGCACGATTTGAGAACCGCGAATCATTTGCCTATGCTGTACTCACACCAGACGGTAGCCGCGAGCGTGGCTGCATTTACGTTTATCCCAGTACCATCGAAGGCTATGATGCCGTCGTTAAAATGTGGGTAACCGAGGCCGAGTACGATGCCGGTTTTGATGCTGAACTTTACGAATGGGCAACCAATTGGGTTCAAGCGGATTGGCCATTTGAAAAGGTGGCCTATCCAGGACGTGCCATTGAGTGGGACAGTTGGGATGCCATGGTCGCCGCTGACACCGCTGCTAAGGCAGAGCTACAGGAGCAGAATCGTCTGACCGCCGAGGGCTTTATTGACGCTTTCTACTCCTTTGATCCAGAACAGCTTAAACCTTTCCTCGCTGATGCTGGGGATTCTGCACTTCGGATTTCTTACTATCAGGGATGGGCTGAGGGGGGCAACTATAAGGTGCTCAAACGTGGAGCATGTGAGGCTGAGTCACCGACACTTTTCCAGTGCCCGATCACGGTGCAGGATGATCCCGTGGTACAACTGAAGACTGGCTTTAATGTCACTGACACGTTTCACCTGACATTTGGCGAGACAAAAATTACTTCAATCAAAACCAGTTCAGACGACCAGCCCATCTACTATGAAGCTCGAAAGTGGGTTCAAGCGAATATGCCAGAAGTCATGACGGGACCTTGCCTCGATCGTAACAAAGGTGGCAAAACGCCTGGCGACTGCGCCAGGGCGATGACCGAGGGCTATAAACAGTTTTACGCAGCAACAAGAGGCGCTGCTGTCTCAGATTAAAACCCGATCTGACTCGATCTATGTCTTTCATGCGCAGCCAGAAGCCCGATCCATAGAGGTTGGGTTTCTCGTGCTGAAACAGTCGGCTTTGAAATTTCTGAGAAAAATCCGCTTAAGCGTTTATCTTTGAAAGTGCAATAAGCCCCGTCCCGCCTCGCCCCTAATCCCTAACCCCTAACCCGCGCAATCACAGTAATGCCCCCCATGAAAAATGTTGGAAATCTACTTTGAGCGGAGCGCGGTTTCAGTGGCAACTTCAAACAGTCGGTTCGTTTCGCCTATCTGATCAAATACCCTCCGCTGACGTCGATGGGCACCGTTCTTGCTTGTTATTGCAAAGCTGCTCCTAGAACTGTTTCTAACGCTGTACCCAGAGATATTTCTAGAGTCAGTGTATTAGTCATTGAATCCCGAAGCGGGGTGGAGGTATGCGCCCTTCAGATAGAAAAGCTGGAAGTCATCTTAGTTGATGATGCCATTTTTCAGTGCGCCGGTGAGTTTTGCGCACCAGTTGGGTTCATTTCACAAACATAAGTATTTTTTAATAGTGATAAGGAGTCGTTTCGCCCTATGCATTTAACGGACGAAAACCTGATTTACAGTGAGACATTTCCCGGTGGTGCACACTGGTCGATGCGAATGCGTGCCGGTAATGCGCTACGCCTGGTGGATATTGAAGGCGGCGCCAATGTGGCGATGTTGATGCTCAATCCAGAAAACCCCCTGGAAAAATACAATATGCCTGACACCCTGAAAGGTCAGCATACTTTTAAGTTGAGCCAGGGCAACACGCTGTTCTCGGACATGGGCCGTGCCATGTGCTCCATTGTTGAAGACTCTTTTGGTTGGCATGACACAGCAACAGGCACCTGTAACCGCCGGGTTGTTGAAGCGAAGTGGGGGCAGAGCAGTTATCAGGCCGAGCGCAACGACTATTTACGCAATGGTCGCGACAGCTTTTTGATTGAACTTGGTAAGTACGGATTGGGTAAGCGAGACCTTGCGGCGAATTTAAACTGGTTTACCCGCATAGAGGTCGATGACGAGGGTAATCTGGTCTGGGGCGAACAGCAATCGAAGCCCAATGATGCCATCACGCTGCGGTTTGAGATGGATGCCATTGTGATCATGCACACCTGTCCCCACCCCCTAAACCCCGCAAAAGCCTACCCACGAAAACCAATCCGTTATGAGATCCGACATCTTCCGGCACCGGCTTTAGATGATGAATGTCGTTTGGCACGACCTGAGACCGAGCGCGCCTTTGAAAACACGCGTCTTTACCACCAAGTAACAGGAGGCCAATCGTGATTAAGGCAAGCGAGAAACTGGCCGAGCAGGCAAGTCATTCAGACATCATTGAGGCGGGCGACTATTGGATGCATGTGGTTAAAGCAGGCCAAACCTTTCGCATTCTTGACCTGGAAGGCAATCAGGCAGTCGATACCCTTTTTTACAGTGCGGCTGATCCGGCAGAGCGCTATAGCGCCACCGATACCATTCGTGAACAGGGCAATGTGTATTTGACCGCGGGCACAAAGCTACTGAGTTCAGAAGGCAATGTCTTGATGGAGATTGTCGCAGATACCTGTGGTCGTCACGACACGTTAGGCGGTGCCTGCGCAGCAGAGAGTAATACGATCCGTTATTCCCTCGACAAAAAGTGTATGCACAGTTGTCGAGACAGCTGGTTGCTTGCCATTTCTGAGCAGGATGCTTTCAGTATGAGTAAGCGCGATTTCACCCATAACATTAACTTCTTTATGAATGTGCCGGTCACCGCTGCGGGTGGCCTGACCTTCGAGGACGGCATCAGCGACGCTGGTAAGTATGTCGAGATGGTGGCGCATATGGATACCATTGTCATGATTTCCAATTGCCCCCAGTTGAACAACCCCTGCAATGCCTACAATCCAACGCCGGTAGAAGTGTTGATCTGGGACGCCTTATGAGTACGCCTATTGAGAAGATATTGATTGCTAATCGCGGTGCAATTGCCTGTCGAATCATGCGCACCATTTTGGCCGCGGGTAAGCAGAGCGTTGCGATCTATGCCGAGGACGATGTTGATTCGCGACACATTGATTTGGCAGATGAAGCCTACTCCCTGGGTAGTGGACTGGTTGCTGAGACTTATCTTAACCAGGACAAGATTCTGCAGATCGCCGTTCAGTGTGGTGCCAAAGCCATTCATCCGGGGTATGGATTTCTGTCAGAAAATGCCGGCTTTGAAAAACGTTGCGCTGAACTTGGTATCGCGTTCTTAGGCCCAACCGGTGAACAGATGCGTGTGTTCGGTTTAAAACACAGTGCCCGGGAACTTGCACTAGAAAATGGTGTGCCCATGTTGCCGGGTAGCCCGCTGCTGCCTGATCTTGAGACGGCCAAATTGTCTGCTCAGAAAATAGGCTATCCGTTAATGCTGAAAAGCACTGCGGGTGGGGGTGGCATCGGCATGCGTATTTGTCGCTCGGATGCCGAGCTTGAAGGCGGGTTTGATTCTGTCCAACAGCTGGCGGCTAACAATTTTGGTGACGCGGGTGTATTTCTTGAACGTTATGTTGAGGTGGCTCGCCATGTTGAAGTTCAGGTGATTGGTGATGGCGCGGGACAAGTGCTCGCGTTTGGTACCAGAGACTGCTCGGTCCAGCGTCGGCAGCAAAAAGTGATTGAAGAATGCCCTGCGCCGAACATTCCAGCGGAGGTACTGATCGATTTATGTCGCTCTGCCGAATCCCTCTTGTCTGCGGTCAACTACCGAAGTGTTGGCACGGTCGAATACATTTACGATGAGGCCAGGGAAGAAGCGTATTTCCTTGAAGTGAACACCCGATTGCAGGTTGAGCATGGTGTCACTGAGATGGTGTATGGCATCGACCTGGTGGCCTGCATGATTCAGTTAGCAGAAGGTGTGCTGCCATCCTTGTCTGAACTGGCGGAGCGCCATCAACCTGCCGGTCATGCGATGCAAGCCAGAGTCTACGCTGAAGACCCCGCGGCGAATTTCCAACCATCGCCTGGATTGCTCACCCACGTATCATTTCCGCCAACAACCGATCGATTGCGAGTAGATACCTGGGTTGAGGCGGGTACCGAGGTGTCGCCGAACTATGACCCGATGATCGCCAAGATCATTTTCCATGGTGAAGATCGAGCGGCAGCGATACAGGGCTTACAAACAGCACTTCGCAGCACTGAGCTTTATGGCACAGCAACAAACATTGATTACCTCGCGGCATTTCTCAGTGAAGATGCTTTTGCTGCGCCTGCGCTTGCCACCAGTATGTTGGCGAATTTTGAGCCCAGATTGAATGGCATCAGAGTGCAGCGGGCGGGTACGTTCACCACGGTTCAGGACTTTCCGGGTCGAGTAGGATACTGGGATGTGGGTGTCCCTCCGAGCGGACCATTTGATGATCTGAGTTTTCAGATTGGTAATCAGTTGTTGGGTAATGACCAGACTGCCGCAGGATTAGAAATTACCGTCGAAGGTCCCGCGCTATTGTTTCATAGCGACACGGCCATTGTGCTGACCGGGGGTTTGATGTCGGCGCTATTAGATGGAGAACCCATCAATAACTGGCAGGTGATTCACGTCGAGGCGGGTTCCGTGTTGGACATTGGTCGCGTTGAAACCGGTGGGCTTCGAGGTTACTTGCTGGTGGCGGGTGGTATTCAATCGCCACCTTACCTTGGCTCTAGATCGACATTTACATTAGGGCAGTTCGGTGGTCATGGTGGCCGTGTGCTCAGACCTGGTGACACCTTGCCATTGCTTGAGTTGCCGACGTTGCCAGCCCTAGTGTCATTGCCCATTGAGGCGACGCCGTTTTCCGATGCAGACGATCGCCATTGGGAACTGCATGTCATTTATGGCCCTCATGGGGCGCCAGACTTCTTTACGCCCGGTGACATAGACACATTTTTCGGCACTGATTACGAAGTGCATTTTAACTCAAGCCGGACCGGTGTGCGTCTGATTGGCCCTAAGCCCGACTGGGCGCGGAACGACGGCGGCGAGGCAGGATTACATCCTTCTAATATTCATGACAATGCCTATGCGGTAGGTGCTGTCGACTTTACCGGTGATATGCCCGTCTTGCTGGGTCCCGATGGCCCGTCTCTTGGTGGCTTTGTTTGCCCGGCAACAGTCATTCGAGCTGACCTATGGAAGTTAGGGCAGCTGCGGTCTGGTGATACCGTTAGATTCAAGCCCGTCAGCAATGAAGAAGCGCTATTGCGCTATGCAAATGTGCAACGTTCGCTGTCGAGTTTGAACGATCTGCAGCAGGTGTCGGATCACTATCGACCCTCATTACCGGTTACTGAACCCGCTGATGCCGTGATTCAGCAACTGGTGCTTCCAGGTGGGACAAAAATAGCGTTCAGGCCAAGTGGGGATGACTTCCTGTTGATGGAAGCCGGTGAACAGCTGCTCGACATTGAACTACGTTTCAAAATACATGGCATCTATCGCGCGTTGGTCGAGGCAGCATTGCCTGGTGTGCTTGAACTGACACCTGGCATACGTTCGCTGCAGGTCCACTATGTGCCCGAAGTTATTAGCCGCGAAGCCTTGATCGAAACCTTAATCAAACTTGCAACGGCGATTGATGATGAAGCGACGTTAGAAGTGCCCTCGCGAATTGTTTACTTACCGCTCTCCTGGGATGACCCGGCTTGTCAGGAGGCGATTGATAAGTATGTTCGAGTCGTCCGTCCCGGCGCACCCTGGTGCCCGAGTAACCTCGACTTTATTCGGCGTATTAACGGTCTAGATCAGATTGATGAGGTACAAAAAATTGTCTTTGATGCCACCTATCTAGTGATGGGCCTCGGTGATGTCTATCTGGGTGCGCCGGTTGCGACGCCACTGAATCCAGCGCATCGCCTGGTGACAACAAAATACAATCCTGCCCGGACCTGGACCGCGGAAAACTCCGTTGGCATTGGCGGCGCCTATCTTTGTGTTTATGGCATGGAAGGCCCCGGCGGTTATCAGTTTGTAGGGCGAACGATTCAAATGTGGAATCGCTATCGTAAGACACCGGTTTTTGATAAGCCCTGGCTGTTGCGCTTTTTTGATCAGATTCGTTTTTACCCTGTGAGCAATGACGAGTTGTTGCAGTTACGTCAGGACTTTATTCATGGACGTTTTGAGCCTCGGATTGAGTCCACCACCTTTAAACTTTCCGATCACCGTGATTTTGTTGCGACTCAAAAAACTGAAATTGACGCGTTTACGCACCAGCGCCAACAAGCCTTTGCCGCCGAAATGGCAGATTGGCGCAGTAGTGGCCAACTTCATTTTGATGATCAGGATGCTGGCGTCAACGACGAACAATCTGAAATTGAAATCCCAGCGGGGCATTTTGTTGTCGAAAGCCATCTCTCTGGCAACGTCTGGCAATACCGGGCAGAACCGGGCGACACCCTAACTGACATAGAAACCATCATGGTGCTTGAATCAATGAAAATGGAACTAGAAGTAAAACCAGGCCGTTCGGGCCGCTTGATCGAGTTTCTGGTCAAACCCGGGCAGCAAGTGACGTCCGGTCAGTCCCTGGCGCTATTTGCAGAGGTGCTGTAAGTGGAAACAGAGATGGAAATAGAGATGGACTTACAAGCCGACCTAAAGTCACTCACGTTTACCCTTGATGAATTGCGTGACGCCTACCGCAGCGGAGCTTGTGTTGCTGACGTATTGGCCGAGGTGAATCGCCGCATGGCACTGGCGCCGGACAATCCCATTTGGATTCATTCATTGAGCGAAGCAGAGCTTGCGCCTTATGTCGCTCGTTTATCTGCGCTACCCGTAAACTCACTACCGTTGTATGGCGTTCCCTTTGCCATCAAGGACAATATTGATCTTGCCGGTATACCGACCACCGCGGCGTGTCCTGCTTTTGCCTACACGCCCGACAAGTCTGCATTTTTGGTTCAGTGTTTGATTGATGCCGGGGCAATCCCCATCGGCAAAACGAATCTCGATCAACTTGCCACAGGGCTTGTGGGGACTCGTTCACCCCATGGCGCCGTGCAAAATTCTTTTGACCCGACCTTAATTAGCGGTGGATCAAGCTCTGGCAGCTCAGTTGCGGTTGCGCTCGGGCAAGTCAGCTTTTCCCTCGGCACGGACACTGCAGGATCTGGCCGGGTACCGGCGGCGCTGAATAATCTTATCGGCTATAAACCAAGCTGCGGCCTACTGAGCACATCCGGTGTGGTGCCAGCGTGTAGAACCATCGATTGCGTGACAATCTTTGCTCTTAACCTGGCAGACACGGCGAGCATCGCCTCGGTAGTGGATCGTTTTGACAACGATGATGCTTATGCAAGGCGGGGTCGCGAGCAGGTCCCGGGCAGTGCCACAGTGATTGGCATACCACGCTTCGATCAATTGAAGTTTTTTGGCAATGAAGCTTTTGAGACCTTGTTTCGTGTCGCCATTGAAGGCTTTGGTGATGAATTCGAAACCCGTGAAATCGATATATCGCCTTTGTTGGATGCGGCGAAATTACTTTACGAAGGCGCCTGGGTGGCGGAGCGTTATCATGGGGCGAAAGATCTGATTGAACAACAACCAGAATCCCTTCGTCCTGAGTTCCTGGCTGTTGTGGGTCATGGCAATCAAGTATCCGCAGTGGATTACTTCGATGGTGCATACCGGCTTGCTGCCTATAAGCGGATAGCGGAAAACATGTTTGCTGATATCGATGCACTTGTGTTGCCCACCGTAGGTACACACTACTCACTGGCGGAAGTGGCAGCAGAGCCGGTGTTAAGAAATTCTGACAATGGCGCTTATACCAACTTTGTGAATCTACTCGATATGTCTGCGCTTGCAATACCGGCAGGGTTTACCCCGGAGGGTTTGCCCTTTGGCATTACGCTCATTGCCGAGGCGCTGCATGATCATCGGCTATTTAAACTGGGCTACACCCAGTTGGCCAAACAACCCCGACTTATTGGAGCCACAGGAATTACCATGATTGAACCATTGTTAGTCCCAGAAATCACCGACACCATTGCCCTTGCTGTGTGTGGTGCACACTTAAGTGGTATGCCATTAAATGGGCAGCTTCAGGAGCGTGGGGCACAACTACGAGAAGCCACTCATACAGCGCCCTGTTATCAATTATTTGCCTTACCTGGCGGCCCACCGAAACGACCCGGTTTGATGCGTAACGAAGAGGGTGTTGCCATCGAGGTAGAGGTCTATGACGTGCCATCAGCCCATATCGGCAGTTTTCTAGCGGGTATCCCTCAACCATTAGGCTTAGGTCAACTAGAGCTGGCGTCGGGGGAATGGGTAACTGGTTTTATCTGTGAGCCCTGCGGGATTGAAGGTGCGACAGATGTTTCCGGCTTCGGCGGCTGGCGCGGTTACATTGCTTCTCTAAGCTAGTCTCTTAGTTAGTTTCCTAGTTAGTTCTAACCGGATCAAAAAAGCACACTTCTTAGTGTGCTTTTTTTTGGGCAAAAAAAAAGGCACATCCATTGGATGTGCCTTTTTAATCCTACGTTAAAGTGGTTTACATGAATTGGTAAGTCAGACCCAGATAAGCATATCGGCCAACAGGGCTAACCGGGTAGGCGCGTTCTGTAGAGTAAGGCTCTTCATCTGTCACGTTGTTAAGACCACCAAAGAAGGTGATTGAATCCCAGAGGTAGGTGGCACGAATATCATGGATATACGTGTCATCATCTGTGAAGCCATCTGCACCATAGTTAGCAAAGGCAGTCTCAATCTCAACGCCATCTTCATAAGCCAGAGTTTGTTGGCTCAAGTATGAAGTGCTCCAGGTGACTGCAGCAGGACCGTAAGAGCCTGTGAAAGAGAAGGTGCCTGACTTTTCAGGTCGACGCATTTCGCCAAGTTCGTCATCAACGGTGCCGCCTTCATTGAATTCCAGTGTCTTCACATCTGTGTAGTTGAGCGCAGCAAGGAAGTTGAAGTCTGCAATGCCGAAGTCATAAGTCAGTACGTAGTCGATGCCTTCATATTCAGCAGAACCAAAGTTCAGCTGCACCTGACGAAGGAAGTCGAGTCCACCGGATTGGGCAGAAGTCGGACTATCGTTACGGCTGATCAGGTTACAGAAAGAGTTGGTCAGAGATGCCGCGTCATAACATTGATCAACGATGTTCTGCGCCGAAACTGAAACGATGGCATCTTCAATTTCAATGCTGATCAAGTCAATGCTTAGGGACAGCCCGGGTAACATTGCAGGTGTAATGATGATACCAATAGACTCTGTCTCTGCGGTCTCTGGTGTTAAGCCGGGGTTACCGCCAACAGCACCGGGGAAGCCAGCGGAAAGTGGATCCTCAAATGAGTAGTTACCACTACCGTCAAAAATATTGGCAGCAGCGACGCCGTTTGCTTGCAGGTCTGTAATACAGTTTGCCTGACGTAGCGTTGGATTAGCGGAAGTACCGATGTTAATCGCGTCACAGGGATCAGCAGGACGGAAACGCGCACCCTGTTCTGGTGAGAATAATTCAAACAGGTTAGGCACGCGGGTTGCCTCACTAAACGTATAACGGAACTGAACATCTTGAATTGGCGAGTAAACCACACCCAGCTTGTAGGTATCGTTAGAACCAAACTCAGAGTTGTCAGAGCGGCGGAACGCACCTTCAAGGGTCAGTTCTTCTGCGCCTGTTACACCGCTCAAAATCGGCGCTGAAACCTCGACGTAGACATCGGTGAAGCTATAGTCAGAATTACTGTCTAGTAATCGTGTTGAGGGGGTTGGCCCAAGGCTCTGCGCGTCACTCACAGTACCCACCAGGTCACCAGCTGAGAAAGCCTGACCGTCAGCAGTGATACCACCGACTGGTAAAATACCGTTATCGTAATCGCCAAACGACTGTTCGGTTGATTCTTCGCGGTACTCAAAACCAACCACGTAAGAGACCGGGCCGCCCGGTAAGGAGAATAGCTCCGCACTATCGCCGGTGGCGAATGCAGAAATTACGAACTGCTCGATGGTCTCTTCAACTTCTCGATCAAAGGTCACAAAGTCAATGGAAGCCTGAGACATAGCACCGCGACCGCCCCAGATATTCATGGGCTGACACTGGCCATCACCGGGTGTAAAGGTAAAGAACGAACCTAAGTTACCACCGCCGACAAACTGAGGGATGTCAAAAGGTGTCGTGTGTGGATAGGCTGATGAATCAAGATCTGATCGACAGACAACGTCACCCGTGGTGGGGTCCGTCACTGCATCGATCGCAGCAAAGAAACGGTCCATGACAACCTCTTCACGGTCAATCATTTTACGTTCGAAACGTCCGTAATTCACGGAGACTTCGTAGTCGACGTCCTTGAATGTGCCTTCTATGCCACCCACAAATCGAACAATGTCACGTTCGTTAGTGGTGACGTTTTGGCCCCAGTCATCCGAGTCCCGGGAAATATGCAAACCACCATCAATGCCGCCAAATCCGAGACCGCCGTTGTTAGCGAAGGCAGCAAGTTCTGCTGGCAAGTAGGGGTTGTCGGGTGCACCGAATAAGAGGTCGGTAAAGTTGTGCGCCTGTTCATAAATTTCAGACTCAACACGTACGTACTTTGATTCCCAGAAAGCCGTCATATTACTGGTGAGGTCATAGTGACCGTTCACGTCAATAGACCACTGCTCTTTTTCGGGGATGATATGTGTATCGTTGGGTCGGATGTAGCTATCGCTTGCACCAAAGTGGTTAAAGCTACCTGCGACCAGACCATCATTGTAGGGGTTAATAGAACCGTCAGCGCCGATCGCCCAGCAACCACCTGCAATACCAAAAGAAGAAGCACCGTCTAATGAACTGTTGTAGCCGGTAAAGCTCTGTAGGCAGTCTGATGTGCCATTGCCGTCGAGGTCAGGCTCTGAGCCAAGGGGAACTTCGACACCAAAGTCGCCGAGCGCAATCACACCATAGGGGCTTGTGATGTTAAAGGTTCGACCCGGCAAAATAGCCCGGGGTGGTGCAGCGGCTGCGCGTGAGAACAACGCCTGCTCTGCTGCTGATAAGGTTGGTGCAGTGCCAAATTCAGCTGTGTAATCCGCGATGAAGTCATCCTGTGATGGAATTCGTAGACCTGAGTTGAATCGTCCCGTCGTGGCAAAATCATAAAACTGCGCCAGGTTCGGTGTACCACCGGAAGTGATTTCACCGGACTGGAATCGCAATGCAGGGTTTTGATCATCGTTTGAAATGCCGTTATCCGCAAGGAAGCTTCGGTCGCCCGTCAGTAAGCCATCGTCACGCTCATATTGGAACGAGACCGTGACGTTACCGCGACCATTGTCAAAGTTCAGACCACCCAGAGCGCTTAGTCTCTCGGTGCCATAGGCGTCCGCATCGCCCGCCTGAGCGGTCATCTCGAAGCCTTCATAGTCATCTTTCAAAATGAAGTTCACAACACCTGTTAGTGCATCGGACCCGTACACGGCAGATGCACCGCCCGATAGAATATCTACGCGTTCGATAAGCCCAGAGGGGATGCTCGATACATCAACAGCTGATGTACCTTCAATACCAGAAACGTGTCGTCGGCCGTTGACGAGCGTTAGCGTTCGCTCAATGCCAAGACCGCGTAGGTTAAGTGCGGAGCCCCCGATGTTATTCACGCTGCCCAGATTAGAAGCTTCTGAATCCAGAGAGTTGGCTGCTGTCACACTAGATAACAGTGCCGGGTTGTCATTCAGAATCTCAGCGATATCGCCCTGGCCGCCGTAGGTCAGTTCTTCCGCAGAAAACGAAGAAACAGGTTGCGCACTGTTTGAGTTAGATTTAATTCTCGACCCAGTGATGACGACTTCTTCTATTAAAGTAGGTTCTTCCTCCGCAATTGCCGGCAGCCCTGCGGTCAGGGTTGCAAGCAATGTAAGGTAAGAAAAGTGAGTTATAGTTTTATTGCGCATAACGTCTGCCTCCCAACAGTTTACGTGAAGGAGGTATCGCAATTACTATGCCAAACCCTGAAAAGCAATTCGTATTTATCAAGGTGCGATGGTTAGCAGCGCTATAAAAAATAGCACTGCTTTTGTGCGCCGCTGTAGAGAAACGTTAGTACCAACATTGCGCACTGCGATTCATCGGGGGGCGAAAAAAAATCCGCTGCTATTCCATAACGGTGCGCGTCACCAACTTAGCGCACCAACTGGAAAAATATTCCTAATTAGTTCGCTACTCAATCGGCAATCTAGGAATTCTGGTTAGATCCTGCCATATCTGTTCCGTGATCGAAAAGACGCCATAAGTTTGTGCGCAGCCATCCTTGCCGCACTTGTTTGGGACGAAATTCGTTCAGACATACCAGAATTGGTGGCTCAACGCGCGGCACACTAATTGCTATATCTCCTGTGACACCAATTTCTAAAGCCAGTTCCAATAACACTGTTGGTAGATAGGAGTGACCAGAATCCTTAAGCAGCCATCCATATTCTTAAAATCGTTGATGCTGGCGTGCTGCTTGCTGGCCAGCGTATCCGTGCAGGCTCATATGCTTAATATGACCAACATTGATATTACGGTCGATGCGGAGCAGCAGGCTGTCATCACGCTGCAGATTGATCTTGGCCAGTCATTAATGACAGCAGAAGACTATTGGGTCGCAACCCAGACGATAGGTTCAGAGCAGCGCGCACTATTACAACCCACGTTAGATCGGTTGGGACGCGAATTGAGATTTTTACTCGATGGCAGTGTCCAGCAACCTCAACTCACCGGGTTTGAAATATCAGCCACGTCACTCGCTGCCATCGAAAATCCCCTTACGCCACAAATGGCAACACTCTATTACCGGCTAGATGTCAGCGGCGGTGAACATCTGAATGTGCAGTTAGCCGACCAATTGGAAATTCCCTGGCCGTGTTTGATGAAGATCGATATTGCTGGGCAAGCACTGCCGCAGTCACGTTTGTTAACCAATGTCGACAGGCTATCGCGGGACACGCTTCTATCTTCAAGTGCGGGCAACCTTGAGTCCGACAGGCTAGCCCAGTTGGCTTATGGCTGGACCAAACTCGCGCCGGAATTCACCTGGGTTGCCGTGGGTTTTCAGCACATTGTGCCCTACGGTCTGGATCATATGCTGTTCATCCTGGGATTGTTCTTTCTCGCCGGGGGCTGGCGACCGCTGCTACTGCAGGTCACGGGATTCACATTGGCGCACTCGCTAACGCTAGGTATGTCGATGGTCGGCATCGTCAGTTTACCGATGAGCATTGTTGAACCGCTGATTGCGCTCTCAATTGTGTATGTCGCGATCGACAATCTATTTGCGACAAAGCTAGCCCGCTGGCGATTAGTGATCGTTTGTCTGTTTGGATTGTTACATGGCCTCGGTTTTGCTTCGGTGTTAGCCAACATCGGGCTGCCTCAAGATCAATTTCTACTATCGCTAGGGCTTTTTAATCTGGGCGTGGAGCTCGGTCAGTTGGCTGTTATTGCCGGCGCCTTTCTTATTGTGGGCTGGTTCCGTCGCCAGACCTGGTACCAATCGAACATCGCACAGCCGGCCACTATTGCTATCGCAGGTACCGGCGCTTACTGGTTTCTCAAGAGGATTGCTTTTTAATGAACTCGACCGACACATCAAATCGACCTGGTAAACTGGGCATGATCCTCGGCATTGGAGTCTTCACCGGAAGCCTGTTTATGGTGGAGCACGCCATCTCGATGGTGACCACGCCGCTAAATTTTGCGACCGAGGCCGCTGCCCCAGGCACCTTTCCAGATACCTGGATACATGGTTCGAAGTCTGCCATGGATAACCAGGATCCTGCGGTTCAGGTTCATGCCTATAACGAACATACCTATATTCTGCGCGAAAATAAGGCGATTAACTACGAAGGCGCCTTTATGTACCTGTTATTTGGCAACCAAAAAGCGTTGCTGATTGACCAGGGTTCAACCGCATCGGCAGCGCTGTTTCCTTTGCGTGACGTTGTCGACGGCATCATCAGTGAATGGGAAGCGAAGCACGGTCAGAAAACCACACTCATTGTTGCCAATAGTCATCTGCACGGCGATCACTATGCGGCGTGGAATCAATTTGTTGACCGTCCCGATACCGTGATGGTGGGTCTCACCCATGAAGAAGTCATGGACTACTGGGGCTTTAGCAATTACCCCGAGCAACGGATCGAATATGACCTGGGGGGTCGAACCTTCATCGTAACCGGGACACCCGGTCACCAGAGTTCAGAACTCGCCATGTACGACACCTGGACTGATCTGCTCTATACCGGCGACATGTTCTATCGCGGTCGGCTCTATCTTGAAGACTGGGATGCCTGGGCCGCGAGCATAAAGCGCGTGCGTCAGTTGGCAGACGAGTATCCGGTGACCCACCTGATCAACAATCACATTGAAATGACCAGCACGGCAAAGGTGGACTATCCCATTGGCACTACCTGGCAGCCCAACGAACCGCCGATGCAGATGACGATCAAAATGCTTGATATCGCAGTTGATGCCATTGATGACGTCAACGGACCGGGTATCTACAAGTACGACGACTTCATGTTGTACAACGAGATTCCCTGGTCATACACCACGGACCAATGAGACGGGATCAAATGATGAAAATGACAATCATATTTCTGGCTCTGCTATTGAGTCAGCCAACCATGGCCGCCCTGGATTTTACAGATAGTGGCCCGGCGCCCGGCAACATGCGGTTTGCATGGATCCATGGCAGCTTGTCGGCCAAGGTCAACACCGATGTGAGAGTGCAGGTGCACCGTTATAACGAGCACACCTACATCCTACGCCAGAACCCCGCTGTCCATTGGGAAGCCCCCTTTATGTATCTGCTGTTTGGCGAAAAGCAGGTGGTGTTGCTGGATACCGGTGCAACCTCGGAAGACGAATATTTCCCCCTGCGGCAGACTGTGGATGCACTTATTGAACGGTGGCAACAGGCTAACAATATCAGTGATGTGCAGTTGATTGTGCTGCCCCTTGGCTCTGAACTATCGCAAACAGAAGGACTGGGTCAGTTTGAAGGTCGAGCGAATACCAAAATTATGGCTGCAACTGCAGCCGGTCGAAAGTCGCTCATGGCTGGCAAAGATCGCATCTCCTTTGATCTTGGGGGGCGCGATCTGACCCTGCTTAAAACCCCGGGTCTTGATGAGTTTGCCGTCACGCTTTATGACCCCTGGACTGATCTTATGTTTACTGGCAATACCTTTTATGCCGGGCGTTTAGTGATTCGAAACTTCGATGCCTATAAAGATAGTCTAAAGCGCCTGGTCGCTTTTTCCGATGAGCAACCGGTGAAATGGATTATGGGCGGCCGGATTGAGATGAGCGACTACCCAGGTGTCGACTATCGGTTGCGGAGTAATTTTCGCCCCCGTGAACACTCGTTACAGATACCGGCGTCCTTGCTCCGGGAGGGCTACAACATTGTGCACCTCATCAATGGCACACAAGACATTCGCATTCATGATGAGTTTATTGTCATGAATGGCGTTGGGCGTGGCGCACGAGCTCACGGTTGGCCAACCTATACCCCGGAAAGATTCCGTCGCGTCAGGTTGCGTTAAAGACTAACAATAAAGGGAACCACTATGTTGAAGAAGTTTTTGATTACTATAATTGCAGTGTTAATCACCTGCAGTGCTCACGCCGAACCCCTGCGTATTGGCTATAGCGATTGGCCTGGCTGGGTGGGTTGGGAAGTCGCCATTGAAAACGGTTGGTTTGAAGAAGCCGGTGTCGAAGTTGAATTTGAATGGTTTGACTATGTCGCCTCGATGGATGCATTTGCCGCCGGGCAGCTAGATGCGGTTGGTATGACCAATGGCGATACCCTTGTCACCGGTTCATCGGGTGCACAGGGCGTAATGGTGTTGCTCCACGATTTTAGTAACGGCAACGATATGATCGTCGCCGCGCCTGGCATTAAGTCGGTGGCTGAACTAAAAGGTAAAAAAGTAGGTGTTGAAATTGGCTTTGTTAGCCATTTGTTATTGCTTAATGCCCTCGAAAAAGTGGGTTTAAGTGAAGCGGACGTTGAGCTCGTCAATGTACCCACCAACGAGACGCCGCAGGTGCTTGCTTCCGGTGATGTTGATGCCATTGTTGCGTGGCAACCCAGTTCATCACTGGCGCTTCAGTCGCTACCGGGTTCGACAGCTGTTTACACATCCGCCGATGAACCCGGACTAATTTACGACCTGTTGGTGGTTTCACCTTCGAGCCTCGCTCAGAATCGAGCAGAGTGGCGCAAAGTGGTGGATGTCTGGTACCGCATAGTGGATTACATTGAAGATCCGGCAACCCGTGCTAATGCGATAGAGATCATGGCCGCCAGGGTTGGTTTGTCCGCTCAAGCGTACGAACCCTTTCTTGCCGGTACCCGGATTCTCAGCCGCGAAGAAGCCACTGCATACCTTGTTGATAAACCAGGTTTTGCATCACTGTATGGTTCAACCCGCATCGCGGATGCTTTTAATATTAAGTATCAGGCCTATTCAGAACCGCAGGTCATCGAACAATATATAGATTCAGGTTTGACCATGCCTGCGGAAGACTAGCTCAGTGAATTCGATCCATTCTGGCAGGTTTCTGGTTGTTGCATCATTCTTGCTGCCGCTGCTGATTTGGTCAGCGGTTAGCTATTTGCCGTTTATCTGGCACCCTAACGTCAAGATCACAGTGCCGGGTGACGTCGCCTATTTTCGTGAGGGTATGCAGATAGAACGTGACCGTTTCGACGCCGAAGTAGAGACAGTGCGACAATCTGGCCTTGTTGTACCAGAAGGCTATCGAGCCAATCCCGTTTACTTGCCTGCACCCCATGAAGTTTTCCGCGCCATGTATACATCGTTTAGCACCGAGCCTAAACGGCGCAGTGAACAATGGCTGCATGAAAGCTTATGGCATAGCATTACAATTATCTTCTGGGGTTTTACCCTATCGTCGATATTCGGCATACCCCTTGGCATCCTCTGTGGTGCCTATTCGAGGATGTCGAAGTTGTTTGAACCCTTTATTGAATTCTTTCGCTATTTCCCTGCGCCGGCGTTTGGCGCGCTCGCGGTTGCTGTTTTAGGTATTCACGACGCACCGAAGATTGCGATTATTTTTATCGGCACGTTTTTCCAGCAGGTACTGATTGTCGCAAACACGACACGGATGATCGATCCGGCGCTGCTCGAAGCGGCAAGAACCCTGGGCGCGAGTCGTCCAGCGGTACTGCTACGAGTTGTTGTGCCCGGTGTTTTGCCGAACCTGTTTCGTGACAGTCGAATTTTGTTGGGCTGGGCCTGGACCTATCTTATTGTTGCGGAGCTGATCGGTACCAGTTCCGGTATCACCTGGTTTATCACCCAGCAAGCCCGCTATAAGAATTTTGATAACGTTTTCGCCGCCATCATGATGATAGGTCTCATCGGACTGGCTACGGATTTGATTTTGTCGCATTTCGGAAGGCGACTATTCCGCTGGCATAAAGGTGCAGCCTCGTGATCGAACAAGAAGATAGCGCGACCCGTATTGAGCGGCTCAAAAATAGACCGCTGATATTGGAGTTGGATGGGCTCGGTAAACAATTTGGCCCGGACCTAACCATATTAAAAGATATCTCGTTAGGCATTTACCGCCGCGAGTTCCTGACTGTCATCGGACCTTCAGGATGTGGCAAATCTACACTGGCGCGGATCTTAGCCGGGCTCGAGACGATTACTAGCGGTGAAGCACGGATCGGCGATGAACCGATTATTGGACCTGGACCTGACCGCGGTATGGTGTTTCAAAAATACACGCTCTTCCCCTGGCTCACGGTGAAACAGAATGTGATGTTCGGTTTAACGGCGCAGGGAGCCACTAAAGGTCAGGCAGAAGGGGAGGCGCGCGAGTGGATTGAGGTGATCGGTCTGACAAAATTTTCTGATCACTATCCCCATCAACTCTCTGGAGGGATGCAACAGCGCGTGGCGATTGCCCGATCTCTTGCGACCCGACCAAAAGTCCTGTTAATGGATGAGCCATTCGGTGCTCTGGATGCCCAGACCCGGCTGCGCATGCAACAGCACTTGATTGAGATCTGGCAAAATATTGATGTCACAGTTGTCTTCATTACCCATGATCTAGATGAAGCCATCTATCTCGCGGATCGAATCCTGGTTTTGAAACCCAATCCCGGTGAAATCCAGGCCTTAATAGATGTACCCCTGCCTCGACCGCGATTACCTGAGCATTTGCAGACCACAGAGTTTAAGTCGTTAAAGGAGGAGCTTGGTGAGCTGATCCACAGTCATGATCAGGTGGAAGAAGATGAGCCGTTGCATATATTTCGTATGACAAAAGTGGATGACGATGTTTAGGGGCTGTTAATTACCTAAGACAACATGCCTCGACTCAGACTTTCGGCGCCAATAATCTCAACACGACAGCACCCACCATGAACGTGGCGCCATAGATGCCGCAGACCCACACCAGACTAATACTCGGTAGTATCGGCGCCATAAACATCAAGACGTGGATGCTTAAGAACAAAATCGCGACATTAAAATAGGCCAGTTCCCGCGCCACTGGTGTAGATAAGTCAGGGTCTAGTATCCGTAATAAAAGCAATCCACTGCCTGTCGAGCCTGTACAACAGCCAAATAGGGTTAGCGCTCTTTCCACCGGCAAGGTGTTCAGATAACGAGCAAACCAAAAACACACAAATGCTGTGGTGGCTGCTACAGCAAGACACACCAACAATATCGGCACCAGGTACGCCGTGAGTAGAGCGATCTGGATGCTCATCATGGTTGCCGTCATCATCAGATCGACGGAAGAGCCGGTAATGCGCTTTTGAGTTTCATCATCAATGTAGTGCCCAAACCCAAGCTTATCAATTGCCCCTCGCATCAGCAGACAAACCAACAAGCCATGTATAAAAAACAAGTTGTGAGAAAAAATCACATCAACGGGTATGCCTGCGAGTGTTGCACCTGCTAACTGAGCTTGCATAAACAGCAGATAGCTATTGGTCAGCAGGTAGGCAACACCCAGGATAGAAATATGAAAAACCAGACTATCAACGTTCGCTGAGTGTGTGACCTGTGAGCCTGCAGATGGTCTGTCAATGGCGGTGTGTACACCTTTAAGGAATGTCTCGGTGAGCTTTGCGGAAGTATTGCTGTTCAGGCCGCGGCTAATTGCATATCGCGCTGCCGGGACGCCGACGATAAACGAGATAAGAAATCCCAGGGACGCATAGATCAAACCAAAGTTAACGGCATTTTCAACGGCAAACGATGACTGCCAAATGGAACCCATCGCCATGGCCTGGCCTGGACCCTGAGTAAACCCATGGGTAACAAGCAGCCCAAGATAGACTGAGAGCTCTCCATCTGTGGCGGCGTTCCACACCACAATTACCGTCAAGCCAACCAAGGCTTGCAGCACAAGGCTCATGGTCCAACCGATCGACAGCCAGAGACCGCCCGGCTGAATAGATTTAGCGCCAGCCTTCTGACCAGAGTTGGTGAGAACCAGCGACATAAAGCTCAAGGTAAAAAAGTGGAACGCAAATGCAACAAAGTCCTCACTCTTGAAGCCAAAGGATAAATCCAGGCTCACCAGCACAAACCCGATCAGGCCGCCCAGAAGGGAAGCGGGAACAAGTGCCGATTGAATGAACCTGAAACGTGCCCTGAGTATCGTTCCCAAAAGAATCATGGAAACCAGAAACGCGAAGGCGATGACGCCAATGAAAGTATCGGCCATAGTGAGTCTTTGGTTTTTAGTGGTGCCTCAGCTTAGCGAACATCTTGCTGTTGATCGACTTCGGGCAATATCTTCCTGCGGCGTTGCGAGCAAAATAGAAGCGGATGATTAAGGTGAGTGTGGAAATTACACAATGCTCTCGACCAATCTGGTCAAGAAGTGGTGGGATCAGCGAGTAGTGCTAGGAATCTTAAAAGAAGTCTCTGTGGTAGTGAGGGCCGGAATCCGCGGTCCGACGCTTCGGCAGGCACTCTCGTGAATGAGTTGGTTTCAATCCTATTGGGGCGGTAATGCTCAACAAGGTTACAACTCGAAACAATATATAAAACGATGGGATAGAAGGGAGCTTGTGTTGTTTGGTGTTGAGCGATTTGGATTAATGTTGGGAGTTAGGGAACTAAAAGTGCACTACTTTCTTAATCGTCAAGGTATTTGACTGTAAATTTACAGTACGATACACTTGACTGTAAATTTACAGTCAAGTGAGTGGTTATGACCGAAACTACAGAAAGAGCCGACGCACTCTTAGCTCGTGGAGCGGATGTCACCGATAAGGTATTGCCGGTAATCTTTAACATCTTTGAATCTTGGCGTCTCACTGGTGCCCAGCAGATGGCCTTGCTTGGTCTAAGTAATGAGAAGACCCTGTATAACTGGAAGAATAACCCTGAGCGGGCGAAGCTTTCAAAAGATCTCCTCGAAAGGATTAGCTATATCCTTGGAATCTACAAGGCATTGCAAGTACTTTTCTCCAATCCAGTTAACGCAGACAACTGGATGAGGTCTATAAATAAAGCAGAATTGTTTGGAGAGCGTGCACCGATAGATTTCTTAACTGAAGAAGGAAAAGTAGTTGACCTTGCCAAGGTTAGAGATTACTTGGATAACGAACGTGGTGGCTGGTGATCGACCCGGGTGACGTACACGAGTTCCATGTTGACAGTGAAGTCTGGCGAATTATTCCGAGTCGCTATCCGCAGATAGACTTGTTTGAGCGAGTTTCAAGCCCTGCTGAATTTGATCTCCTTTATCAAATAGAATCTCTGACTAATCCCAGGCTGCGAGATGATGTCGGTGACATGTCAAGAGTTGCCCGTGAAGACATTGTTAGCGGTAATGGGGCCTCTTGGATCATGGCTGCGTTCACTCATCCTCCGCAAGTGGGACAGGGTGGTCGTTTCAACAAAGACTTTGGTGTCTATTACTGTGCATTGAACGAGGATGTTGCGGTTGCAGAAACGCTCTATCACCGAAAAAATTTCTTTCAAAACTCCGGTATCGATAACGAAACTGCGGATATGCGAGTGATACGAGCATCTGTTGATAAGGAATTTCATGACGTTCGTCAATTCGAAGATGCAGATATCTACCACCCCGATAACTACTACCACTCACAGGTACTGGGAGAGCGTCTAAGGAACATGAGAAGTTATGGAGTTTTATACAAGAGTGTGCGGAAAAAAGGTGAGTGTATCGCCGTGATGCGGCCAAAAGCTATAACAGAGGCTAGACACATCCGATTTATTCGGTATCACTTCCAAGTAGGGTTGGAGCCTCGCGTGGAGATTCTCGATGGGGGCGCAGGCGTATGATCCTTACCGAATTACTTTGGGCCTTCAGTCAGCTACCATCTGATTACGTGGTGCTCGATACAGAAACAACTGGTCTTCCTGACGAGTTTGGCGTCACCGATTTAGTGTCTGTAGGATTAGTGGAGGTGCGAGATTGTAGAGTTAGCAACTCTAGTGAATTCCTAATTAAACCTACTCGAGAAATTTCAGATGAAGCTCTAGCAGTCCACGGGATTACACAAGAGAAAGCGCAAAATTTCGACTCCTTCAATGGCGTGGCTGAAAGTATATCAACCACTCTGAGAGATAACCTCGTGGTGATACACAATGCCAGTTTCGATTGGCCGATACTTATTGAGCATTACAATCGTTACAATCTTGATGTTCCGAAAATCAGAGGCGTGTTTTGTAGTCAGAAATCAGCTTTTCCCTGGGCGTTGGCGAACAAGATTAAATGCAGCGAACGCGGGCCCTCCTTAGACACTTTATCAGCTCTATTCAAGGTCAAGAGTTTGCGCGAAGAGCGCGGTGCTCATGGTGCTGAGATAGACGCTTTACAAACAGTCAGCGTAGTAGAGCATTTAAGGTCGTTGAGCTCAGCTTAGGCCGGCGCTCCCGCGGAGGGGGTTGATGTTTTCTCCGTGGTACCGAGGGCCGGAATCGAACCGGCACTCCCGTGAAGGAACCGGATTTTGAATCCTATTGGGGCAATACTGCGCAACAGCCGACAACTAAATAACTCAATAAAAACATATAGATATCGGGGTTTTGGTGTTGAGGTGGATTGGGCATTTCTGACTAATGTTGGGAGTTAGTGCACCAAAAGTGCACCAAAAGCACTTGAGCACAATGTGCTATTGAATTGACCTGCCTATCTGCTCAACCATCAGGCGGCGACCATATTAGCTTGGACCTCCCCCTCGTCCAACGACAAGTCTGCTTAATTATTGCTCAGCTACTGTCTGAATTCTGTTCAGACTATGACCTTTCCCCCATCTTAGTACCAATCGTTCGATGAGATTCCATAACTTAAGCTGCCTGTTCTGCGAACACAACAGTCGTTAAATAGTTCAGTAAGCTGTGAGGCCGAACATGGTTGTACTGATACCGCCAGGCATCGACCTGCGTTCGAGCGTCGTCTAGTGATCTAAACCAATGTTGATTCAAACACTCATTTCTAAACTTGCCATTTAAACTTTCCACAAACGCATTCTGAGTCGGTTTACCTGGCTGGATAAATCCAAGCTTTATCTTGGCAGCCTGGCTCCAGAAGAACATGGCTTTACTCGTAAACTCGGTACCGTTATCACAGACAACCGTTGCAGGCTTTCCTCTAGACTCAATCGCTTGATCCAAAAATCGAGCAACTTGCTGACCTGATATGGAAAAGCTCACAAGTTGATCGATCACTTCTCGAGAGTAGTCGTCGAGCAGATTAAGGACTCTAAACCTTCTACCGTTACTTAACTGATCAGAGACAAAGTCCATTGACCATCTTTGATTACGTTCGACTGGCACAACCATCGGCTGTCTGGGCCGCTGAAGTTTCTTACGCTTCTTGGTCCGTACCTGCAATCCTTCCTCGGTATATATGCGATAAGTTCGCTTCTTGTTGATCACTAACCCTTCGTTCTTCAGAAGTCTGTGAAGAAACAGATAGCCATAAGCAGCTTGTTTTGCCGCAAGTTCCTTTAGCCGCCGTCGCAGTGTCTTATCGTGACGAGCTTTACGCTCATAGCGATATCCAGTGCGGCTCAATGAAGCCAATCCGCATGCTGTACGTTCACTCAAATTGTGTTCTGTCATCATATGGCTAACCGCCTGCTTCCTTGCTTCAGGCTTCACCACTTTTTTGAGAGGACATCCTTCATCGCTTCGTTCTCAAGTAGCTTCTCAGCCAACAACTTTTTGAGCTTGTTGTTCTCACTCTCAAGTTCTCTTAGTCGCTTCGCCTCGTTGACTTCAAGTCCTGCGTATTTGCTACGTCAGTTGTAGAAGGTGCCGTTGGATATGCCTAGATCGCGACAGATATCTTCGACCTTGGTACCGGCTTCATGCTGCTTGATTGCTTTTATGATCTGCTCTTCGCTGTAACGTTTCTTCTTCATGCTGAAATCTCCATTGGGTGACATTATCTGGAAATCTCATCGAGATCATGGTTCTATTTTTGGGGGAAAGGTCAGGTGTTCGACATTGGCGGTTGGAGTAAGGGGACAAGCCCGCCTTTACCTTCAAAGTATCCTCGGAAGACTTCCATTTTTTAGATGAAAAGCCAGGCTATAGACCAGCACCCTATATGCCGTCTCGAGGCATGACCTGGATTCAGCATAACGACGTCACAAAAAAGCAAAAAACTGAATTGAGGTTTCACCTCGAAGAATTTCATCGGATTGTGTCTCTCGGGTTGAGCAAGAAGAAACAAAAGAAATTGGGTTTGAATCAATAAGGCGGTAGAGAGGATGAGCGAACTCAGGCGGTAGTAGCTATGCGGGAGGTGTGTTTTCGAGATTGCTGTTGATCGGAGTTTGCCAATTCTGGGAAAGTTCCGATACTCCTATTCGACTAACAATTCCGGTCCGCTTGAAGTGAGAGTGTTAGTATTCACCAGACTCGATTTGTGGGGCAATTGCTTCTCATTCTCGGTGGTCAATAATCAACCAAGGTAATCTGGAAAAAATATAGCTTTGTGATATAAGGCAAAGCATGTTGCAATGGATTTAAGGACTGAAAGACATTTGATGTTCACTGATTACTAGAAAATAGTGAGCGAGTGATACGAATTTAGGACCTCACGATGCGATTAAAAAAAGCCCTTGGAATTTTGTCGAAATCTTCTCCGTATGCAGTTTCTACTGTCAGCGATGAGATTGACGTAGAGCTTGAAGCCATAAAAAAATACCTTTATGTAGAAACTGAGGTTGAGAGAGATTTTCGAGAAAAGTTAAAGAACGTCAAGCCAAGTGAAATAGTTTTTTTGTGTGGAAGCAGTGGTGATGGAAAGTCAGAAATCTTAACTCGATATCGGGAAAAGTACGAGCTCGTTGTCCAATTTCACCTCGACGCAACCCACAGTTTTGACCCCGATGCCACAGCAATCGAGACGCTCGACGAGGTTTTCTCGAAGTTTGTAGAGGCTGAGATGCCGCTTGTAGTTGGCATTAACGTAGGGATGTTGGGGAACTATGAGCGGGAGGGGAGCGATTCTCATCTCGAAATTCGACAGGCGATAAGGTCGTTTTTGGAAGGGAACCCCCAATCGGGTTGTTACACTTTCATCGACTTCGAATCTTTTCAAAAATTTCAGATAGTTAATGGGAGAGTTGAATCGGAATTTTTTAGTTCTCTCCTGGAAAAAATTGTCAGAGACGATTCAAGTAACCCTTTTAGAAAATGTTTGGAATATTCAAGGTCGACAGGGAAAGATAATCAGTTAATCGCCAACTCATTATTATTACGTGATAAAAACGTCCAAAAAGTTGTTATTGAACTGCTTTTTTGCGCGCGGATTAGAAAAGACCAATTTATTACTGCAAGAATGCTGCTGGATTTTGTCCACTGTTTGTTAACGACTCCTGGGTTTCTCTTTGATAACCTGTTCAAAGGCGGGGCTAATGAGTTGCTAGTCGCGATAGCCGATTTCGACCCGAGTGTGATTAGAAACAAGGCTTTAGATTTATTTGTGATACATCGGTCACTTCAGTTCAAGGATGAAGAATACAGTGATTTTCTTCGCGAACTAGTCGTTAAATTCGAAATTGGTGAGTTGCTGCCACCTCAGTCGATGCTTCGCTGCATATATCTACTCAAGCACTCAGAGCTAGACAGCAATTTCTGTGCAAGCTTTCTCGATTCGTTTCAAGAGGAATCATTACAGTTATATAAAAGCATGTGGCAGTTGCATAAGGATTTCGACGGCACCAAGGAGGCTAGAGCGAAATTAAAGTCATTCTACAATGAGGTTGTTCGTGGTTCGATAAATAAGTACGCGAATAGAAATGCACCCTATCTCACTAAGGACGAGTTTTACATATCGTCTCACGGTGGTGCTGATCTGGCAGCTGAAGTGGATATTTCCATCTCGCCCCCAACGGCCCTCGACCAATGTTTGGACATCGCCAAGTTGGAGTTGCACGTGAAAGTTAACGATGAGCAATTACCGCCGGTGCCAGTAAGTGTGAACCTTCTTTCAATGATGGTAGATATTGTCAACGGGTTTAGACCCAATAGGCATGAAAAAAATAGTGTCGTTATGTTGGATGAGTTGGTTAATAAGATTACTCAACATGCAAACGAGTCAAAAGTTCTTTATCTGCATAAGAGTGGCAGTACGCTCAAGATCAAAAACAATTCTGATGGCGATATTCAAGTGAGTGGAATCTAGGTATGTCAATTTTGAAAGATGACATCTCCGTATCACCCAGCAACTACCTGAATGGTTACTTCCCTGCTCGAACTTCTGGTAATGATGGTGCTTTTGATTGGGAGGTTGCGAAAGGAATTGTAGTTCGGAATCTTTACGAAAAAAAGTTGGCTAAGAAACTAGTTGTGAAAGAAATCGATTCGCCGACTTATGCGGGCTTTCAACAAGTGTGTCGCGAAGATTTCGAAATGAGACTGGATGAACCCGAGCTCTGGGATACCTTGGAAGAAATGTATTTCTCTCCTGATGCATTCTTCGATATTGCGCCCGAATGCTTGCTATTCAAAATCTCTAATTTGACCGCGAGCTCAGCGAAACATCGGCTTGGTGATCTATTTTCAAGCTTGATGCAAGACTACTCGAACGATAACCCGGAACGAATGAAAAGGAACTTTCTTGAACAACAAGTGGTCGATTCTCTGCGATCGACAAGTGTTTTAGAAGGATGTGTCGACTCAAAGTTCTCCAAAGGAATAAATGAAAAACCGTTTCTACCGTTCCTTTCAGTGTGTTTTCAGCGAGATATCAAGTTCCTGTCAAATCGGCCCTCGTACCTTATCGAGAATCTCGAAGGATTGTTAAAGCTCTACGGCTATCTTTATACCGCCCAGTTGGCACTCAATATTAGTGGTTTGTCAGAAGAACCGGTCGCTAGGCCGCTCTATTTCATTATGGAAAATGAAACTGCCAGCATAGAAAGAACGGACCTGAGCCGAAATGGACATAAGAGAGTATCGTCCAAGCTTAACCTGATCTACCCATACCTATCCATGGCGGAAACTCTCTACGATGCTAAAGAAGTAGGTGCCCGATTGCCGCTGTGGGAGCTGGCTTCGAAGCTATCTCAATCTGATAGTGGTTACCTAAAATCTTACGCGAAGGAGTTTGCATCTCAAAGAAATCTCGAACTGGATGTAGATGAAGAGAATCAAGAGCCTCTCTATTGGTTCGCAACATTACTCAGGTTGGCAGAAATGCAATTCGACAAAAGTGGAGATCGTAAGGCGGCGCTTGATCGGTTCACCAAATCTACTGAAGTTGAACTATGTAACACCTTCGTGAGAGCGCGCGGTCGAGCTGGGAAAATATTAGTAATGAATCAGGACTACCTCGTTCTGTTGACCAACCTAGCGATAGGTGAGGAGCAAAGATTACGCTTCCACGAACTTTTGATTCAATTTAAGGCGCGCGGTGTCTTTTTTGATAAGAAAACACAGCAAGCGCTCATTCGGTTTTATGAGCGGGTCGGTAATGTTGAGCGAATGAGCGATAGCGGAGATGCGGTTTATGTCCGAAAAACGATTTGAAGTTTTTCTAGCCCGCTCCTTTTTGGATTGGGCGGGTGACCACTTAGAGGCAGGCTTTCGCTATCAATTCCAGTCTCCTAATTTGGATAACAGCCTGAATCTTTATCGCTCGCTTAACAGCCCTGATCTGGTGGCTGGGATCATCGAGACGAGAGGTGCTAAGCTCGCCTATATTGAATGTGAAAGCGCCAAGCTCATCACGGTTGTCCACAATGACGAAGTAGGGCCCGGTTATACGGAAAACTTCATTTCGTACATACGAGATGAAGTGGCGGGACAAAAAGGCAGCTTTAAGAAAACTGCACTGCTAATAATTCATAACAGTTTGTTGGATACCATCGTTAATAGTGCCGAGGACCTAGCTGACGAGAATTCCATATTTCACCCGCTTCAGGTTAAAGAGCAACTATTGAACCTCGTCAATCTAAACAACAAGCCAGATACACAACAAATTTCTCGGACTCTGTTGGATTATCAGTTTGATCTAATTGCGGAAGACCAGGGCAGCATGTTTGGCTTCGAGCCACTTTTCACGGCGATTGCGGATGGAAAAATTGAATTTGAAGAATTGGATTTGCTACCAGATCCAGCAATCAAGTCAATGCAGGGTCGAGGTGCTCCGGAACAGATTAGGCAGCGCTTAGATAGCAATCGAGCTCTGCATGATGAGATTGAAGATGTTCTTGAGCATTACCCGGACCAACTAAAAGGCAATTTGCCAGATCTCAGTAGCTCGTTTATCGACAAATATTTTTCGCCTCTAGAGCCGGCCGCCTGGAAGTCCGTTGCCTATGACGAATTTCGCAAAGAACAAGATCGCAATCGAAATCAATACTTGGAAGTAAGAAGTGAATCTTCAGCATCAAGTGAACTTTTAGTCAGAACCCGAGGAACGAGTAAGTCAGCGCAAAAAGCAAGGCATCTCATTCTTATTGTTGATGAGGAACTAGATGAATTTGATCTATCACTCGAATTCACGGGAGATAACATTAAACAGAGCGAAACAAAGCTCGTTGATGACAACCTCAAGAATGGAATGTCAAGTTCTCAAGTTCAAATATCTGGTGGTAAAGCAAATACAACAATCGTCATCACGGGTGAAGTGAATAAAACTCCTCAATTTTTCAGGTTCGAACTAAAGCGCGAAAGAACTTCCGAGAACTATCGGTTTCATTGTCTTGTCGTTAGAAAAGCCCAGTTTAACATTGAAGCAATACGAAACTCTTTCTGCATCGATGTGATCAAGAAGCTAGTGAAGTTACAAATTCAAGAGACGCAACTCGAGATATCAACATCCGGAGCGGGGAAGACCGCACTAGTATCTGAGGTAGGCCAGTCATTTGGTGTCGAAGATCAAGATATTATTGATTTTTCCGATTTGGCGAATGAAGTCGACAGAATTACATTCAGCGTGACTAGCGGCGAATCACAGCTTACTTTTGATGTCGAAGGGGCTGCTGCAACAGACGTGCTTACACTACCTCTGTTACTCGACCAAACGAAAGAGCCACATTTGTTTACAGATACATTCAATGGCGTATTTAATAAAACTAAAGATCGTGTCTTTATAAACAATCAAGAGGTTAAGGGCACGGTTCACCTCAATACTCTACTCAGCTACGAGTCAGAATTTGTTAGCCAGGGCCTCCTATTTCGTGGTGATCGCCTGGACAAAAAACTTCTCATTTCGGATTTTGAAGATGAAGCGGGAGAACTCTGCGATGCTTATTGCCAGCTATATCAGTACTACGAAGACGAAAAGACGCTGCCCTCATTGTGTGGTTGGGGGCCCACTTATCAGAACCTCGTACTTGCGGTTGTAATAGCATACAAAAATATTCTTGAATCTATTCCCGAGAAACGATATTTGGACGATTCACAGAAGCGAGTTCTTAGAATAGGTATGGCCCATCTAGGCGGCAAGGAGTACATCCTGCCGATACACCCGCTCGTTCTCTCTTACTATCATGCGCTTGTTACAGCAGCGGTTAACGATGAATCTAGAAGCTTTTTTCTTTTGCCTGCGATCACGTTAGCAAGACTAAACCCACAGGGGTTATTACCCTTTATCTACGACGCCGAGCATGACTTTTCCTACGTTAATGCTGACGAAACTAATTGCTTCTGGTTGCATTGTGTTCCACATAAGGAGGCCAATTACAGTTACGTGACTAAATTGGTCAAAGACAAAATATCCGAGTTCACAATAGCCTTTGGTGTTTTATTTGAGAAAGAAAGTAGTGGCACCGCCAGACCGACGCTTATCGTTAATTCAGTGAATAATTTCGAAAATTATGAAGTTTTTATGGGTGTACTAGCCTATGTTGTCAAGCATAAAACTAACGCTTTGAATATCCATGTAAATCTATATGACGATGCGTTTATGGAAAGCGAGTTTGATCGGTTTTCTGATTGCGCCAGCTATGATCGAATTAAGGAACGCTATGGTCTGAACAAGGGCGCAGCGAAAGACCATGCGGACACAATTGTCGACATGCTCCGCACGCGAGTCACTTACAGTAAATTCATTCATAAAGATGTCAGCGATCAAGCTTATGCTCACTTAACCTTTTTTAGAAATAATCAAAAACTAAAGGTTATAGATGTTAACCCAGAAGAAAAACTATCAGGCATTAGCTGCGATGGTCTAATCAATGGTGAGGCATCTGCCAATGAGCAGGGTAACTATATAACTGGCTTCGGTTTAGCCGCTGTTGAATATAGCGGCCTTGCTCATGTTGAGATCGCAAAGCTAGTGGGCAGACTAATACGCCCAGCTAGGGAATCAACCGTAGAGTATCGGGACAATAGTGCGATTGCCCTGGCTGTTGATGATCAATTTAGAATGCTATTAGAACGCTCATATACGAGTTCTATATGGACGACAGTTATTGATCCAAAAGTGACGCTCGATTTCTTTGATAATTCTGAAAACATGCTGTTGATCCATTATTCGGACCAGTACACCAGCTCTGCAAGTTACGATGCGATTACTGTCACCCGCCAAACAGATCTTTATGATCGTATACTGGCTAAGGAAGATGGTGGACTTATTGGTGAGTTCAACGCCTTTAACGGTGAGTGGTTGTTGCAGATGGTGACGGCATCTACCAATATCCGAAAAGAACGTACTGGCATCTTGGCAGCTTACAAGCTCGTAAGCTGTCTTTTGGCTGATTCAGATATAACTTGGATCCCCATGTCGGCTGCAGAGATGATTCGAGTATCAGGCAATATCGGTCTAAATATGTCTGAGACAGAGCTAGCCCGCCATGTTCAGGGCTACTCTTCTGGAGCAATTTCGGACGATGTGCTGTTTGTTGGCATCAAGGATGACAATCTCTTTCTGTTGCCTCTAGAAGTTAAAACCGGCGCTAGCTATAACTCGCAGAAGGCTGTGAACCAAGCTAAAGAGCTCGTCCGATACCTGGTCAAAGATCTGCTGAGTGGCGACACCTTAGAGCGCAAAATTTACCGTAGCCTATTTGTTCGTCAAATGCTGATGCAGGTCGATAAATATCTGCTTTATTCCGTATACCCCGAAGGCTATTTCGCGCCTTTGATAACCACGAAAGAGTGGTGGCTGAAGGGCGATTATGCAGTCGTTGCCATTGCAAACTATCCTAGGGGTTTCGTGGTTGCAAATTTGGAAGGGGACAACTGTCTTGAGACAAGCGCCATCGAGGTCGATGGAATACTAAAAATAGAAGTCCCAGCAAGCTTTATTGCTATGACTATATCGAAAAATTTGCAGGGCCTAATGCTCAATTCAGATGAGACTGCGATAGCATCGCTAGCTGAGAAATTTTGGTTGAAGGAGGTCCTAGCGGAGAGATTTGTCTTCGATGATGAGGACGAAAACCCTCAAGAAGTCGAGAGTGATGAACCGGAACAGCAGATCGCGTCCGTATATCCATTCAAGCCTATTATTCAGTCACCACAGATAGAAATAACCGCCTCAGAGCAGAATCAAGCCGTAGCGGAGGATAGCAAGGAATTATATGGTGAAGCGTTAAAGATACTCATTGGACATGAAGTTAATCATGGTGCAGCCGTTTATTGGGAGCCAACCAATACGGCTAAGTTCATGAATACCAACTCTGGCATTATTGGCACGATGGGTACGGGTAAAACTCAGTGCACGAAGTCAATTGTGACGCAGCTCCATCGTAATCAACACCGTAATGTTGACAGTAAGCCGATTGGGATGTTGATTTTTGATTACAAGTCCGACTACGTCGACGATAAGTTTTTAGCGGCGACATCAGCGCGAAAGTTTAAGCTGCATAAGTTGCCGTATAACCCTCTTAGTTTGTTTGGTGATACCCCGATGCTGCCAGTTCATACCGGTCGTGGTTTTTCCGAAACGATGGGCAAGGCATTTGGTCTCGGACAAAAACAGTTGTTGCGTTTGAGAAAGCTGATCTCGGATGCCTATGAGTTAGCTGGTATCAGCAAGTCTGATCCGATGACTTGGACTCGAGCGGCACCGACGATCGCAGATGTATGGGCGCTTTTTATGGATCAAGAGAAGGTGGAAGAAGACTCTCTTTATGCTGCATTAGAAAGCCTTCATGAGTTAGAAATATTTGAGGATGATGTTTCTAAATGCACAAGCCTATATGAGCTGATTGATGGCATAACCGTGGTGGAATTAGCAGGCTATCCACCTCAAATTCAAAACCTGGTCGTCGCGTTAACGCTGGACCTTTTCTATTCACAAATGCAGAAGCAAGGTAAGCCTCATGTGCGAGGTGATTTTCGACAAGTGACTAAACTTATATTGGTCGACGAAGCCGATAACTTTATGTCTCAAGATTTCCCAAGTCTGCGTAAGGTTCTTAAAGAAGGTCGTGAGTACGGGGTGGGCGTTATACTTTCGACTCAAGATATCACTCATTTCAAGACCAAAGAGAACGATTATTCAGCCTACATACTAAGTTGGGTTGTTCATCGTGTTTCACAGATCAAGAACCAGGACATCAAATCACTTTTTAACAAGGATGATAGAAGTGAACAGGAATATTTGATGAAGTCTATTCGTGAGCTAGATAAACATTATAGTTTGTATGTGGATGGCGATAAGAAAATTAGTAAGATAAAAGATAAAGCATTTTGGGAGCTATGATAGATATATGTCTACAATGGACATTTTAGATTTTCTCAAGCCGGGGTATCAGACATTTATGAGCCTTGGCGATGTCGAGCACAAAAAGATTGCTGAACGAACAGTTACAATCAGCCCCAGATATTGGAGTAAGTATGGGCCCAGGATATCTAGAATTCCTCTGAAGTGGAACGAGGTCAAATATTCTGAATTGCAAGCTTACCTTAAAGCTGACAAAAATCGCGCAAAGAAAACGGGAGTTTATGTTTTCTTGATTCGACCCGAAGAGCAATTCTTCTCGACGCCAAAGTTTGTTTTTTATGTTGGGATATCAGGCGAGCGAGGTTCAGACCGGCCGCTGAGAGAAAGGCTTCGCGAGTATACCCATGTGTCGAAGATCAAAAAGCGAGATCGAGTGCATCAGGTGTTACGTTATTATTACAAGAGTACTTACATACAGTACGCAGAGGTAGATGCTACGAAGGTCGATTTAGATGGACTTGAAAATAACCTCCACGGATTTTTCTACCCATGGGCTTCAATTAGGGATTTTCCAGTCGAGATCAAGAAGGCCCAAGCTGCATGGGGTAACAACTAATGAGAGATGTCTTTCCGTCCTTAAGAGGAGTTTTTGGGAGCTGGATTTTTTACCCAATTCTCATGAAGCCAGAGCAGGTAAATAGGCTAATACTGCAAAGTAATGAAATACGAGAATCACCAACTCTTGATGACTATCTTCAGAGATCTTTGACATCAAATTTGTCCAAGATTCGGTCATATATTGTTAATCGAGAAGACCGCTTCTTTAACTCGATCATAGTGGGAGTTTTCAACGATGTGCCCAGCTGGAGTTCTTTAGACCTAAGTAAAGTAGACTTCTTGGAGAGCGAGTTAGAAGCGATTGAAGACTCTATGGGATTACTTTCATTGAGTGGAGGCGAAAAACTCTTTGCAATTGATGGTCAGCATCGGGTTGAGGCGGTAAAGAGCATGTATCTTCACGACACATCCTATGATGATCAGATCTCTGTGACCCTAGTGGCACATGTCGACAATGTAAAGGGAAAGAAAAGAACGAGACGGTTGTTTTCTGACATAAATAAGAAAGCGCAGAATGTAAGTCAGGGTGAGTTAGTTATTATTGACGAGGAAGAGATCGAGAATATAGTAGCAAGGAGAGTTTACGCAGATCTTGAAAAGAGGTACGAGGGCTGTGTTGCTGTAACTAAAACAGCCGCAGTAAATAAGAGTGACGAGTATTTTGTGAATTTGATCACCATAGCGAAAGTGACAGCTGTATTTTCCAAACATTTATCTCTTAAGAAAAAATGTGACCCTAGTGAGCATCAGGTCTTGGAAGTCTTGGAGTTAACAAAAAGGTATTTTGATTTCATCATTTCAGCTGAAGTTCGAGAGGCTTTAGCTTCTAAAACGGTCGTAGAAGAACGCGAAGAAAAACTTAACGTTCTATTTAGACCTATCGGTCAAGAAATTATGGCACAGGTTTATGTTGCGTGCATTGAGTCTAGAAGCTTAGGTCACTTCAAGGAGAAGTTTCCCAAAATTGATTTAGCACTGAGTTCACGTTATTTTCTCAATGTGATCTACACACGTAAGCGTTTGGTTTCGAAAAACTCAAAGCTTAGTAGAGACTTGCTCCTTTATGCGCTTGGTGTAATCAACAAGAAGCAGATATTTGTTCCTGAAGGATTTGAAGATGACTTTTTGAATGGGAAATTGATTCGCTTGAGCTAAAAGATGAGGCTTAGATGGAAAGGTTTTTCGTAGGCAATATATTTTTGGCGTCGAGTAACGCGGCCAGATTAGTGGTTCTGCTTATCATAGAAAGACCGTCGTCGACATGCGATGCCCAAGCATCATGAAGTTGTGCTTTGGTAAAGCTTGGGTATGTCTCGACTAGCAGCAGCTCAGTTATACGGCTCTGTGTACCAAGCCAAGTGTGTTTGTCGAGCTCTCTGCCAGTGTGTTCGATCTCGGCACTCAGGTCCGCGCGATAGCCCCGTTCAAGTGAAGTAAAAAAAGCGAGTCTTGCGCCAATGTTGACCGTGAGCCCAGTGCTATTCTGTAACCGGCGTAGCGAGTTAGTAGCATTTTCCGATATTCTCATCTTATTTGGTAACACTATTTCTCTCCGTTTTTCTACGCCAAAAATAGCCTTCGTTGAATTTTGAGCTACCTTTTTTTGAGTCGTAGTCAACAGAGAATGCATGCGAAATTTCTGGTGAAAGTTCACTATAAAAACCTTCATCAATCTCTGTATCCGTCGAGAGAACTACAACTTGGTGGCTTGCTGTTGGGAAATAGTTTTTTACAAGGTTTTGACGATGTCTTGAATCTAGTCTACCGAGTGGTGTGTCGATAATAATTGGTAGATTTCTTCCAGAAGTGCGTCCTAGCGCCTCAAGCATTGCGATTGCGTAAATTTGTTTCTCGCCGGCAGAAAGCTTTTTCTTGTTTATCGTTTTGCCATAGCTATCAATAAGATGTACATCGAAGGTTGTCGGGTCTATTTTTGCCACAACATCCATATCATCTTTTCGCGCGAGCTTGCTAAACGATTTGATGAACTCTTGTTCGAGCACACCGAGTTTACGTGTTTTAGTTTCTTCAGCGAAATCACTCAACATCGTGCGTGAGTTGGCAGCTAAATGAATGCCTTGATCATGGCTCATCGCCTTACCGTACTTTTCGTCAAGATCCCTTAGGCGGCGTAGATTGTCCATGGCGTTGCGCAGAGCTCGCTTTGCTGCCTCTTTGTTTACATCTATTTGTTTAGTCAGGCCGCCTTTCTGACTTTGTAGTTCGCCTAGTTCAGCCAATATGTCGTTCAAGCGTGCTTGTTCTGGTGCCCGCGCAATGTTTGCTGCAGCCTTTTCAAGTTCTTCTTCTAAGGCTTCTACTTTGCTGCTCAAGTCTTCTAGTTGTTTGACTTGTTGTGGCAGATAGGAGGTCATCAACGTCTGAATGTTATTGAACTCGCTATCCGATATGTCGTGTATAAGCGCGCTGGCGTTACCTTCCGCTAGCAATGGTTTGAAGGCGGTGTCGATAGCAGTATTGATTGTCTTTCCGTTAGCCGTTCCTAGTGAGTTAGCAAGTTCAGCACGCAATTTGGATATGTGTTTGTCGAGTTCTTTACTCGCAGCAATTTTATTCTTAGTAGCCTTCTCTTCTCCGAGTTGTTCTAAGAGTTTAGAGATGGAATTCTTTGCCAATGCAAGCGGTATTGCATCAGCGAACAAGGTCCTTATTTCGTTGTTCGCACTGTCCTTTTCCTTAATGATTTGTTCCGCTCGAATTTCTTCTGCTTCGCGTGATTTTGCCCAGGCGCCGCCTAGGTCGTTAACACGTTGTTGAGTTCTAGCGATTTCGGCGGCAATGCTCACAAGCTCGGTATTCAAATCGCCATTTTGGCTGATGAAAGATTCGTACTCTGCGTAACTCGATAGATAGAGTTCTTCAAGCTGTTTCAATTCTTTCGATATGTCTGTTGGTAGTTTGGTTTGTGTGTTTTCGCGTAAGTAGATGCCGAGATCCGCTCGTAGTCGGTCGATGATATCTAGGCCGAGTAATCGTTTGATGGCGTCTGCTAGTGCTTCGTTGGCCTCATCCTCTGCTAGATCAGCTATTTTCTCCCCGTCGAAGAAGAAGAGATCTGCTACACCAAGGGGTATTAATTCGTTCAGAAAACTCTGAAGTTGGTCTTTGCTCAATCCCTCAAGTAATTGCTTGTCTCGAAACACTTCAAGGTCTTCTACAGTTTTGCTTCCTTGGTTCATCCAGCTGCGAACAACCTTAAGTTCGTTTACAACCCCGTGCTTACCATAGGTAAAGTTTAGTTCAACGGTTGCTGCATTCGGTGCAATGATGCTATTGCGCGGTTTGTGGATGTAGTCGGTGAGCTGTTGGTGATATTCGCTGATAGTGGTATTTCTGCCAACACTCTGTCTGCCATAGAGTGCAAGTCTTACTGCAGTCAGGGTTGTTGTTTTCCCCGCACCGTTTAGCCCACCAAAAAGCACGATTGATCGTCTACTGCCGTACTTCTCTCGTGGTGCAAGGTCGATAACATGGTGACCGCTAAACACGCCAAAATTGGTGATGCTTAAAGATTTGATGAGCACCTTTATAACTTCTCGTATTCAGCTGCGAGTTCTTTCAATTTCTCGTCATAGCCGACATCTAGCGAGGGTTGGTGTTTGTTCGTCGCCATCTTCTTTTTGATGTCTTCCAATGAGCCCCAGTCACGGTTTAGTAATGCGCCCATTGCTTTGTATAGGCCTTTTCTTCTGCTCAAACCGTCCATCGAATGCTCTAACTCGATGAGTTTCATAGCTAGCTCGAACGGTACTTCATGTTTCTCTTCTAACGCTTTGAGTAGATCAGCATCTGCTTGCGTAAACGTGCCGGCATCTTGATCAGCCCAATCGAGATCAGTACCGTAAACCTCCCTGTAAATTTTTGGGAGTGAATCTGCCCAATCTGGCTCATTAGGGTCGAACATCCATTCACGACGTATGGCATAGAGCTCTTCCGGCTGGATGAGCGTGATTTTAATGCCGCCGTCATTTATCTTCTTTTCTATGGTTAACAGTTGTTTTAGCCACTCTTGGCGCTGTTTCAACCAGTAGGGGCCAGGTATCGTTTTTATAATTGTGTTTGAATCATCATTGACTGCTTTACGCGCATATTGAACTTTCCCGGTGCGTCGCTTGAAGTTTCTATAATGTTCTTTGTTTTCAGGAAGTGTGCTTTTGTATAGCTTGTTGCGAAACTTCTTCAGTTCTTTTAACCATTCATTCCCGTTGCCAGAAGCAATCAAGCCTTCTATCGCTCTGTCTTTAGTGACAACGGTGCATGTCCAGCAACCAAACCGTGAATTCCCACAAGAGGGTGTGGTGGTGTCAACGACAAGTGGGCATTCGCCGTCAGTGGTTGAATCTTTATAAAGGTCAAAGAGTTCAAAGTGGTCACCGCCCCATGGTGCGGGGGCACCAAGGAGGTACATCCATACGTCATCGTGAGTCCAATCTTCGATTGGCGTATAAGTTAAAGCACCAGTAAGTGTTGCATGTCTATTGAATCTAGAGCCTTGAATCAGGCGTGCGGCTTTCTTAAGAGTACCGTCTTCCTTCCGAACTTCTTTGCCTTCAATGTTGCTCTTCCTGGAGCTACCTTCCTGTTTCCGTGCTCCTAAAACCACGACGACTTCCCCAAAACGTGCGACCTTATCCAGGATGAACTCGCTGACTGGGTCAATTTTCATTCGTTCGGTGCACCACCGAAAGTTCTGAGTGGGTGCTGGATACCCTCGGCCCAATAGATTTGCCCAGAACGTCTGGTCCATTTTTGGTAGTACAATATGGGCCGACATGGGTAGGCCTTGTTTGTTAGCCTTTACGTTAATTTGTTCAATGACCTTGGTCACCATATCTACGACCATAGGTGTTTCGACTAGGGTGTCTGAAGAAACCACATAAATATGTTTGTGACGTTGGGCTGGCTTCAGTTTAGTGAGCGCAACATAGACCAGAGATAGGATCGTGGTGCTGTCTTTTCCCCCGCTAAATCCGACAACCCAGGGTTTGTCATCTCCTAAGTAGAGTGTTTGTATTTCCTCGATCATGGCGGGCAATTTAGGCTCATCCGCCAGCATTGCGTCCATAGTTTCATGAAGTGGTTGCTGATTACTCATTTGTTAAACTGCTCTTCGAGGTTCTTGTTGTCCGCGGTTAAAGACACATTCAAGTGTGCCCGAATTAGATTGGCAGTGAGTGCGACATTCGCCCTGGCTTTACTAAGCCTTCCGTACATCAAAGCCCTGCCTTCCCAAAGTTTAGTGTTGGAACGAGACCAATCGATCTCACGTAAGTTATCCAGCTGTGCTTTCCAGGTATCAGGCTGTTCACTAATTAGATCTGCACCTGCACTACCGAGTGCTTGTAGCGTTACGCCGTGTGCATGCACATAATTTTGCCTTAAGTCTGCAGTGCTTACTTCTTTACGCTGTGCTGCTTGCCAATCTGGAATGTTGCTGCAAACCGCAGACCAAAATTCAGCGGCTAACTCTCTTTCTTCTTCGGTGATATCGTCTCTTGCAGATTTTCTGAGTAGAGCTCGACTGGCGAGTTTTATACTACTTAGGGTAAACAGTTTGGTACTCCGGTTCGAGAGGCTGGACTTGTCTAGTTCGGTTAAGCGTTTGAAGCAGTCTACATTTGCGACTAAATAACGCGCCAGTTCAGAACTAGGGTCTCTATGATCATAAAGTGTACTTAACGAATCATTTGGCCTTACTGCATGCTTGTTTAAGTCTGCGAACATTTGCTGGCTGCGTTTGAGGTCTTCGTCGATAAAAAACAACACGGGAATGTGGTCGTGACCGAGCTCGTGAGCCTCTTTTATCGCTTCTTCTATCGCTGCACGACGATGTTGGCCGTCATTGATTAATATTTGTGCGCTCATGGACAAGGTGAGCATACCCAAGTTGACGCCTGGTCCAGTATCCGCCATGGGTTCAAAGTGAACTTGTTCACTAACTGAGGCCGTGATTGCAGAGAGCGTGTAGTTATGCGGATTGGCGATTAAGTACTCTGCTATTTCGGGGATTCGGCCCTTATTTAGTGTGCGTTGCGCTCTTAGCTCGGGCGGTACCTCGTCTTCATCGAAGACAAATATTTTGGGCACGAGGCGCATAGGACACATGGCTATATAGCATGGTCTACCGGCTTGGACCCCTCGCGCAGCGGGGAAAGTATGGCTGTATTCGTCGATAAGTGTCTTTGCCATATTCGCTTTCTAAACACATTGCTAGTGACTGATTAGATAAGAGATTGTATGTAATAAAAGACAAGCATGGAAGGGATACATGCAAAAGGAAGTCATTTATGACTTCCTTTTGCTTTTTATAAATGAATTTCGTTGATGTGCTGTTTTTGGAAGTCATTAATTTTTCCCGCGAATTTCGCGCGATTGGCAAAGCCATTAAGCTTCTTTGGGAATAAATGCGTGTTTGTCTTCTAGCGGTGGCGGCTCAAAGGGGCCGTAATAGTCAAAGAAGTCTACATCTTGTTCTCTAAGGTTGATTTTGATCCGCTCTTTTAACAGCGGTTCTTCTTTGTCCCAATCGTCGTACGCCAAAAGGCTAACCTTGCCGCTCCCTATATGCACCTTTACGAGGTGGATATTATCCAACTCGCCATAGAGCTGCGTTGCGCAACCAACATACACACGAAGCTCCTTTGGACATTGATATAGATACTGTTGTTGGAAGATAAAATCATGCTGGCCGTTTAGTTGGCTGGCAGGCAGTGCTTCGCTAGCTTTGACGCAAGCATCGAAGATTGCCTGCGGCTCGGAAACGCTGAACAACAATGCCTTGCCTTGATCTCTAGCATTCGTGTACTTCTCAAAAAAGGTTTTGACGTCCCTCTTTAGACTCAGCGGCATCCGCGCATACGCAGGACGTTTTTTGAAAAAACTTAGTGCAAAGTATACGAGCAAGTCATTGGTGCGCTCTTGTTGCGCCTGTTCGAATTGCCGTTCATCGAAGTGACCGGCGCATAAGAGAAATGCTTTGTTATGCGAACCCATAATCTGGCGGATTTGGTTATGTTGTTCGAACTCGTCGTTGGCAGGCAGGCGTCCTAAATCGAGACAGGTGTACCAGAAGTCTTCAAATAGAGCGCGATGTTTATCGAATAGGTCTCTGGCCACTTTCTTACTGACTGGTTTTGTCGTTCTTGCAGTTAACTGCCGCCATTGGTGGCGAGTTCGCTGTCGCTCGAGTAAGTAATTTTGCTCCTCTAGTTTGTCTTTAAAAATCGCAAAGACACCAGGTCCTAATGCAATTGCGTTGTCATCGAGCGTGGTCTCGACAAACTGCTGGAGCTCACCTTGCGCGTAGTACTTCTGGAACGTGTTTCTTCCTGTTATGACGCCATCTCTAAATGATTTAAAGCGCTCATAGATTCGTTCATTGCCTAGCATCGCAGATACAACTAGCAGCTTATCTGTGTATTCGTATGCTCTTCTCAGCGTCTCTGCGCGTTCCTCTTTGTCCTCGATAACATTAATGACAAACCCAAGATTAACGATGTCACAAGCTTCAATATCGACATCAGGCCGGTGTGCTGGGTCCCACCCGATACATTCAACGCCGTTTTCTTCAAGCTCGCGTAAGTCATCACCTTTGCCGCATCCATAGTCTAGAACTGTGTATTCACCGTTGAGATAACCGCGTTGTGCAATCAGGAAAAGTGGGACTGATAACTTGTCTCGAGAAATAGCAGTTTTGTGTCGCTCTATGTTTCCGTTAAACGGATTGGTGCTAATACGGTTAGGTTTTTCTCCGAGCGGTTTTAGTCGCGTCTCATTATCGAGGTAATATCCCTTTTGTTTAATAATTCGCTCCCAGCTTAGCTTAAAACCGATAATGCGAGTGTTCTCATAAAGTCCTATTGCTTCCCCTTCCTGCGTGAAGCTGCTAAAAAAAGCTATCTGCGGGTGGTCAGGTGCGACGAATGTTTCTCTTCTATGTAGGATCGGCGGATTGTCAGACTTGCCGTAGTTTGCTTCTCTTACAGCTAGCTTTGATAAATCAACAGTGTAACTTTTAGAGAGAGAGGGGTAGGGCTCATCGAAAAACGTAGGGTAGCTGAGTAATGTTAGCTTGAAATCTCTCTTGTAAAGCTTAAGTAGTTGCCATTGCTTCGAGTTGATATTTAATGCTTTGGTTATCTTGAGGACAAAAGCCGTAAGCTGTTTGGGCAAAAGGCCTATAGCAGTTTGATGGATGTATATCGCTTCAGGGAGGCGCTTGCCGATTGGGACTTGTTTTACTAAGTCGCTAAATTGTTCGTAGTCCATTGTGTCGTAGTAGATTGGGGTTTAGTTTTATCAGCCAAGTATGATGCAGTAACATAAAAATTAGTTTTAGAAGGATTTTCCCAACACCGCAGCATTTTTCCAGGGTCCTAATTTCTTGGCCTTCAGTCGACGAAAGTTGTCGCCTTCTTTCTCAATTAGCCTAAGGTCTCCAAGTCCTGAAGTCTCTGTATAGACCTGAATAATCTTCCGTGCAATTTGTTGATTCAATTTACTGCCTGGCCCAAAGTGTTTCATGCTGTGGGGGCTAAGTTTCTTTGCCAAACCGTTTAGTAGATCACTTTTACTAAATTCAGCATGGGCGGGCAAAAATTCTTCGCTAAAGTAGTGCCAGGCCTCAGCCCGCTCTGGGTCGGTTACTAGTTCATGATGCAGGAACCACTTCGCGATATTGGTTTCCAATGAAGGGTCGTTCTTGAATAAAACTTGGCCCATGTCAGTCAACTGCAGGGGCAAACCCATCTCAGCTAGTCCTGTCTTGTGGAGCCAGCTTCTGTAAGTTGCAGCGAATGGAGCGCCATAATCGAATTGTTCAGCTAGTTGTTTGTCTTTTTGATCAGGGTGTTTGAGCGCTAACGATACTAGCTTCGCCATTCTGGCTCGATCCAATGCGAAGTTACCATGAAAAAGTACCGACATAATTCTTACTCAATTTTTCTACAACTAGTAGTAAGCTTGAGCTTAGTCTTTGAAATTTTGAAAAGCTATAGTTAGGCTGTGATGGATGTGCCGACTTGCACTAGCAGCTTTGATAAACGTCCGAAAAAGCCAGCATGGCTCGATAGTTTCAACGATAGGTTGCGCTGAATCGTGATTTAGTTGATGGGACCATGAGTCATTTTCGTGGAGTGGAGGCACTTGGTAAATGCGGTATAACTTAGCCATGATTACCATTCTCAAACCTATATAAGCGTAGCGGGTATATGCTATCGCCATGGTCATAGTTTAGGAGTAACCAGTGTCTAGTCCGATTTTTGTTGGGATAGATGTGGCGTTCGCCAAGCAGAAAAAACTTCCAATCTGCGCTGTGCAGATGGTTGGTGGCAGGCTTACGCCGATACCTGTACGGCGTGAAGAAATGCCACGCGGCAGGGGTAACGTTGCTGCCATGGAAGAAGGCCAGGTAAGATCCTTTGCTCAAGCAACATTGTCCTACATCAAAAGTTTGAGTGATCGTGCAGGTGCTCCGATCCGTTGCATCGCTATTGATGCCCCAAAAAGCTATGCGATAAATGGCCGTCGGGCATGCGAGGTCGCAATGGATCAACGCGGGATCAGTTGCTTCGCGACTCCTAGTAGAGATGGCTTTGAGCTCGCGCGAAAAAAGGCCAAGGAGCATCTCCGCAGAGGTGGAGCTGAAAATAGACTGCCCCATGCCAATCAATGGTGGATGCTTGTGGGGTTCGCGCTATTCGATGAATTGTCCGCCGAATATGATTGCATCGAGGTGTATCCTCAAGCGACTGCACATGCCCTCGGCGCATCGAGTACACATAAATCCAAATTAGAAGGATTCAACGCTCAATTGTCTGCAGTTGCAAAGCAGACGGGTTGGAAGGATGTGGACGAGCTTGCTCGTGTAATGGCAAGTTCAGTGCCTGGGCCTAAGCACGATCAACTTGATGCGTTTATCTGTGCGTGGCTAGCAAGCTTATCTCCGACAGGGCTTGAAGCTTGCGGAGTGCCACCAGATGATGTGATTTGGATGCCAAGATTGGGTGATCAGGTTGTACAACCACCGAAACAAGGAGTGTTGAGCCGACTCTTGGGCCGACTAGGTCGCAAGACTTCTTGAAGCGTCACCATTACTTTAACCAGGTGTCAAAGTGCTTAGGTGTTGGGATACTTGCCTAGGAAGGTTTGGGATCTTAAAAGAAGTCTCTTTGGTACCGAGGGCCGGAATCGAACCGGCACTCCCGTGAAGGAACCGGATTTTGAATCCGGCGCGTCTACCAGTTTCGCCACCCCGGCACGTTAGAGAGGCGCGATTATATCTAAATAGCGCGTTAATGAAACCCATTGTGTATGGCTATTCAATTTCAGTTTCTACTGGCTGGCATTTATCTTCGATTGATTGCTTGAATCTCTGCGATCAGCCTCCTGATTTTATTTACCTCGGCTAGAGGTAGGCGGCCAAAGACTACCCGGCGTTCTGAATGCCGCCGGCTTCGAATTCAGCCTCGGTCAGTTGTTTGCTGAGTGCCCGGCGTAAGTCTTCGGGCATATCCTCGGATTTAAATGCGCGAACCGCTAGTGCTTCCATTAGATTGTTGTAGTGCTCCTGCGAGATCAGTACGGCCTTGCAACGCTTGTGGTGCATGATTTTCACGGGGCCAGTAAGCGCTTTATCCATTGAAAGACTAAACTGCCGCTGGAATTCTGAGGATGTGATTGTCGTCATGTGGTGTATCCAGAGAGTGGTGCTTGGAACAACAGATGATAGTGAAATATCGGTAAAATACAAATAATACGTATTTTACGTAAATTGTGTAAAAGTAACTCTTAAGATGCAAAGGTGCCCACACACCTCAAAAGCCATTACTTGGGAGCTACAGCCTCCTGAACAACACCTGGATCCGGCACAGGTGCCGAAAGCAAATTCGCTCTGGGCGTGATCTAATTCGATCGCTCTACCTGCCCAGGTCGACTAACCCAGGTCTTTGGATGTTGCCATGCTGGCCTGCTCTGTTTCGGCAACTCGCCTGTCATTGAGTCATGTTCGAACGGGGATGCTGCTCGGTTGGCTAGGAAGCCAGACATATTGCCCGTGATGAATTTGTCCCAGAGCACGATCCCGCCGCTGACTGCATTGATTTCAATATTCGTTAGCTCTCTCATTTTTGTCCTCACTAAATTTGTTATAGAAGTGGTGAGAGACATACCTTCCTCCCACGTCGAACTGAGAATATTAGCAAGCAGTAGAGAGCTATCATGTCCGGCTTAGGCTGATTTGTCTGTAAGCGATACGCCTTTCTAAGCCACTATTACTGTGTATGGCTCTTCACCCACAGTTATCTCACGTTCTAGCTGGGTGATCTCGCACAGAGCTAGTTGATCTATCGATTTATTCTTCGATCCCCAATCGCAGCAGGATGAATTTGATCTGAGAGAATCCACTGAACGAGAAGTAAATGAGCAGTAGAATAACCGAATCCTCTTAGCCCGGAGAGCGCCCATGAAGCGTGATGCCAGCCAAATGGATTTCCGCAATCTCGACCAACTACCACCTGCGGACCGGTCTGAACTGTTGGCCAGTTCGCGACGAGTTGCAGTTCGAGAGCTGGGGTTGGGCTATCTGTATGCGCTGTTGATTATATTTACTTGTTTGTTGGGTTTTTCCATTGCGATGGCGCCGATCTTGATTTGGGATTGGACTGCGATGCAGGCCAGCCCGGTTATTGGGCTGGGTGCAATCAGTGCGCTGTTTATCTACAGAAGGCTAGAGAGAAAAATTCTTCAACGGGGATACGAAGCACTCCAAAGGCAGGCGCAAGAGGACTCTGCCTAGCCTTTGGAGTCGAATGGCTTTTTTCTAGTTGGTATACCGCTTCACCAACATCCGCCCCAGCGCCATCATATGCACCTGATCCGGCCCATCAGCCTGTCGGCACCATCTGGCGTAGTTAAAGGCTTCTGCCATTGGATAGTCTGCCGTTAATCCGCCGGCACCGTGGATCTGCATGCAGCGGTCGATAACGGTTTGGGCCATTAAAGGCACGGTGATTTTTGAGGCTGCGATTAGGTCCCTTGAATCTTTAGCTCCAACTTCATCCATTTTTCTCGCGGTTTTGATGGTGAGCAGGCGGGCCTGTTCAATCTCGCTAAAGCTCTTGGCGATGTCTTCTAGCACGCTCTGGTGTTCAGCGAGTTTCCTGCCAAAGGTTTCCCGGGAGACGGATCGCTTGCAGGCATATTCCAGGGCGCGCTGGGCGGAGCCGATGAGTCGCATGCAATGGTGAATCCGGCCTGGTCCTAATCTACCCTGGGCAATCTCAAATCCCCGTCCTTCGCCGAGCAATATATTGGCGGCGGGTACGCGAACATTTTCAAAATGCACTTCAGCATGGCCGAGGGGCGCGTCGTCGTATCCTAATGTCGTGAGGGGACGAACCACCTTTACACCCTGAGTGTCTTTAGGCACCAGGATCTGGCTCTGGGTTAAATGCCGGTTACTGTTGTCCGGGTCAGACTGGCCCATAACAATAAAAATTTTGGTTCGCTCGTAAGGGGCGTTGGTGATAAACCATTTCTTGCCGTTGATGACATAGTCTTCGCCATCTTTGGTAATCGAGGTGCGCACATTGGTGGCGTCACTGCTGGCCACATCGGGTTCCGTCATGCAGTAGCTCGATCGAATCTCGCCTTCCATTAGTGGTTCTAACCATTCCGCTTTTTGTGCCTCGGTGGCGTATTTAATAAATACTTCCATATTGCCGGTGTCCGGCGCGTTGCAGTTAAAGGCTTCTGGGCTCCACAGGACCCGGCCCATCATTTCAGCAAAGGCGCAGTAGTCCTCGTTACTCATGCCGCCGTGATCTTTGGGCAACCACAGGTTCCACAACCCGGCCGCTTTGGCTTTGGCTTTGAGTTCTTCCATTAAGGGCACGGTGCCAAATCGGTTCGGCAAGCTCGCGAGCTGTTCTGCGTACACTTCTTCGTTTGGATAAATATGCTCGTCCATAAATTTGGATAGTCGATCCAGCAGGGCGTCGGTTTCTTTGCTCACGTTTATTCCTTCAGTTGGAGGTCGGTTCAGTGGGGGCGATTCTACTATCCCTTTTATTCTTCAATCTAATCATCGCCCTGTTGTTGAAGAGAGTGTTGATCTGAATGTGACTCAGACACACATAGTGACACCTGTCTTATTGCAGGGCGATCCCAATGGGTGGGGGTCAGAATTCTGGCATTTCTGGATAAAAGCTCTATTTCGCGCAAATATATGCTGGGATAACGTATAAAAACCCTTTATTTACAACATTTTACTTGTTGCTCGTCGGACTTTTGCTAGAATTCCGAGCGTTCCGGTAGGTATGGACTACCTTTACCCTAAGCAGGGCAAGAACAACCTTCGAATATGCAGAGTGAATATATGCGATTGGATCGGATTGAAAGGGAAGAAGAAATCCTGGTTGATGTCATTAGCTGTCTGGAACGCCCAGACTTAAATGACACGGCGATGGCTTGCCGCACCGTTGATGTGTCAGAAACTGGCATGAAGGTGACGACGGATATGGATATCCCCGTTGATACAGTACTGGGCTTACGCCTGGATCTGCCGTCTTCTCTGTATCGATTAGAAGCCCGCGTTCGTTGGTGTAAAGAAGAAGATCACTTCAATATTGGTTTGCTGCTCAATGAGCAAAGTCAGGACTTCGGCGCCTGGACCAAAATGTTCCAACTGGATTTTTAAACACCTCTATTTAGAAAGAGCCCTTATGCGCGTTAGCGACTTTGAGTTTGAGTTGCCGTCGCATCTCATTGCGAAATACCCCACGCCAGCTCGAACCAGCAGTCGGTTGCTGCATTTAGATGCGGCGACCGGTGAGCTTAACCATTACCAATTTGGCGACTTGATTGATCTGTTAGATCCAAAAGATCTTTTGGTGTTTAATAATACCCGGGTCATTCCAGCGCGGTTATATGGGCGCAAAAGCACCGGTGGTCGAGTCGAGATTTTGCTCGAGCGGGTCATCGATGAGTTTCAGGCCCTGGTGCAAATTCGTAGCAGTAAATCCCCAAAACCCGGCGCCATCCTTGAGCTGGAAAACTCCGCTCATTCGATCACGGTGGAAGGCAGGCAAGATGCCTTTTTTATTGTGCGTTTTCCTGCTCCTGGCGTACTGCCTATTGTCAAAGCCTCGGGCCATATGCCGCTGCCGCCCTATATTGATCGGGAGGATGAGGCGACGGATCTTGAGCGTTATCAAACGGTGTTTGCCGAGCAGGATGGTGCTGTTGCTGCCCCCACAGCCGGGTTACATTTTGATGATGCTTTGCTCGACAAGATTGCGGATAAAGGTGTGAGTTCTACCAAGCTGACCTTGCATGTTGGGGCGGGCACCTTTCAGCCCGTTCGAGTCGACAATGTACTTGACCACAAGATGCATTCGGAGCAAATAGAAGTACCGCAATCTGCCTGTGATGCAGTATCCGATTGCCGTGCTCGGTCCGGTCGAGTGGTTGCGGTCGGTACCACTAGTGTTCGATCGTTAGAGTCTGCTTCTGCAAGTGGTGTGCTGCAACCTATGCACGGGGACACGGAGATATTTATTTATCCGGGTTATGAGTTTAAATCTGTGGATGCGATGGTCACTAACTTTCATCTGTCCGGCTCAACTCTGATGATGCTGGTCAGTGCCTTTGCCGGCACCGAGGCGATTCGCCATGCCTATGAAGTGGCGATCAAAGAGGAATACCGGTTCTTTAGCTATGGCGACGCAATGATTATTACCAGGTAATAATGATTATCACGAAGTGAAAATCATACCCGGCAGTAACTTTGCGTAGCAAAGTTTGCGAGAGGGCTAGGAACAAATGATTATCACGAAGTAACGATTGCCGCTGCGTTTTTTGCTATTATTGCGCCTCAACACATCCAACCCACAATTCTTAACCACAACCCCAGGTCTCTCCATTGCAATTTGACGTCACCCATACCGATGGTGCTGCGCGCCGCGGCCAGCTAACGCTTAATCATGGCGTGGTCCAAACCCCAATATTTATGCCCTGTGGCACCTACGGGTCCGTTAAAGCACTGATGCCCAGTACCCTGGATGAAATTGGTGTGCAGATTCTGCTCGGCAATACCTTTCACCTGATGTTGCGACCTGGCACTGAGGTGATGGATCTCCACGGTGGCCTGCACGGCTTTATGAACTGGGATAAGCCGATTCTGACGGATTCCGGCGGTTTCCAGGTGTTCTCACTGGGGGATATGCGCAAGATTACCGAAGCGGGGGTGAAGTTTAGGTCCCCCATTGATGGCAGTGAGGTGTATCTAGATCCGGAACGGTCGATGCAGATCCAGAAGAGTTTAAATTCTGATATTGCCATGGTGTTTGATGAATGCACGCCATTCCCCGCGGAGAAAAAAGCGGTTCAGGAATCCATGGAAATGTCCCTGCGCTGGGCTAAACGTAGCCGAAACGCCTTTAATGAACAGGAAAACCCCAATGCGCTGTTTGGCATTGTCCAGGGCGGTGTCCATAACGATCTGCGGGATCAGTCCCGGGATGGTTTGATGGAGATTGGCTTTGAGGGCTATGCCATCGGCGGGCTGTCCGTCGGCGAGCCAAAAGAAGATATGTTAAATGTGGTCAGTCATGTGGCGCCCAGCTTGCCAGCAGATAAGCCCCGCTATTTGATGGGGGTGGGCACGCCAATGGATCTGGTGGAGTGCGTGCGCCGGGGTGTGGATATGATGGATTGTGTGATGCCGACCCGAAATGCCAGAAATGGCCACCTGTTTACGTCCCTTGGGGTCGTGCGTATCCGAAATGCCCGCTACAAGATTGATGACAGCCCCCTGGATCCCAATTGCGGCTGCTATACCTGCCAAAATTTCTCCCGGGCCTATTTGTACCATCTAGACAAGTGTAAAGAGATGCTGGCTCCCCAGTTAATGAGCCTGCATAACCTGCACTATTACCTGTCTTTGATGGATGGGATGCGAACTGCTATTGAAAATGGCGGTCTGAATGACCATATCGAAGCAATATATGAAGGTTGGAGCGAGACGCCGCAGGTTGCGACGGGTTAAAACGCACCAACTTTGAACCAGTAACATTGAACTCTCATTGAATTCAGACCGTTGATTCGGGAGAATAGCGGCCTTTTTACCGATGCTAACAACAGAGCACATTCACTATGATTGATTTTTTTATCCCTGCAGCCCATGCCGCAGACGCCGGTGGTCTTGGTGGCGGAGGCTTTTTTGGCCCCGATCTATTCATCATTTTGGCTTTTGCCCTGGTGTTCTACTTCATCATCTGGCGTCCCCAGAGCAAGCGAGCTAAAGAACACAAAGATCTGGTTGGCGGCGTCACTAAAGGCGACGAGATCATCACCACCGGTGGTTTGATCGGTAAGGTCATCAAAGTCGACGATCAATTCCTGGTGATGGAAGTGTCCGACGGCGTTGAGCTGAAGCTACAAAAGCACGCCGTGACGGCAGCATTGCCTAAGGGCACCATCAAAAACATTTAGGCCCTTTTGCGTGATAAATCGATACCCGTTGTGGAAAAACCTGATCGTCCTGATTGCCATTACTCTTGGCGTTGTCTACTCCCTGCCTAATATCTATTTACCGGATTATGCGGTTCAGGTGTCGGCGGAAACCTCCGGTGAGTCGGTCACGACCAGCGCCCTTGATGCTGCTAAAGCAGCTTTGGATGAGGAGGGTATTGAGTACTTTAATGCTGAGCTGATCGATGGCAATTTGCTGTTTAGATTTAGAGATGACGACGCCCAGCTGCAGGCCAAGACCATTGTCCAGCGTACCCTGCATGATCTGAATACCCATTATGTTGTGGCGTTAAATGCAGCGCCAACCACACCCCAGTGGTTACGAGACATCAATGCGGAACCAATGAAGTATGGGTTGGATCTTCGTGGTGGTGTCCACTTCCTGATGGAAGTTGATACTGAGTCCGTGGTGACCGAGCGTATGGATGCTCTGGAAACGGATCTTAAACGTCAGCTGCGTGAAGAGAAGATTCGCTATTCTGATGTCACCAACGTCTCACCTCGTGTGTTGGTCGTCAGCTTTGCGAGCGATGAAGATCGCAACCAGGCCAGAACCCTACTCGAAGGTCAGTTCAACGAATTTGTTTTCTCCTCAATCAGTGATCCGCTACCGGGAATTTCCCTTGAGATTACGGAAGACACCATTCGAAGTGTTGAAGACTTTGCCGTCTCCCAAAACCTGCAAACCATTCGTAATCGAGTGAATGAGTTGGGTGTCGCGGAACCCCTCGTCCAGCGCCTGGGTCGCAATCGGATTGTGGTTGACCTGCCGGGTGTGCAGGACACGGCGGAAGCCAAGAAGATTTTGGGTAAGGTGGCAACACTGGAGTTTCGCTTAGAAGCACAGCCCGATGCGCCACGATCTACCACTGCCGCATACGATTATGAAGGCCGTACGGCCCAGCTAGAACGAAACGTTACTTTGCGCGGTGAGCGAGTGGTTGATGCCCAGGTGGGTTTTGATCCGGATTCTGGTTTACCCCAGGTGAATATCAAGCTCGATAGCGAAGGCGGTAACCTGATGCATCGTGCGACCCGGGACAATATTGGTCGACGCCTTGGTGTGGTCTTTATCGAAACTAAAAACCGCACGACCTACAAGATGGTAGACGGCGTTGAAGTAGAAACTACAAAGCCCGTCGTGAGTCGCCGAGTCATTAGTCTGGCGACTGTGCAAGCGGCCCTTGGGGTGAGCTTCCGCATTACAGGACTAAATGCTGGAGAAGCGAGAGAACTCTCCCTTTTGCTCCGTGCCGGTGCTCTGGCAGCGGATATGTATATTGTTGAAGAAAGAACCGTAGGCGCAAGTCTGGGTAAAGAGAACGTCGAACTCGGTGCAATTTCTGTTGCCGTGGGTCTTGGGCTGGTGCTGATCTTTATGCTGGCCTATTACAAGGTGTTCGGTCTTGCGGCAAATCTGGCGCTACTGTCTAACCTGGCCTTGCTGGTTGCGGTCATGTCGAGCTTCTCCTTCACCCTGACCTTGCCGGGTATTGCCGGTATTGTTTTAACGGTGGGTATGGCGGTGGATGCAAACGTATTGATTTTCTCCCGTATCAGGGAGGAGTTGGCTAACGGTATGTCACCGCAAGGTGCCATCAATGCCGGTTTTGACCGGGCTTTTACTACCATTTTGGATGCCAACTTAACGACCCTGATTGTTGCGGTGATTCTGTACAGTATTGGTACGGGGCCGGTGAAAGGCTTCGCGATTACCCTCTCGATTGGTATTTTGACGTCTATGTTCACCGCCATTATGGGTACTCGGGCAATCATTAATCTGGTCTACGGTGGCCGCAACGTGAAGCAACTGGCGATCTGATTATGGCGAACAAAGATATCAAATTTGATTTTATGGCCTATCGCAAGATAGCGGCAATCGGCTCGATTGTGCTGGTGTTGGCCTCTGTGGTGTTGTTGGGTGTAAATCAACTCAACTGGGGTCTCGACTTTACCGGCGGTAGCCTTGTAGAGGTCGAATATGAATCGTCCATCTCTCCAGAGGACATTCGGACGCAGTTAATTGATGCCGGGTTCTCGGGCCATGTTGTGCAGTATTTTGGCTCTGATCGTGACGTGCTGGTGCGAGTGCCGCCCCAGAAGAACCTTACGGAACGAGAAAATGCCGTATTAGGCGATAAGATATTGGAAGCGCTGCAAGCCTCTTCAAACATTGGTGTTTCATTGCGCCGTTCTGAATTTGTTGGGCCTGCGGTGGGTGAAGAACTGACCAATCAAGGAGGCCTCGGTATCCTGGCCGCCCTTGCGATGGTCATGCTTTATATCGCTTTTCGTTTCCAGGTGAAGTTTGCCGTGGGCGCCGTGGTGGCATTGTTCCATGACGTTGCAATTACTCTGGGCGCTTTTGCTTTGTTCCGCTGGGACTTTGACTTAACCGTAGTGGCTGCGTTGCTAGCGGTGATTGGTTACTCGCTGAATGACACCATTGTGGTTTCGGACCGTATTCGTGAGAACTTCCGCAAGATTAGGAAGGGCTCCGCGATCGACATCATTAACATCTCGCTCAATCAGACCCTGGGCCGAACCCTGGTGACATCGTTAACCACGTTGTTGGTATTGATTGCATTGTTTGCGCTGGGTGGAGAGTTGATCCGGGGCTTTGCGATTGGTTTGATTATCGGTGTGGTCGTGGGTACTTATTCTTCGATCTATGTTGCCGCCAACACTATGATTGCCCTTGGGATAACCAAAGAAGATCTCGCCGTGCCGATTAAAGAAGGCCAGGATGATCCTGACCTTATGAACGGCCAATAAAAGGCTGGGCGCGCTGAACGGAGTTTTGCCTGCCTGGCGGCTATGTTTTATGTCGCGGGATACGCTCAGGGTGCCATGTTGTTAGTTGGCGTAGGCTGCATCGCAGAATGTTTTTTCTGGGTAAGTCTGTTCAAGCGCGGGAGGGATAGACAATAAAGCCCCTTCAAAAAGGTGTTTCTAAATCGAACCCAGATGCTTTTTCACGATTGGCGTTAGTACCTTAAATACCTTTGGACCTGCGGCAATAATATTGCCGCTCTTCAGGTGGTTACCGCCGCCCGCAAAATCTCCTAGCAAGCCGCCAGATTCCTGAACCATTAATGCACCAGCTGCCATGTCCCAAAGCTGCAGATTCTTCATCCACATGCCATCGAGTTTACCGCTCGCAATATAAGCCAGATCCAGCGCGGCAGAGCCCGGTTGTCTGAGTATCGCGCGTTCTTCGATTAGCTGTGTGTAAATGCGGCCCTGGGCTTCTGCGACTTCCTGCATACCGCCACCGCCGGTTGAGATCATGGCGCCATCCAGATTTTTTGTGGTTCGTACTCGAGTTCGAGTGCCATTAACGCTGCAACCATTGCCGCGACTGGCAACAAATTCGTCCTGGCGAATCGGGTCGAGGATGACGCCGTGCTCGAGTTTGCCCTTAAACAGGCAAGCAATGGACACGCAAAAGTGTGGCAGGCCATTGACAAAGTTAGCCGTGCCGTCGATAGGGTCAATGACCCATTCATAGTCAGAGGTTTTTTCGTCTTCAGGTGTTTGGCTATTTTCTTCGCCGGTGAAGATATGATCCGGATATTTCTTGCGGAGCGAATCGATAATGATGCGCTCGGCCTCTACGTCCACATTGGTCACAAAGTCGTTGTGGCCCTTGTCGCTGATTTTGATCAAGTCTGGGCGGTCATAAGCTCGAGCGATATGTTGTCCCGCAAGACGAGCGGCGCGTAGCGCAAGGTTAGCCATTGGCTGCATGTGTGTGGTCCGTAATTTGTCAAAGAGCACAGGCGAATAGCGAATTTAGTAAAAACACTTTTTACCAAATCACTGGGGCCCGAAGCGGCGCAGTCTATCACTTTAGGATAAAATACGTCTTTAATTTTAGCGCATCTGTATGTCTTCTGACTCTTCGTCTCCAGAAATAGAAAATCTTTTTCCTCGCGTCCGGATTGTTCTGGTGGAAACCACCCATCCTGGCAACATAGGTGCTGCAGCCCGGGCCATGAAGAATATGGGGGTTTGCCGCCTGGTATTGGTCGCTCCGCTAAAATTTCCCCATGACAAGGCCATCTGGCGTTCGGCGAGTGCATCGGATGTGGTCGAAAATGCTGTTGTTGTGCCGACGCTTGATGAAGCCATATCCGGTTGTCAGCTGGTGATTGGCACTTCCGCAAGGGATCGGCGTATACCCTGGCCCATGCTGGAGCCGAGGGGCTGCGGAGAGAAGGTGGAGGCAGAATCCCGTCAGGGCGCGGAAGTTGCGTTGGTATTTGGCCGGGAAGCCCATGGATTAAAGAACGAAGAGCTTCAAAAATGCCATTTTCATGTCAATATTCCCACTGGGAAGGCTTATAGCAGTCTAAATCTAGCGATGGCGGTTCAAGTACTCTGTTATGAGCTACTACAAGCCCGCTTACATCGTGAAACCCCAGGATCTTCCGGGATAGTGGAACAGCCATGGGATATGAAGTTCGCCTCAACGGATTCAGTGGAGAATTTCTACGATCATCTGGAGGAAACGCTGGTAGATGTGGGGTTTCATGATCCAGAAACCCCGCGCCAGCTTATGACCCGATTGAGAAGGATGTTTAACCGCATTCGACCGGACCAAATGGAGATCAATATCCTGCGGGGCTTTATGACGGCCATTCAGCAAAAAATCGGCAAAAAGTAGCGGTCTGCGGTCTTAGATATTAAGCGTATCACCCATTCTAAAATCGAATAAGCCAGGTACTAGTAATCCTCCTATACCTGACTAAAATAGTCGGACTTATATTTGACTAAAACAGTCGGGTATTGCATACTTTGCGCCCTTCGTGAGTTCCCCTTCGGAACACTCTGAGTGTGTTAAACAACTTGCTAACAGATTGAAAGTAAAAGACTTATGAGACTAACAGCAAAAGGACGATACGCCGTTACAGCGATGCTCGATCTCGCTGTGCACGAGGGTAAAGGCCCGATCAGTCTGGCGGACATCTCGGACCGACAGGGGATTTCTCTCTCCTATCTGGAACAATTGTTCGCCAAGCTACGTCGTCGAGAACTGGTGCAAAGTGTTCGCGGTCCCGGTGGTGGATACCGTTTGAGCAGAGCAGCCAAAGAGATTTTTGTGGCCGAGATTGTCGATTCAGTCGACGAGAACGTCGACGCAACCAAATGCGCCGGTCGAGCTGACTGCCAGGGTGGAGAAACCTGTTTGACCCATGAATTGTGGTCAGACCTGAGCGCCCAGATTCACCAGTTTTTAAATGGTATCGATCTGGCCAGTCTAATCGAGAGACGGGGCGTCCAACAGGTTGCCGCCCGCCAGAATCGGCTGTGTCAGGAAGAATGCAACGAAGAAAGCCAAGATGAACACAGCCGCGAAGATTTTGTTCGTGTCCCAGCACAGGAAGTAGAAGTATGAAGGCCCCGATTTATTTGGACTATGCAGCAACCACCCCAGTAGACCCACGGGTTGCGCAGAAGATGAGCGAATGTTTGATGGCTGAAGGTAACTTCGGTAATCCAGCTAGTCGATCCCACAAGTTTGGTTGGGAAGCAGAAGAAGCCGTTGAGGTTGCCCGGCGGCAGGTTGCTGATTTGATTGGCGCTGATCCCCGAGAAATTGTCTGGACTTCCGGTGCCACTGAATCTGACAATCTGGCCATCAAAGGTGTTGCCCAGTTCTATCAGACTAAAGGCAAGCACATTGTCACATCAAAAATCGAACACAAAGCGGTACTAGATACTTGCCGACATCTGGAACGAAGTGGTTTTGAAGTCACTTATCTTGATCCAGGCGAAGAAGGTTTTATTTCTCCTGAGAAGTTGGCTGCTGCCATTCGCGACGACACAACAATTGTTTCGCTCATGCATGTGAACAACGAGATTGGCGTGATTAATGATATTGCCGCACTAGGTGAAGTTTGCCGGGAACGTAAAGTGTTCTTCCATGTGGATGCAGCCCAGAGCGCTGGCAAGATTGATATTGATCTAGAAACAATGAAAGTGGATTTGATGTCTTTCTCCGCCCATAAAGTTTACGGCCCGAAAGGTATGGGTGCGCTTTACGTGCGACGTAAACCTCGGGTTAGATTAGAAGCACAAATGCACGGCGGTGGTCACGAGCGTGGTATGCGTTCTGGTACCCTGGCAACCCACCAGATTGTTGGCATGGGTGAAGCCTTCCGCATTGCGAAGGAAGAAATGCACGATGAGGCCAAGCGTATCGAAGGCTTGCGTCAGCGATTGTGGGATGGCTTAGATGACATGGAAGAGGTTTACATCAACGGTAGTATTGATCACCGGATTCCAGGCATCTTTAATGTCAGTTTCAACTTTGTTGAAGGTGAGTCTCTGATTATGTCCTTGAGTGATCTTGCGATTTCTTCAGGGTCCGCCTGTACGTCCGCAAGCCTGGAGCCTTCTTATGTGCTCCGAGCCCTGGGTCGTAACGACGAACTGGCCCACAGTTCCTTAAGATTTTCTGTGGGACGATTTACGACAGAACAAGATATCGACACGGCGATTGAAAAGATCCGTGGCGCAGTGGATAAGCTGCGAGAACTATCGCCTTTATGGGATATGTACAAAGATGGTGTTGATATCAGCAGCATTGAGTGGGCAGCACACTAAACTTTTTTGAGTTTATTGAAATTTTAGATTGATTGACCGTTGGAGAAATAACGATGGCCTATAGCGACAAAGTACTAGATCACTACGACAACCCCCGTAACGTCGGCAAGATGGACGCTGCTGATGAGCATGTGGGCACCGGCATGGTTGGTGCGCCAGCATGTGGAGACGTCATGCGTCTTCAGATTAAAGTAAATGACGCAGGCATCATCGAAGATGCCAAATTTAAGACTTACGGCTGTGGTTCTGCGATTGCTTCCAGCTCATTGCTCACCGAGTGGGTAAAGGGGCGAACATTGGATGAAGCGGGTTCTATCAAGAACACGCAAATTGCAGAAGAGTTGGCTTTGCCGCCCGTGAAGATTCACTGCTCAGTATTGGCCGAAGACGCCATTAAAGCAGCGATTAAAGATTTTCGCGAAAAGCATGCAGAACACGCAGTGCCCGCAGAGCAAGCCTAATTAGGCAGTAGAAAACAAAGAGTGTAGAAAACAGAGAGTAAGGTAGGAACGATCATGGGAATTAGCCTGACTGAAAATGCAGCCAAGCATGTGCATGGATTCCTCTCCAAGCGGGGAGGGGGACGAGGCATTCGAGTGGCCGTTAAAACCACTGGATGCTCCGGCTTGATGTATGTGCTTGAGCCCGTTGATGAAATTCAGGAAGAAGATCTCAAGTTCGAATCCCAGGGTGTGGAAGTGTTTGTTGATCCTAAAAGCCTGGTGTACATCGATGGCACCGAAATGGATTACGTCAAGCAGGGCCTAAACGAAGGGTTTGAATTTAAGAACCCTAATGTCCAGGCCGAATGTGGCTGTGGCGAGAGCTTTACGGTCTAGCTGCTATTCACTTCATTTGGCTTTCAACTTGGCTTTCAACTTGGCTTTCAATTTAACATGGACCTTAAGCAAAACTACTTCGAGTTATTTCAGAGCGAACCCGGTTTCGATCTCGACTTGAGCGAGTTGGCAAACCGGTATCGGGAATTACAAAAGACTGCTCATCCCGATCGTTTTGTCACCGGTACTGATCAGGAAAAACGCTTCTCTGCCCAGATGACCTCTCGAATTAACGAGGGTTATGACACCTTAAAACATCCTCTTAAGCGGGCCGTCTATTTGCTAGATCAGGCTGATGTTGAGATTGAACACAATCCAACTCTGGACCCGATGTTCTTAATGGAACAGATCGAGCTCCGGGAAGAAATGGAAGATATTGGCGAAGCCGGCGAAGATGGCTTACCCCGCCTTGATGAGTTCCGTAGCAAAGGTAAGGCAGTTCTAGCGAGCCTCGAAGCAGAATTTGTTAAGGCTTATCCGGCTTCACTGCCGGAAGCAGAACAAACAGTTTATAAAATGCAGTTTATTCACAAGCTCTTAAGCGAAGCAAAACAGCTCGAAGAGCGAATCCTCGATTACTAATCTTTAGATTTATTTATGGCGTTATTGCAAATCACTGAACCTGGCCAGGCTGTTGACCCCCATGAGAAAAAGCGGGCAGCAGGCATTGACCTTGGAACCACTAATTCTTTAATCGCAAGCTATCGTGGCGGCGAACTCGTAACCCTGCCTGACCATGATGGCGAGCATTTATTGCCATCGGTGGTGCGTTATCTTGCAGATGGCGGCGAAGAAGTTGGCAAGCTGGCCCTCGCGAATGCTCGCAAAGACTCGGCCAATACAGTGTCATCGGCAAAAAGATTGATGGGCCGTGGCGTTGAAGATGTCCGTCGTCTCGGTGAGCAATTGCCGAATACATTTGTAGTTGATTCAAAAGGCGATGACGAAGCCGGAATGCCCCTTATAGAAGTGGTTGGTGGCAGACAAGTTAGCCCTGTGGAAGTATCAGCCTCTATTTTAAAAGCCCTGGCCCAGCGTGCAGAAGAATCTCTGGCGGGTCAGTTGGATGGTGTTGTGATCACCGTGCCGGCGTATTTTGACGATGCCCAGCGCCAGGCAACCAAAGACGCAGCCCGGCTTGCTAACCTAAATGTGCTGCGATTGTTGAATGAGCCGACGGCCGCTGCTGTTGCCTATGGTCTAGATAGTGGTGCTGAAGGTGTGGTTGCCATTTTTGATCTTGGCGGCGGTACCTTTGATATTTCCCTGCTGCGTTTGAATCAAGGCGTGTTTGAAGTTTTGGCCACCGGCGGTGATTCAGCCCTCGGCGGTGATGATTTTGATCAGGCCATTGCGGAATGGATCATTACCCAGGCAGGTTACACCGACAAAATTTCAGTTCAGCAGTTTCGCGGTTTAATGACGGAAGCCCGGGCCATTAAAGAGCAGTTATCTACCGCAGAGAGTGTGACCGTTGATATTCACGAAGAAAGTTTGAGTTTTACCGGCGCGCTATCAAGGGCAGACTTTGATGCATTAATAGAGCCGATGATTGCCAAGGCCATCAAGGCCTGTCGCCGCGCAGTGCGTGATGCGGATGTCGAATTGACAGAAATCTTTAGTGTGGTGCTGGTGGGTGGTTCAACCCGGGTGCCCGCCGTGGTTAATGCCGTGGGTAAGTACTTTGAATGCGAGCCTTTGAATTCCATAGACCCTGACCGGGTTGTGGCGCTGGGTGCGGCAATTCAGGCCAATGTGCTGGTGGGCAACAAGTCCGACGATGACATGTTGTTGCTGGATGTCTTACCTCTATCCCTCGGGCTCGAGACCATTGGTGGCCTCGCTGAAAAGGTGATTCATCGAAATACGGCCATTCCCGTTAGCAAGGCCCAGGAATTTACGACGTACAAGGATGGCCAAAGTGCCATGTTGATCCATGTGGTTCAGGGCGAGCGAGAGCTGGTCTCGGATTGTCGCTCTCTGGCACGATTTGAATTGCGCGGTATTCCGCCTATGGTGGCCGGTGCGGCAAAAATTGGTGTGTTGTTTCAGGTAGACGCGGATGGTCTTTTGTCCGTTTCTGCTACGGAGTTAAGTACCGGTATTCAGGCTCAGGTTGAGGTCAAGCCTTCCTATGGTTTGAGTGAAGTTGAAATCACCACCATGCTAAAAGCGTCCTTTGAGCACGCGGCCCAGGATGTGGAAACCCGCTCGATCACCGAGGCCCGGGTAGATGCCGTTAGAGTGCGAGATGCCGTCAAGAATGCACTTGTTGTTGATGGTAAGCGCTTGCTAACTAAAGAAGAATTAAAGGTAATCGAAGCCAAAATCACCGCTCTGGATGCTGTTCTCGACAGCAAAAAGAGTCGGGAAATTATTGAACATATGGAAGCGCTGGCGAAGGCAACGGATGAATTTGCCTCCCGTCGCATGGACGACAGCGTGAGATCAGCACTCTCGGGCCGATCATTGGACGAGATGGAAAGCTAAGTATCCCTGCCATGTAGAGTTGTAAGGGATTGATATTAAAGCATTAACCTAGGGAATATGTGTGCCACAGATAGTGATTTTACCCCACGCCGAGCGTTGCCCTGAAGGTGCGGTACTGGAAGCATCAAGCGGCGATAATTTGATCGAAATTGTGATGGCCGCCGGTATTAACATCGAACATGCCTGTGAGATGGCCTGTGCCTGTACGACCTGCCATGTTGTGGTGCGGGAAGGCTTTGATTCTCTTGAAGAAAGTGAAGAATTGGAAGACGATTTATTGGACAAAGCCTGGGGTCTGGAACCGGATTCCCGGCTCTCTTGTCAGGTGGAGGTGGGTGAGGAAGATCTAGTGATCGAAATTCCGAAATACACCATCAATCAGGTATCTGAGAACCACTGATTAGCAACAGTTCACAGCAATCATTTTCTGCAAGAAGAGGCTAACAGCCATGAAATGGACAGACGTTAACGACATCGCCATTGAGCTATTCGAAGCCCATCCCGATGTTGATCCCCTGACGATTCGCTTCACGGATTTACATCAGTGGGTGATGGAATTGGCGGATTTTGACGATGATCCGAATCGCTCGGGAGAAAAGATTCTGGAAGCGATTCAGGCTGCGTGGATCGAAGAGGCGGAATAGTCGTCAATTTGAGTCAAACCGAGTGCCTTCTTGTACTTTCTTTTCCTCGTAATACCTAGCATTTCCGGCTAGAATCCGCCGCCCAATCGCACTGGATTGGTAAAGCCTCAGAGTAAATCCGACATAAGCCACAACTATCTGCCACAAGAGGGAATTTCCAGTCAATTTCCTGTCTAAACCCGCGTATAATAACGGGTTTTGTGTAGACGAAGTATTTTGGCGATTGTCGACTTGTTACTGAGTGGTTACCTAACGTGCACAACGTTGAATTAAATTATTAGATCTAGGAGTTAGTACAGATGGCGGTTGAAAAAACCTTTTCTATTATCAAGCCAAATGCAGTTGCAAAGAACGTGATCGGAAACATCCTGTCCCGTTTTGAAGAAGCTGGCTTGAGTATTGTGGCCTCACGCATGGTTCACCTGACTGAAGCCGAAGCCAAGGGTTTCTACGCTGAACATGACGGCAAGCCATTTTTTGACGAGCTTGTGGGTTTCATGACTTCTGGTCCGATTGTGGTTCAGGTCTTAAAAGGCGAAAACGCGATCAAAGCTAACCGAGACTTGATGGGCGCAACAAATCCAGCAGAAGCAGCCGCCGGTACAATCCGAGCTGATCATGCAGATTCTTTTACAGCCAATGCTGCACATGGTTCCGATTCTCCTGAATCCGCCGCGCGAGAGATTGCTTACTTCTTCTCCGCTGAGCAGATCTGCGAGCGATAATATGACCACGGCTTCCGCCAGGCACAATCTGTTGGGGTTATCCCAACCACAGTTGCAAGCGTTCTTAGCTACGCTTGGCGAGAAGCCCTATCGTGCCAAACAAATCATGAAGTGGATCTATCACAGAGATGTGAGTTCCTTTGATGAGATGTCAGACATCAGCAAAAATCTGCGGGCAACGCTTAACGAAATTGCTGAGGTACGAGAGCCCGAAATTATTTCCGAGAAGGTATCCACCGACGGTACAAGAAAATGGTTGATGCGTTCTGAATCCGGTAGTGCAGTTGAAACCGTGTTTATCCCAGAAGGAGAGCGCGGCACTTTGTGTGTCTCCTCCCAGGTCGGCTGTGTTTTGGATTGCAGTTTCTGCTCCACGGGCAAGCAGGGTTACAACAGTGACCTGACTGCTGCAGAAATTATTGGCCAGGTTCGACGCGTTAATCGTGTGCTGCGAGAAGCATTTCCCGAAAGAGAGCGCTATGTCACAAATGTCGTGATGATGGGTATGGGTGAACCGCTACTGAATTTTGACAATGTGGTTGCAGCTATCCACATCATGATGGATGACATGGGTTACGGCATTTCCAAGCGTAAGGTGACCTTATCCACGGCAGGTGTTGTGCCGGGGATAGAAAAACTGAAAGAAACGACCGATTGTTCTTTGGCGATTTCCCTTCATGCACCGAATGATGCGCTACGTGATCAACTGGTTCCGTTAAACAAGAAATACCCCATTGCGGTTCTACTGGCGGCTTGTAAGTCCTACGCTGAAAATTTCGGCGAAAATCGTACAGTGACCATTGAGTACACCGTGATCGATAAAGTAAATGATCAACCAGAACATGCCAACGAGTTGGCTGTGTTACTCAAAGATTTTCCATGCAAAATCAATCTGATCCCGTTTAATCCGTTCCCTGGTTCTGGGTACAAGCGGCCGTCTAATTTTGCAGTCCGCGCCTTTCAGGAACGCCTGATCAAAGCAGACTTTAATGTCATGGTTCGTACGACCCGCGGTGAAGATATTGATGCGGCCTGCGGCCAACTTGTGGGTGCTGTCCAGGACAAAACCCGACGTCAGGAAAAATATCGCAAGATCGCAGTGGGAGTTGCCTCGTGAATCGTGTACTCATTACAGTCGCGTTTACTTTTCTCTTAGCGGGGTGCGTCACTGAAGTTACGGGCCCCCAGTTAAAGCCTGCGTCTGTAGAGAAGCAGCTGCAAACCCTGGTTGATCTCGGCATTGGTTATATTCGAAACGGTGAGTACGCCCGGGCCAAAGATAATCTGAATCGCGCCCTTGCTCTGGATCCAGATTCTTCGAAGGTTCATAACGCCTTCGGCCTGGTGTTCCAGTTAGAAGGTGAAGAAAAGCTTGCGGACTACCATTTTAAAAAAGCCGCTACGGATAAAACCTTTACCCGGGCTATTAATAACTACGGTGCTTTTCTCTATGCCCAGGGTCGTTACCGCGAAGCGATTGATCAGCTTAAAATTGCTGGGCAGGATCAGTTCTACAAAAATCGCCCGCAGGTTTATGAAAACCTGGGTGTGGCATACGCACAGTTGGGTGAGATGGATAACGCCGAGGCAAGTTTTATCCGGGCAACTCAATTGAATCCAAGTCAGGGTCGCGCGCTACTAGAAATGGCTGAGATTCGGCTTGAGCAACAAAACTACGTCGAAGCCCGGGACTATTATCGTCGCCACGTGGGTTCTTCCAGTCCGTCCTCTCGGAGTCTGGGTTTGTGCATTCGATTGGCGCGGGTTTTTGGTAACACCAATGATGAAGCCAGTTGTGCGTTGACCTTAAGAAACATATTCCCAGCTTCGGAAGAAGCCAGGTTGCTCGGAGTCGCCTCATGAGCGAATTAGCAGACGGCGCACTAGATAGCCATCTCACGGCATCGCAAGTATTAAGGCAGGCTCGAGAAGCGCTGGGTATTAGCCAGGATCAGGTCGCTCAAGAACTTTACCTGACACCCAATTATATTCGACTCATCGATAGTGATGAAATTGACAAGATTGCCAAGCAAGCATTTGTTCGTGGTTATCTTCGGTCCTACGCCAAGATGGTTAATGTTGACGCCGATGATGTTGTTGCCCGCTTTGAAGTCAGCCAGAGCGGCACACCACAGAAAATTGAAATTCGTGGCGTTACCCAGGAAGCCGTAGGTTCCACCAACTTTACGGGGCCAGTATTTCAAACCGGTGTACTTGGACTGGTTGGCCTTGTGGTTGTCATTGCGCTGGTCTGGTATCTGTCCTCGGGAGAAGAAGAACCCGTTGTTGTCACAAGCCCAGAAGCTACTCTTCTGGAGTCCGGGGATGCTGTTGATGAAGAAGCTAGCCAAGATTCTGATCTAGAGTCATTTGAAGCATTCCAAAATGAAATCAACGAGCCGGCAAGTGACGCCACCCTCGATGCGCTCAATAGTGCCGAAGGAAGTGAGGAGGAATCGACACCAGAACCCGTCAGCACTTCTACGTTGACCTTGACCACTTCGGACAAACAATCAATTTTAGACAATATGCCAGAGACACCAGCAACCACAGATTTGTCAGAGCTGTCAGCGACTGGAAAGCGTATTTCCATTGAACGTGAGGAGGGTGTTGTTCGAGTCACTGCAGGCGGTCCCGATGAGCTGAGGTTTCTATTCACTGACGAATGCTGGGTAGAGATTGAAGATGGTGACGGTGATGCAATTTATGGTGACCTAAATCGCTCGGGAGATGAACTGGTAGTTTCTGGTGTTGCACCCTTCGAAGTGCTGTTTGGCAAGGCGCCGGCAGTCACACTTGAATTTAACGGCGAACCTATCGACCTTGCGCCTCACACAACAAGTGTCGATACCGCTAAAGTGAAAGTAGGTAACTAACATGCGTGGTGAGTCTCACATTCAACGTCGCAAGAGTCGCCAGATCATGGTGGGCGATGTACCGATCGGCGGCGATGCACCCATTGCCGTGCAAAGTATGACGAATACTGAGACCCGGGATGTTGATGCAACGGTCGCGCAAATTCGACGTCTTGAGGATGTCGGCGCAGATATCGTGCGTGTTTCAGTGCCAAGCATGGATGCAGCCGAAGCCTTCGGTAAGATTCGCCAGCAGGTCAGGGTGCCGCTGATTGCGGATATTCATTTTGACCACAAGATTGCCCTGCGAGTCGCAGAGTTGGGCGTGGATTGTTTGAGAATTAATCCTGGCAACATCGGTAGCGCCAAGAAAGTGAAAGAAGTTATAGCGGCCGCGAGGGATAAAAATATTCCGATCCGTATTGGTGTGAATGCTGGCTCCCTCGGCAAGGACCTACTGCGAAAGTACAAAGAGCCCAATGCAACGGCAATGGTTGAGTCGGCTAAACGTAATATTGAACTACTTGATAAAGAAGACTTTCAAAATTTCAAACTCAGTTTGAAAGCATCCGATATATTTATGGCCGTTGAAGCCTATCGCACCATCGCGGACCAGATTGATCAGCCGCTACATCTAGGCATTACGGAAGCTGGTGGACTCAGATCGGGCACGGTGAAGTCCGCAGTCGGATTAGGTTTGTTACTGATGGAAGGTATCGGTGACACCATTCGGATATCGTTGGCCGCGGATCCCGTCGAGGAAATTAAGGTTGGCTTTGATCTTCTGAAAAGCCTGCACCTGCGGAGTAAAGGCATTAACTTTGTGGCTTGCCCTAGTTGTTCCCGGCAGAATTTTGATGTCATCAGCACAATTAACGAGTTGGAACGGCGGGTAGAAGATATTACGACGCCCCTCGATGTGGCCATAATTGGTTGTATTGTAAATGGCCCAGGTGAGGCTAAAGAGGCTGAGATTGGTTTGACGGGTGCAACTCCGAATAGCCTTGTGTATATGGATGGCAAACCGGACCACAAGTTAGACAACAACAATCTGGTTGATGAACTAGAAGACATGATCCGTCGTCGGGTTGCTGAAAAGCAGGCAGCGGAAGCAAATCTTATTAGTAAGAGTTCCTGATGGCAAAAATTCAGTCATTGCGGGGTATGCCTGATCTACTCCCGGAAACTAAGCGACTGTTTCGAATTGTTGAGGATGCCGCACGGGAAGTATTTGGTAGCTATGGCTATGAAGAAATTGGACTGCCGATTCTAGAAAGCACCCATCTCTTTAAGCGTGCCGTGGGTGAAGCCACGGACATTGTTGAGAAAGAGATGTACACGTTCCAGGATCGCAACGATGAGAGCATCACCATGCGTCCTGAAGGTACCGCAGGCGCAGTTCGAATGGCGGAGCAACATGGTCTGTTATTCAACCAGGTCCAACGGCTCTGGTATACAGGTCCAATGTTTCGTTATGAGCGGCCACAGAAAGGTCGTTATCGCCAGTTTGAGCAAATTGGTGTGGAATGTTTTGGCATGGCGGGTCCGGATATTGATGCGGAGTTGCTACTGTTAACCGCACGCCTTTGGAAGAAACTAGGCATTGAGGCAACCCTTGAAATTAATAGCCTAGGCAGTACGGAAGCCCGGGCGTCCTATCGAGATGTGTTAGTCGCCTATTTGAATGAACGTAAAGACCAGCTCGATGAAGATAGCCAGCGACGGATTGATACCAACCCCATGCGCGTGTTGGATAGCAAGGTGCCGTCTACACAGGAGGTATTGAAGGATGTACCGCTGCTGGTGGATTATCTGGATAACGAATCCAAGGCTGAGTTCGAAGATTTAAAGCGTTTATTAGAACAATCAGAAGTTCCCTATGTGGAGAATCCGCTTATTGTGCGGGGCTTGGATTACTACAATAAAACCGTATTTGAATGGACAACCGAAAGCCTCGGTGCCCAGGGCACAATATGTGCCGGTGGTCGATACGATGGATTGGTTGAGCAGGTTGGCGGCAAACCCACACCCGGTGTTGGTTTTGCGCTCGGAATTGATCGACTTGCGTTAATGTTGGAGAGCATCACGGAACAAGCGCCCCAGGCGGATATTTATATCGCGTCCATTGGAGAAGCAGCCCGCAGCAAGGCGCTTGAAGTGGGTGAGCTAGTACGAGATGCACTACCCCAAATCAAGACTGTCGTGCATTGCGGCGGCGGAAAATTTAAAGCGCAACTCAAGAAAGCAGATGCCCAGGCAGCCAGAGTGACATTGATTCTCGGTGAAGATGAAGTGGCCAATGATGAGGTGGGCGTGAAATATCTTCGCGAGGACGCGGAACAAACTTCGGTAAAAACGGCCGAACTAACTAATCATTTACTAAGATATTTTTTATAAAGGAGCACCGGTGGTCACCGATAAAACAGAAGAAGAACAAGTAGAAGCCTTAAAGCATTGGTGGGATCAAAACGGCACGCAGTTATTGATTGGTATTGTTGTTGTATTGGCTGCGGTGTTTGGCTACCGAACATGGGATTCGAATACTCAAGAAGCTGCAGAAACGGCCTCTAACCTTTATGAGGATCTTGTACAGGTTGCGAATGTAGGTCCTTTTGATGAGTTGAGTGAAGAAGATCGTTCAACAGCCGCGTTTATCGCCAAGCAGCTCACCACAGAATACAAAGATTCTGTCTATGCACATTTTGCCTCTCTACATATGGCCAAGTTAGCCGTGCAGTCTGACGATCTAGCCGGTGCAGAAGCGAGCTTACGCTGGAGCCTGGATAACGGCGTAGATGATACGGTCGGCATTATTGTGAACGAGCGTTTAGCCAGAGTCCTATTTGCCAAAGCTGATTATGAAAGTGCTTTAAAGCAGCTTGATACCAAAAAACCTGGCGCCCATGAGCGATCCTACGAAGAGCTTCGTGGTGATATCTATTACGCCATGGATCGCCCAGAGGATGCCAAGGCCGCTTACGTGCGTGCACTTGCCGCGACTGAAACTCCTGACGCATTTCCTTATCTGAATATGAAGCTGCAGGATATTTCCAATCCTGAAAAAACCATTGCGGCAGACTCTGATGCAAGTGAAGGGGATAGCAGTGAAGGTTAAATATCTAATTGCCTTCCTGCTGCCATTCCTGATGGCGGGCTGTAGTTGGTTTGCTGACGACGAGGAAGAGGTTCGCGAACCCGCGGTACTGACAGAGATCAAATCAGAAGTTGGCCTTGTTCGACTCTGGGATGTGAAAATTGGTAAGGGTGCGGCGGATAAAGCAATCCAATTGGTCCCGGGTTTTACCGGAAGTCGTGTTTTTGCTGCGGCTGCAGATGGTACTGTGAAAGCAGTCGAAAGTGGCACTGGCCGAGAAATCTGGCAGGTCAATATTCAAGACTTCTACGATGAAGCAGAACGTCGAAATGCCTTCTCAAAATCCGCCGACACCATCACCGGTGGCGTGGGTGTTGGCGAAGACTTGGTCTTAGTTGGCTCATCCGCGGGCGAAGTTGTTGCCATGAACCAAAGTGATGGTTCCCTGGCATGGCGGGCAAGGACCACCAGTGAAGTGTTAGCGGCTCCCCAGGCTTTTGGTCAATTGGTTGTGGCGCAATCGATCGATGGCAAGGTTGCAGGTTTTAATGCTCTGGATGGCGAGCGCAAATGGTTGTACAACACATCCATTCCTAGTCTGACGTTACGTGGCACCAGTACACCATTACATTCAGATGGTGTGGTTGCAGGTTTCGCCAACGGCAGAATTGCAGTGATCGAAAAAGAGCGTGGTCTGCCTGTGATGGAACAGCGTGTAGCTGCTTCCCAGGGACAATCAGATCTCGAAAAGCTGGTTGATATTGATGGCTTAATCGCGCGCAATGACAATATGATTTATGCCGCATCTTACCAGGGCAATATTGTTGCCATAGATTTGGCTCAGAATGGACGTATTGTCTGGGGACAACCAGCATCAACGGTTACCGGCGTGACCTTAGGTTTTGGCAATGCCTATATGGCCAGTGCCGATAGTGAAATTTATGCCTTTGATACGAATAACAATGGCCGTGAAAACTGGAAAAACGAAGCACTGCTTTATCGCGATGTAACCGCGGCAATGCCTATTAGTAGTTATCTGGCGGTAGGAGACTTTCAAGGTTTTCTACATTTGCTTGCCCAGTCCGACGGTCGATTTGTAGCTCGGATTAAGGTTGACGGAGATGGTCTCCGCAGTCCAACGGTTGTAGATGGCAGCAGAATGTATGTCATGGGAAACAGCGGCCGACTCAGTGCGCTGGAGTTGCGCTAAACCATCATGATTCCAGTCATTGCACTAGTAGGACGACCGAATGTGGGCAAGTCCACATTATTCAATCGGTTGACACGAACCCGCGATGCGATTGTTGCGGAATTCTCGGGGCTCACCCGGGACCGACAATATGGTAAAGGTGCGATCGGAGACTTCGACTTTATTGTGGTTGATACCGGCGGACTTACGGGGGATCAGGATGGCATTTCTGGCCCGATGGCGGATCAAGCGCTATTTGCCATCGATGAAGCTGACCTTGTTGTCTTTATGGTGGATGCTAAGTCCGGGCGAACCGCAGGGGATGAGGCGATTGCCGACATGCTCCGGTCCCAGAACAAACCCACTCTTTTAGTCGCAAACAAAATTGATGGCAAAGACCCGGACTACATAAGTGGTGAGTTTGCGGGTCTTGGTTTCGGTGAAGCGCTGTTTATCTCTGCCACTAACGGACACGGTGTTAAGTCCCTGGTCAACGATGTCTTTGCTGAACACGAGGCAATCGACACTACCGGTGATCCTGACGCAGAGCCTGACAATGCCGGCATCAAAATCGCCGTGGTTGGCCGGCCGAACGTTGGCAAATCCACCCTTGTTAATCGCTTGCTCGGTGAAGATCGAGTTGTGGTTTTCGACGAGGCAGGCACAACCCGGGATAGCATTTATATCCAATATGAACGGGAAGGGCGGCCTTATACGATCATTGATACTGCTGGTGTTAGGCGTCGTGGCCGGATCAAAGAGACCGTTGAAAAATTCTCTATCATTAAAACTCTGGACGCCATAGCCAATGCTCATGTGGTAGTCCTTATGATCGACGCGCGTGAAGCGATTGTTGATCAAGACCTGCACCTCTTAGGTCATGTGTTGGATGCGGGTCGCGCTCTAGTACTGGCCGTGAATAAATGGGATGGCACTGGGCTGGATCAAAAAAATCTGGTCAAGCGGGAACTAGAACGTCGATTAACCTTTATCGATTTTGCCGCAATCCACTATATCTCTGCACTCCATGGTTCCGGCGTTGGCAATCTATATAAGTCGATCCATGCGGCATACAGTTCCGCAACTCGAAAGTTAAAAACACCACTGCTAAACGAAATTCTGACTGCAGCGGTTCAGGAGCACCAACCGCCCCTGGCCAAAGGTCGCCGCATCAAACTACGCTACGCCCACATTGGTGGCCACAATCCGCCGATTATCGTGATCCACGGTACTCAAGCAGACTCTGTTCCTGACTCCTATAAGCGATATCTGGAAAACCGATTTATTAAGGTGCTCAAACTCGAAGGGACGCCGATTCGGATTGAATTTAAGAATGCGGAAAATCCCTTTAAGGATCGCAAGAATCAATTGACCGGTCGTCAGATTGACCGCAAAAAGCGGCTCGTTCAGCACACCAAGAAGTTCAAAAAAGACAAAAAGAACAACAAGCGATAATCTTCTTATTCGGCGATTCAATACACTTGAACCCGCTACCGCACAGGTATTCCACTCTTCCGCGGCGCTGCAAACGCTTTGATGCTACGGATTGGAACACCTGAGCATCGCTCTTATTACGCAAGATTTGAGATTAGAGCTTAGAAATTGGCAGCCATCAAGTGAGGCGAAAGTCGCCGGTGTTTTTCGTGGAGCCTCAAAGCGTAGCGCCGACCGACAGGAGGGAGACCTTAGGCTCCCGACTTAGTGAGGGCAGCCCGGAGGGCCGCAAGCTAGCGAGACGAAGAATTCCGGCGACCGTAGCCGGTATTGCCAGTATTCCACTCCTCCGCGGCGCTGCAAACGCTTTGATGCTACGGATTGGAACACTTGAGCATCGCTCTTATTACGCAAGATTAGTGATTAGAGATTAAAAATTAGCAGCCATCAAGTGAGGCGAAAGTCGCCGGTGTTTTTCGTGGAGCCTCAAAGCGTAGCGCCGACCGACAGGAGGGAGACCTTAGGCTCCCGACTTAGTGAGGGCAGCCCGGAGGGCCGCAAGCTAGCGAGACGAAGAATTCCGGCGACTGTAGCCGGTATTGCCAGTATTCCACTCCTCCGCGGCGCCGCAAACGCTTTGATGCTACGGAATGGAACACCTGAGCATCGCTCTTATTACGCAAGATTAGAGGTTAGAGGTTAGCAGCCATCACGTCAGGCGAAAGTCGCCGGTGTTTTTCGTGGAGCCTCAAAGCGTAGCGCCGATCGACAGGAGGGAGACCTTAGGCTCCCGACTTAGTGAGGGCAGCCCGGAGGGCCGCAAGCTAGCGAGACGAAGAATTCCGGCGACTGTATAGCCGGTATTGCCAGTATTCCACTCCTCCGCGGCGCTGCTAACGCTTTGATGCAGCGGATTGAAATACCTGGACTCTCGCTTTATCCAGGCTGGGTACTAAACAAGTAAACCGATATCCCAAATACTGAAGCTAAATTAATCAGCCACCTGTTTAACAAACAAGTTCGGGTCAACCCGAGCATTGTTTAGACTAACGCTCCAGTGAAGGTGCGGCCCAGTCACCCGCCCGGTCATGCCTACGGCACCTAACACAGCGCCAGCTTGAATCTCATCGCCCACAGAAACATCAATTCGACTCATATGACAGTACATCGAGATTAGCCCCTGGCCGTGATCGAGAAGTACCGTATTGCCGTTGAAGAAATAGTCGCCCGTTGCGGTAACAATACCGTTGGCGGGGGCTTGAATAGGCGTGCCTTCCGACGCCGCAATATCGAGTCCCGAGTGGGGACTTCGGGCCTGATCATTTAAGAACCGCTTTAGTCCAAAGGGGCTAGATATAATGCCCTCAACCGGCATCGAGAATTCAAGGGCTGGTTGTTTGGATTCAAAGTTTAAAAACGCCGTGTCCATTTCCTGCCGATCCGCCTGTATTTTTGGCATATCGTTGGCGTAGGGATTTACCTTACGCTTGTTTTTTATGGTCAGTCTCTGCTCTTTGTAGGTTTTATCTTTGACCTTAAAGGTCACGGGTTTATCCGTCTGCAAAGTCTGGTTGCCGGGTTTGGTGCTGAGGCTAAGGCCGACTATGGCGTAGCGTTCGCCTGCTTCACTCACTAGCATTACCGGCTTACCGTTGTAGGTCGCGGACGTTGTCTCGGAATTGACCTTGATCACCGCAACGCCACCGGGAACCGGATCATGTCTGGGTAGGGCTGTCGCCTGCCCAGAAAAAACCAGCAGGAAGAGTGGCAGAAGCATGAACCTAAAAATTGTCCTAGAAAAAATGCTCCTGGAATAAAGAGTACTTGAATAAGGGGTGTGGCTAATGAATTTTGTCATTTAAGCAACTTCATTTGAGGGTTTTCATCCGTTGGAGGCTCGGTGCTGTCCACCGTTGCGATGAGTTTACCGGTTAATAATCTGGCGGTAATGGTGTCGCCGACGTTGACCTGGTCAGCCCTGGTGACAACATCTGTTAGTGAACTGCCTTTGGTGACAATACTGTATCCCCTGCCCAGGGTATTCAGGGGGCTTAGCGCGCCCAACTTTGATGTGGCATTCTCCAAACGAAATTGTTTGTTCCGTTTCATGCTGCCCATTGCCTGGGAAAGGCGCCCTTCAAGCACCGAGAGTTTATTCTGCTGGGTCACCAGCTGTTGTGCGGGGCTGACTAACTGAGATCGCAATCGAAACAATTTTTGATCCTGGACACTCAGCCTACGCTGCATCGCCTGTTGTAATCGAGTTGCCAGTCGGGGCACGTCGGGTTCCGTTAACACCAGTCTGAGGCTTCGCTGGAGGCGGGCATCGAGTTCATCAAACCGCTGGTGGAGTTGATTCAGTCGTTCTCCGGGATGCCGTAGTCGGGCTCGAATATGATTTAAGTGGCTCGATAGGCCAGAGTGTTTCTGCAGAATGCCTCGGGTCAGTTTTTGTTCAATCATGTTCAGCTGTTGGTGCCAGCTATTTTGGTCCGGACTTAAAAGCTCAGCTGCAGCTGAAGGTGTAGGCGCACGAAGATCGGCAACAAAATCTGCAATGGTGACATCGATCTCATGGCCCACAGCGCTGACAATCGGCAAACGACTTGCGAATATCGCCCGGGCGACCGGTTCAGTATTAAATGCCCAGAGGTCCTCTAGAGATCCGCCGCCTCGGGTTAATAGTATGGCGTCGAAGGGGTCGTCCGTATATTGGTTGGCCAGTTGAATGGCTTTAGCAATTTGTGGGCTTGCGTCATCACCCTGGACCGGTACCGGAATCACCGTCACATGCAGACCGGGAAAGCGCCGTTCGAAAACATGTAGTACGTCCCGAATAGCAGCACCGGTGGGCGAGGTAATCACGGCCAGATGTTTGGGTAATTGAGGCAGGGGTTGTTTTGCGCCTTGATCAAACAGACCTTCAGCTTCGAGCTGTTGTTTAAGTTTTTCAAAAGCCCGGCGGAGCGCACCGTCTCCGGCTTCCTCCATATGTTCGGCAATCATCTGGAAGTCACCCCGGCCCTCATACAGGCTGATCTTGCCCCGGACGATGACCTGTAGGCCATTACGGGGCACAAACTTCAGGCGGGAGTTGCGACCCTTGAACATGGCGCTCCGCAGCTGGGATTTGTCGTCCTTCAGGGTGAAGTACCAATGACCGGAAGCTGGCTTCGAGAAGTTAGAAATCTCACCTTCCACAAACACGCTCGGGAATTCTCCCTCCAGCAACATGCGGGCGGAGCGGGTCAGGTCAGAAACGGATAAAACGTCACGATTTGAAAGGCTACTCATGGGGTGATGATAGCAATAAAAAAAGACATCGGTATAATCCGTCTCTTTGCGGGGCCTGCGAAACATGACCCAATCCGATACCGCTGCATCTGAAGCGCATTCTGACCAAAATATTCATGCCGAAAAGATCCTGATTCTGGACTTTGGCTCCCAGTACACCCAGCTTATTGCCCGACGCGTCCGCGAAGTGGGCGTGTACTGCGAAATCTTTCCCTTTGATGTTGATGAACATCGAATCCACGACTTTGCGCCTAAGGGCATCATTCTGTCCGGTGGCCCTGAGTCTGTCACCTTTGATGACACCCACCGTGCACCAATGTCTGTATTTGAGATGAAGGTGCCCGTACTCGGCATTTGTTACGGCATGCAAACCATGGCGTTGCAACTTGGCGGCCGGGTTGAAGGTTCCGATAAACAGGAATTTGGTTACGCTAAGGTTTCAGTGACGGAGCAGAGCAAACTGCTTTCGGGCTTAAATGATAATGACGCCCTTGATGTCTGGATGAGCCACGGTGACAAAGTTGTCGAGTTACCCCCTGGGTTTACCGGGCTGGCAAATACCAGCACAACTGAATTTGCAGCCATGGTTGATGAGGCCCGTGGATTTTACGGTTTGCAGTTTCATCCCGAGGTAAATCACACCTTAAACGGCATGGAAATTCTGGGCCGATTTATTAAGGAGATATGTGGCTGCGAAGGCCTCTGGACGCCGGCCAATATTGTGGAAGACATTATTGCAGATGTTCGAGCCAAAGTTGGCGACCGTCACGTCATTCTCGGTCTGTCCGGCGGTGTGGATTCTTCGGTTGTGGCGGCGTTGTTGTGTCGGGCGATTGGCGATCAGCTAACCTGTGTTTTTGTTAACAATGGACTCTTAAGGTTAGGTGAAGCCGACCAGGTCATTGCCATGCTCGGCAAGGATTCCGACAATGTGTTTAAGCTGAATATTTTATCAATTGATGCTGAGGACCGGTTCCTCACAAAACTAGCCGGGGTTGATGATCCCGAGGCGAAACGCAAAATTATCGGCAACACCTTTATTGAAGTATTCGACGAAGAAGCCGCAAAGATTCCGAATGTTGACTTTCTTGCCCAGGGTACAATCTATCCGGATGTGATCGAATCTGCCGGTAACAAAAATGGTAAGGCGCACGTCATTAAGTCTCACCATAACGTGGGCGGCTTACCTGAGTTTATGAAACTCGATCTGATTGAACCCCTGCGCGAACTGTTCAAGGATGAAGTCAGAAAGATTGGCCTAGAGCTAGGGCTCACCCGTGAAATTGTATTCCGTCATCCCTTTCCCGGCCCCGGCCTTGGGGTGCGAATACTTGGCGCCGTGAATAAAGAGTATGCGGATACCCTGCGCCAGGCCGATCATATTTTTATCGAAGAACTTCGCGCCTACGATCTCTACGACAAGGTCAGTCAAGCCTTTACGGTATTCCTGCCGGTAAAATCTGTGGGTGTGGTCGGTGATGCGCGTCGCTACGAGTTTGTTGTCGCCCTACGGGCGGTAGAAACCATCGACTTTATGACCGCTCGATGGGCACATCTGCCCTATGATTTTCTTGGCCATGTCTCAACTCGAATCATTAATGAGATCAAAGGTATTTCCAGAGTCACCTACGATATATCGAGCAAGCCCCCCGCCACGATTGAGTGGGAGTAAGTCGGGGCTGCGTCGACTTAAACTCCCATCGACAACCCGACTCTGGCGAAGTTTGTAGGTGAAGTGGGTGGGAATTTAGTTGCCCATGGCATCGGTATGGCAGCTCACAAAGAAAGCGAAATATGTTCTAATCCGGATTCTCAATTAACGTGGTCTAAATCGGAATCGATCATCAAGGTGTCGGTTGTTTCGGCCAACAAAATGACAAAATATTGAGCTTTTGATATTGACTGGAGAAGTTTCTGTGGCACAACGCAACCTGGTGATTGGATTTATTGGCAAAGATGAGCCGGGTCTGGTGCGAAGCATTGCAGATGTGGTCAGCCAACACGGCGGAAGCTGGTTAGAAAGCCGCATGAGCCAGTTGGCCGGTCGTTTTGCCGGAATCGTGCTGGTACAGACCGATGATAAAAATTTTGCCGAACTAAAATCCGCACTTCAGGCAATGGAGCAAATATCATCGGTCATAGAAGAAGCTGAGCTCAACCCCGACATCAAAAACTCCCGGATATTGGAACTCAATATTGTTGGTCCCGACCGACCTGGAATTGTTCACGAGGTGACCCTGGCCCTTGAGCATGCCGTCGCGAATGTCGTGGAAATGGAAACCTATATTGCCGCCGCGCCGATGAGCGGTGAGTTGACGTTTTCAGCCGATGCCACGGTGGAAGTCCCCTTTGAGATGGATTGGCAAACACTCGGTGAAAAACTTGATGCCCTGGCGTTAGATCTGGGTGTTGATATTTTGCTGGAGGAAGAACCGGATCAATGAGTTCTGCGATCCACTGGATGCACAGAGCTATGATGCTGGCGGAGAAAGCTGCGAGCATTGGCGAAGTGCCGGTGGGTGCGGTTGTTGTCCGTGACGGTGAAGTGATTGGCGAAGGGTTTAATCAGACCATATCGAGTCACGATCCTTCCGCCCACGCAGAAATAGTTGCGTTGCGAGACGCGGCAACTAAACAACAGAATTATCGCCTTCCGGGGGCAGAGTTATATGTCACGATTGAGCCCTGTACCATGTGTGCAGGGGCGCTGGTCCACGCTCGAATTAGTCATTTGATCTTTGGTGCAAAGGAACCCCGGGCCGGTGCCGTTGTTTCCAGTGCCCAGGTCCTGATAAACCCAGGGTTGAATCATCAGGTGCAGGTCACCGGTGGAATATGTGAATCAGAAGCAGGTCAGCTCATGGCTGACTTTTTCAAAGCCAAACGAAAGTCTTAACAGATAGTCTTAACAGATAGTCTTAATCAAGAGTCTTAGGAGTCAGCATGTCGCGGTTGCCGTTAATTCTGGAAGGGTCGCAAGCCCTATCGCCGTTCCGGATCGAGAAGGTGCTGAAGGATATTGGCCTGCCAAAAATTAAGGGGCTGGTCACCCGCTACCTGCATTTTGTCGACGTCGAATCGGAACTGACCACGGCAGAAACGGAAAAGCTGGAGGTGATACTGAGTTATGGTCCAACCCTCGAACAGGCGACGCCTTCAAACGCGGCCCATTATCGGTTGGTGGTACCGAGACCCGGTACTATTTCTCCTTGGAGTTCCAAGGCAACGGACATTATCCATATTTGTGGATTGACCGGCGTGCATCGAGTCGAGCGGGGTATTGCCTATTACTTCGATATTCAAGGTGATCTGTCTGCCGCGGAGCAGGCGCTAGTTGATCGGGCAATAGTCGACCGAATGGTCGAAGCGGTTTTAGATTCAAATGCCGACGCGGAAAGATTGTTTATTGAAGAGCCCGCGCGACCACTAAACACCGTACCAGTGTTAACGGCAGGTCGAGAGGCACTGGTTCACGCAAATGGTGAGCTGGGCCTGGCGTTAGCCGAGGATGAGATCGACTATTTGCTCGAAGCATTTATCGATCTAGACCGGGATCCAACCGATGTTGAGTTGATGATGTTTGCCCAGGCGAATTCTGAGCACTGCCGGCACAAAACCTTTCGGGCAAGCTGGACCGTTGACGGAGTAGATCAACCCCATTCTCTGATGGACATGATCCAGAATACTTACCGCGTTACCAATGGTGAAGATGTGCTTTCTGCCTACGAAGACAACGCCTCGGTGATTGTCGGTAGTGAAGCAGGGCGATTTTTCCCGGCGCCGGAATCCCGTATCTACGACTACTCGATTGAAGACATTCATATTCTGATGAAGGTAGAGACCCATAATCACCCAACTGCCATTGCGCCATTTCCAGGTGCAGCCACGGGCTCCGGTGGCGAGATAAGAGATGAAGGGGCTGTTGGTCGTGGTTCCAAACCCAAGGTTGGTCTAACGGGCTTTAGTGTATCGGGCCTTAATATTCCCGGTCATGCCGAACCCTGGGAACTCAATTACGGCAAGCCGGAGCGGATTGTCAGTGCCCTCGACATTATGTTGGAGGCCCCAATCGGTGGCGCCGCCTTCAATAACGAATTTGGTCGGCCTAATATTGCAGGCTATTTTCGTTCCTTTGAGTCTAACGTTGATGGAGAGGTGCGCGGTTATCACAAGCCCATTATGATTGCCGGTGGCATGGGTAATATACGCGCGGAGCACATCGAGCAACGGTCAATTGAGCCCGGCGCTGCACTAATTGTTTTGGGTGGTCCGGCAATGCTGATTGGTCTTGGCGGAGGAGCGGCATCATCCATGGCTTCAGGCGCCAGTAAAGCTGATTTGGATTTTGCTAGCGTTCAGCGGGGCAACCCGGAAATCGAACACCGCTGCCAGGAAGTCATTGATCAATGCTGGCAGCTAGGGGATAAAAACCCCATCCAATTTATCCATGATGTGGGTGCGGGCGGCTTGTCTAATGCGTTACCGGAACTTGTCAAAGACGGTGGCGTTGGCGGTGATTTCCGCCTGCGTGATGTGCCCAATGATGAACCCGGCATGTCGCCCCTTGAAATCTGGTGCAACGAAGCACAGGAACGTTATGTGATGGCGGTTGCCCAGCAGGATGTTGAGCGGTTCCGGATGATTTGTGAGCGGGAACGCTGTCCATTTGCCATTGTTGGCGAAGCAGTAGACCAACAACATTTGCTCGTGAACGATACCCTATTAGGTGCAAACCCCGTTGACCTGCCTATGTCGGTATTGTTTGGCAAGGCGCCTCGCATGCATAAAGACGCGACTACATTAGTTCGACAGGGCACGCCGTTACCCGTTGAGATAGATCTGGAAGAAGCGATACATCGTGTAATTGGCCATCCCACCGTGGCAAGTAAGAGTTTCTTAATCACCATTGGTGATCGAACCGTTGGCGGCATGGTGGCGAGAGATCAGATGATTGGTCCCTGGCAGGTACCGGTGTCAGACGTTGCTGTGACCGCAAACAGTTATCAAGGGTATCTTGGTGAGGCAATGGCAATGGGCGAACGCACACCTATTGCGCTGTTAAATGCTGCTGCTTCCGGACGTATGGCAATAGGCGAAACCTTAACGAATATTGCAGCGGCGAAAATCTCTCGTATACAGGATATTAAGTTGAGCGCGAATTGGATGGCAGCGGTCGGGCATCCAGGAGAGGATGCCAATCTGTATCGAACCGTTGAAGCCGTGGGTATGGAAATATGCCCCGCCCTCGGGATCTGTATCCCCGTGGGTAAAGATTCCATGTCGATGCAAACTAAATGGCAAGAGGGCGGTGCAGACAAGTCAGTGACCTCGCCCTTGTCTTTGGTTGTCACCGGATTTGCACCGGTCACAGATGTGCGTGAAACCCTAACCCCAGAATTAGATACCGATATAGATTCGGTCCTGTTGTTGATTGACCTTGGCGAAAAGCGACTCGGCGGGAGTATTCTTGCGGAATGTTTCGGTGTCACGGGAGAGCAGGTGTCCGACGTTGATGACCCCGATCACCTGAAGGCCTTTTTCCTGTTAATGCAGGCACCAATCATGCGAGCGCATATTCATGCTTACCATGATCGCAGCGATGGTGGTCTGCTGGCGACCTTAAGTGAAATGGCTTTTGCTTCCCGCTGTGGTCTGGATATTACGCTCACTAGTGGTGATGCCTTTGCGGACCTTTTTAATGAGGAGTTAGGGGCTGTGATTCAGGTGGATGTTGATGACACATCCTCTGTGATTGAGACTTTTGAGTCGGTTGGCCTGCCCTGCAGCGCAATTGCCAAAATCCGTGCTGATCAAAAAATGGTGATTAAGCGAGGAACAGAAACCCTCTATGAAACGGATCGTGCGACCCTACAAAAGCGTTGGGCCCATGTGAGTCACCAGATGCAAAAGCTGCGGGATAACCCAGACTGTGCAGAAGAAGAATACGCCGGAATTGACGGGGACGACGCAGGACTCTCTGCAAGTTTGAAGTTTAATCCTGATGAAGATGTGGCAGCGCCCTATCTTAATCTTGATGCCAAACCCAGAGTTGCAATTCTTCGTGAGCAGGGAGTAAACAGCCAGGTGGAAATGGCTGCGGTGTTTCATCGAGCAGGATTTGAGGCTGTTGATGTGCATATGTCCGAGTTGTTGGCGGGTAGTCAGAAGCTAGATTCCTTTAAGGGTCTTGTGGCTTGTGGTGGCTTCTCTTATGGGGATGTCCTGGGTGCAGGGGAGGGCTGGGCCAAATCGATTTTGTTTGATGCCGCCGTCCGGGATGCGTTTAGTGAGTTTTTCCACCGTGCTGATACCTTTGGCCTGGGCGTGTGTAATGGCTGTCAGATGATGGCCCGGCTGAAGGAGCTAGTGCCCGGTGCAGATAACTGGCCTCGATTTGTGACCAATCGTTCGGAGCAGTTTGAAGCAAGATTATCGCTGGTCAAAATCGAAGCGAACCCGTCAATTTTTCTAGAGGGAATGGCGGGCTCGCACATGCCAATTGCGGTGTCCCACGGGGAAGGTCGGGCTGAGTTAGGGCAAGATGTGGCGGCACAACTCGCCGGTGTGGCGATTCGCTATGTGAACAATGATCTCAATATTGCGGATAGCTATCCTGCGAATCCCAACGGTTCTCCGGCGGGCATTGCTGGACTCACAAACGAAGACGGTCGATTTACGATTATGATGCCGCACCCCGAAAGAGTTTATCGAACGGTACAGAATTCCTGGCACCCGGCGGACTGGCACGAGGATAGTCCCTGGATGAGAATGTTCCGAAATGCTCGGGTCTGGGTTAACTAAACAGCGATTGCCGGGGTTAGCGAAAAGCTGCCCTAGCGTTTCAGCTGGCTACGGTCGATATTGGTGTAGCGGGTCGGGTAGTCGCCGGTTTTACGATCGGAAAAATAATGTTCAAGGGTTTGGGTAATAACAGGGAAGGCCAGTTCGTCCCAGGGGATATCAGCCTCATCAAACAACTCCACCTCAAGGGACTCTATCCCTGCGCTAAATGTCGGTTCCGGCAGATGGGCTAGAAAGAACATATAAACCTGGGAAATGTGGGGCAGGCTGAATACGGTATATAGATTGAGTACCTCAACCTGGGCATTGGCTTCTTCAATGGTTTCTCTTAACGCGCCATCGGATGTTGTTTCACCATTCTCTAAAAAGCCGGCGGGCAGAGTCCAATATCCCCTGCGTGGCTCAATGGCGCGTTTACAAAGTAACACCTGGTTCTGATAAGCCGGTAGGCAGCCTGCGATGATGCGTGGGTTTTGATAGTGAATATGTTCGCAGGTTACACAAACGAACCGATGCCGGTTGTCACCTTGAGGAATGATTTTTTCTACGGATTCGCCGCACTGGCTGCAATAGTTCATGGTGCGGAGTATATCGGGTCTTTGTTTTATTAAACACGCCCAAAAAATATGGTGAACACCTAAGCCGTGTTCACCGTGATGACGCAATCGATTTCAGATTATTGTTTTGGGTGGGGCTAAGAGCGAAAGGGTAGGATTTCAGCGCCGTCTTCTAATTCTGATTCATAAAATCCTTCCAGCTCTCCGTGTTCTTCGCTTTGTAATGCTGCTCGAAGTTCCCAGAGTTTTTCATGCATCATCTCGGATACTTTGATGCAGCTTTCCATTGGGTTTTTACTCTTCTTCAATTCCATATCAACCTGCCATTGTAGGCCGCGCAGGCGTTGTTGATGGGAAGGTTCTGCGGAATCAATGAGTGCGCTGACCGCTTCTTGTTTGATTCGGTCTAAAGCATCCGGATCTTTTTGGGCGATTTGCATTAACGTATCAACGTCTGGGAAAACGTAGTTCATGGCGTGTCCTAAATGGTAATCCTAATGGTATTGCTTTGTTTTTTTTGAATATACCCGCTCGATATCACAATGTGTATTTGTCTTACGACAGTCGGTTGCGCATGACCTGACCCCTGCCCCAATCGGTTCAATCGAATCGCTGTAGGCCAGGTACTGTGTGCGCTGTAGGGCAGTAAGAAAATGTTATTTTCAGACGATCAGAAGGCCAGTCGCTTTAATTACAAAAGAATATAAGATGTTAATTCGATGAAAACGCTATTCTAGTTTTTGTTGAGTCAGCAGGCGTTTTAACAATAGGGCTAAACAATATCTAACAACAACTAGAAACGATTAACACCAGCTCAAAAAACTAACACCAGCCCAAAAAACTAACAATACGAACGATGTGATTAAGGGGGGTTATTTAGATGCAGGAATTTTCTGGCAGGGTTGCGGTAGTCACAGGTGGTGCGAGTGGTATTGGTCTTGGCATGGTGCGAGCGTTTGCCGCCCGTGACATGAAAATTGTGGTGGCAGATTTAGACGATGAAGCACTTGCCGCCATATTGGCTGAATTGTCTGGTAAAGGTATTGAGGCAATGGGCCAGCGCTGTGATGTTTCAAAGCTGGATGAAGTAGAAGCCCTTGCAGCCGCTGCGATGGATCGCTTTGGCCAGGTGAACGTGCTGTGTAATAACGCCGGGGTAGGTATTCCAACTCCGGCTAGTCGATTTAAGTTAGATGACTGGGAATGGATTATTAACGTCGATCTATGGGGGCCCATCTATGGGGTTAAAACCTTCTTGCCGCTCATCGAGCAGGCTGGAGAAGGCCATATTAATTCTACGTCCTCCATGGCAGGCCTGATATCAACGGGAACCTTAAGCGCTTACAGTGTTGCAAAACATGGAGTCGTGGCATTGATGGCGGCGCTTGAGCGCGAGCTACGATCAAAAAAGAGTGCCATTACAACCTCGGTACTTTGTCCTGGACCAATCAACACAAATATTAGTCAGCACTCCGTAGACTTTCGTCCATCCCATCAGGACAAGCCGAAGCGGCCGCCCAAAGACAATAAGACCACCGCCAGTATTCAAGCTTCTTTAGAAGCCGGTATGCAACCGGATGAGGTTGGCGAACTGGTAGCAAAAGCGATTGAAGACAATAAGTTCTGGATACTGACTCACCCCCATTGGGCAAAGGGTGTGCAAAAACAGCTCGATGCGCTGAGGGAAGATCAAACCCTGACGAGAGGATAGGGGAATGGTAAGCTTTGCCTCTTTTATTAGATGAACGTCTAACGAGCTACGCGATTAAATAGGATCAGTGAAATGAATTATGCTTTAGGGGATCGAACGCCGGAATTCAAAGGCGAGTATTTTATTGCCGATGGTGCAATTGTGATTGGCTCGGTCGTGCTGGAGAACAATGCCAGCATCTGGTTTAACGCGGTGCTGCGGGGCGACAACGATGTGATCACCATTGGCGAAAATTCTAATATTCAAGACGGCTCGGTGTTACATACCGACGGTGGGATTCCATTGACTGTTGGCAAAAATGTGACCGTAGGCCATAAGGTCATGCTGCATGGTTGCGACATCGGAGACAACACGCTGATCGGTATTAACGCGGTGGTCTTAAACGGCGCCAAAATTGGCAAGAATTGTTTGATCGGTGCTAATTCGCTGATTCCTGAAGGTAAGGTCATTCCCGATGGTTCGCTGGTGATGGGGTCCCCTGGAAAGGTCGTAAAGCAACTGGAGCCGGCGCAGATTAAGGGGCTTGAAATGAGTGCCCTGCACTATGTGGAAAATGCCAATCGTTATAAGAAGGACCTAAAACCCGTCTGATTGGCTAATTCAAGACGCCCTAGACCTTGGCAATTGGCCGCGAAGGCGCTATATTTGCGGCCTACAACACAACGACTATGCTAAGACGCATGATGTTTAGTTCAGAACAACGCAATCCTTTTGGTTCCGGAACCCCGTTTCTGGCACTGGCTGCTGGCTGTTCTTCCACTCTTCTGCTCGCTGGATTACTACTAAGACTGCCGTTGTAGGCGGCCGTCTAAATTCCTACATCGTCCTGTATCCCGCTCGTAAGAGCATCCAACAACATCAAACGAAACAGACGAATTATGAAAGCAGAAAACTCAAAATCTAACGCCCAAAACGCTTCTAAAACGATGCCGTTCGAGAAGTACAAACCCTTTAAGCGTATCCCATTGCCGGATCGCACCTGGCCCGATCAGGAGATCACTGAGGCGCCCCGATGGTGCAGTGTTGATCTTCGAGATGGTAATCAGGCTCTGATCGAACCGATGACCCCTGCGGAAAAGCAAAAAATGTGGGACCTGCTGTTAGAAGTGGGTTTTAAAGAAATTGAAGTTGGCTTCCCCGCGGCGTCCCAGACGGATTATGATTTTGTTCGAAAGATTATTGAAGAAGATCAAATTCCCGATGATGTGACGATTCAGATTCTGTGTCAGGCTCGAGAAGAACTGATTATCAAGTCCTGTGAAGCATTGGCCGGGGCGAAGAACGTGGTATTCCATCTCTACAATTCAACCTCGACCCTACAGAGAAAAGTCGTGTTTAAAATGAGTCGTGAGGAAGTGATTAAACTCGCGACCGATGCGACTGAGCGGGTCAAATTCCACACGGACAAATTGAAAGCCGCAGGCACCAACGTCGTGTTGGAATATTCTCCAGAAAGCTACACAGCAACGGAAATGGATTTTGCCGTTGAGATCTGTGATGCCGTGATGGATGTCTGGGGGCCGACGGATGAGAACAAAGTTATTCTCAACTTGCCGGCGACTGTAGAAATGGCGACGCCAAATATTTATGCCGATCAATTGGAATGGTTTTGCCGCAACCTGAAACACCGGGATCAAGCGGTGATTAGCCTACACACCCACAATGATCGAGGTACAGGAATCGCTGCATCAGAGCTCGGTTTAATGGCCGGTGCTGATCGGATTGAAGGCACACTATTTGGTAACGGTGAACGGACCGGAAACTGTGATGTGATTACCATGGCGATGAACATGTTCTCCCAGGGCATCGATCCAAAACTGTACTTATCGAATATGCCGCGCATTGTTGCTGTTTCTGAAGAGTGCACAAAGATCCCGATTCACGTCCGGCAGCCCTATGCTGGAGAGCTGGTGTTTACGGCATTTAGTGGTTCCCATCAGGATGCGATCCGCAAGGGTATGGAGTTTGTCGAAAGTGGCTCAGCCGGAGCCTGGGAAGTGCCTTACTTGCCGATTGACCCCGCGGATGTGGGTGGGTCGTACCGTGAGACGGTTAGAGTCAACAGTCAGTCCGGTAAAGGCGGCGTTGCCTTTATTCTAGAAAATTACTTTGGCGTATCGTTACCTCGGCCGTTATTGCTCGAATTTAGTCCCATCGTGCAGAAAATGTCTGAAGCCTCCGGCGGTGAACTTAAGCCTGATCTGATCTGGGATACCTTTGTTAACGAGTTTATCGAGGTGAAGGGTGAGTATGAGCTCGTTGAGTACAAGGTCCGCTCTGTTGATGGCGGCCAGGAACGCTGCAATGCCACCATTCGTGTCGGTGACAACAACGTCGAAATTGAGGGTACTGGTTCCGGTCCGATTGATGCTTTTGTATCGGCGATGGTTGAAACCCTAAATGAGCCACTCAACGTCATGGACTACCAGGAATATTCCTTGAACGAAGGTAGCAAGGCCCAGGCTATTTGTATTTTGTCGATCTCCGACGATGCCAAGAATAAATTCTATGGGGTTGGGATTAGCCAAAACACAACAACCGCGGCGTTTAAATCTATTATTGCTGCAATTAACCGCCGCTGGAAGCAGAGCTAACGCTCTGCGCCCATCGCTTGCAGTATGGCGAGTCTGAGATTGGCGGGCTTCACGGGTTTGGTGAATAACGGGTAACCCGTGTCGTTGGCGATTTTTAGGCTCTCTGCAGAGGTCTCGCCACTCATCAAGATGATCGGCCAGTCTGCGTCGAAGGTCTTAAGTAGAAAACTAACAACGGAAATACCATTTTCGTTGTTGCCCAGATGCTGATCCGAGATGATTAAATCCGGCTGTTTGGATTCGCAGGCGCTTAGTGCCTGCTTCTGATTGACGGCACACATGACCTCGATATTCCAACGGGTCAGTAGTTGCTCCATCGCCTCTAAAATTTCGGAGTCGTCGTCTATCACAAGCACCCTCAAATCGAGATCCTCAAAGGGCGACAGTCTGGGTGCATTGTCTGTTGGTATTTTAGCGCCTTCCGCTAGTGGCACCTGGATCTCAAACATCGTCCAGCCTGAGTTTGAACTTTTTACTCTAATTGGGTGGCCGAGTAGTTCACAAAGTCGTTTGACGATGGATAGACCGAGTCCTAGCCCTCTAAAGGAATGTCCATCCCCTCGCGCCGATTGGTGAAACTCGTCGAATATGTGCTGGGTCTGTTCTATAGGGATTTGTTCTCCCCTGTTCCAAACCTGAAGACGAACCAGATTGCCACTTCGGCGGCAACCGAGTAGAACGCGGCTGTCTGAAAATGCGTATTTGATCGCGTTGTCCATCAGGTTGTCGAGAATTCTGGTCAGTAGGATGTCATCGGAGATGATCGTATGTGAACCAGAGCGCAACCGAATCTCGATGTTCTTTCGCGCAGCTAATTCACGAAAACGGTTTTCGGTGTCTCGCAAAACTTCCGATAACAACAGTGGCCCGGGCTTAACGACCGTTGTACCTGAGTCCAGATGGGATGCGTGCAGCAATCGATCCAGCAGGCCGTCAAGACTGTCCTTGGCTCTGGTCAGATGGGTGACGGTCTCAACCAGCCTCTGATCGGATTGGTCCTGGACCTGTTCGTAGAGCGTGTCTATCCATAGACCCATGGCGTGCAGTGGTTGGCGCAGGTCATGGCTGGCAACGGCTATAAATTTGGATTTCTCAATGCTGGCTTGTTCTGCGATCCGGCGCGCCTCGATCGCCTGTGTTTCTGCGTGTTGCCGCTCTGCAGATTCGTGTTCGAGTTCGATTCTAAACAGGTAATCCTGTCTTTGGAGCTGATTGATAAAACGTCCATAACTGATGCCGATCAAGTTGACAAAAATCAGCTCTAGCAAAAGGTATAGAACGTTTGGAAAAAATAGAGATGCAGCGAAGGTGTACAGGACAGTTGTGATTGCGCCAAGCAAGATTGTGAAACTGAGGCGAGTCGGTACTAATGTGTAGTAGATAAATATGATCACAGTTAGAAACGGCATCGGTGGCGTATCACCGTCAGCAGACGGTAAGGTGACCAGTATGTCATTGGCGAATTCAGCAAATATAGTCGCAAAAAGTGTTGCGAATATTCCATAGTGATAGCCACGGGGGCGTTCGGCTGAAAAGCTGATCAGGAACACAAATACACAGGCCAGTATCTGTAGCACCCTGACGGGCACTAGCACGGTGATGATCTGAGATGAAATCAAATCGTCACTCAGATTCAGTGCCACGACTGCACAAAGAATTACAGAGCCGGCACCAAACAGGGATCGGCCGAATAGTTTATGGCGGGGCCAGGCAGAGTCTAGATAAGCGCCTTCTCTGAATTGATCCGTGAGTTCGCCGGTGATTTTGTTTAACATATCAGTACAGTGTGAATCCGATTTCTTAGTTGTAATTTATGAGAGTGCTTCTCGTCGACGACCATCTGCTATTTAACGATGGCGTGACTGCCATCATCCATGGCGCGTCTCCGTCTAATTCAGTAGATGTTGCTCTCGATGGAAAACTCGCTCTTGAGAAACTGTCCCATTCTGGGCACGAGTACGACCTAATCCTGATCGACCTGACTATGCCTGAAATGGACGGGCTCGAGTTACTCAGGCGGCTGCGCGAGCAACGGCAAACAACGCCGGCAATTGTGCTTTCAGCCACCGAGGATGTTCGTTCTATTGCGGTTGCTCTTCGACTGGGTTCCTTTGGCTTTATTCCTAAGTCCCATAGTAAATCAGAGCTGCTTTTTGCAATCCAGACCGTTTTAGCGGGCGACCTTTATCTTCCTGATCAGACCAGACGAAATTTGGACAAGCTTGACCTTGGAACGATTGATGGGGAGAATCCAGTGGAGCGAGGAGAGTTGACGCCCCGACAAATGGAGGTGCTGAATTTACTCGGAACCGGCATGTCGAATAAGCAAATTGCCTCTACTTTGTTTCTTAGTCTCCACACGGTGAAGTTCCATATTGCCTCTCTGCTCAGCATATTTGGCGCGCATAATCGAACGGACTGCGTTGCCCGTGCCATAGCCCGCGGTCTCATTTCCGACCAATAAACTTCAATAAAAACACCCCGCAAGAGTAGGTCTGTAAAAACTAGCCATCTGGTTAGTATTTAGTGCAGCGAGCCTTTGTTAATTTGCAGTGTTGGCGATTTCAGGGAATTGCGACTTCTTTCAAGATCATCCCAGGTGTACGAGGTTGTAGACCCGTGATCGATGTGACGTGTCGATCCCCTTCCTGATGTATTCGAACAACGGACTGTTCCGCCAGATTCAACTCAACAAACCGGAACCGCCTTGTATGCCAAGAATTATTCCCCACTGTCTGGCACTTCTGACCCTGTTTACCTCGAGCCTCGTGACCGCCGCAGTCACGAATACCACCCAAAACGAAACTTATACCTCTTTGGCCGTAGCCTACTCCCAGGCGGTCACGGGCGATGTATTGGTCTTAGACGATGGCACCTATGAGGTGCCAGGTGGCTTTTCACTGTCTAAGAGTGTCACCGTCAAGGCGGCGAATATTGGGGCTGCAGTACTCAATCGTGGTGGAACTGGACCGGTCATCACCGTTGATTCCGATGCGACGGTTGAGGGGCTTAGACTCACCGGTGGCTCTATCGGTATAGAGCTGCGAGATGCCGGAGCGGTGACTGGCACCTTCTCCGACATCGTCATTCACAATATGACGATCGGCATTAACCATGATAATTCCGGTGGTACCGACGGTACGCTGAACGTTTCTAATTTGACCATGTTCTCAGTTGCCCGCGCGATAGTGGTCAATGACGGCGGCAAGATCACAGTCAACAACGCTATTTTTGCTCGAATTTTTTGCACCGGGTGTGAAACCTATGTTGCTCAGGTCTCTGGTGCTAACGTCGGTGCCGATTCAATCAGTATCAACAACTATCTTCTGCAGGATGTCACGACCTTTATTGATACGCCCTTGCTGGTTTCAGTGAGTAATGAAGTTACCGGCAGCGCAGAGTTTGCCGACCTTTCTAATCACAACTATGCGCGATTAGTCGGTGCGGTGGGCGAAGGTGTTGTCGGCGCGAGAATTCCCCCAGTGCCACGGAAAAAGATGGCAGTAAAAGGTAACGGTCAACTTATCGCAAACGCCGATGTGACACCCTCTACGACGGATCTTACAGATTTCGGCAATGTACACGGTGGCAAGGTCACACTTTTGACGATTGAGAATGAGGGTTATTCTGAAGCCATTGCGTTAATGGGGGGCGCGGGTAACCTGGTGCAGCTCGCCGGAACCGACGCTGAGCAGTTCACTGTCTTGGCCCAGCCGACTGCCAGCGCGATCGCAGCACGGGGTTCTAAGAATTTTGAACTCTACTACGCGCCAACTACCACCGGCACCCACGGGGCGACGGTTACCATTCCGAACGATACAACCGATACCAGTCCCTATCGTTTTTCTATTGCAGCGACGAGCGTCAACCAGGCACCAGTCGCTGTTAATGATGTCAGCAGTGTCGATGAGGACGGTGTTGTTGCGATTAAACCGCTGACAAATGATGCAGACGCCGACAATGATTCTTTGAAAATTGTCAGCGCAGCGATTACCAGCGGTGCCGGTACTGTTGCCCATTCAGATACGGTGGTCACCTACACCCCAGCGGAAAATTTTAATGGTGCGACGATCATTGCTTATACGATTATGGATAACTTTGAGCAGGCATCGGCGGAGATCGCGGTGACGGTGGTGGCGGTCAATGATCCACCGCGGGCCAACAACGATGTGGCAACGATCGTTGAAAATAAAACCAGCCTAATTGACGTATTGGCTAACGATGTTGATGCCGAGGGTAGTCTGTCCCTGCTTGATGCAAAGGTGATTGAAGGCGCAGGTAGCGTTAGGGTTTCGGGCTCCCGCCTAGAATTCACACCAGCCCCCTGGTCGACACAGGCCGTCAAGATTGAGTACCGGATCACTGATGGTAGTGCACAAGCCACTGCAACGGTCTCGGTCAAGATCGTTGCAGAGTATTCTCGGGGCACCATTCCCGTTGCAGACATCAGTACGATTAATCGAATTCCGTTGCTCAAAGAGGCGCTGCAGCTGATTCCATTGAAATTAGTGGATGGTTACGAAGAAAGCATAAGTCGTGATGGGGATGTCACACAATACGCCCTAACAGGTAAGGTCAGTCTAGAATTTCCGGCCTCGATCAACCTACCGGCAATATCCGTCGACGGTGCAGACGTGTTGGTCTATTCAGAAGAAGGATTAGACGCAGAGGGTGAACCCCATCGTTTGAACAGTTTCTTCGTTAAGATCAGCTTGTATGAGTTCCTGCGTCGAATGTTTGCCACAACGGACCTACCCGCGGAGGTCATTGGGCTAGTGCCCGATGTACCGATCATCATCGGTTATTCCGATCTGAATCTGGATGAAACCGCCCTCGCGAGTTTGCCGGTGCCGGTACAGAGTTTTTTTTCCGGCATCTTCGATACCAACTTTGGCATCCCGATCTTCGATGATACCGGTAGTCTTAATCTGTTTATTGCCGGCTTTGGTTATGACGCGATTCCGGACACGATCCGCCGCCCCCTACGAGGAATCGGCATAGATGCTCAATTTGTTGAGGATAATCTGGGTGTCGGTGGTCGGTTAACGGTTTCCGGTCGGGTCAACAGTCTTGGCCAAATCCTCGATGTGATCGCGTTTTTGATTCCCGGTTCCCAGCCAGCAGGTTTTAGCCTGACCGGTATGCCGAGTTTTGAGTTTGCACTGGTAACGCCAGGGCTTTCACTACCGGGTTGGCTGCAGTCAGGGACGTCTCAAATTCTAGCGGTACAAGGGCTTAACTTTGAACCGAACGCAGCGGGACAGATGAGATACTTTATGGGTATCCCAGACTTTGATATCAAATCCGGGGAACTCGCTGGATTAGCTGTGCAGTTCGGCATGGAGGGTCTGTTTAGAGTCAACCTACCTAATCTTTTGAATGCAGATTCCCTGCGTGACGCAGCGGGATCAGCACCCCTGGATGTTCGTGGGCGCCTGGAGCATGACTTTGCTGCCAACCTTGAGGGTGATGGTGTCGAAGCGAACGGTTCCATGACGGGAACCTTGATGCTGGTGAATGAATGGGTCAACCCCCTCGGTATTCCTGGGGTCTCGATTGGTAACGCTACTCTATTAATCGGTGGCGGTGTGAGTGCCGGTGCAAAATTGAGTAATGCCGGCGTCGGCATCGATGTGGACGTTGGTTTAGGTGGTGAATTTTCGTGTCTAAATGATGCAGGCGAGCGTCTTGGATCAGCGAAAATGGCGGGCTATCTTGCCCTCAAGGTGGGCGTTGCGGTACCGGTTCGCGGTTTTGGTCTAGCTGTACAGCAACCGGCGATGTCTTTCGTCGAACGAATAAAATGTGGGGCGAGGGTGCAACTAGGTGCAGCACTTGGCCTGCCGGATACCGTTGTCGCCACGATTCCGGATTCCCAGGCAAAGGACACCATCAGGGCTTTGAATCAGGCCGCGAGCGGGTCCATTAAAGATTTTGTTGATCAGGTGTTAGAGACACCCTTGAAGTTTGCGCCTCTGGGTGCAGCGCTAGATCAGTTTCGTTTTGCTGAAAGTGAACTGTATCTTGCGACCCCTGGTATTGAACTGCCCGGCCACATAGATGGTATTGGGTTTAGAATTGCCGGTGGTGCTGAGTATCGTAACAGCAGGGCTAACGAGGAATGGATCTCGATCGGTGAGGCAAGGTTTGAGGGGAATATTTCTGAAGGGATTCGCGGTGCGCTAAATCTTGCGGATTACAATATTGCCGATCTCATTATCATGGAAGACGTTGAGGCTAACATTGATTTGCAGCTGTTACCGCCCCAGGCGGAGCTAGGACTCAAGGGACGACAGAAGCTTCTCGATTTGGACTCCGCAACTGAGGTTTCGATCTCGTTGCACAATGGCATTCTGTTAGATTCTACGACAACGCTAGGTGCCCTGGGCACTATGAGCCTTTTTGCAGAAAGTGTCGGCAGCCTTGAGCAATGGCCGCCGGTCGAGCCGTTTGATATGCGAGGCTCAGCAAGTCTGGCAGCGGATCCGGCATTCCTCGCCAACTCTCTACATTCAGTGGCAGGCAATATTACCGGTGCAGCCGCTGATGCCTATCGTACTGCGCTAAATAGATTGTCTGGGGAACTCGCCAGTGAACGAAATCTACGAAATGAAATTAGCCGGGTTGAGTCAGAGGTCAGGCAAGCCACGGATCGAATCAATTCTGAACTTCGGCCCCGTTTTGATTTTGTCCGTGAGAAACTTTTCGAAGCTGAACGCGTCGTTGACTATTTTTACAATGAAGCCCGCTGGTATGAACGAAGTCATGACAGTCGTTCCTGGTGGGACTGGGGTGGCAAAGCCTATGACTGGGGGCGAGCCAAGGTAAATTGGGCGCTGTACGAGGTAGCTCGCCGGGCGTTGCCGGCTGCCCGGTCTATCGTGAGTGGCGCTGAAACGGCATTGAACGCGGCGTTGTATAAGGTGACATCTGCGCTGGAACCACGCCTCAATGCATTGCGAGTTGCGCTTGGTGCCGCCCAGGCAGCTAAGAGTCTAGTGTTTGTTGCGGTACAAGGTCTGGAGGCCGCCAACAATGCTGCGCGAGCGGTTTCCGATGCGCTGCGGGATGCTAATAGTCTTACAATCCACAATGCTTCGGCTCAAATAAACAGTCTCAATGGCTTCCTGTACTTCAATCAGCCGGCTGATATGGATATTGATTTCGAGTTAGCTGGGATTGGCTTGCGTTGTCGCTCTGATGTGGATTTCTTTTTATTCGATCCTGTCTCCACGATCACAAGCGCAACCCAGGACGCGTTCACGGCCTGCGTCCAACAGCGTACTGTTACCGCCGAACGGCGTGCGAGTGCGAGAGCCGCGAAGGCAATACAGCCCACGGTGGTGAGAGCGGCAGCGAATGTAAGTGGTGAAGCACCCGCTAACGACTCGGCTCAATTCGCGCAGGTTATCAGCGATGCTGTGCCGGTCATATTGGAAGGCAGTACGCTCGGTGCAACCGTTGATCCAAACGAATATATTGAGGGCTCTCAGTCTGGCTCTATCTGGTGGCGATGGCAGCCAACAGAATCTGGATATTATGAAGTGTCAGCTACCGGGGGTGATACAGGTCTCCAGATTCACGATGCTGGGCGTATCTCAGAAGGTGCGGCCATCAGCTTACTGGCGGCAGATATCCGCCCGGTATTACCCGGCAAACTGGTTTATGAGTTTGAATCTGATCAGACTTACCTGATCGCTGTCACCAGTCAATTGACGGACCCTGGTGCTGTGTCGCTCATTATCGAAAAATTCTTCGACGATGGATCCTCACCACAGAATGACAGGTTTGTTGACGCGTTCAAGATCGATGCACTTTCCGGCACAGCGTCGCTAAGTAATTTGCGTGCGGGTGTTGAAAGTGGCGAATCAACTGGTGATGCACTGCCGCTACAAAATACATTGTGGTGGCGCTATACGGCACCGAAAAGCGGAGCCTATAGTTTTGACACCCTCACCAGTGAGGTTGATACGATTGTAAGGGCTTATAAACCAGCGGTGTCTTTAGATACCAACGGAAGGCCTGTGTTGTCAGCCACTAAGGATCTGGGGCTTGCGGACCTGCCCTGGCTAGAATCCTCGGATCGACTAGGTGAGGACCCAAGTGGTTTAGTTAGCGTCAGGCTCTTTGCGGGTGAGACGATTTGGCTCAGTGTTGGTACCCAGTACGATACGGTAGGTAAAGTCCAATTCAATTGGCGATATACACCCTTGCCGGAATCGACGTGGGGCCCGGATCACTTTGGAAGCGCCTTGCCAGTTAATGTAACACCGGGCACCACGGAGCTTTCGAGTATCGGCGCGACTAACGAAATGGGTGAGCCTTTGCATGGGCAAATCAGCAATCACGCTAGCATCTGGCTCGATCTTATTGTGCCTCAGTCTGGTAGCTACATATTCAATACTCGTGGTAGCACGTTCGATACGGTCCTTTCGCTATACAAGGGGGAGACGCTGTCTGAACTGGTGCCACTTGCAGACAATGATAATGCGGACTCACAAAGTATCCATTCTCAGGTGAGGGTGTCACTCATCGCCGGTAAGCGTTATCTAGTTGCGATCGCAGGACGCGAGGCGGGGGAAGGACAGGTAAACTTTAACGTATTAACAACACCGGAAAATGATGATTTTGCTGGTCGTGTCCAGCTTGCCACTGCGGGTGGTGCGATGGCAGTGGACTTGACCAATGCTAGTTTGCAAACCAATGAACCTGATTATGCCGTTATTCTGGCGAGTGATCAGGCGCCCACTGATTTGCTGGCGAGTTTCGATCAAGCCGCCACGACAACTGCTGGCGATAATGCGCCACCGTCAACTGAGCTTGCCGCTCTGATTGAACTGTCCGAGTCTCTCTACGACGATGTGTTGCGCAATTTTCAGGAGAACCCGATCGACCGGTCGCTCTGGTGGCGTTACAGATCGGACATGGACGGTGACTTGGTTGTCTCGACGGTCACGGCAGATGTAGATACATCAATATTTGGTTTTAGCGGAGCCCAACTAACGGCGCTTAAGCCAATCGCTTTTGCCGACGATACTGCCGCTGGCTTTGGTTCGGAGCTACGGATGACCGTGTCTGCTGGCGAGGACTACGTGATTGCATTGGCTGCCCGGCAAGAGGGGGTGACCAATTTAACCTGGCAGCTGATTCCTCTTAGTGATCAGAAGGTGGCGAATGATCATCCCGACGGCGCCTTACCTGTGGATATATCACTAAATGAGTTAACGATGGTGAGCGGTTCAAATGTCTATGCCCGGACCGAGTTTGAGGCTGGTACCACGACCATAGAGATACCAGGACTAGCCTCGGCAATGCAATCGGGCCGTCAGCTATGGTGGCGAGTGACCAGCGAACAGGCCGGCACGTTGACAATTGATACCACAGGGTCGGACGTGGATACCGCTCTTGCTATTTATCAATTGAGGGGGGGCGAACTTGTCCTGGCGACGTTTAATGATAATTACCAGGCATCAAGCAGTGCCAGTCGTGCGCGAGTTCAGGTAAGTTCTGGGCAATCCGTATACGTCGCGGTGGATTCCGTCAACGGTACTACCGGTACTCTGCAAGTCAATGTGCTGCATACTGTCACACCGTCTGATCCGGTCGTGCCGAACGATCTTTTTAGTGCGGCAGAAACCTTGTCTGGCACTGAAGATCGGGTCCTGGTCGACACGCGTTACGTTCAGTATCAACCAGCAGAGCCACAAATTGGCACGATCGAACGGCCCAATATGCTCTGGTATCAGTGGCAGGCACCAGTCTCGGGATCAGTGACAATTTCTACCGCTGGTTCTGAATTTGATACGGTGTTGGCGCTGTATGAGGGTGCTGCAAATTCGACCTTGAGCAACATTGGACGGCTGGCATCTAACGATGATGTCAGTGCGACGAACTCTAGTAGTCGGATTGACTACCTGGTTGAAGCAATGGAGGTCTACTTTATCGGGGTGGCGGGTAAACGAGGGGTACGGGGAGCGCTGTCTCTGGCATTGAACTTGACGGAAAGTACGATAACGAGCTTGCCGGGCAATAGCTCGATTGGTGCAGCTTCAGAGTTGAGCCCCAATACTGGAATCACGACTGAGCTACGTCACATCAATTCAAACCCTGAGTCGGGATCGTCGTTAGTGGTAGTACGAGATGCGACCGCGAGTTCCAGATGGTATCAATGGCAAGCGCCTGATTCTGGTAGCTACCGGGTTTCGACCGAAGGAAGTGAGATAGCGACACTCATAGAGGTGTATCAGGGTGACTCTAGTGCGGACATCGTCTTGATTCAGGTTGATAGCAATACCGCGGGGGATGGCAATTATAGTGCGGCTGAATTTACTGGCTTAGCCGGGCAGCGATATTTTATTCGCATTACGTCAAGCTTTGCGGAACAGGGCCAGGTGAGTCTGGCGATTGAACCTATTGGTGAAACTTCCCCTGAATTACCATTTCGTCAAATTGAAAGCGCAGAAGCTGCTTCTGTTCCAGCACGGATTGTGGCGGATGGTACGTACCGGTGGCGTTGGCGGGCGCCGAGAAATGGTCTGGTGCTGTTGTCCTTACAGAATGCCAATGATCAACAACATCGCCTGGAGGTCTATCGGGTCAATGCCGAGGGCGTACAGCGCGTGCCGGAAGTTGGGCTTCAAGTCCCGACCGGTGTGACGGTAGACAACATCGACAGTCAGTTCCTGGCCGAGGGGGCTGCCGAGTACGAGATAGTGGTGAATGCTAGCAGCCCTGTTCTGGGTAACAGCAGTCTGAGTTTGTCCTACCAATCCGGCGCGATTTTATCACTGGACTCTGCGGAAGTGGGTCAGGGTGTCTCGGCAGTTTCTCAGCTATTAGTGTCCCAGGCGACGAACCTGCTCGGTGGTGTGGTCGGTGCTTCGACTTTCGAGGCGGAAATTATGAATGCTTTGAAACCACTGATCGAAAGTTCGGGATCTACTCGTGAGAATCTGGTGTTGGCCTTGGATACCTCAGAGGGGCGAATCACACTCACGCTCATCGATAGCATAGAACGTTCTGTATTGCTGGCGATTCGAATTGACCCTGACGGAGCCAGTCGAGGGGCGAATTTGCGTCATACTCAAATCGGTGTGGGCGCCGGTGAGTTTTCGTTGCTGGGACCTGTTGATGATTCAGTAGATACATCAACCAATCACCCTGGGCTCAGACTGCCGGTCTCCGCGCTTAGCCAGACGGTGCGGCACGCCTTTGTGTCCGTTGTTGAATGGCCTCTGGGGATGATTCCAGAAGCACCGGCAACCGTGGCTCGCTTTCAGGCTCGAGCTTTGTATGAGTTGGACCTGTTAGCGTTTAATGGTTCAGCTCAGCAGATCGATATTGAGCCTACAAGCGTGGTAGATGGGGTTCAGGTTAGATTGCCGGTAGATGCTCAAGCATTACTTGATTGGCTGGACGATCCATCTCTCACCATGGCCGAATCAGAAGCCCAGTTAGCTCGTGCGTTAGAGCAGGGTCTGCTTCAGGTCGTGTCAGCGGATTCAGTCGAAGCGATGCTTCGAGCTGAGCACCAAGCGTTAACACGTTCAGACCGGGCGACGGTTAATCTGACCGATGCGTATCTTGAATTTACAACGGAACACTTTTCGAGCTTCGCGCTTATTGTTGCAGACGGTGCGGGGGCGATTGACGACAGGCCCGATGACAACGCCAATGTAAATCCGCCGGCGCCTGTGTCGGTGCCGTTATCGAGAAGCCGCGGCGGTGGGTGTTCGGTTGCCTCTGGTCATCCAGCGGTGGACCCCACCTTACCGCTGTTGCTGTTACTGTCTATGATATATCTATGGACGAAACGAAGGTCGGCAAAGCAGCCGTGATAATTAGGTGATAGTTAGGTGAAAGTGAGGTGATAGCTCCGTGGTGGCGTGGGACCTTTTTCTGGATTGCGCTTGGCCTCGGTCCAGTTTATTGGTTGCTGCACTGGTGGGTTTTCGGTTTAGGTACTCACGCCTGGCAACTCGATGGAAGATATTTACTGTTAGTCATTGTCTACCCTGTGTTAGAGGAATGCGTCTACAGGGGATTGCTTCAAGCTCAACTACAAAAGGCAGCGTGGCTTCCTCGCACCAACTGGCCTGTACCATCGGCGAATCTGATCACGAGTGCGGTGTTCGCTGCCACCCATCTGTTCACACAAGGCGTGATGGGATTGCTCACATTCTTCCCTTCTCTGGTATTGGGTGCTGTGTTCGATCGATATGGAAGGTTAGCGCCGACAATCCTGTTACATATCGTTTATAACGCCGGTTATCTATTGCTGTTCAGCGGCGATTAACATGAGTATTGGTAAGACCTTAGCAACCCGACGGGGTAGACTCACCGGCAAAGCCAGAGGAAGCGGTTTGCGCCATGAAGCTACTCAAAGAGTTCTCAACCCTATCGGAAGCTGAAGACACACGCCGGCAGTTTCGTGAGCAGGGCGTGCTAACCAATATCGAAAGTGACGGAACAAGTCAGCTCTATGGGATAGCCGGGAGTGCTGTGAAGGTTGGCTTATGGGTCGTCCTGAACGATCAAATCGCGGATGCCGAAGCGTTACTTGCCAATCCTCAACATGAAGTTGCCTATCAGTTAACGGAAGTGCAAATGCAGTCACTTGAGAGTCAAGGAAAGGCTCAGATGGCCTCTCTGGTAAAATATGCCGGTATTGGGATTACTGTGCTGTTGGTGTTAGTCGCTGCACTTCTCTGGATTTTTAGCAGCTAATCAAACTTAAAAAAGTAAGGTCAGGATAATGGATATCAATAGCAACAGCGCCTGGTCAAAGGGCGAAATTTTCAGTTATCTTGATCAAGCGAATACGCCGTGTCGAATTGCTTGTATACAGAAAGATGGTTACCCAACAATCTGTTCACTTTGGTTTATTCATGATAACGGCGTTCTATGGTCGGCGTCACACAAAAACTCACACATCATCAAAACGTTGCAGCGCAACCCAAAGGTTGGATTTGAGGTAGCAACCAATGAGCTTCCGTATCACGGTGTGCGGGGTCGAGCCAATGTGGAATTGGTTGACGATAGTTCGGGAACGGTGCTTGGCAAAGTGATTGATAAATACCTGCAGGGTGGTAACAAAAGCCTGGCGAATTGGTTGTTGAGCCGTAAGCAAGATGAGATCGCGATTAAAATAAAACCCATTTCTTTAAACGCCTGGGACTTTTCGGCAAGAATGGATTCAGCTTCCTAAGGTGCTCAGTAATCTAATGTTCAAGACTGGCTAGACTGTTGCGGGAGAATTGATATGAAAAAGCGCCTGTTTTTCCTGGCTGGCACTTTAGTTGTTGTTGCCCTGGTGCTGGCAGCATTTGTCTGGGATGCGGCTCAAAAAGAAGTTGTGTTCCTGTGTCCCAATTTTCAACCCGGGGTAACGGAGCAAAGTGTTATAAGACAACTTGAGACGGCCAACCTGTCACGTTTTAAGCTAGTTAATGATTCAATATCGCGCCGAATTATTTTTGATAGTGCCTACAATTTTGGGCTGTATAAATGCATCGTGGAGTTGAATCAGGAGCATCAAGTGATTAAAGCGCACTTGGAATGAGTCGCCGCTGGCGTCATACTTTAGGCTAGACCACAAATACTTTGTTATAGGGAACCAGCGATGTCTAATGAAGGTTATCACGAACCCATATCAGAACTTTCCGATGAAACCAGAGATATGCATAGAGCCATTACATCGTTGATGGAGGAACTCGAAGCGGTGGATTGGTACAACCAGAGAGTAGATGCCTGTAAAGATGAAGAGTTAAAAGCAATACTTGCCCATAACAGAGATGAAGAAAAAGAACACGCGGCGATGGTGCTTGAATGGATCCGAAGACAAGATCCTAGATTTGATAAGGAGCTAAAGGATTATCTTTTTACGGATAAACCGATAGCTCACAAATAGAACGAATTAAATGGCGCGCTGTAGCGGGAGCCTGTTCTCAGGTCAAACCCGCCAGCAGTTGTTTGCTAACTTCCCAGAGCCGTTCGGCATTGTCCTTGTCGATGGCATAGCGCATGACACCCGTGCGTGATTCAGGTATCTGGTCATGGATCACGGCTTCCTCACAGTCGTGGAGATACTGTCCGCCTTTACCGTTTAGGTAACTTGAAGTGGCCGCCCAGACCGAAGTGGATGCACCCTGTTCAACGGTTTTAAACAGTTCGTTCACATTCCCATCTTTGTCCACCCAGCCCCGTGACTGAATATCCTCATCGGTCATATGCCGTTGCAGGGTTGTCATAATGCCGCCGGGATGCACCGCAAAAGACTCGATACCCTGGGCGGAAAATTTCTCCTGAATCGCAACCGCCATTAATGCATTAGCGGTTTTAGCCTGGCCGTAGGATAACCATGGGTCGTATTGCCGTTGCTCAAATCCTATGTCGTCAAAATGAACAGGGCTTAAGGCATGCCCGGTTGAACTCAAACAGACCACCCGTGCCCCCTCTGCGGCAATAAGGAGCGGCAACAGCTCATTAAACAGGGTGAAGTGGCCTAGGTGGTTTGTGCCAAATTGGATCTCGAAGCCGTCGGTGGTGCGTTCAAACGGGCTGGCCATGACGGCGGCATTATTGATCAAGATGTGAAGTGCAGAGTGTTTGTTTAGATATCCTGCAGCAAACTTTTTGACGCTTGCCTGGCTGCCGAGATCCAGTTCACCCGCCGTAACACGATCAGCGCTAATTGCCTGATTAAGCTCTGAGGCGGCATCGTTAGCTCGTTGGAGGTCGCGGCAGGCTATTGTCACCTTAGCGCCAGCGTGAGCAAGCGCGCGAGCTGTCTCGATTCCAATGCCAGAATAACCCCCGGTGACAATTGCGTTCTTGCCGGTTAGATCAATGCCTTCGATGGCTTCTAGTGCAGTGGTGCGATAGCCGAACTTGTCCATGGATAGTGTCTCTCGGTAATGGATGAATACGGGGATTCTATTTGTTAGAGTGCACTCTAAGTCAACTGCAAATTGAGAAAACCCGTGAGTTATTACGACATTACACAGGTTGCGGAAGAAACCGGACTCACCGCCCATACCCTTCGCTACTACGAAAAGGAGTCCCTTGTGCCAGAAGTGCCGAGGGATTCAGGCGGCAGACGGCGCTATGGTGACTTGCATCTGCGGGTTCTGAAGTTTGTTAATGCGCTCAGGGCAACGGGTATGCCCATCCGGGAAGTGAAGCGCTACCTGGTGTTGTATGAGACGGGTGAGCAGACCTTCGATGAGAGATTAGAGTTGCTTAAGTCCCACCGTGAGATTGTCAAAGAGCAGTTGTCTTCGGTTAAGGCCAACCTGCGCATTATTGATTTGAAGATTAAGAGCTACGAAAAAATCGGCGCTCCAAAATAGGTCAAGTGCCGCTGTGTTCGATTTAGTTGCGTTGTTGCCGATAACAAAAAAACGTCACCGCAATCAGCAGAGCCAAAGCAAGCCAGGTGGCAGTGCCATAGCCTAGCAACTGATTCCCCAATTCTCTGCCAACCAGATCTTTGCTGGTGAGTGTGCCGAGGCAAAAAACCACAATGATTGCGCCTATGCTGAGTCGATTGCGATTGACCATGGCATCCCAGGTTGTGATTGCCGCGGGCAATAACAAAACACAAAAATGCGCTTTGCTGCTCATCGGCGAGAGCAACACCATGCCGCACAGTACAGCGGAAAATTGCGCCAGCAAAAGTATGGGAGCTTTTTCTTCTCGTATAAAAACGCTAAGACTGACAAGTGCGAGGACCAGAATTTGAGCTGATAGACTCAGCCACAAAGCCCAATCATAGGCCGAGAATATCCGGTGAATACTGCCCGAGAGACTCTGATTCAAGATGTTTGAGGCGTGCCAGGGGCCCGTGTCCGCCGGGCCTCCGGGGTTCAAATTTATGACAAAGGTTGTTAGCCAGGCCCAGGCCCACAACTTCCCGTCGTCTCGAGGGAATATCAGATCAGGCAGTAAGGTGACTGCAATGATTGTCGTGATCATACATGCCATGGCTGTCCAGCGACGTTGCAAAAAAAGCAGTACCAGAAATAGCAGTGGGGTCGCTTTAAAAGCTGCTGCAACCCCGAGCCAAAACCCAGCTGAAGGGTTGCGTTCACGCAGGAGCTGATGACAACCCAACATGATCGGAAGCAGGACAAGTAGGTCGTGACTTTGGTTGCCGAACACAGAACCGATATACCGGCCGATCAACAGCAGAGTAAGTAAATAGAATAACCAGTTTGGCTGAGGTGCGAGGTTGCTGAGCTTGAGATTACTGTGAATGAGAAAGAACGTTGCAACGAGCGCCAGTGCAGTCACAACATACCAGGCAACAATTGGGCCGGCATCTCTGGGCGGTAACATCGGCACTTCCGGCGTGATCACAAACGGCATGGCAAAAAAGGGCGGATAGGTAAACGGCTTGTTATCCGATAATCGGTAAACTTCCTCCCCTTGCCACATTCTCTGGCCAGCCTGGGTGTAGACGGGCAATTCGCTGATACCTCCCGTTCCCTTATGTAGGAACGGTATTGAACCGAGCAGTAGCAATAGTGCTAATGCTGGATAGGCAAGTTTGGCTGGATTTAAAACGCCTCTGGCTCCGTGGATACCCGTGCAGTCCGGATTCGATTATTTTGAATTTGTAATATCTCAATCCTATAGCCCTCGATCTTCATGCAGACAAGGGAGTCGGGAATGGTTTCAAGGTACTCCATAATCAGACCATTTAGAGTTTTTGGTCCGTCCTGGGGAAGTAGCCAATCGAGCTGGCGATTGATTAAGCGAATTTGAGCGCTACCATCAATCAAAAAGGTGCCGTCATCCTGGGGGTGAATATCAACATTGCTGTTTGCCATATCCGTCGTAAACTCGCCGACAATCTCTTCCAAAATATCATCAAGGGTGACAATGCCCTGAATGTCGCCGTACTCATCTACCACCAGGCCTACGCGTTCCTTGCGTTTCTGAAAGTTAATAAGCTGGGTTTGCAGCGGTGTGTTCTCTGGCACAAAATAAGGTTCTTCGGTGCATTGGATAATGGCCGATTTGGTCAGGTCTTCTTCCAATAGGAATTTGGCGGTATTGCGCAGGTGGAGCATGCCAATGACGTTGTCCATCTGGTCCTTAAACACCGGCACCCGGGTAAACTGCGAGGCGCGAATCTGGTTGATGATCTCGTCCAGTTCATCTTCGATATCAATGCCAAATATTTCCGTTCTTGGAACCATGATGTCCTCAACGGTAACCTTGTCCAGGTCGAGTACACCCAGCATCATATTCTGCGGATGGGCGGCAATTTGTGAACCCTCGAAAACCACGGTCCGTAACTCCTCGTGGCTTAGGGTGTCATCGGAGACTTCCTCATGGCGGATACCAATTAAACGCAGCATGGCATTGGCGAAGTTGTTGACAAACCAGACGATGGGAAACAGTACCCAGAGCAGAAACTGCAGAATGTAGGAAGAGGGTAGCGCAATCTTTTCCGGGTATGCGGCGGCAATGGTTTTTGGCGCAACCTCGGCAAAAATCAGAAACAGGAAGGTACAAACCACGGGCGCGAAGACCACACCCGCATCGCCGAATAAGGATATCGCAATGAGGGTCGCCACGGAGGCCGCGGAAAAGTTCACCAGATTGTTGCCAATCAAAATGACACTGAGCAAACGGTCCGGACGTTCTAACAGGCGCTCGGTAATTTTTGCGCTGCGATTTCCTTCATTTGCGAGGTGGCGTAAACGAAAACGGTTCATTGCCATCATGGCGGTTTCTGAACCAGAAAAGTACGCCGATAAAAATATCATGCCGATAATGGAGCCAATTAAGAGCTCCGTCGAGGGTTCGTCCAAAAGGGACAACCTCCTTTCCGATTGGGAGAAACGTTTTATCGACTGTGGGGTGAGGTGTCAAGCAACTATAAATCAGCTTCTGCCGAGAATAATTTCCAAAACCAGTTTGCTGCCGAAATATCCGAGCACCAACAGGGCAAAACCGGCCAGAGTCCACCGGGAGGCGATGGCGCCACGCCAGCCGAGTTGCAGGCGCCCCCAGAGCAAAATGGCAAAAACTGTCCAGGCTGCAAGGGTGATCGCCGTGTGGTGAACCAGTCCGCCGTTTTGGACGGCGGCGTTTCCGAGGAAAAGAAATCCAGTGACGATGGATAAACTGAGAAATACCAGACCGAACCAGATCAGTTCGAACATCAGGCTTTCCATGGTTTGCAGGGGCGGCAGGCGTTTTAACACGCCTAGATTTCGATGCTTAAGTTCGTAGTCACCAAAGGACAACAGCGCGGCCTGAAAAGCCGCCACGGTGAGCAAGCTATAAGCCGTCACCGACAGAAGAATATGAGCCACAATTCCGTCGTTAAGGTCTGTTCTGGGTGTGTAGGACCCTTCTTTAAATAGCGCTAAAAGGACCGTCAGGGTGGCAAAGGGAAACAACAGGATCAATAGGTTGTCGACGGGCCGCCGCAGGCTGCTGGCGAGGACAATTACGGCAATGGCGAGGGACGTCAACGAGGCCATTGGATAAATACCAATGTTGATTCCAGCTGGCGTGTAGATCTCCTGATAGCTGAAAAGCCCATGCAGTACCACGGCGATCAGCGCGGTCAGCATAACCATGGCACGGCGCAAACTGCTACGGGGCGTTTGGCCAAAAAATTGGATGGCGGCACTTACAAGATAGAGACTGCAAGCTAGTCCACCGGCAAGGGCTGGGTTCATGGTCTTTTAGACTGTTAAGTAGTGCCGGCGCATTGTGTCACAATGTCCTGCATCGTTGAACACTCGTAGCTCCCGGCCCGTCTGTATTTTTTGGGTATTTTTAAGTGTTCAGGGTTTTTTCACGCTGGCCATTTTTGGCAACCCCTACTTTCGGGTACAATGCGCCCCCTCCAATACCATAACCAGGTTTTTAGTTGTGTTTGATTCGTTAACAGAGCGTCTAAGTGCCTCACTAGCCAGCATCACAGGCAAAGCCAAACTCACCGAAGAGAATATCTCCGAGACCCTTCGAGAAGTCCGAATGGCGCTTCTTGAGGCGGATGTTGCCCTCCCGGTTGTGAAGCAGTTTATTGACCAGGTTCGAATTCGAGCGGTGGGTCAGGAAGTTTCAAGCGCACTTTCACCGGGCCAGGTATTCGTCAAGATCGTCAATGACGAACTCGTGCGCGTTATGGGTGAACATAACGACAGTCTCAATCTCACCACCCAGCCCCCCGGTGTCATCTTGATGGCGGGCCTGCAGGGTGCAGGTAAAACCACCTCAACCGCAAAACTGGCGCTCTGGCTCAAGAGCCGAGAAAAGAAAAAAGTCATGGTGGTCTCGACGGACGTCTACCGCCCGGCTGCAATAGACCAACTACGAACCCTCGCCGCTGAAGCGAATGTTGATTTTATTGAGAGTAATCCGGACCAAAAGCCCTCTGAAATTGCCACCAATGCCCTTGATGCGGCTAAGAAGCAGTTTGCCGATGTCCTGATTGTCGACACCGCGGGTCGTCTCGGCATAGATGAAGCCATGATGGCGGAGATTAAGGCCCTACATGATCAACTGAATCCCGTTGAGAGCCTATTTGTTGTTGATGCCATGACGGGTCAGGACGCGGCAAATACCGCTAAGGCCTTCTCTGAAGTGTTGCCATTGACCGGTGTGATTCTTGCCAAGACCGATGGCGATGCCAGAGGTGGTGCGGCGTTATCCGTTCGATCCATTACCGGCAAGCCCATCAAGTTTATGGCAACCGGTGAAAAGATAGATGCCCTGGAAGCCTTCTTCCCGGATCGGATTGCATCACGAATTCTCGGAATGGGTGATGTTCTGACCCTGATCGAAGAAGCTGAACAGAAGATCGACAAGAAAAAAGCCGAAAAGCTGGCGAAGAAGATCAAGAAGGGTAAGAAGTTTGACCTTGAGGATTTTCGCGACCAGATTCAGCAGATGAACAGTATGGGCGGTATAACCGGCATGCTGGACAAACTGCCGGGCATGGGCAATATGGCCAAGGTTGCAGAGGATAAGCTGGCGGATAACCCCTTTGGTCAGCTAGAGGCCATCATTAATTCGATGACCCCCGGCGAGCGACATTACCCCGATTCTATTAACGGTTCGCGAAAACGCCGAATTGCCATGGGCTCGGGCACCCAGATCCAGGACGTGAATCGTCTTCTTAAGCAGCATAAACAGATGCAAAAGATGATGAAAAAGCTCACCAAGAAGGGCGGTATGGCCAATATGATGCGCGGCATGGGTGGCATGATGGGTGGACCAACGTCACGTATGTAGGTGCGGTTGTTGGCGCAAAAGTCGGCCTAAAAATTTCCCTGCCGATTCAAGGGTTTGCTGTGCTATTCCGGTACAAATTAACAGTTTAAATATCCATCTCTATCCCGTACAATAGCGCCCCTTTCGCCGGTCGAAAGGCTGTTCGGCGCAAGCGTTCTACGGAAATTTCAAAGGAAATCAATAACATGGTAATCATTCGGTTATCCAGAAGCGGTAGCAAAAAGCGTCCGTTTTATCACGTCACCGTTGCAGACAGCCGCGTATCTCGCGACGGTCGCTTCATCGAACGTGTCGGCTTCTACAATCCGATCGCCCGTGGCGCGGAAGAAGGCGCTCGTCTGGACCTGGATCGTATCGATCACTGGGTGAAGCAAGGCGCTCAAATGAGTGAACGTGTACAGAGCATTGTTAAAGCTTACCGCAAGACTGCAAACAGTCAGGAAGCGGCTGCTTAAAACACGGTGTCCGATTCTGAAAACGAACTGGTGGTTGGTGCCATCAATGGCGTTTACGGAATCAAAGGTTGGGTAAAGGTGTTTTCCTACACCAGCCCACTGGAACAAATACTGACATATCAGCCCTGGGTTCTGTACAAGGGTGCCAAAAAGAAGGTACTCAAGGTTGCAGAGGGCAAGCTTCACGGTAAGGGCATTATCGTATTACCGGAAGCCTTTGAAACTCGAAATGACGCGGAAAGCCTCATCGGGTATGAGATCCGGATAGACAGAGCGCTGTTGCCGGATTTGCCAGAAGGCGAGTTCTATTGGCATGAGTTACAAGGAATGACCGTAATCAATGAGGCTGAAGAGATCCTCGGCGAGGTCAAAGAGATTCTCGAAACCGGTGCAAATGATGTGCTGGTGGTACAAAGCAACAAAGCCAGTATTGATGATCAAGAAAGGCTGGTGCCGCTCGTGATGGATCAAGTGGTGTTGCAGGTTGATACTGGAGCGCGAGAAATTCGCGTCAACTGGGCAGCTGATTATTAAATGAAGATTAGTGTGGTGACGCTTTTTCCTGAGATGTTTACCGCCGTATCGGAATCCGGGATTACCGGCAGAGCAATACAAAGTGGCTTGGTGAGTTTAGATTTTGCCAACCCAAGGGAATTTACCCAGGACAAACATCGAACTGTAGACGATAAACCCTACGGTGGTGGCCCCGGGATGCTGATGAAGGTTGAGCCGTTAAAGGCCGCAATCGAATCAGCCAAGGCAGCAGCAGGCCCGGAGTGCGAAGTGATTTATCTTTCGCCCCAGGGAGAGCCGCTAACCCAACAGATCATTGCTGATCTGTCGACACGATCAGGGTTAGTGTTGGTTGCCGGTCGATACGAAGGTATTGATGAGAGATTGATAGAACGTGAAATCGATGCGGAATATTCCATCGGAGATTATGTTCTAAGCGGCGGCGAGCTGCCGGCGATGGTGCTGATTGATGGCATCACGCGATTGCAGCCCGGCGCGGTCGGCGACGACCAGTCCGTTTTGGAGGACTCCTTTAGCGCGGGGCTGTTAGATCACCCGCACTACACGAGACCTGAAATGGTCGAAGGTTTAGAAGTACCAGCGGTTTTGCTTGGCGGTAATCATGCCGAGATTAAGCGCTGGAGACAGAAACAGGCGTTGGGACGCACGATGTTAAGGCGCCCCGATCTGATTGAACGGCGCAATTTGAGCGCGGATGAACAAGCATTGTTGGCTGAGTTCGAATTGGAACAAGCCCAAAAGATTAAGACTTAAGGACATTAACCCATGAAAAACAAGATCATTGCCGATATCGAAGCGGCCCAGCTGAAGCAGGACGTGCCGGAATTTTCTCCCGGTGATACGGTTGTGGTTCAGGTAAAAGTTATTGAAGGCACCCGGGAACGACTGCAGGCTTATGAGGGTGTTGTGATTGGCATTCGTAGCCGCGGCATCAACTCTGCTTTTACCGTTCGTAAAATTTCTCACGGTGTGGGCGTTGAGCGTACTTTCCAAACTCACAGCCCGATGATTGAAAGCATTGCGGTGAAGCGTCGTGGTGATGTTCGCCAGGCGAAGCTTTACTACCTCCGCGAATTGAGCGGTCGTGCAGCTCGAATCAAGGAAAAGCTCGGCAAGTAATTGTCGCCGCTCTTCGAATAACAAAACGCCGCTTTCTAGCGGCGTTTTTGTTTGTGGGGTTAATCCATAAACTGAATGGCTAGTAATCGCCCTGAGGCTCGCTGCCACTCAGGCATTCCAACCTACAGCATAAGAGCGTTAGCACCGCCGCAGGGGAGAGCGAGGGGGACGCCTAGTGTGCGGTAGCGGGTTTCAGTGTGAATAGAATCGGACCAAAAATCTTCGTTGTTTGTCCGCATCCGACAGCGGGAGTACTTTAGCTCGCTGGCTTGCGGCCCTCCGGGCTTCCCGCTCTAGGTCGTAAGCCCTACTCGGTCTTTCGACGCGTCGATCGGCGCTTCGCTTTGAGGCTCCCTAAAATACTCCCCCAGCCGAATGCTACGAGAGGTTGTTAGTTACTAACCAAAATAACTTCGCGGTACGAACTGTTGTTTCCAACCACCTTCAAATCGTTCTGAATAATAGCGATAGCTCAGGTGTTGCAAGCCGCAGCATCAAAGCGTTAGCACCGCCGCAGAGGAGCGAGACCTTAGGCTCGCGGGGGCAGCAAGGGAACCCCGGAGGGGTGCCAGCAGCGGAGGATTGGAATTCCTGTGCGGTAGCGGGTTTCAGCATTACACTGTGGGACAGCAAATTCTGGCTAATCTAAGTTAGAGAATTGCCACTATTTTCGTTGGGAGATACGGGCTCTCTAAGCCCTAATTGTGTTGTATCGAAACATGAGTGATAGACTGCGATACAGATGAACTCAGACGTCACCCTCTTAGAGCAATATATTGACCGCCTCTGGTTAGAGAAAGGTCTAAGCCGTAATACCCTCGATTCTTATCACAGCGACCTTGAAGCTTTTCGCCTTTGGCTCGATGGCAAGGCAATCGTTTCAGTGCGCCGGGAAGATCTACTGCGGTATCTGTCGGACCGTATGTCGAAGGGCATTAAATCCCGATCGACAGCAAGAGCATTAAGCTGCCTGCGGGGGTTGTACCGGTATTTGCTCAGGGAAAACAAAATCACAGAAGACCCGACACTCCAAATCGAAAACCCAAAACTGGGTCGGCCTCTCCCAGACACGTTAACGGAAACAGAAGTCGAGAAGCTGCTCGCAGCGCCAAATATCGACAGTGCCATAGGCTTTCGCGACCGCACCATGCTAGAAGTGTTGTATGCCTGTGGATTGCGTGTGTCGGAATTGGTGGGGCTACGGGTAACTGATATGAACCTGCGTCAGGGTGTGGTCCGCGTCATGGGTAAGGGCAGTAAAGAACGCCTGGTACCCTTAGGTGAAGAAGCCATTGGCTGGCTACAGCGGTATCTGCTTGAAGCGCGGCCGGAGTTACTGAAGAAAAACCTGGTTGAAGATGCAGTATTCCCGAGTTCCCAGGGCAAGCCCATGACCCGGCAAACATTTTGGTATCGGATAAAAACCCATGCCGAAACTGCGGGTATTCGCCGCAAAATATCTCCCCATACCCTGCGTCATGCTTTTGCCACGCACCTCATTAACCACGGAGCCGACCTGCGGGTTGTCCAATTACTGCTGGGTCACAGTGATCTGTCGACCACACAGATTTACACCCATGTGGCGCAACAGCGCATGAAGTCCGTGCATCAGGCGCATCATCCTCGAGGTTAAGTGCCTTTAGTCGGGAAATTATTAGGCTTATGTCCGGTCTATAATTGCAACCAGATTGCCGTTCATGCAAAGTCACCCATTAGATGTATCCAGCGCGGTCCAAATCATGAAGACATTTTTTAACATCGCCTTATTGGCGTTTTTTGCAGCCAGTTTTTCCACTATCGCCCATGCTCAAAGTGCTGGTGATGATGCTGGTGAGGGCGCGGCTGATAGCGTCGTCAAACAGACTGTTTCTGCTCAAAATAAGGCTGAACTCAATATCCGCGCTCGCCTGATGGCAGCTCGCCCTGATATTCCCATTTTGGCGATTCAAGAGGCACAAATTCCCGGGTTCTATGATGTGTTCCTGCCTGCCGGACAGGTGTTGCACTTTACTGCCGACGGCAAACACTTCTATACCGGGGATCTGTATGGCGTAACTGACGAACTGGTGAATCTGACGGAGCAAGGTCGTGCCGGCGAAAGAATGCAGTTGTTAGGCAGTATGGAAGAATCTCAAATGGTGGTTTTCTCTCCACCCAAAGAACGGGTTAAGGCCACGGTAACGGTTTTTACGGACATTGACTGTGTGTTCTGCCGTAAGCTCCACAACGAAGTGCCGGAATTGAATCGTTTGGGTATAGCAATACGATATATGGCCTATCCAAGATCCGGATTGGGTTCACCCAGTTATGATAAGTTGGTTTCCGCCTGGTGTTCGGATAACCCCAAAATGGCCCTGACTCGCGCCAAGGCTGAAATTGAAATCCCCGAGGCCCATTGTGATAACCCCGTTGCGGCTCAGTTTGAATTGGGCGGCCGGCTGGGGATCAATTCAACCCCAACGCTTATTTTTGAGGATGGCACACTGTCTCGAGGCTATATGCCAGCCGCAGATCTGGCGACCACGCTCGGAGTCCTTTAAGGCGCATATCCCAACATTTGAGTAGGGGTGCAAACCTCGCTCAACTAATTTGTGCTAGTATCACGGGCTGATTGATCGGTTCATCGTGAATCGGTCGAGACCCGAGCCAGAAGCCCAGTGATTACTTTATCGTGAACAACCCCCGCCGCGCAGAGCGTCTTTATGATCTAGAGATCAGGCGAAACCTGACGCGCAATTATGTGCCGTTACTTTTTCACGGCATGTTGGGCCAAACCGGGTTTCGCCTGGTTAACGCACCCACTTTTCTACCCGCTTATATTCTGATGCTGTCCGATGGTTCGAACTTTATGGTCGGGCTTGCGCTTTCTCTGCAGGCCCTTGGCATGGTCTTGACGCCTATGTTTGGGGCGACTCTGATCGAGCACCGTAAACGGGTGTTGCCTATTGGTTTTCTTGCCGGTGGCCTGATGCGGGGCTCGGTGCTTCTAATTGCCCTGGCTGGGTTCTTCCTGGAAGGTAAGGCGACCCTGTATGCTATTTTGTTCAGCCTGCTCCTGCTCGGCATGTTCTCGGGTATTCAGGGGGTTATTTTTAATTTCCTAAATTCCAAGGTGATACCCGTCAATCAGCGTGGTCGTCTTACGGGTTTGCGAAATTTCCTTGCCGGTCTTATCTCAGCACTGGTGGCCTGGGCTGGGGGTGAATATCTGATTGGCGAGGTGCCAACCGCTGAAGGGTACTCCTGGACCTTTCTGCTGGCTTTTGTGCTGACATCAGCGGGATTGCTGATGTTGCTGGCGATTCGGGAACCGGAACCGCCAACTGTCAAAGCCAAGCTATCTTTGTGGAACCGATTAGGCGAAGTGCCGGAACTGCTGCGTAACGATCCAGCATTTACCCGTTATTTCCTTGCAAGGTCCTTGGCCACTATGGGCCGTATGGCGATGCCCTTTTACATACTCTATGCCGGGCAGAGTATTGGCCTGACCGGGAGTGTCCTTGGCACCTTGACGGTAGCAATCACTATATCCGGAACCGTATCGAACCTAATTTGGGGTGCGATCGCCGACCGCAAGGGCTTCAGGCTCACCTTCCTTGCGTCGATTGCCCTGTGGATTGGCTCGACGGTACTGCTTATGGTGGCGGATGATCTACTGATGACAACCATTGTGTTTATCGGTATTGGCGCGGCCTTTCAAGGTTTTCAGAGCTCGTCTATGAACCTCACTCTGGAGTTTGGTGATCGCGACAATTTGCCGGTCCGAATTGCAATTGCCAATACCGCGTCGGAAATCGCCGGGACCATCGGTCCGCTGCTAGGGGGCATATTGGCGGGTTTGCTGGGCTATGAGTCGGTCTTTTTAGCCTCGATTCTATTCCTGGTGGTCGGTGGGCTAGTGGTGCGTATCTACGTTCCAGAGCCCCGATTTAAAAATTAACCTCCGATCGCCTCTTAGGCTACCCAAAACTCTTGGGTGGTTGTGGCTTTTTTAGGTCCATCATCTCCTTCGTGCTTCGTTTTCTACGTCTATACTCAATCTTGAAATAGATAAGAACCTGCGATCTATCGCGTCTTCAATGGTGCAACGGAAGGACCCATACCCATGATATTTGGCAAGCATAAAGACAAACTGATCGAACTTGAGAGAACCTGTTCCGACCAGACCACAGAGATTGCGGCTCTTCAGGCGCAACTCCAAGCTGCCGAAGCCAAGCGCGTGGTGCTGGAACAACACTCCAACAAAGAATCTCTGGAGGACAATCACGACAGCAGGGTTGATGCCCTATGGGCGAGCACTACGGATATGGTGGATGGCGTCCGTCTTGAAGCGGCGAACGCTGCAGGATATCTGGTGCAGCATCGTGAAGAATTTAAGAAAACCTCCTCAATCGTTGAGCACATTACCGGTATTTTGAAGTCTACCGTCGGCGCAACCGCAGAGATCAACACTGAGACGGCGGGGGTTGCGGATTCTCTGGTTTCCTTGAAAGAGAATACAACGGGCATTAATAACTTTATTACCATCATTCAAGGCATTTCCGAACAGACCAACCTATTAGCGCTTAATGCGGCCATTGAAGCCGCCCGGGCGGGTGAGCAAGGTCGCGGTTTTGCTGTAGTAGCAGACGAAGTGCGGGCTCTCGCCCAACGCTCAGCCGAAGCATCCCAGGAGATTGCAACGCTGATCACAAAAATAAACCGTGGTATGGACCTGATTGTCCATGGTATCGATTCGGTGAACGGCAAAAGTGTCGACGTTCGTGATGCTGCTGAAAATATTCAGTCAGAAACCCAGGCGGTGGTTGAGCTGTCCCAGCAAATGTATGACGTAATTATCGATTCATCGAATACCGCGTTTATTCGCACGGCAAAATTGGACCATATCGTCTGGAAGTTGGACGTTTACAAGGTGATGCGCGGATTATCGGAGCAAACACAGAAGGATTTTTCTGACCATATCGATTGCCGGCTGGGTAAATGGTTTTATGAAGGTGAAGGTAAAACGAAGTATTCCGCTTTGCCTGGCTACGCTGCCCTGGAAGCACCCCATATGGAGGTCCACAAGAGTGGCAAGCTAGCCCTTGAGGCAATGTCCGCAGGCAATCCCGATGACGCCTGCCGACACCTTGATAATATGGAGAGAGCGAGCGTCGACGTGATGCTTCGGCTTTCTGATATTTCGGAGAAGATGTAGCACGCCAAACATGATGCAGTCCCGGTCACCGGGCATAGACTGATCATGATCAGCTGACCGACTGACGTGTAGTGACGAGTCCTCATAGCAACCCTTGCGAAAATTCCGTACTATTGCCGGCTCGCTAATCAGGCCCTAAAACCGCGCAATTGTTGGATCAAGCAAATGGATGATTTTCCCAGAATTAAACGCCTACCACCCTATATCTTTAGCATTACAGATGCGCTGAAGAAGGAGGCCCGTGGCCGTGGCGAGGACATCATCGATTTTGGTATGGGTAATCCCGATCAAGAAACACCAAAGCATATAGTTGATAAACTGATCGAAACCGTACAACGCGGTGATACCCACCGTTACTCTCAGTCCAAAGGTATTCCAAGACTACGTAGGGCAATTAGTAACTGGTACAAAGATCGATTTGATGTGGATGTCGACCCGGAAACTGAAGCCATTGTGACCCTGGGTTCAAAAGAGGGTATTGCGCATCTGGCAATGGCGATATTGGGGCCAGGTGATACGGTACTTGTGCCTAATCCATCTTATCCCGTTCACCCCTATGGTTTTGTGATTGCCGACGCTGATGTCCGGCACGTACCGATTACCAAGGACGGTGACTTTTTTGCTGAGCTTGAGTTAGCCATTAACAATACCTGGCCAAAGCCGAAGGTGTTGGTGATTAACTTTCCTAGCAATCCAACCACCCAGTGTGTGGAGTTGGAGTTCTTTGAGAAGGTTGTTGCGATTGCCAAAGAACATAACATCTGGGTAGTCCAGGATCTGGCCTATGCGGATATTGTCTTTGACGGTTACAAGGTACCTTCGATTCTGCAGGTGCCTGGGGCTAAAGATATAGCGGTGGAATTTTTCACCATGTCGAAGAGTTATAACATGCCCGGTTGGCGCATTGGTTTTTGCGTGGGCAATCCGACGCTGGTGGGGGCCCTGGCGCGAATCAAGTCTTACCTTGATTACGGTATGTTTACGCCGGTTCAGGTTGCCGCCATTGCTGCATTAGAAGGTGATCAAAGTTGTGTGACGGAGATTGTGGATCGATATAAACGCCGTCGGGATGTCCTGTGTGATGGACTAAATGCTGCCGGTTGGCCCGTAGAGAAACCCAAAGCCACCATGTTCCTCTGGGCAAAAATTCCCGAGCAGTTTCAACATATGGGTTCATTAGAATTCAGTAAGTTTCTATTGCAGGAAGCCAAGGTTGCGGTGTCTCCAGGTATTGGTTTTGGTCAGTATGGCGATGACCATGTGCGATTTTCGCTGATTGAAAATGAACATCGCACCCGCCAGGCGATTCGTGGCATTAAACAGATGTTTAAGAACGCCAGTCAAAACAACTGAAACGACAAAAACTGAACCTAGGGGAATTGAGGTGCGGGAAGTAGCAATAGGCATTTGTGGCCTTGGGACTGTAGGTGGTGGCACCTTCAATCTCATTTTAAAAAATGGCGACGAGATAGCCAGAAAAACTGGGGTTCAACTTCGAGTCAGCCACGTCGGTAGTCGTCGAGACAATCCGGATTGCGATGTGTCCCAAACCAAAGTGAGTCGTGATGTATTTGCCGTGGTGCAGGATCCGGAAGTTGAGGTAGTCCTTGAACTTATGGGCGGCACTGACACCGCAAGAGATTTAGTGGAGCAGGCGATCGACAACGGCAAGCATGTTGTCACTGCTAACAAAGCACTCATTGCTCTGCATGGTACGGAGTTAATGCAAAGAGCTTCAGACAATAATGTCTGCTTGCGATTTGAAGCAGCCATTGCTGGCGGCATCCCTATTGTAAAAGCCTTAACCGAAGGCCTCGCCGGTAACCAGAACCTATTTGTTGCAGGCATCATTAATGGCACAACCAATTATATTCTGACGGAAATGGAACAGGCGGGAAATCGCGACTTTTCAGAGGTGTTGGTGGAAGCCCAGAAGTTAGGTTATGCCGAAGCAGATCCAACCTTTGATGTGGAAGGTATTGATGCTGCCCACAAGTTGACAATTCTGTCTTCAATGGCCTTTGGTGTCCCACTCAATTTTTCTGCCATGTATACCGAGGGTATTTCCGCAATCACTTCTGCGGACATCAAATATGCAGCGGAACTTGGCTACAGAATTAAGCATCTTGGTATTACCCGCAAAACGGATTCTGGCATCGAGCTGAGGGTTCATCCTACCTTAATCAAAAAGACTGCGATGTTAGCTCAGGTCAACGGCGTAATGAACGCTGTACTGGTGGGCAGTGATGCAGCCGGTGAAACGATGTATGTGGGCGCAGGTGCGGGCGCAGGTCCGACGGCATCGTCGGTGCTGACGGATGTGATTGATATTGTCCAGGGTAATACAACCTCCGGCCTTGGGTATCAGTTAGATCAGATTTCGGCTTTGCCAATGTTGGCTATGGACGACATCGTTTCTGCCTATTACTTACGGCTCAGGGTCATAGACGTCCCGGGCGTCATGGCGCGGGTGTCGACCATTTTAAGCCAGGGTAATATCAGTATTGAATCACTGATCCAAAAAGATGTCCGTGATGGTGAAGTGCCCATTGTGATTGTGACCAATGATGTACAGGAGCAAAACCTGAATGCTGCTATTGCTGAAATTGAGGCGATGGAACAAATCAAAGGTAAGGTGGCACGCATCCGCGTTGAGAATATTTAGTGGCTAACTGTTCGTGACTAACTATTAATGGCTAAGGAGATCCGGCGCCGGCCGACTTCTCAAACCCTGGATGGTGTCTCACCATTGATGTCTCGCTTGTATGGGGGGCGAGGTATTAAGTCCGCCTCGGAAATGGACCTGACGCTCAAACAACTACTACCCCCTACAGATCTCAAGGGCATCCACGAGGCGGCTGAACTAGTTGGAAGCACCATCCGCGCTGCAAAGCGAATATTGATCCTCGGTGATTTTGACGCGGATGGCGCCACCAGCTGTGTATTGATGGTGCATGGTCTACGTGCACTGGGGGCAGCTTCGGTCGACTATCTAGTGCCTAATCGTTTTGAGTTTGGTTATGGCTTAACCCCGGAAATCGTAGACGTGGCGACGGCCCGCCAGCCGGATTTGATTATTACCGTGGATAACGGCATTTCCAGCGTTGAGGGTGTCGCCCACGCCCGATCACTTGGCATCCAAACCCTGATTACTGACCACCACCTTGCGCCTGAACAATTACCCGAGGCTGACGCGATTGTGAATCCTAATCAACCAGGTTGCGGGTTTAAAAGCAAAAACCTGGCCGGTGTCGGTGTCGCTTTTTATCTTTTGTCTGCGGTCCGCCAAAACCTTGTAGATACCGATTGGTTCCGGGAACGGACAATGCCGGTCCTGGCGGAATATTTGGATTTGGTTGCCCTTGGCACAATTGCTGATGTGGTGCCCCTGGATCACAACAATCGTATATTGGTGAATGAAGGATTGCGGCGTATTCGGGCGGGCAAATGTCGGGCTGGAATCAAAGCACTGCTTCATCTGTCGGGGCACAGGACTGAAGTTGTGACATCCCAGGATCTGGCGTTTTTTGTTGCACCAAGATTAAACGCAGCCGGTCGCCTTGAGGATATCTCCCTTGGGATTGAATGTTTGCTAACCGAAAATGAATCGACAGCGGCAGATTTGGCGGCTCAATTGGATAGTCTCAATGCGGAACGCCGGGAAATTGAAAATGAAATGAAGCAGCAGGCCCTGCAAATTCTGCAAAATACCTCGGTGGAAGAATCGGCACAGGTGGGTATCACGCTTTTTGATGCGTCCTGGCACCAGGGGGTAGTGGGAATTGTCGCGTCTCGTATCAAAGACAGATTACATCGGCCTGTGGTGGCTTTTGCCAAGGTGTCGGAGACGGAATTAAAAGGTTCAGCTCGCTCCATTCAAGGTTTGCACATCAGAGATGCCTTTGCAGAAATCGCCTCGATGTACCCTGGCATGCTAGAGAAGTTTGGCGGCCATGCAATGGCGGCAGGCCTTACCCTGAATATTCGTGATCTGGAAAAATTTCGCAGTGCTTTTGATAAAGTCGCAAAACGCTGGTTAACGGAGGAGGAGTTGACCGCTGCAATTACTACCGATGGTGAATTGCAGGAGCCGCTAACGGTTGAATTAGGTCGCAATTTGGGGTTGGCCTGTCCCTGGGGTCAGGGGTTTCCTGAGCCAATGTTCGATGGCGAATTTGAAATCATCTCCCAGCGAATTGTTGGTGGTCGACACCTTAAGATGCGGGTGCGACCCGTTGAGCGGGAGGAGTTGATTGATGCTATTGCATTTGGTCACGATCGCACAGTCGAGGGGCGGATACGCAGGATGGCCTACCGAGTTGGTGTGAACGAATACCGCGGCCAGGAAAGCCCACAAATTGTCGTGGACTGCCTGGATATTAGTGGCATCAAATCTTAGCTGGAAGACATCTCGCTGATGCTATCCGTTAGCGCCTGAACCAACTCATCAATCTCCCCTTTGCTGATGGTTAATGGCGGAGATATTGCCAGGGCGCCAATGCTGGGCAGTGGCCTGACGATGACACCCTTAGTCCGCATGGTTGCGGCTATCCCGTGGGGTATCTTTAAGGCTGGATCATGGAGCTCACGTCGACCTTTATCCGCAACAATCTGAACTGCAGCGATGAGGCCCTTGCCTCTAACTTCTCCCACTAGTGGCAAATTCAGTAGGCTCTGTAATTGCTGATGCAAATAGTTCCCCATCTCCTTCGCCCGGGGGATCAGCGCTTCCCGCTCCATAATGTCTAGATTAGCGAGGGCAACGGCGGCACCAACGGGGTGGCCGCTATAGGTATAGCCGTGGGAGAAGGCCCCCAGTTTCTCTGAACCAAGCTTGAGCACTTCCCATATTTCCTGGCTAATAAATGCAGCGGACATTGGGAAATATCCACTTGTTAATCCTTTTGCAGAAGCCATCATGTCAGGCTCGATACCCATCGCGTCCGATGCAAACCACTCTCCTGTTCGTCCGTAACCGGTGATGACTTCATCGGCAACCAGCAGAATATTATGTTCAGTCAGCAGTTTGCGAAGTCTTGGAAAGTAGTCATCCGGTGGCACGACAACGCCACCTGCACCCTGAATAGGTTCTGCAAAAAATGCCGCAATGGTGTCAGCCCCCTCACCCTTGATCAGGTTCTCGATATTCATGATCAGTCGGTCACAAAAAGCTTCTTCAGTTTCGTTTTCGAATGACTGGGAATAGTAGTGGGGGCAGTCCGTATGCAAAACAAAATCCAATGGAATAGGAAAGTCTTTATGGAAAGCCGGTAAGCCCGTCAGGCTGGCGGTGCTGATGGATGTGCCGTGATAGGCCTGCTGTCGGGAGATGATTTTGATTTTTTTGGTGTTGCCCTGCAGCGAGTGGTAATGCCAGGCGATCTTAATGAGGGTGTCGTTGCAGTCACTACCGGAGTTGCCGAAAAAAACCTTGGTCAATTGTTTTGGTGACAGTTCGATCAGTTTTGCGGCGAGTTCAACCTGCCAGGGGTTAGAGGTATTGGCAAAGCTATGGTAATAACCCAACTGGCCGGCAGCCTGTTGCATCGCGTTGGCGATTTCAGTCCGACCGTAACCCGCATTGACACACCAGAGACCCGCTACCCCATCCAGCATCGAGTGCCCATCAGCATCCGTGATTCGGCAACCCTCAGCGTGGGTGATCATCTGGGGGCCATCCGCCAGCAATTGAGTAATGGAGGACGCAGGGTGTAATAAAACTTCTGGGTCCTGTTGGATTAACGCCTGGAGCTGTCTGTCATTGTGAGAGGTGTTAGTGGTGCCCATGGGATATCACAACCGGTTGTGCTTTAAGGATGAGTCTACCTATTGCAGAATGGCAATAACATAGTAGGAATACACTCAATGTTATTGATGCGACCCGTGGCAATGGGGGATGTGGACGATCTTGCACGACTCGCGTCGATTGCCGGGGAGGGCATGACGTCACTCCCCCAGGATCGACAAGCACTGATGGCCAATATTGAGTCAGCGATATTATCCTTTGCTCGATCGCAGCCGGACCCGAACGACTACTTTCTGATGGTGATGGAGGACACCAAAAAAGGACGGGTAGTCGGCACCTCCGCGGTCTATGCGCGAACCGGCAGTCGGCAAGCATTTTATGCCTATCGCATCATGTCTGTGACCCACTACTCCCACTCCATTAATAAGGAAGTTCGCAGCAATCTTTTACACCTGACCAATGACTACACCGACTGTTCTGAGGTTGGCACATTGTTTTTGGATCCAGAATATCGGGGCAACGGACATTGGTTATCTCGCAGCCGGTATTTGTTGATGGCGCAATACCCCGAGCGTTTTGCTCCGGATGTGATTGCAGAATTGCGGGGTTGGTTTGATGAGAATGGGGTGAGTCCTTTCTGGGAAGCCTTAGGCGCCAAATTTTTTCAAATGCCCTATGCCGAGGCGGACCGACTATGTGGAACCGGGTCCAATCAGTTTATTACCGAGCTCATGCCAAAATATCCTATCTATTCAAACCTTTTACCGGCATCAGCGGAATCCGTTATGGGCAAGCCCCATGATTCAACTCGCCGCGCCATGGAGTTATTGTTGGAGGAAGGTTTTCAATACGAGAATCTGATTGATGTTTTTGACGGTGGGCCTCTAGTACGGGCGACGATTGAGCAGATTCGCAGTGTTCAACGGGCGGTCACATTTAAAGTTTCGGCATCGCATACCGGATTGGATGTGGAAATGGATGCGGGAACAAATACAGACACAGATGTCGAAAAAATGCTCCTGGCGAATGATCGTTTAGAGAACCTTCGGATCGTATTTAGTGACGCCTGTTGTCAAGATAGCACCATCTTGCTTGGAGCCTCTACGCGGCAAGCGCTCCAGGTAACGGCAGGGGATAGGGTTGTTGGAATCCCAGCCAAGGTTACCTAAGCGATTTAAGTTATAACTATTCAACAGGTCTATTTAATAGGGCAATTTAGTAAGGCTATTCAATAAGGCTATTCAATAAGGCTATTCAATAAGGCTATTCAATAAGGCTATTCAATAA
>CAXBLU010000003.1:0-548459 GCA_963976815.1 uncultured Pseudomonadales bacterium | reverse complement strand
AGGCTATTCAATAAGGCTATTCAATAAGGCTATTCAATAAGGCTATTCAATAAGGGAATGTATGCAAACCTATGAAGTCAATTTTGATGGGTTGATAGGTCCAACCCATAACTATAGTGGTTTGTCCCGGGGTAATCTGGCGAGTGAGGCTCATGCTGCGATGGTGTCCCATCCCAAAGCGGCTGCGCTCCAGGGAATTGCAAAAATGCGCACCCTGATACAACTTGGCTACAAGCAAGGTTTTTTCCCTCCTCAAATTCGCCCGGAGTTAGGTCTTCTAAAACAACTGGGTTTTTCCGGTAATGCCGAGGAGGTTCTACAGGCTGTAACAAACCAGGCGCCCCATTTGTTAGGGACGGTTTACAGTGCGTCGAGCATGTGGGCAGCTAATGCCGCAACGGTGACGCCCTCGGTGGATGCTTCCGATGGTCGCGTTCACTTTACCGCTGCAAATCTGGTGACCACCGTACACCGTGCCATTGAATGCCAACAAACCACCCACTGCTTAAGTCAGGTTTTTGCGAATACCGATCACTTTGAAGTGCATATGCCCATTGCGGGTCATCCTGCCTTTGGTGACGAGGGGGCGGCAAACCACAATCGACTCTGTTCTGGGTATCAGAATCCCGGTGTCGGATTGTTTGTTCATGGAGATGGTAAGGAAGATGGAAAGGGAAATGGTACCGGAGGACCCAGGCGGTATCCGGCCCGTCAAACTCTCGAAGCGAGTAAAGCCGTGGCGCGCCAGCATGGTGTTTTAGAAACCAGTGTGTTTCTCCAACAACATCCCGATGCGATAGATGCCGGTGCCTTCCATAACGATGTTGTTGCGGTGGCAAACGGCCCCGTACTGTTTTATCACGAGAAAGCCTTTGAGCCCGGGGCTGCTGAACTGGCCTTTAACTCGATTCGAGACGCCGTTGCCGAATTTCAGCCTATTTGTGTGCCCGATAACGTGGTCGGGCTCCGTGATGCAATTGGTTCCTATCTGTTCAATAGCCAGCTTTTGGCGGCTCCTGCATCCCATGGAATAACGGCAACAAATGGAACAGCTGGCAAAAATAGCTCGATGAATGAAATGACGCTTATCGCACCTCTGGAATGTATGGAAGTAGAGTCCGTTAGAACCTATTTGCAAACCCTGTCTCGGGATAGGTCACAGCCAATCCGGGATGTGGTTTTTGTCGATGTCAGGCAAAGTATGAGTAACGGCGGTGGGCCCGCCTGCTTACGTTTGCGGGTTGTTTTAAACGAGCAAGAGTTTGCAGCCGTTGATCAGCGGTTTATTGCGACCGATAACGTCCTGGATGAGCTCGAAGGCTGGGTGAATCAATTTTACCGTGACAAGCTAAGCCCCGATGACCTGAAGGATCCGGGATTTATGGATGAATGTCATCGGACCCTAAAGGCTCTCGAAGTTGTACTCGGCCTTGAGGGTTTCTACCCGTTCTAATACGCAGGACGATTTGCTAAGGTCACAGCTCCTGATTCGAATTTTAGACCATCATGTTTCGTACTAACCGACCTTTTGTTACCTACTGCCTTGTGACCTGTTTGTGTCTGTTCCTCTCGCCAGCTTTCGCTGAGGAGAAACCATTTTGGCCGGGCGTCAGCTACGATCCTGCTGTTCCGACCCTGAAGTCTGTGCTTGGCCACAATCACGGCGAAAAAATCACAACCCCTGGGCAGGTATTAAAATATTTAGCTGCGATCCATGCGGCTAATCCCGAGCGAACCCGATTAGTCCAGTACGCTACCTCCTGGGAGGGGCGGCCCCTAAAGTATCTGGTGATCTCTAGTGCGAGCAATATGCAGCAACTCGAAGTGAATCAGGATCGAATGCGAGTCTTAGCAGATTTACGGCAAATTGATGAACAAACCCGGGAAAATCTCCTGCGCCAGACCATACCCGTTAGCTGGTTATCCTACGGCGTTCACGGTGATGAAATATCGTCCACCGATGCTGCATTGTTAGCGATGTACCACCTGCTTGCTGCGCAAAATGATGAGACTGCGGAAAAAATCTTAAACGACACTATTGTGGTGCTGGATCCGTCACAAAACCCCGATGGCCGGGCCAGGTTTGTGCACCACTTTGAGCAAAATCTGGGCCTTGAACCAGCGGTACACCAGCTTGCCGCGGAACATCGTCAAAATTGGCCCGGCGGGCGTACCAATCATTACTTTTTTGATATGAACCGTGATTGGTTTGCACTGACCCAGCCGGAGACGAGGGGGCGGGTTGAACACTTTCAAAAATTCTTCCCCGTGGTACATGCCGATGTCCATGAGATGGGCGTGGATAACAGTTACTATTTTCCGCCCCCGGCTGAACCCTATAACCCATTTATATCTGAACCCCAGCTTAAGAATCTGAATTTGTACGGCAAAGGTAATGCATCAGCTTTTGATCGGTTCAATTTTGATTACTTCACCAGAGAAACCTTTGATGCCCATTACGCGGGCTATGGCGATACCTGGCCCGCATTCCACGGTGCCATCGGTATGACCTTTGAGATGGCATCCGCACGGGGTCTGGTGCAAAGAAAAGACAATGGTGAACTGCTCACCTATCGAGATGGTGTGCATCGGCATTTTGTTAGCTCCATTGCGACGATGCTGACAACAGCAACCAACGGCCAAAAACTGTTAAAGGATCTAGTGGACTACCGAGCGTCTGCGTTAAGCAACGAGCAGCTCTATATCTTTTCTACCGGTGACCAGAGTTTGCGGCGTAAATTGGCCGATAAGCTCACCGCCCAGGGCATAGAAGTTCATACGCTGAAAAACACAACCAGAGCGTGTGGTACCTCTCATCCGGCTGGAAGTTATGTGGTGAAGGCGGGTCAGCCAGCGGGGTGGTTGGTCAGGACGCTACTTGATGCCAATAGTCCTATCGAAGCAGAATTCTGGAAAGAAAAGGAGAAGCAAAGAGCCCTGGGTCTGCCGGTGAACCTTTATGATGTGCTTGCCTGGTCGATGCCAGGGCTGTACGGATTAGATGCAAGTATTTGTGAAAGGAATCTCGACGGCCTTGTACTTTATGATCCTAAAACTCCCCTTAATCAAAATCTCGACAACGCCAAATTTGCTTACCTGATTCCTAACAATACGTCTGGGTCGATGCAGTTTCTAGCGGCTGCCCTCAAGAGTGGTTTGCCGGTCCTAAATGTTGATGCGGCGTTCACGATGTCCGGGCGAGAATATGCCCGGGGGACACTCGCCATCAAAGTCGCAGAGCTCAGTGACGAGATGCGCAGTCGTGTCATTGAGTTGGCGCAGCAGTTTGATGTTGAAATGGTCACAGCCGAAGGTAGCTGGACGACCGCCGGGGTCAATTTTGGTAGCCGTCAGGTGACTCAATTAAAGGCACCCCGAATTGCACTTGTCTGGGATGAACCAACCTATTCCAACGCGGCAGGTAATACTCGATTTGTTATCGAACGTCAGCTTGGATATCCAGTGACAACGATTCGAACACGATATTTGGCCTCCAGGGATCTGGCCTACTTTGATGTGCTGATTATTCCTGAGGGTGGTGACTATGCCGATGAGATGGGTAAAGCTGGCCAGGATAATCTAAAAGCCTGGGTGAAAAACGGCGGGGTACTGATTACTGCAGGCTCCGCGAGTTACCTATTAATGGATGAGGGCCTGAGGTTGCTGGCGACTCGATTAGAAGCGAATCAGGATACCATAGCTGAGGACAAGGTCGAGGGTTCCCTGGCCGTCGCTACTACCATTAAATCTGAAGCTGAGTACCTAAAACTGCTGAGTGAAGGCGCGGTTACACCGGACTATGTGCCCGGCGTGATTGTGCGGGGCAAGGTCAATCATGATCACTGGTTGGCGTCTGGAGTAGGCGACACCGTTAATTTGGTTCTCGGCGGCAGCGATATTTACACGCCTCTTAAACACGGCAGCGGTACCAATGTGGTACGTTATGCAGCGGCAGATAATCTGCTTCAGGGCGGATATCTCTGGGAAGAAAATCGTGCCCAGTTAGCCTATAAACCCTCTATTATGGCCCGTAGCATTGGGGCGGGTGAGGTGATTGCTTTCACGACAGATCCAGCCTTTAGGGGTTACCTCGATGGCCTGCATGTGATGTTAGGTAACGCTATTTTTAAGGGGCCATCTCGCTAAACCATTGATAAAACATGAATAGAAGTTCGCAACACAACTAATAGAAACGTTAACAAGCAAAGGGGCAAGTCCATGCAAGTCACTCCATCAGGCCAAGCCTGCGGCGCCGCGGTTACGGGCGTTGATCTCACCGCGCCATTAACGGCCGAGCAGGTGGCGGATATACATTCTGCCTGGTTAACCCACCATGTATTGTCTTTTCCTGATCAGCTATTAACGGACGATGATCTGGAGCGATTCTCCCAGTACTTCGGTGAATTTGGTGAGGACCCGTTTATTGCGCCAATCCAGGGCCGGGAACATGTGATTGCCGTTAGCCGCGCCGCAAACGAAACGGCGCCACTATTTGCTGAAACCTGGCACTCGGACTGGAGTTTTCAAGCAACACCTCCCGCTGCGACTTGCTTGTTTGGCATCACCATCCCGCCCACCGGAGGGGACACCTGGTTCGCAGATCAACATAAAGCATTGGCAATGCTACCGGCAGAATTGAGGGCAAAACTGGAAGGTAAACAGGCCATTCATTCTGCGGTTGGGGCCTATGCCCCGGATGGGTTCTACGGCGAGGATGACAAAGCATCGGATCGGAGTATGGATATTCGACCTTCTGACGACGCAAGAGAAACCCAACTGCATCCCTTTATCCGCAAACATCCTGAAACGGGAGAAGAAGGGTTGTTTAGCTGTTTGGGATACATTATCGGTATTGAAGGGATGGCCCAGGATGCTGCAATGGAACTGCTCCGAGAGGTCTATGAATACCAGGGCCATGAGGATGTTGTATACCAGCATAGGTGGCAGAAGAATATGTTAGTGATGTGGGACAACCGCTCGGTCTTGCACCATGCCACCGGTGGTTATGAAGGCCATGATCGGCTGCTACACAGAACCACCGTGGCGGGCTAAGAATCTGTATTTGTTGTCTGTTATCGAGATTAAAAGCTGGCTATTAATAGGTAAATATCAGGTAAATACGTACAATCTCGTTTTTAATTTACTGCAATTAAACAATTGGGGACCTCCATGAACTTTAAGAGAACTGGCCTGGCTGTTGCTGTGGCATTGCTCGTACCGGTATCCAGCTATGCGGCTGAATACGAATTGGAAGAAGTTGTTGTCACCGCGCAAAAACGCCAACAATCGCTTCGAGATATTCCGGCTTCAGTTACCGCAATTTCCGCAGAGCGGGTTGAAGATCTTTTAAATGGTGGTGAAAACATTCGGGCCCTCGCTGCCCGGGCGCCCAGTTTGAATATTGAATCCTCCAATGGTCGGCAGTCCCCACGTTTTTATATTCGTGGTATTGGTAACTACGACTTTGATGTCAACGCGACTCAACCTGTGTCGATGATTCTGGATGAAGTTGCCCTCGAGAATTCTGTTCTTAAAAGTATTCCGCTTTTTGATATTGAGCAGGTTGAAGTGTTAGCTGGGCCCCAGGGTACTTTGTTTGGTCGTGGTACCACGGCGGGTGTCGTGAAGATTGACACGATAAAGCCGAGCCACGAAACCAGTGGATATTTGAGCGCTGGTCTGGGTAGTCGAGGTACTTACAATATGACTGGCGCCGTTGGCGGCAGCTTGTCTGACACCGTGGCTGCCCGGGTTGCGATCAATTACCTGGATCGAGACGCCTGGATTGATAACTCGGTCACCGGTGATGAGTTTGGTGGGTTTGACGAAATCAGTTATCGGCTACAATTTTTGCTCACGCCTTCCGAGGAACTTTCCACCCTGTTCAAATTTCATGGCTTCCATCAGGAAGGCGATATGCCCCAGGTGTTCTATGCCAACGCTTTTACCCCCGGTGTAAAGGGATTGCGTTCCGGTTTTGATGAGGAAGAAGCCTCCCATGATGCGCCAGCGGGTTTTGATTTAGACCAGTTTGGTGCCAGTGCAAAAATTGAGTATGACTTTGGTTCATTTGCTCTGACGTCGATTACCTCCTATGACACGGTAGAAAGTTTTAGCCAGGCAGACATCGACGGGGGTTTGCAGGGCGGCCCAGAGGCGATTGGTGCCCTGGGCGGACAGGCGTTTTTTAGTGTGGCCTCGGGTGACGGTTTGAGCGACCACGGTCAGTTTACCCAAGAGATTCGTTTCTCCGGTGAGCGAGATAAGCTCTTCTATCAAGTTGGTTTTTATTACTTTGATGAAGAGATTACGGTGGATAGTTCTGACTTCACCAATACCGGTACACCACTTAACCTCACCCAGGTGGAACAGAAAACAGAATCAACCGCACTCTTTGGCCAGATTGAATATGATTGGACCGATCAATTTTCAGTGATCCTTGGGCTTCGATACACCGAAGACGAAAAAGATTTACAGGTGATTCCCCGAACGGGTTCTACGGCGCCGGCGGCCTCCATTGGCGATGATGATTCTTACGTCAGCTGGGAAGTTGCCGGTAACTACGATGTAAACCCAGACTTGAGCGTTTACGCCCGTGTTGCTACCGGCTCCCGTGGTCCGGTTACGCTCGGTCGATTTGGCTTTACCAGCCAGGCAGATACAGAAACCATTACTTCTGTTGAGTCAGGATTCAAAGCAACCCTCTGGGATGGTCGAGCCCGCTGGAACGGTACAGTTTATAGTTGGCAGATTGATGACCAACAATTAACCGCTACCGGTGGTACCGGTAACACCAATGAGATTTTAAATGCCGACACTGAAGGTCATGGATTTGAAACCGACTTTGAGGCGTTTCTGACGGAGAACATCCGTGTCACACTTAACGCTAGCTACAACAATACAGAGATTAATGACTCTGGTTTGTTGACTGAGCTGTGCTCCGCAACGCCGATATGTACAACAAAAGATCCGATTGTGGATACCTTTCCTGGTTTCTTCGGTACGGTGAATCTCGTCTCCGTTGATGGCAATCCATTGCCAAGGGCGCCAGAGTGGATTTACAACGTCATTTTTGATTATGAGCGTAGTTATGGAGAAGGCATGGTCTATGCCTCTACCGATTGGAACTATCGGGATGAATCCAACATTTTCCTCTACGACTCAGTTGAGTTCGTGTCAGAAGATCGCTGGATCGGTGGTATTCGTGTGGGATACCGCTCCGATACCGATGGCTATGATGTCGCTTTAGTCGGTCGTAATATTACCGATGAGATTGTTGCCGAGGGCGCTATCGACTTCCTGAACCTGACAGCTTTTGTTAACGAACCTCGCTACTGGGGAATTGAGTTCCGCAAGAACCTCTAGTGAGCGCTGATTCTTCGGAAATCAAAGACTGAAGTAACTTAAAAAGCCCCTTTTAGACAGGGGCTTTTTTTTGCGCCTCGAATGGTATTCTTATCCTATGACAATATCCCTTGAACAATTTAGACAGGAAACCCGCAGCTGGTTAGAAGAAAACTGCCCAGCGGGCGCCCGGGGTCCCGGCATGACGCCTCTCGGCAGCAGCAAAGTTGAGTTGGATGCCGATACCCGACTTTGGCTCAAGCGAATGGCCGAGAAGGGCTGGACGGTACCTACCTGGCCAAAAGCATACGGTGGTGCAGAGCTTGAACGGCCTCAATACGAAGTCCTTATTGAAGAGTTGAAGCGTATCAATGCCAGAACCCCGCTCACGGGCCGAGGCGTGAATTACATCGGACCGACGATTCTAGAGTTCGGTACCGATGAACAAAAAGCCCGGTGGCTGCCACCTATCGCCCGGGGCGAGGGTGCCTGGGCCATGGGCTATTCTGAACCGGGTGCTGGCTCTGATCTGGCGAGCCTGGCGACTAAGGCCGTAAAGGATGGTGACCACTACATCATCAATGGGCGAAAAACCTGGACCAGCGATGCGCTGATTTGTGACTACATTTTTGTCCTGGTTCGCACCTCAGCCCATAAGTCCAAGCATGATGGGATCAGTCTGGTGCTTGTTGATATGAATCAGGAAGGGGTAAAGGTGAGTCCGATTCGCTTGATCAGTGGTGCGTCGCCCTTTTGTGAGACGCTATTTGAGGACGCGGTTATTGGTCTTAACGACGTCATTGGCGGCGTGGATAATGGCTGGACCGTAGGTAAACGATTGCTTCAGTTTGAACGCTCGACCCACGCCGGGATTAATATTTCCGGCTCCCAGGGCGGTCGTCAGGAGGACAGTAAGATGCCCGCTATGGTCAAAGAATTTGTCACCATGCAGGACAATAAGATTGCTGACCTGGGTATTCGAAAGGACCTTGTGACCTACGAAATGAATAGTCATGCGCAACGGATAACCCAAAGACGTGCCATTGCGGAGCTCAGCTCTAGAGCCCCGGGCTTTGCGTCTTCGGCGGTCAAGTTAACCAATGCACTGAATATTCAAGCGGGAGATGAATTGCTGATCAAAGCCATGGGCAATGCCGGGATGGGTTGGGATGCTGAGAGCAATTCAGCCCAGGGTAAGACGAGAGACTTTCTTTATAACAAGTCCCTAACGATTGCCGGCGGCACCAAAGAAGTTCAACTTAATATTATTGCCAAGCGTGTGCTGGGCCTACCGGATTAGCTATGAGTGAAGTCTATTGTGAAGCGCCGTTCAACTATGTAACCAATGTCGATGCACCTGAAGGCGATAGGGTTTCTGGGATACAAAGAACGGTTTTAAATGGTCGTCTTGCGCAGCTGCCTGACTGGCAAGAATGTGGATTCGAGTTGATGCAGCACCCTTCAGTGGTATCGGATTGGCGGGATGACAGTGCAATTGTAGAGCAGCACTACGACGAGATTCGTGCATTGGCAACAAAGCTCACGGGTTGTGATTTTGCGCTGGTAGGTGGTCACATCAAGCGGGGGCCGGAACAACAAAAGCTTCATTCTGATTTTGGTCCCATCGCCTTTGTTCACTCGGATTTTGCTGAGAGTTACGGGGACCTGATGAGACAGTACTATAGCGCAGACACACCGGAGGCTGCTTTGGGGTTGTCTAAGTCCGGTGCAACGGTTGATGATGTTAAGCAGTGCGGACGGCTCATGATTATTCAGTTTTGGCGAAATCTTGGTGAACCAAAAATGGATACCCCCCTTGCATTTTGTGATGCTCGAACCGTCAGTAAATCTGATTTGCGACCATTCCCAGTTCAGGATTATGGCGGTGCTGGCTTTGATTTTGAGACCCTGGGTATTGCCCCTTCTGACGCTCATACCTGGTACGCTTTTCCTGAAATGAACCGCGATGAAGTAGCTGTTTTTAGAACCTACGACAGTGACCGGATTGAATCTGATAAGCCATACTGGACACCACATTCTGCATTTTCCGACCCCGATGTTGAGCCTGGCCATCCAAGTCGGCTGAGTCTCGAACTTCGTGCTACCTGTCTGTTTAAGTAACCTGTGTAATTAGCGTTCATGTTGAAAATGGATTTTAGACCGCCATTTGGCTTAGGCCACGGCCATATTCAAACTATTCTGGGTAGTTCTCTGCGAAAAGTGACAGCGCCAAGGCGAGCCTCGGGGGTGCAGCAAGCCCAAAGGGAAAAAACCTTTACAGCGGATGACGGTACCAGATTGGTCGCCTGGATTTCCGAACAACCGGAACCCGCACCAATGGTTGTGCTTATTCACGGTTGGTTGGGGACTCACAATTCTGGCTATAATCTTTCTCTTGCCGAGTGTCTCTGGGCAAACGGTTTTAGTGTGGCGCGGCTAAATTTGCGGGACCACGGTGGCACCACGCATTTAAATGAAGGTATGTTCCACAATGGTTTGATTGAAGAAGTTGTGGATATTGTTAGCAAAATACATGTTCAATACCCGCAACTGGCCGTGGTCGGTTTCTCACTAGGTGGCAATTTTGCTCTGCGGCTAGCCAAAGCGCTGAATATTCCGGCGATTGGCATTTGCCCGTTGATGGATCCCAAAGCCAGTGTTGCTGCGGTTGATCAAGGTTGGTCGGTATACAAAGCCTATTTTATGCGGAAATGGCTCAGGGCTTTGGATGAAAAATCTGCAGCGTTTCCCGAGCGCTACCAGTTCCGTTCGAGTGGCGCTTACGAGTTAAAAACTGTACACGACATGACGGCGCATTTTATTGAACACTATACCGACTACCCAACGTTACAGTCTTACTATGACTGCTATACCTTGACCGGAGACTTTCTTGAAGGTGTTGATGCGTTAATTATTGCGGCGGCAGACGACCCTGTTGTGCCCGTGCTCGGTTTTGAAGACCTGCCGGCATCTATGGCCGTAAAGGTGATGTCCCAGGGTGGCCACTGCGCTTTTATTGATAGCTATCGGATGACAAGTTACGTTGATGGTTATGTTTCCCAACATCTCAAGCAGTTGTTCCCCAGCTAGGTGGCCAGTGGTGTCGCTTTGGCCTGCGCTGCGTGTCGAAGGGGGATGACACGGCAGAAGTAGCGCGTTATGGTCTGGAAAAGAATAATACTTGAGGCTTCAAATGAAATTTTTAAAAATTTTTGCGGTGCTGGTTCTTACCTATGTTGGTATTGTCATTGCGTTCGAAGCCTGGCTCGGCTATTACCAGCCCAAAAATGAAAGCACTTTAATCATTACCACCACGGATGCTGACGGTAGTCGATATGATCGTGTTCTTGCTCGGATTGAATTAGATGACAAGGTTTATGTGGCCGTGAATCACTGGCCCCGGGCCTGGTACTACCGGGTGCTTGATCAGCCTGATGTTAAAGTCACTTTTAATGAAGCCACAAATGACGCCGTTGCGGTGCCTGTCACCGGTGCAGAGTTCGATAAAGTGAACGGTGAACATGGGTTGCCGATGGCCTTTCGAGTTCTGACCGGATTCCCTCCGAGGCGATTATTGCGCCTTGATCCGACCTAAAAAACCGAGCGTTAAAAGAACGTCAGGCTAACGAGCAGCAGGACAAACCAGGCGGCCAACATTAGATAGCCGGGGAACCAGTTTAATTTGAAGCCAAAGGACTGATAATTCGCCGGTGTCCAAATTAATAATGAAAGATCCTGCCTGGGCGCTGCACTGATCAGACTGGTGCCAAAGCCGACAAGCACCGTTGTGATAAAACCGAACACATTCCACCACAACCAGGACAGATCCGGTAACAACTGCCAGCAAATCAGATTGAGACCAAAGCCGGCAAGTAACCCTGCTTTTGCCCCGTGACCGTTACAACGGGTGGTCAAAATACCCAGGGCGAAGACCCCTAGCACGGGACCATTGATTAATGAGCCGATTTTGTTAATGGCCACCAGGACGGTATCAGCGATATCCCCCACAAAAAAAGCCAGGACCAGCGTGGCGGCACCCCAGGCTGCAGTCAGCAATCGAGAGTAGAGTAGTTCCCGGCTATCCGACCAGACTTTGCCCCGGTGCAATCGACGCACAAAGTCTTCCATGGTTGTGGCGCTCAGGCTGTTAATGACACTATCCAGGGACGACATGGCGGCGGCAAAAAGTGCAACCAGTCCGATGCCAACCACGCCGCTAGGCAACTGCTGAATCATGTACAGAGGTACAGCCAGATTGTAGTTGGGTGTACTGCCATTTTTAGGTAAGGACTCAATGAACGCCGGGCTGTGCGTCGCATATACCGCAATACACGCACCAATTAGGCAGTACAGCAAGACCAGAGGGAATCTGAGTAATCCATTGATGAGTAGTGCTTTATTGGCATCATCGACGTTTCGTGCGCAGAGCTCTCGCTGAACCTGGCTCTGGTCGCAGCCATAGTAGGATACGTAGAGAAAAATTCCGCCGAAAAGCATTGGCCAAAAAGCAAAGTCATTGCCATCGCCGAGTCCATGGCCGGAAAAATTGAGCGCATTTAGTCTATCCGGAGGAAGCTCCGTTAGGAGTGCGCTGAAGCCGCCGATTGAACTTAACAACATCGCAAACAGTAACAGCAGCACGCTAACGAGAATCATCATTTGCAGAACATCGCTGTACATAACTGCACGAATCCCGCCTAGTACGTCATACACCACGGTCATCACACCTAGCAGCATGACTGACCAGAAAAACGATAGGCCAGTGATCAGTTCGATCACAAGGGAAATACTGTAGACCGTGACAGCTGTTGCAAAAGCCCTGACAAACTGAAAAACACCACTTAGCCAAAGGCGCGTCGATAAATCGAACCGTCGTTCCAGATAGTCGTAAACCGAAATTAATGAGAGTTTACGAAATAAGGGCAACAGAAAAACCATTATCACGATCATGGCGATGGGAACAGCAAGTTCGTATTGCAGCCATACCAATCCACCTCCTGCGGCGAAGGCAACAAAGGCGGGAGCGCCGAGGATGCTGTTGGTAGAGCATTGGGTAGCCATCACAGAAATGGCAATAGGCCAGGGCCCCGTATCTCTGCCAGCAACATAATAGTCACCGCGGGAATTCTGGGATCGAGAAAGCCAGGCGCTAAGGATGATGAGTCCGAGCAGGTAGACAACAATAATGGCCCAATCGAGTCCGGTGATGAGTTCACTCATCCAGTCGCTCCCAGCGGGCGATTGGTTAGCCACAGGCATTGATAGGGCGAAAGAGTTACCTGCGCCGTGAGGTCATCAAAAAACTCATCGGTAAATAGATCTAGCCAGCGCTGAGTATCAATGAGATTCACGCTCGTGAGGGAAAACTCCACGGTGGTGTTGGAAATATTGTGGATACAAAAAATACTTTGATCCCGTCGGCGGCTTTGGCGCCAGAAGGCAAATATGCCCTCACCCAGATGTAGGGTGTACTGGGTTGCATTCGGATGAAATGCGGGCTGTTGTTTGCGAAGCATGATGGTTTGTTTCATGCTAGCCAACACTCTAGCGTGTAGTGAGTGGGTGTCTTCAAGCGCCGCTTCTAATAGGTCCCGGTTCCAAATATGGCGATTAATCGCCCGATTATTGGCAGTGAGTTCGAGTCTTGATTGATCGTTAGGGGTACCCAGTAGACTATGGATATAGAATGCCGGGATGCCATCCAATCCCATCATAATAATATGGGCTGCCATAAACCTTTCCAGCTGCCACTCATCCGGTCCCGATAGGGTGCCCTGCAGGGCATCAATTAGACTGATGTTGATTTCGTAAGCGCGAACCTCATCGTGGTTCAAATTGCGCCAGGAGATTTGCCCACCGAATAACTGCATCACTGACACTACTTGGGCCAATTCAGTTTCATCCAGTATTCCCTCAACGGGTCGTAGACCGATACCATCATGGGAGGCAATAAAATTTAGATAGGTAGTGCCGTCCTGGGCCGGGGGCATGCTCATAATCCAGTTGTTCAAGTACTGATTGTTACCGGTGAGTAGTCCATGGAGTAGTAAAGGCGGCAATGCAAAATTGTAAATGACGTGGGCCTCATTGGCGTTACCAAAGTAGGCGAGGTTTTCGCGATTGGGAATATTGGTTTCAGTAATAACTAGTGCTTCTGGGTCCCGGTGTTCAATTAAGGTTCGCAGCAAGCGGATAATCTCGTGGGTTTGCGGCAGATTCAGGCAGTTGGTGCCTATCTCTTTCCAGAGAAATGCCACTGCATCGAGACGAAATACCTTTACCCCGCGATCGAGATAAAAACCAATAATGTCGATGAACTCAAGTAACACCGCCACGTTGGCAAAATTGAGGTCAACCTGATCGTGACTAAATGTACACCAGACATGCTTTGTACCGTCGAGGGTTTCCACTTCTCTTAGCAGCGGGTGGGTTCTCGGCCGGACAACTTCCGACAAGTCGATTTCAGGGTCAACGGTAACAAAGTAGTCTTTTTCCGGCGATTGGTTTTGCTTAAAAGCTTCAAACCATTGGCTTCGACTAGAGCAATGGTTGATGACGAGGTCTGCCATTAACTTATAGTCTTTGGCGATCAGATTGATGTTGTCCCAGTTCCCCAAATCTTCATTCACCTGTTTATAGTTAATCACCGAAAAGCCATCGTCGGAGCTATAGGGATAGAACGGTAGGATATGCAAGATGGTAATCACCTCGGCAAAGTGCTCGTTCATAAAGCGGTGCAGGGTAGTGAGATTTTGTTCGCCGGGATGCTCAATAGAGCCACCGTAGGTGATTGCGATGACATCCTGTTCCGTCCACTTGTTGTCGTGGGGTCTGGGTTCTTCGCACTGCTCGAGGATGCCAAAGGTGTTCAATAGTTGCTCGAGCAGCAGTTCTGTGTCGGAATCGGGATAGACGAACTCAAGTTGCGCGGCGACGGTGTCCCGAAGTCTGGAGAGCCGTTCTTGCATAGCGCTAACGGTTTTCCTGCTGATCTTTTTCGACCGCATCTAACAACTGTTCGAAGATATCGGGAATCGCACTCACGACACGATTCCAATGGGGGATAAATGGCTGCTCCATGGGTTTACTTAAAAAGGTTTCGCCGGCCTTCATGATATTTTCCGCGAACAGCTCTACCATTTGTTCTTCCGCATGGATGTCGAATTCTAGTCCATTCATTTCAGCATCGCAGCGATAGCTGTCTATCAGGTCGAGCGCAATTCGATAATAGGTCGCTTTTAAGCTGCGAAAGATTCCGCTGTTAAAAACGATGCCATCAGTCGCTAACTTGCGAAAAAAAGCTTTGCTGATGTCGATGGACATCCGAGAGAGACCGGAGTCCTCGTCATCGGCAGAGAGCGCTTGATGCTTGTGATCGTAAATGTCTGCGACTTCAACCTGGCAGATTCTCCGAGTTGAATAGTTGCGAAGCATCTCCATTAGAACCCCCACTTCGAGGCCCCAATCGCTGGGAATGCGTAGACCATTCATGACGTCCCGGCGCATCGAAAATTCACCCGCCAGGGAATAGCGGAAACTGTCCATAAAGTTCAGATACTCATGCTGCCCTGCATCCTGATTGGTTTGTAGGGCACGAATGAGTGGGGAGACTAATAATCGAGAAACACGGCCCCCCATCTTGTTGTTATTTACCCGGGTGTAGTAACCCTTGCTGAACTGAAACCGAAATTTCGGGTTCGCGACGGGGTAAATTAGTTTTGCCAGTAACGACCGGTGATAAGTGATGATGTCGCAGTCGTGCAGAGCGATGGCTTCAGCGCGATTCTGCGCCAGCATGTATCCCATGCAGTACCAGACGTTGCGCCCCTTACCTAGTTCTGTTGGCGCCAATCCTTCCGCTTTAAGTCGCTTATCTATCGCCATGAGATTAGGGCCGTCGTTCCACAAAATATTATGGTGCTGAGGTAGGCGATCAAAAAACTCAATAGCTTTCTTATATTCACTACGATCAGCACGATCTAGACCGATCACAATGCTGTCCAGATACTCAACTTTTGAAAGCTCGTCGACAATCCCGGTAAGTGCAGGTCGTTCAAGCTCTGAGTACAGAGAAGGCAAAATCAACCCCATGGGCCGGGTCCTGGCGAAGGTTTTTAATTCTGCTTCGATATCCTCGAGCGGCCGGTCGACGATATTATGTAGGGTCGTTACCGTCCCCGATTGAAAGCTGTCTGCCATAGATCCCCCTTATAAATGAATGGATAGGGTGGCCAGAGCTCTCGTCACACCTTCAACCCAGCCATCGGGGGCGGGGTGATCGGTATAGATTGTTATAGGGTCCGGTACAGTCACTAGATGACCCGAGGGGGATTTCACCACGACGGGTACATCTGCGTTGCTCAACATACCAAGATCGTTGTGGTTATCCCCTAGTGCAATGACGGTGACTTTGCTCTGCCACGCTTCCTGATAACGATTGATCAAGTGCTTCAAAGTAGTGCCCTTGTCGCACTGACCTTGGAGACTGAAAAACCGTCCACCTTGAATACATTGCAATCCTCGTGCCTGTGCGGTTGCGGAGAAGTGCTGTGCAGCGAGTGAATCGGAAAACTTTAAGGGGATACTAAAGTGCCGATCCCGAGCAGCGGCCAGGGCTATACCCTGTAGGCCTGTTAAGCGAGTCGCCAACTCCGATGGGCAGGTGACAAAATTAATGGCTGCCGGGTGGATCTCCTCCAGAAACGCTTCAAGATCGACCATTGTTGCACCATATATGTGCAACACGGGGTCCTGGGAATCGTCGCCTGACCCGGGAGGTGTGAGGATTGCTGAACCATTTTCGATAATAGCGGGTAGCCGTAGACCCAGTGTTTGTTGCCAAGATTGGATTTCAGCGGCGGTTTTACTCGTATTCAAAATAACCGGTATGTCAGCATTGGCTAGCTTGCGCAGCAAGGGCAGTGCTGGCGCACAGTCGTAGCTATCATGGTCTAGCAGGGTGCCGTCCATGTCCGTTGAGATGATAATTCGTTTCATCTCCACACTATACCGTAGCTGATGGGACTGATCGCCATTTGGAGTTCGGCAGCATATTATTGACGCTTGATTTGAATGGGCAGGATAAATACATGCAGAGCCATGAAGTAGACTACGAGATACTGGGTCATGATATTCAATTGGTTGAGATTGAGTTAGACCCGGAGGAAACCGTAATCGCAGAAGCCGGGGCCCTGGCCTACATGGAACCAGACATCGCTTTTGAAACTCGTATGGGGGACGGTGCAGATCCCGAAGAGGGAATTGTCGGCAAGTTGTTTGGCGCAGGCAAACGTTTGATCACCGGCGAGTCGTTGTTTATGACCCACTTCACCAATGACGGTGATCGAAAAAGAAAAGTTGCCTTTAGTGCCCCGACGCCAGGCTCGGTGCTTGCGATTAATCTGGCGGCGGAGGGTGGAGAAATATTTTGTCAAAAGGACGCGTTTCTGGTGGCTGCCCGGGGTACGTCGGTTGATCTCGCTTTTAGTAAAAGATTGGGGGCCGGGTTCTTCGGTGGAGAAGGTTTTATTCTGCAAAAGTTATCTGGGGATGGTCTGGCGTTTATTCATGCCGGGGGCACGATGGTCAAAAAGGAACTGCAGGGTGAAACCTTGCGCCTCGACACCGGTTGCCTGGTAGCATTTTCCACCGGCATTGATTACGACATTCAATTGGCGGGGGGACTCAAGAGCATGATGTTCGGAGGAGAAGGGCTTTGTTTGACAACCTTAAGCGGTACCGGCTCAGTCTGGATTCAAAGTTTGCCATTTCCGCGATTGGTTGATCGGATTGTTGCAGCGATACCGAAGCCCAAAAATGATGAGCGAAATTAATCCTGGAGCGGCCGAATCAGCATGAGCGGTGAGTTAAGCCTTAAACTTCTGATCGAAAGTTTGAATCCGTTTCTGGCGCTGGAATCTTTTGTGTTTTGCTGTGTCTCCGAGCAGGAGCTTGTGGACTTTCCTGCGGCGGATATTACCGTGATGGTTCGAGAGGCAGAGGGTATCACCCTTGTACTTTCCGCTGAAGTAGCCGCGCGTCACGGCTTTAGTACCGAAGCGCAATTCGCCTGTATCACGCTGCAGGTTCACTCAAGTCTGCAAGCTGTTGGTTTGACCGCCGTGGTGGCAAGTCAATTAGCGGGGCAGGGCATTAGCGCTAACGTTGTCGCTGGCTACTACCACGATCATATTTATGTTGCCGAGGCAGACGGCGAACGGGCAGTTGAAATGCTTCGGGGTCTTACACCCGATGCAATCGATAGATTTCTCGGCGACGGTTTTTAACTTCCATAACCCCCAGATAATCCGAGGAAAACTCGAAGGGGCCGTGGGTTTCTAACAGTGCCGCAGCGGGTTCTGTTAGATAAATGCAGCCCGGTGGTGTGACCTCTGCCAGCTCTCTTGCATAGAACACATGGGTACCAAAATAGTCACGGTCTTTTGTCTTCGAGCGAGGGAAAATGGGTCCGGTATGAATCGCAATTTGCAGCTGGGTGTCAGCAGGTAAATCCATTTCTTGCCATTCGATCATTTGTGCCAGTGCTCGGACGTGGTAGGCATATTCAGATGCTTCTTTGGTGGTTGCGAATGCCCGATTAATACCTTCGCCGCGCATAAAGTCCATATCCTCGGGCACCTTGCTCGCCATCACCCGATGCACAACATCGTCATGGGTGTTAGAGGAAATTTCGACCAGACTCTTAATTTCCCTGTCGAGTTGCCGGACGTCGGATTTCTTTTTGGCCACCGGAAGAATGCTGTTGGTTTTATCTTCCCCTCGCAGTTTGCCGATATCGATGATGTGGACGTCCTTGCCTTCTTCGAGCCAGATCACAGCCCGCTCAAGACTGCCCCCTGATTCCCCGCTGGTATAAGGGTCGATGGCCGCAACAACTTTCAAGTGGCCATCACATTGTTTTGCCCGGAGTTGGGCATAACCCTCAATCAGATCAGCAGCGTGGGTGTATAGGCAGGGGTTGTTGAGGTGGGATTCATCCGTTGCGATTGAGACGGAGGTGGCATGTTTCAGAATATCCCAGTACTCCATGGATTCATCAACGCCGTTGATTGCGACGCTGGTACGGCGGAATTCCTCCGAGGCAAATGGCAATACAACGTTGAGTTCGAGGCCGCGGTTGAGTATTTCCCGACAAAAAATCAAATCTCCACCGCAGGCGCCGGAAGCATAACCAATCTTGATCTGGTTGCTATCGATAAACTCGCCAATTTCTGCTGCAACCTGATCCTTGAGTTCGATTGGGAATCGCGCACTCTGTCGGTCTGCGGTATCAAACATATGGCCGGAGAACACACCGATGGCAGGACCCGATAGCAGTTCCTGGATGTCTTTGGGGACACTCATTTTTTTACAGATCAACGGCAGGTGTTTCTTAACACTGGCAAGAAGACCGTAGTTATCGCCGGCCATCTCCACGACCTGCTGGTAATAGTGCCGGGCACTATCAAACTCTTCTAACAATAAGTGGGCTTCTGCCAAAGTGGCGAGTTGCCAGAATTCATCTTGATCCGCTGCGTTGGAGGTAATGATCTTAACGGCGATTTCCCGGGACTTTTCTTTTGCGTCAGCAAGCTGAAACAATGTCGCGGCATTAATGCCTGGAAAAGAACCGCCGGAGAATTCGTAAGCATCGTGGTAAGCCTCAAGTGCGTTGACTAAAGCCGTATCATCGGCCTGATTACTTGAATGGCTGCTTGAGAAGTTGTTTGGCTTGTTCTGGGCACCCCGCAGAAATTTGTCTTTCTCAAGACGACCCACAAGGCAAAGTGCGTCTTCATAGATGTCATCACTTTCTTTTACCGTCGACATCAATGTCTCGCTCAGCTTGAACACTTCCTCCCTGGATCCACAATTTGCATAGGCGAGTGCCAGGTAATACTGACTACTGGGATGGGCACCGAAGCGATCGATAGCGGCGTTTGCGATATCAATTCCAAGGTGCATATCACTAAAAGATATTGCCTGTTGGGCTGCTTCCTGTAGCTGGGTTTGATCCCAGTTGTCGCCATCAGATTGCCATGATTGGCGGAGCGTCTGGTTGTCGTTCAATTTTGCATCCAGGTGTTGGCGTTTGACTAAATTTAACACACCCGAGTATCTTCGACTATCCGGCGGGTATGACGTTACGGCGTCTGTCAGGTATGCTATTTACCTATGTCAGTTCAATCAAACCATTTGCAGTGAGCGGTCCAGGACTACGAGCTTTAATGCTGCGAATTCTCGATCCCAGGGCAAAGATCGATTATCTGTACATGTTCCTCGTTGCGGCGCTGCCAACCGGGCTTGCCTACTACCTGGGCGCCCACAAAAGCTATGAGTTTGAAGGTGAAATTTATTTAGGCTATTGGGTCAAAACCAACTTCTGGCCCTTTATGTTCCTGTTGCCATTTATGCTCTGGGTCGTCAGGCGACTGTTCTATCGAATTGCACCAATCAGCGCTGCAACGATGACAGATGTGCCACCAATTATTCAGCTCATCAAAGGAGCGGCGGCCCAGAAAGAAGCCTATATGGAGATGCGCCACTATCTGTCGTCTCCTTTATTGCTGGCAGCGATGATTGGGCTTGCGCTGATGATTCAAATGGCTGATATGGCAGAACTGATGATGGTTTATTTTGCCGATCAACCCATTCGTCCGGGGGAGACCGACTGGACTGTGATGTTCGCTGCTGGGGTAATGAGCAAAGCGGAAAATATGATCCTCGTATTCTTTGGCTACATCGTTCAGTTTCTCGCTATCTGGTTTCAATGTTTGTTGACGTTATTCTTATTGGCCCACAATTTCTTCTTTCTCGGAAGGGTTTATCAGCGCAGTCGTGTAACTCCGGGCCAAGAAAGTCACTATATTCAAGTTGACCTCGATGATGTTAACCGTTGTTTTGGGTTTCGTGGTGCCAACGATGCTTTTAACTCCCAGGTTGTCCTGTTGATCCTCTATGGCGTGCTTGCGTTAGTGACGAGATTTAATAATGTGTATGTGGAAGATGCTCCACTCCGATTTGAAGATTTGATGACGTGGCCCTTGAACTTGCCGCAAATTGACTACTTTCCAGACGTAGGTCAGTGGCTGGTGAGTTCATTTTGGTTGCTGACCCTGTTTACCGTTTCGTTACCAGCAGTTGTAAAACTACTGCCACGGTTTAGCTCGGGAAGTAAGAGTGTGGAGATGTCGATTACGGATTACATCAAAGAATTTATTCCCCCTGATCAGTGGCAATTGGGCGATAGTCCTTCCCAGCGGAGTATCGATCAATTGGCGGCGAAGTTCGCGCAAAACGCGTTCTGGCCAACGGGCAACAATCGCGCATCACAACTTTTCTTTTTTAGTAGTTGGGTTTTTCTGATTATTTTATGGCCCCTTCAAACCGCGGACACTGAATTGTTGGTTGCTGTGATACTCATTCTCGGTGTGATTGCCTACTGCTTTCGGACTTTGTTGATCAGCTTACTGAATGCATCTTTAAGTTTCGTTGATGAACGTTTGACCAAAGAACGCCCCGAGTTACTAGATACCCCTGAAGAAAAACCCCTTAAGGTAGAAGGTAATCTATTTATTTCTTATCGGCGCCAGGATGCTGGAGCCTATGCACGCCTTATTCAGCAATCCCTGGTGCCGTTTGTTGACGAGCAAAAAATATTTATGGATTTGAACGCGATCCATGATGGAGATGATTTTGTTGAACGGATTACCGACGCAGTGCTTGAGTGTGATGCTTTGTTTGTCATTATAGGTCCTGACTGGGCGAGCTGCACTAACAGTAATGGTGAGCCGCGTATTTTTCAGCCCAAGGACTTTGTACGTCTCGAAATCGAGACTGGCCTCAAGCACAAAAGGTTGGTTATTCCTGTATTGGTTGGTGGCGCAACAGTGCCAACCGAGGAGCAATTACCTGAAAGTCTGCAGCCGCTACTCCGGCGCCATGCCAGGGAGCTTAGTGATAGTCGCTGGGATTACGATATTAGTGAATTGGTCAAGACTCTGGTTGCAAAAAGCGACAAGAGTTAGGTCGGTTTATACCTTATCAATGATCTTGATCCGTCACCTAAGCCCTTGCGAAATCTTGGCCCCCAGACAAGCCAGCTGAGGGAGTACTTGTTGCCAAATAATTCCAGGACCCTTTCTTGTTCCTGGGTATCTGTCTCGATGCTGGCCTGGGCCATCAGGCTTGGTAACTGTTTGTATTTCCCTTTTGTGGCCTTCCATCGGCCAAGGTCTCCCACCCAAATTTTAGTTGATGTCAGGCCTTGTTTAGGAGCCTGGGTGCGCCAGCTTTCGGAACCCGTACAAACGTATATGCTTGCGCCATCATAGACAAACCAGATCTCTGCCTGACAACTACTCTCCATGCCGTTGGACTTGATAGGCGTGAGGTACACAAGATCAGAACTGCGCAGCCCCTCATCTGCAGCGGTGCTGGCGGAGGGCTTGAGCAGTCCCAATGCGCCCATTAGGGTTGCGGATTTTAGGAAGTATCGCCGGTCCATCGCTAGTATCCTTAGAACAAATCTCGAATTACTCTACTTGAATTTCAGCCAAAATAGATAGCTTCTTTAGCCGAAGGCCAGCATATGTTGAAATCCAAGGTGCGTACTGTGATTATCTGTCTATTCAAAGGGGGTTTATATGACGGAACGTAATGTCGACGTAGTGGTAGTGGGTGCCGGGTTTTCTGGAATGTATCTATTACATAACTTCCGCAAGCTTGGACTCACCGTTCAGGTTTTCGAAGCTGGTGATGGCGTCGGGGGTACCTGGTATTGGAATCGTTATCCTGGGGCGCGCTGTGATGCTGAAAGTATGGCGTACTCCTACTCCTTCGATGCGGATCTTGAGCAGGAATGGGAATGGACTGAGCGTTACGCCACCCAGCCTGAAATTTTGAAATACATGAATCACGTTGCCGAGCGTTTCGACTTGAATCGTGACATCAAATTAAGTACTAAGGTCACCGGCGCCGAATATTCAGATGACAGTAAGCGCTGGCGCGTGACCACGGACCAGGGTGACTCGGTCTCAGCACGATTTTGCATCATGGCAACGGGTTGTCTATCAACGCCACAGGATCCTGATATTCCTGGCGTGAAGGATTTTGCCGGGCCAACCTATATGACCGGCAAGTGGCCCCATGAAGGGGTCGACTTTACCGGCAAGACCGTCGGTATTATTGGCACGGGTTCTTCTGCCATCCAGGCTATTCCTGTTATTGCAGCCCAGGCCAAGCATCTAACGGTATTTCAACGGACACCCAATTTTAGTGTGCCTGCAGAGAATGGTCCGCTGGACCCCAGGTGGGTTGAGGGTTACAAGAAGGAATATCGAAAGCACCGTGATGATTATAAGCATGGGCGGGTATCAAGCTTTGGGGATTTAATGATCCCAGAGGAAGACCGTCAGATCACAGAAGATATGATTCTGGATAAGTCGATTGAGGAAGTACATGCAACCTTAGAGCGGTTTTGGTCCTACGGCGGTGCAAGGTTTATTGGCACCTATGTCGATACCATGATTTCTGAAGAAGCCAACAAAGTGGTTGCGGATTTTGTCAGGAACAAGATCACAGAAACCGTGGATGACCCGGCGATTGCAGAAAAGCTTTGCCCAACTTCTCATCCTATCGGCACCAAACGTATCTGTGTCGATAGCGACTATTTTTCTACCTATAACCGCGACAATGTTTCCCTGGTAGATATTTCTGAGCAGCCATTAGAAACCATCACAAAAACCGGGCTCAAAACATCCGCTGAATCCTACGACTTTGACATCCTGATACTGGCAACGGGCTTTGATGCCATGACCGGTACCCTGTCACGTATGAACATTACCGGTGCCAACGGTAAACCGCTGAATAGCAAGTGGGAGGCTGGCCCCCGTACCTACCTTGGTCTAGGTGTTAATGAGTTTCCTAACCTGTTCCTTGTGACCGGCCCTGGCAGTCCTTCGGTCTTGAGTAACATGATTGTGTCGATCGAGCAGCACGTGGACTTTATTACCGACATGATCAAACATATGCTGGATCATGAGTATGAAATTTTCGAAGCTGATTTGGCTGCAGAAGATGCCTGGGTTGATCATGTTAATGAAGTCGCCTATGCAACGTTGTATCCCAAAGCAGGCTCCTGGTATATGGGCGCTAACATTCCCGGTAAGCCGCGGGTGTTTATGCCCTACGCTGGTGGAGTTGGCCCTTATCGAGAATTGTGTGATGGGGTTGTTGAGAAAGGCTACGAAGGTTTTAATTTTTCTTAAAACTATCCCGTTGAAGCTAGGTCTCCACACGCTGCTGTGGAATAGCGATAGCTCAGGTGTTCCAATCCGCAGCATCAAAGCGTTAGCACCGCAGTGGGGGAGGGAGACTACAGGCTCCCGGAGGAGACAAGGGGACCCCGGAGGGGTGCCAGCAGCGGAGGAGTGGAATGCCTGGGCGTTAGCGGATATCAATGTGGATGATTTGGTGGAAACCTGTATTGGTATCTATCTTCGCTGTTTGTCCGCACCCGGCAGCGGGAGTACTTTAGCTCGCTGGCTTGCGGCCCTCCGGGCTTCCCGCTCTAGGTCGTAAGCCCTACTCGGTCTTTCGACGCGTCGATCGGCGCTTCGCTTTGAGGCTCCCTAAAATACTCCCCCAGCCGAATGCTACGCCATAGCTGTTGGTAGACGCAGTGCGCCTCGTAAATATCTTCAAGTTGTTTGCAAACAACAGCGATAGCTCAGGTGTTCCAATCCGCAGCATCAAAGCGTTAGCGGCTTTCAAGGTAACCAACTGGAAACTGAAAGTTATTGTCGCCAAAACAAAAACGCCCACAGCAATCACTAAGCAATTGCTGCGGGCGTTTTGTAGAACAGGTCAGTATTTAGGCTGCTTTACCTATCAACATATCTGCCAGCAGTGCACGCTGATATTTTCCGTCACCATAAAGAATGTGATTGTGCATTTGTCGCTTAAAGAACAAGTGAACAAAACATTCCCAGGTGAATCCAATACCGCCATGAAACTGCACTGCACGGCTCGAAGAAAATACCGCCATATCGCTAGCAGCAGATTTTGCCATGCGGGCTAGTTTCAAAGCATTTTCAGGTTCTTCTTCTATAGCGCAAGCGGCGTTATAGGTGAGGGATTTAGCAGCATCGATTGCGAGCATGACGTTCACAAGCGGGTGCTTAACAGCCTGGAAAAAACCAAGCGGACGATCAAACTGAACTCGAGTCTGGGCGTATTCGGTTGTGGTTTGTAACAACCACTCGCCACTACCAATCATGTCAGCAGAAGTAATGCAGAGGATTGCAGGCATTGCCTTAGTAAGTGCTTCCGCGCCTTTGGCATCTAACAATTCTGCAGCAGCACCATCGAAGCTGATGTGAGCTTGATCTCGAGTCAGATCGATAATCGCGTCAGCATGAATGGTAACGCCATCAGCGGCTGGATCAACCCGATATAGTGCAACACCATTACCACTGTCTGCAGAAACAACAAGGACATCTGCTTTTAAAGCATCCTGAACAAAATAGGCTGTGCCGCTTAATTTGCCGTCTTTTGCTGTCACGCCTGTGTCAGTTGCTTGCCAGGAACCTTTTTCGTTGGTGATCGCAAGTGTTGCGGAACTGCCCGTGGCAATTTCACCGAGTAACTTGGTAGCTGCGTCTGAGTTGCATTCGCGAACGGCAAAGGTTGCGTTCAAGGTTGCAATTAGTGGTGACGGGAAGGCTGCCTTGCCGGCTTCCTCGGCAAGTGCAACGGCTGCAACTACAGGCATGCCTATACCGCCGGCGGCTTCAGGTACACAAACGGCGGTCCAGCCTAATTCAGCAATTTGTTTCCAAAGACCCTTGTCCCATTTGCTTTCAACAGCGCGATGGATATCGGGGTTGTCGGCAACCTGACTGTGAATTTTTTCTGGGCCACAGTTGTCAGCGAAAAACTTTCGGGCTGAATCCCGAAGCATGGTTTCGTCTTCGCCAAAGCCAAAATTATTAGATTGTGTCATGTGTATTCTCCTGGCGTTGGTTACTTGGACTTGGGCATGTTTAGAACACGCTCGCCCAAAATGTTTCGTTGAACTTCGTTTGCACCTGCGGCAATGGTGACACCAAAGCTGTTCATATAAGCGAGCTGCCATTGACCACCGGCGGCGGCATTGTCGTCGTTGACATAGAGGCTGCTTGCGGCGCCTTCAATTTCGTAGGCGAGCTGAGCAATATCCTGGTTCATCTCGGTGGCAACCAACTTAAACTGTAGTGGCAACCGCATCGGATGATCGTTTAATGCTTTAGTACTAATCCGACGTTGGTTCTGGCGGAAGCCTTCCTGACGAATCATCAATTGCATAATTTGATCGCGGATGGCGCCGTCGTCTGCAGCGGTTTTACCATTGCGATAGCTAACCTTAGCCAGCTCAATTAATGCAGCGGCACTGCCAATTGATGGACCTTTTTCTTTTTCGTTTACCTGACCGCCAGCCGATGGTGTGGTCAGGGGGCCAGCGCCACGTTCGTGGGCCAGAGTTGTCATGGCAACTTTCCAACCCGCACCCACTTCGTCGAGTCGATACTTGTCTTCTACCACAAGGTCTTCAAAGATCACTTCGTTAAAGCCGGTTTCGCCGGTCATCTTGATCAGTGGGCGAACCGTGACGCCCTTGCCGATCATGGAGCTGATGGGCACAACAAAGTAGGACAGGCCGTTGTATTTATCATCTTTGGAGGTTCTGCAAAGCAGGATCATCCAGCTCGCAAAGTGGGCCAATGAGGTCCAGACTTTATGACCGTTAATGACCCAGCTATCACCTTCTTTACGGGCGAAGGTTTGCTGGTTCGCAAGGTCAGATCCTGCGCCTGGCTCACTAAAACCCTGACACCAGATGTCTTCTCCAGACAGTAGTCTTGGTAGAAGGTCCTGTTTAACACCTTCCTGGCCATGGAAATAAACGGTTGGTGCAGCCATACCAAGACCAATGATATTGGGTAGGAACGGCGTTTTGGCTTTCTGCATCTCCTGATTGGCAATTGCCTGGCAACCGGTTCTACCGCCGCCGCCACAATCTTTGCTGTAGTCTGCGCCGACCAGGCCCGCATCATAGGCGGATTTCTGCCATTTCTGCAGCCACACGAGGGCGTCTGGATCGCTTAATTCTAACGCGCCCTGGGGGATATGTACGGGGGGTTGACCTGGATGATTCTCAGCCAACCATTTCTGGCAGTAGGCGCGAAACTCCGCCTGCTCCGGTGTGTCTTTTGATGCGTCAGACATCTATTGCTCCTTTAGGTTAAAAGGTGGGTTCTAAGGGATAAATTTGTGCGGATGTTGTACATGATCTAGCAAATCTAGGAAAGGGCCGAACTGACCAATCCGGAATTGGCGTGGTATATTTGCTGTATATGCCGATGCAAATGCAGTTCGAGGGAGAGAGTTGATGGAACGCCACCACACATTTTGTCGAGTTTGTGAACCGTCCTGTGCGCTAATTGCCGAGGTCGAAAATAATGAAATCGTCTCCCTCAAGCCGGATAAAGACCACCCGATCACTAAAGGTTTTGCTTGCCACAAGGGCCTTGCGACCCTGGACATCCATCAGGACCCTGATCGGTTGATGTACCCCCAGCAACGACGGGGCGATGCCCTGCAACGAGTGAGTTGGGATGAAGCGGCAAATGGCATTGCGCAGCGGTTGCAGGAAATCAAAGAGAAGTACGGCAGCAAAGCCATTGCCTCCTACACGGGTAATCCCCTGGCGTTTAATGCTCTGGCTGGCCCTGCTATTGGTTCGTTTTTGATCAAGAATGAAGTGCGTTCCAATTTTTCATCGGGCACCCAGGATTGCACCAATAAATTTGCGGGCAGCGAAGCTATCTTTGGTTCCAGTACTATCCATCCCATCCCGGATATTGAAAGAACGGATTTTCTATTAGCCTTTGGTGCCAATCCTCGCATTTCCCATATGAGTTTCATTTCGATAGCGGACCCCGTTAAAGCCCTTCGGGATGCGGAGAAACGTGGTGCAAAATTGCGCTTTGTTGATCCCCGGGTGAATGAAACCGTAAAGGGAATTGGAGAAATTGTGCAGGTCAATCCTGACACCGATGTCTATCTGATGGCAGCGCTATTACATCATCTGGAAGCTAGCGGTCAATTTGATGAAGCCTATTTAGCAGAACATGGCGACAATGTTGCTGAGCTTAAGGCATTTATCAAAAATTACTCGCCAGAGAGAGTCGCGGCTGTTGTCGGCTTGACCAGCGAATCAATTAAGCAACTAGCCAACGAATTTGCAGCAGCCGATAGTGCCGCGGTGTATATGTCGACCGGCGTTAATATGGGGCGACAGGGTACGATCGCCTATTGGTTATTGTTTATGCTGAGTGTCTGTACCGGTAACTTCGATAGGCCCGGTGGCAATTATTATGGCAAAGGTTTTTACCCCGCCGCAAAAGCCGGCAGGGTGTCAGAGAAGTCCCCGTTCTTTGATAGTCAGTTTGGCGAGATTCGAAAGATTCGGGGTTCGCTGCCGGGCAATTTGATGGCCGACATGATTGAGTCCGGCGATATCAAAGCGATGGTGGTGATTTCCGGTAACCCGCTGATTTCTGTGGGGAACAGTAATCGCCTCAAAGAGGCCTTTTCAAAACTAGAATTTTTAATGGTAATCGACATCTACCCAAATGCCACAGCGCACATTGCAGACTACGTATTGCCAGCAACGGATATGTACGAGCGTGAAGATATCAATATGTGTGGTCTGGGGATGCAGCATCAACCCTTTGTTCAATACACCAATTTTATTGTGCCGCCCAAAGCGGAGCGTCGGCCCGAGTGGTGGATTCTCGGCAAGATTGAACAGGCCCAGGGATTTGATTCGGTGTTGGACCAGATTGATGAAACCAATTTGTTTGGTCGATTGGATCATATGTTGAAGCATTCAGACACCAGCGTTGAGGATATGAAGACAAGACCTCACCAGACGACGGTGCTAGATCGAAATTTCCCCGGTCAGTTTTTTGAGCAATGGATCCAAACTGAATCAAGAAGGGTTGATTGTTGCCCGACGATTTTTACTGAGGCACTCGGTCGCTGTGCCGAAATATTTTCAGATATGGCTGAAAACGAACAACCCCTAAAACTTATCTCCCGTCGCACCAACTATATGGTTAACAGCTGGTTCCACAATGTGAAATCTTTAAAGCGAGCTAAACAACAAAACAACCCACTGTTTATGCATCCGGATGATGCCCGGGCGCGAAATCTGGGTGATGGCTCAAAGGTTCGAATCCACAATACCTTTGGTGATATTGAATCCCTGGTGTCGTTAGATGGCGATCTAAAACCCGGCACCGTTGCCATGACCCACGGCTGGGGCCACCAGAACACCGGCATGAACGTCGCAAAACGTTATCCTGGGACCAATGCCAATGAGCTGCTGCCCTCGGGTCCCGGCAGTTTTGAGAAGCTGAGTAATCAAGCGTTTATGACCGGTATCCCCGTAGAAGTGGAGGCCGGCTAAGTTTTTGATGATCTTGTTTAGCGGGTTGGGTGGATGAGCCTATTCACCAACTCGCGATAACGATCCTGGGTAAATGCAGGGGCTGAACACAGCCGTTCAATACAGATGTAGCCAGCGGGTTTGTCGAAATCTGGGTATGTGACGTCAGAATTTCGCAGGGGGCCCTCGGTTTTATCCCACCACTCGATCCGTTTATACCAGCCGGCTTCAGCTAATCCGACTGCAAATATTTTTTTGCCGTCCACCGAATTCCTTTTTCCAACAATTGTGTAGTGGGGTGGAGGGCGGGTGAGTTCTTCTGCGGCGATTAATATGCCGCTGTCTTCGATACGACCTAAGGCAATCTCTGTTGTCGCGAGGTAACGCATACCATGGGCGGCGGCCCGGTGAATTGTCTCCTCGCCGGTGTAGTGGCCAAGTAGATTGAGAAATCGTGTCGCTTTGATGTTTTCTTCGATATGCCTGACCGGTTGCACTGGAAAATTAGGGCGTCTCAAACCACTTAAAAACCCAGCTGTATCCGCCTTAAAATGGCTGGCGATGTATCGACCACAACGCTCAGCCTGGGCTAACCAGATTCTCTCGCCTGTGACCTTGTGCAACTGCAGAAATGCAGCACCCATGTAGAGGGTGTCCCCCAGATATAGCTCTGGGTATTGGCCGCTTTTATCGGCTGCGCTGTGCCGGAAACCACCATCTGCTCGCTGGTGTGTTTGTCGAATAACGTTAGCTGCCGTTGTCGCGATTCTCAAATGACTTGGGTCGCCACTTGCTTCATACAAGGCTGCCAGGGCTTCGATGGCCATGCCGTTTTCCCTTGCGTAAATATTTTGATCGATTCTCGGAATCCCCTGTGACCGGCGCGCCCTGTCAGTTAATGCAAAATACTCGGTCGCTTTTTCTCCCTGGTTAAGGTCTGCATCCTGGCTGGTGTAGAAAGCGCCCGATGGGGCAGTCAGAAAATCACCGAGGTACTGAACGATGGCATGGGCCTGCTTTAGATACTCAGCATCGCCAAATTGTTGATACGCCAATGCATAGATTCTGAGAAACCCGGCCTGGGAAGTCATGATTTTCTCAAAATGGGCGTGTTGCCAATCGCCGTGGGTCGAATATTGGTAGATGCCGCCCCATTCGGGGTCAACCAGGGCAAAGGAGGCTTTAATGGTTTTTTGAGCTACCTGGGTTTCGAAGACATCACCCCGGCGGGCTTGCAACAAGGCGTATTCAACGTGATCTCGATCTAAGGTCTTCAGACTGGACTTTAAGCCACCCAGTTCTGAATCATAGAGATTGCGGTGGCGAGCTAACAGCTCCGTTAAGACTTTAGGCTGGAGTTGGGGCTCCAGAGCAAATTTGTCGGGTACTTTTTGTTGCGCTGCTCGCTCTGGTGTTGGGTCCGCAACAATGGCATTCAGTAGTCTGGCAAAATTGTCCGGCTGGATATATCCGGCCCGTTTGACCAGATCTGTACCCTGGGCATCAAGGAATATGGTGGCCGGCCATCCGTAGTCGCGATATTGATTGGCAAGATCCGGGCGGGCGTCGTGGTCAACTTTGATTGGGATATAGTGTTGTTTGATCAGTGCGGCAACCTCAGGATTACCGTAGGTTTTTTGGTCCATCACGTGGCACCAATGGCACCAGACCGCCTCGAGATTCAGGAGTACCAGCTTATTTTCTGTTCTAGCCTGGGTGAAAGCATCCTCGGACCAGTCCTGCCACTGTATAGGACCGCCCTGGGGCGATGCGCTAGCCACAGAACTAAATAAGCAGCTAAATAGGCAGTTAAGTAAGAAGCGAGGCAAGAAAAAGCAAATCTGGATGTTGGCGCTAAAAAGGCGCATTCGGTCTGTTTTTATCCAATTGATCATCTCTGTTGTTACGATCTGAAGGATTGGCTGGATTAGAAAGTTTTTGTCAGAGTGCTTTTAAAGTTTCATTTACCGCTCCAGTTAGATAGAGCTCCGTTTAAAGGCTAATTATAGTCAGGCGAGAGCCAAGGATTTGCCATTTGCCTGCGTCCAACTGAATAACGACAATAGATCGCAACATGCAGCAACAAACGATTGATCATTTAGCACTGATTCATTCTGCTCAGGCCGGGGATGAGGCGTCCTTTTCTGTACTGGTAGAGCACTTCTACGACCAGATGTATCGCTTTGCCTTAAAATACTCAGGTTCCAGAACTGATGCCCAGGACATTACCCAACAGGCTTGCATCAAACTCGCTAAATCAATCCATCAGTTTAGGTTTGAGGCGGCCTTTACCACCTGGTTATATCGGCTAGTGATTAACTGTGCGAAGGATTGGTATCGAGGGCGGCCAGACACAACCACAACGGAAACCCTGGTTATCGAGGTGTCTGACACAAGTGGTGATTCGATGATCCTACTACAACAAACCCTGAGTGCCGTGGATCGAATGGGCGAAGGGTTCCGGGAGGCGGTGACGCTGGTGTTGGGAGAAGGGCTGTCCCACAGGGAAGCAGCCGAGATTCTCGGCGTAAAGGAATCGACTATTTCCTGGCGAATCCATGAAACAAGAAAGCGATTGGTCGCAATGGAGGCGAACTCATGAACGAAGAAGAGTTAAAACGTCTATTTAGCGAGGCGAACTTTGAGCAACCAGATGCAGAGAAAAAGCGTGCAGCCATAGAGGCGGCAAATCTGGCCTATTCTCAATCACGACCAGCGCAATCTAAAAAATCTAGCAACGCCACCCAAGGAAATGACGATCCTGATCGTCCTATGACAAACATTATTGATTTGTCGAGGAGAGAGAAGATGTCACAAATGAGCCAAAGGTGGATTTATAGCGGCATGGCCAGCGCTGCAGTTATTGTTCTGGCAGTTGGTATTCTGTTTAGTAGTTTGTTGGTACCCAATATTGTGGGGCGGCCTGATACGGCCAGAAACATTGAGGCGACACCAGCAGAGCCGTCGGTTGCAACCCTTGAAGAAATAATTGTCACAGGCAGCCGAATATATGCGAACGATGAGCGTGAGCTGGAAGAGGTTACCGTGAGTACCCCTCAAGCAGCTCAAATTGAATACGGTATTGCCGCATCAAGAATGAAAGCTGAAGCAGCCAAATACGCATCCGCCACATCCAAAATGGCTGAAGCCAAGCGACTTCAAAGTGAAGGTCGTATGTTTATTGATCCTATGTCCCCGCCAGAGGTGGACGCGAATCAAGATAACTTCCAGACCTTCGAAACCAATCCGATAAAGTTGGTTAAGGATGAACCCGTTTCAACCTTCTCCATTGATGTGGATACCGCGTCCTACAGCTATGTTCGCAGACAGCTGAATCAGGGGGTCTTGCCTGCCAAATCTGCCGTTCGGTTGGAAGAAATGCTGAACTATTTTTCCTATGACTATCCTGTACCGGTAAGTACTGAGGCACCATTTTTACCCACGGTGTCAGTCCTGCCTTCACCCTGGAATGCCCATAACAAGTTGGTTCATATCGGCATCAAAGGTTATGAATTACCTGCATCGGAGGTGGTGCGTTCTAACCTCGTATTTCTATTAGATGTTTCCGGTTCAATGAATCAGCCCGACAAACTGCCTTTGGTAAAACAATCGATGTCGATGCTATTAGGTCTGCTTCAACCTGAGGATACCGTGGCGATTGTGGTTTATGCCGGTGCTGCAGGGACGATTCTTGAACCGACGCCGGTGTCGGAAAAACAGAAAATTCTCAGTGCACTCAATCGCCTAAGTGCCGGTGGCTCAACGGCGGGTGCGGAAGGTATTCAGCTTGCGTATCAACTGGCTGAGTCGAGTTTTGTTCGAGACGGCGTGAACCGCGTGTTTCTGGCAACCGATGGAGATTTTAATGTTGGTATGACTAATCGCGATGACCTGCAAGGATTTATCGAGCGCAAGCGTGAGAGTGGAATCTATTTATCAATCCTGGGTTTCGGACAGGGTAACTATCAGGATGCGCTGATGCAGCAGCTGGCGCAAAACGGCAATGGTATTGCAACCTACATTGATACATTAGGTGAAGCGCAAAAAGTGTTAGTGGAAGAAGCGCAATCCCAGTTATTCCCGATCGCCAATGACGTGAAGCTACAGGTGGAATTTAACCCGGCGACGGTTAGTGAATATCGATTGCTCGGTTATGAAACACGTGGTCTTAAGCGGGAAGATTTTAATAATGACAAGGTGGATGCCGGGGAAATTGGTGCTGGACATAGTGTCACGGCAATCTACGAGATCACCCCCCGTGGTAGCGATGGCCTGCTAGATGAGTCGCGATACGAATCAACAGCGGCTAAAAATCAGCAGGGTGATGAATATGGCTTTCTGAAGATTCGCTACAAAAAACCAGGAGAAAAGGTGTCAAAGCTCATCAGTCAGCCAATTAATATGGATGTTGCAGGGGGTTCTGAAGACGCCAGGTTTGCCGCGGCCGTCGCGGGGTTTGCTCAGCTCCTTAAGGATGGCCGATACACGGGGCAGTGGAGTCTGGACGATGCATTACAAATGGCTTTAGAAAACAAAGGTCAGGACACATATGGTTATAGAGCTGAACTGACCCAGCTCATTCGCAAGGCAATCACCGCAGATGAAATGCGTTAACTAAGATAATTCGCTAACCGTCGAGGGCTACTACCGTCTGGTTCTGGGTGCCAAGTCCTTCGATACCCAGTTTGATGTTATCGCCTACCTTAAGATAGACCGGGGGTTTTTGGCCCAGGCCAACTCCCGGTGGTGTGCCGGTGGAGATGACATCGCCGGGTTGTAAGCTCATAAATTGGCTCAGATAGCTGACGATATAAGCGGGGTTAAAGATCATTGTCCGGGTATTGCCGTCTTGATATCGATGACCATTGACTTCTAGCCACATGTTGAGATTAAGAGGGTCTTCAATCTCGTCCGGCGTCACCAGCCATGGCCCAATAGGCCCAAAGGTGTCACAACCTTTGCCCTTATCCCACTGACTACCTTTTTCCAATTGGAATAAACGTTCAGACACATCGTTGCAGACACAGTAGCCTCCGATGTGATCCGCAGCTTCGGCTTCTGTCACGTAAGAGGTGTGTTTGCCAATCACAATGGCCAGCTCAACTTCCCAATCAAGTTTTTCACTGTTGCGGGGTTGTATGATTGAATCATTTGGACCGCAAATCGCACTGGTGGCTTTGGTAAAAACCTCGGGTTCCGATGGAATTGCCATGCCGGATTCAGCTGCATGGTCGGCATAGTTCAAGCCGATACAAATAAATTTTCCGACATTGGCGATACAGGGCCCAATTCGTTCAGGATTGGTGGCCAGTGGTAGCTTTGTTAAATCCAGCTGATCCAGTTCTCCAGAGAGCAGCCCCGACAGAAAAATGGAACCGTCGATATCGTCAACAATGCCTTTCAGGCTGCGTATTGAGCCATCTGCATCAAGAATACCAGGCGATTCATATCCTACTGGACCGTAACGAAGTAATTTCATGGGGTTTCCTAACTAATTATTTAAGGTGACAAAGCCGCCATCTATTGGCATGTTCGAGCCGGTGATAAACGAGGCTTCATCGGAGCAAAGATAGGCAATCATTCCGGCAATCTCATCAGCCTGAGCCATACGGCCGATAGGTTGACTCTTTGACAGTTGATCAAACATTTCTGCACGGTTGTCGGGATAGTTCTTATCCAGATAAGCATCAACGAAGGGGGTGTGGACTCGCCCCGGGGAAATACAATTACATCGAATTCCGTGGTCAATATAGTCTCTGGCGATAGAATAGGTCATGGTTAACACCGCACCTTTTGTCATCGAATAGGCAAAACGATCCTCGATGCCCACGGATGCAGCGATTGATGCCAGGTTAACAATAACGCCGTGGCGCTGTGCTTTCATACCCGGAATGACCATTGCAAGCATATTGAAAATACCTTTTACATTAACCTGGTAAAGACGATCAAAGTCTTCCTCGCTGGTATTTTCCAAATTGCCCACCAGACCGATGCCCGCATTGTTGATGAGAATATCAATTTTGCTTGTTGTCAGGATTTCGGCAATCACGGTTTCTACGGTTTGCCGATTGGCGACATCACATTGAAAGGCCCTGGCGTTACCGCCGCTAGTGCAAATTTCCGCAGCGGTACTTTCTGCAGCCGTAAGGTCAAGATCGAGAACCAATACCTCTGCCCCTTCAGTTGCTAGCCTCTTGCATACGCTGTGACCGATACCACTGCCGCCCCCGGTAATAAGGGCAGTTTGATTGCTGAGTCGACCCGTCATGTTACATACCTTCTAGACCATAGAAACGTGTGGCGTTTGAACCTTCAATTAAGGTTTGCTCAAATTCTGATAACTGCGATACCCACTTTTGAAAAGCATTGTGCCAACCCAGATAGTCCCCCGCCATTTTTAGAACAGGCCAGTCACTGCCCCAGATTAGACGTTCTGGGCCAAATATTCCTAACAGGTGGTCGAGGTAGGGGGTGAGGTCTTCGTAGCTTTGGGAAACCGCCGCTTCGGTAATCAGGCCCGAAACTTTGCAATAGGCGGACGTGGTGCCGGCAATGATGCTGAGCTGGTCTGCCCAGGGTTGCCACGCCCCAGCAGCAATGTCGGGTTTTGCGCCATGATCAATCACGGTCTGTAATTCTGGATGGCGACTAAGTAGAGTTGCTAGATGCGGCAAGTGTATGGATTTAACAAGTGCATCAAAACAAAGGTTGTTTTCTATCAGGCATTGGAATGCCGGCTCTAGTTTTGTTTGATTCATCCACGCGGGATCTTTGATGTTTTCGATCATCGGACGAACCCCGACGAACTTAGGATGTTGCGAGAGTTCTTCAAGCACCGTGACCACACCGTTTGATTCCATATCAACCCAACCGACAACCCCTGCGATAAAGTCATGGCTATCTGCAAGTTCAAGCAGATAGCGGGTTTCCTCAACGGTTGAGGCGGCCTGCACAACAATGGTTTTGTTGATGCCGGCCTGGTCCAAAAGTGGCTTAAGATCCTCGGGCTGAAAATCCCAATACAAGGGAGCAAGGCTCGGGGTTAACCAATCATAGTCGCCTCTTTTGAGAGACCAGAAGTGTTGATGACCATCAATGCGAGTTGCCATTTAATGAGTTCCAGTAGGGATTCTTTAGTGAGGACTAGGCCCGGTGGCTAAACGTTTTTGCCACTCGCTACCATCGGGAAATTGATATTGGTCAATTGCAGATTGATGCATTCTGACGCCAAACCCCGGTGCACTCGGTGGCCTATAGGCACCATTTTTGATTTCAATGGGCGTCTCGAAATGCTCGTGTAGATGGTCTGCGTATTCGATTACCCGTTCGCCGATTTCCGCGGAAATTTGCACATAGTCAATCATCGAGAGATGTTGCACATACTCACAAAGTCCCACGCCGCCAGCATGGGGACAAACGGGTTTGCCGTATTTAGCGGCAAGCATAAACACCGTCAGAATTTCGTTGAGGCCCGCAAGGCGACAGGCATCCACCTGCACAACGTCAATTGCATCGTTGGCGATAAATTGTTTGAACATCACCTTGTTATGGCAATGCTCACCCGTTGCGACCTGGATGTTACCAATCGATTCGCGAATTTTTTTGTGACCAAAAACGTCGTCCGGACTGGTGGGTTCTTCGATAAACCAGGGTTTAAAGGGTTGTAAGTGCTCCATCCACTCGATGGCCTGATCCACTTCCCAGGCTTGATTGGCGTCGACCATTAATCGAGTGTCATCACCGATTGCCTCTCTAGCAAGGGTGCAGCGATGGATATCCTGCTCGATAGATTCACCCACTTTTAGCTTGATATGTTTGAACCCGGAGGCCAGTGCTTCTCGACAGAGTCGTTGCATTTTTTCATCGCTATAACCTAACCATCCCGGCGTAGTGGTGTAAGCCGGGTAGCCATTTTTTTCTAACTCAGCGATTCGGTCCTGTCTGGTTGCGGTGTTTTTTTGCACGATGGCGAGGGCTTCATTACGGGTCAAGGCGTCTCCGATATGTTTGAAGTCGAGACAATTGACAAACTCTTCAGGGGACATGTCCGCCAACAATCGCCAGAGGGGTTTTCCTTCTACCCTTGCCCATAGATCCCAGACCGCATTAATAATGCTTCCGGCTGCCATATGAACAACCCCTTTGTGGGGGCCAAGCCAGTTAAGTTGGCTATCGGAGTTTATTTCTCGATAGAACAAACCCATGTCCGTGGTGATAGTGTCTAAATCTCGGCCAATGAGTTGCTGCCCCATGGCTTCAACTACATCACAGCAAATGTCGTTGCCGCGACCGATGGTAAAAATGAGGCTGTTGCCCACGTCGCCCCGTTCCGTCTCCAATTCGAGATAAGCAGCAGAATAATCTGGGTCTTTATTTGTGGCGTCAGAACCGTCTAGCAGATCGGAGGTGGGAAACCGGACGTCCGTGGTTTTTAGGCTGATGATTTTGTTACTCAAGACGATCTACTCTTCGAATGTATATATACAACCGTATTGCGCTAATGAAGGTCTGTCAAATCCTATATTGGCTCCGCCGGTGAATAATTTGTTTCGGGATGGAAGGTGAGGAATACTGTGAGCTTTGTTTGATTAGCTGTTTTTATTGATTGGGTGTAATGGATATATGGCATTAACTCGCGATAAGAGTCCGAGTAAGCGAAAGGAGTATTCAGCACCGGCACTGGAAAAGGGGCTGGATATTATTGAGCTTCTCTCCCATGAATTAGATGGTCTGACTTCGGGGGAAATCTCCCAAAGGCTGTCCCGCCCTATGGGACAGTTGTTTAGGATGCTCGTGGTCCTACAGCAACGGGGCTATGTGGCCTATGAGCCAAACAGCGAACGATATGAGCTGACTCTAAAGTTATTCACCCTGTCCCATAATCTCGCCCCCGTTCGGCGCCTGAACCTTGTTGCAGCGCCGTTACTGAAGATGCTCGCAGACCATATTGGCCAGTCCTGTCATCTGGTCATTTACTATGCGGGCAACGGCCATGTGGTTGTTCAACAGGATTCGCCTTCGGAACGTGTGATCACCGTCAGGTTAGGGGCGGTTGCATCACTAGCGGATACCTGCTCAGGGCATGTCTTGCTTGCGTTTGCTAACGAGGCTGCACGGACTGAAATGCTTGACCGAATACCCAAGACACAACCGGTACCGCCGGGGCCTAAACTCGCCAGACTCATCAAGCGCATTCGAAAAAATGGCTTTGAGCGAAAGCCTAGTGCTCAAATTCAAGGTGTGCAGGATATTGGTTATCCTGTTTTTGATCATAACGGGCAAATTGCCGCGGCTTTAGTTGTGCCTTTTGTGGAATTTCTGGACGGGTCCCACCCCATGCCGATCGATCTGGCTCAAAAGTCTATTGGGGAGACGGCGGCAGCGATTTCTCAAAAACTGGGCTATCGGGGAAGTTAACCTGTAGGCCCTATACTGGCTTTCTGCCGTAAGCCGGTAACGTCCAGCCAAATTGCATCGCACCACCCCGTAACACAAATGCAGCAGTACCGGCGCTCAAGGCGCTAATCAGATCCGGCACGCCTAAGGAAACCAGGGCGACATGGGTTGCTGCGCCGGTCAGAGCTGCGGTGATATATATTTCACGCCGCAGTAGAACCGTTGGTTCATGACTGATGATGTCTCGAATAATTCCGCCGAAGGTGGCGGTCATGACGCCGGTTACGATTGCGACAATACCGATAGCGCCCGTTGATAATCCGATCTGTGCGCCGAGCACCGCATAGGCAGCAAGCCCAATAGCATCAAGCCAGAGAAGCAAGGTAAAACGGTTTTCAACAACCTGTGCGGCAAAATACATCACGAGGGCGGTGCCACTGCAAACCAATAGGTTCACGCTGTCCTGCACCCAAAACACAGGGGTCAACCCGAGAATGAGATCTCTAAGTGTGCCACCCCCCAGGCCGGTAATGTTCGCAAGAAAAAGGAACCCAATCACATCCATTTGTTTGCGCGAAGCAGCAAGTGCGCCGGTAGCAGCAAATACTGCAACACCGGCGTAGTTTAAAAGTTCGAAGTTATCCAAGGTTGGCCTTAAAGAACTCCAGAGTTCTAGATTTAGCTAAAGCGGCAGATGCTGCGTCGTAGCTATCTCTGTGATCACAGTTAAAACCATGATCAGCGCTATAAACATGCACTGTCACCTCGGGGTGTGCTTCTTTAATGGCATCAACATCCGTCAAAGGTATATGGGCATCTTGATCGCCAAAATGCAGCATTGTGGGAATCTTTGGCTGCAAATTTACCAGACCTGCGATACCACCGCCGTAGTAGCCTGAAACGCACTCAAGCCCCTTCAAGTTGGCAGCACTTAACCAGCACACAACACCACCGAAACAGTAACCCACCATAGCGACCGGACCTTTTTCACTTAGGAACGAAATCGCAGCTTGAACATCGAGTAGGCTTTTTGTCATATCGAGCTTGTTGCGGGCGAAGTCGACACCCTGGGTCATGCTGTCCGCGTCATAGCCGAGTTGAACGTTCTTTTCGCTGCGGTCAAACAACGCCGGAGCCAGGGCGCGGTACCCCTCGGCAGCATAGTCATCACAAACCTCGCGAATATGGGCATTTACGCCAAATATTTCCTGAATGACCACAACATTCCCCAACGGCTGTCCCGCGGGTTCCGCAAGATAAGCGTCGCTGCTAAATCCATCCGCTGCTTCTAATTGAATCACTGTGCCCATAATTCCTCCTCGGGTAAGTTTGTTGCTGGTATGAGACCTCGCGTCTGCCCCAGTGTAAAACTTAGTGCAGACTAATTGCCAGATGGCAGATGAGTCCATTATGGTAGCGGCATGAAAATTGGATTGATTGCTGATACCCACATGCCGGGCTCTATGGAACGCCTATGGCCGCAAGTCACCGAGGCGTTTGCTGGCGTGGATGCCATTTTGCACGCCGGGGACCTACACACCCTGGAGGTTGTAGATGAGTTATGTGGACTCGCGCCGACCTATGTCGCAATTGGCAATGGGGATGTGGGTATTGTGGATGACCGCCTCCAGGAAACCTGGTTTCTAGAATTTTCTGGCGTAAAAATTGGCATGATCCACCATTTTCCATCCCCAGCGAGAAAAAGTGCCGAGGTAATAGCAAAACGTGTAGATCGTCATTTTGCAGAAAAGCCAGATATTGTGATCTTTGGTCATACCCATTTTGAAGGAATTTACCAGGTAGAGGATCTACTCTACGTTAATCCAGGTTCACCAACGTTGCCACGGAATCAATCATTACGGATGGGCACAATAGGCCATTTAGATATTTCGGAAACCGAAATTAGTGTGGTGATTCACCAGATTACTGAAGCGGGCCTCGACCCCCATGGTGAGATCGAGCACCTCAGGCTGCCCCGTTAACATTAGTTGACGCCAACGGCACCGGCTCCAGGTCGTCTTGTGTCGGGCGCGCCAAAAAACAAACCTTTTTCGATCATAATGCTCTGCAGGCTGCCCTGGGACGCAGAGTCCGTAACGTTATGTCCCATTGCCTCTAACCGAACCCTGGTGTCAAAGCTGTGGCCTGGTTCCATCTGCAGTTTATCCGGCAGCCACTGATGGTGAAAACGCGGTTGAACCGTCGCTTCTGCAATATTCATATTAAAATCCATCACATTGACTAATAGTTGCAGTACCGTTGTGATGATTCGACTGCCCCCTGGACTGCCGGTCACAACAAAAGGCGCGCCATCTTTAAAAATCAGAGTTGGGGTCATGGAGCTTAATGGTCGCTTGCCAGGTTGGATGGCGTTGGCTTCCTTGCCGATCAGGCCGAAGCCATTTGCAACTCCAGGTTTGGCTGAAAAGTCATCCATTTCATTGTTCATCAGGAATCCTCCGCCGGTAACCATGATGCCGGAACCGAAGGAAAAGTTGAGGGTATAGGTGTTGGCGACGACGTTGCCATATTGGTCTGCAACGCTGTAGTGAGTGGTATCAGGACTTTCAAAGGGCAGTGGGCTACCGGCTTTTATTTCCGAAGCAGGACGCGCCTGATTCGGCTGAATAGTTTGCGCCAGCTGCTTTGCATAAGCTTTGCTGGTGAGGCCTGCTATGGGCACATCATAAAAATCCTGATCCCCCAGATATTCACTACGGTCGGCGTAGGCTAGTTTCATCGCCTCGGTCATCAGGTGGATCGTCTGTGCGCTATTGGCGCCATATTCCGCAATAGGATATTGCTCGAGGATATTCAGCATCTGAATAATATGAACGCCACCACTACTGCTGGGGGGCATCGATACGACGTCGAAACCACGGTAGGTGCCCTTAACCGGAGGACGGTTTTGAACCCTGTAGTTATTAAGATCCTCCAGGGTCATAACGCCGCCCCCGCGCTGAATCTCCTCGACGATTAATTTTCCAATGGCGCCACCATAAAAAGCTTCAGGGCCTCCTTTTGCGATGGCCTTAAGAGTCTTTGCGAGGGCTTTCTGCTTAAGAATTTCTCCCGGTTCATAGCTGTCACCATTGGGTTTGTAAAAAGCCGCGGCGGTCGCAGGGTGGCGAGTTAATACTGATTTTCTCGCTTTTAATATTTCGGCGAGATCCCACGGCACAGCAAAGCCTTTGTCCGCAAGCCGAATTGCCGGCTTCAAAACTTCAGCCAGGCTCATGGTGCCGTAGGTCTCCAGGGCGTAGGCAAAACCTGCAACGGTGCCAGGTACACCGGAAGATAGCGCACTGTAACGAGCCTTCTTCTGATCGACGTTACCGGCTTCATCGAGAAACATATCGCGGCTCGCAAGTGCCGGCGCCATTTCTCTATAGTCTAGGGCCAGGGTTTCTCCCGATTCCGCTAGATACACGAGCATAAACCCGCCACCTCCCAGGTTTCCCGCCCGGGGCAGTGTGACGGCAAGTGCAAAACCCGTGGCAACCGCAGCGTCAACGGCATTGCCGCCGGACTTTAATATTTCGGCGCCAATCTCACTTGCAATTTTTCGTTGGCTAACAACCATGCCTTGTCGCGCGATCACAGGATGGTGCAAGGTGTCATAGCGGATGATGCCGGGTTGTGCCGCCGCTAGAACTGATTGGGGTAAGAGAATCGCCAGACCGAGAAGGAATTGCGTTATAAATTTCACTGTATATCCCATAGGATTCCTGATGTTTGAAAGCGTAAAATCCTCAATATACGAGCTGTGATGTCTCGCATCAATGGATTTGCCCCTGTGCCCGCCGTATGATCGAGCAAACACCCAATATCGGAATGTCGATGCTTTCATCAACACAATGCTGGCGTTTTACTCTGTTACTCCTCGGGAGCTTACTGCAGTGTGTACCATCGGTGGCTGCCGCGCAGATGAAGTCGGTGTTTGATACCGACTATCGGAATCAGCAGGTGCTGAATGTCGAGGCTGCTATGGCGTTGGCGCAGGCGGAGTTTGGCATTATTCCAAAAGCCGCAGCGGAAGAGATTCAAAGTAAGGCGGACTACCGCTACGCCGATGCTGATGCCATCAGGCGCGAATACGAGATTGTCCAGCATCGTATGGTTGCGCTGCTGAATGTCTGGGGCCGTTCAATGGACGGTGACGCGGCCCAATACTTACATTATGGCGCGACAACGGTTGATGTTTACGACACGGTTTTAGTCCTGCAGCTTCGAGCTGCCTCGGATCTGCTCCTGACGCGACTGTATGAGTTTGAAACGGTGCTGCTGGCACAAGCGGAAACTCACAAAGCGTCCATTATGATGGGGCGTACCCTGGGTCAACATGCGTTACCGATTACATTTGGCAAAAAGATCAGTGTTTGGTTGGGAGAAAACCGACGTAATATTGAGCGCTTAAAACGGGTGCGGCAGGATCTCGACAGAAGCGCGATTCTAAAGGGTGCGGTGGGTAGTTATCTTGGGCTGGGTGATCAGGCTATAGAAGTTGAAAAATCTTTTGCGAAACATTTAGGTTTAGGTGAGCCTTATATTAGCGATTGGCATGGCACCCGGGATGTATTTGCCAGTTATGCGCAGGTACTTGCTTTGATTTCTAAGTCCCTGGGTCGTATTGGAACCGAGCTCTTCCTATTGCAAAGCACAGATATTAACGAGACTGTCGAATATCGTATTGCAACTGCGGTGGGTAGCAGCACGATGCCCCACAAAAACAATCCGTCAAAATCCGAAGCACTGATCCAGCACAGTCGGTCGATTCCCCGGCTTGCCGAGGTTGTGCTGGACGATGTACAAAACTATTTTGAGCGCGATAACACCAGTCGGCCTAATCAAGTCCTAGCAGAAATATCCATTGAAGCGGATCAAATGTTAAGGAGTGCCACGAAGTTGATTCAAGAACTGATCGTGAATGAGGACGTTATGCGAGCAAATGTAGACAAAACCCAGGGCCTAATGTTGTCTCAACGATTAGCCTTTGCCCTTGCAGCGGACCTGGGCAAGCAGGAGGCCAATGACAGGATGCATGAAGTGGCTAAACGAGCCGTCGCCAGACAGGAAACACTTCGAGAGGCCTTTTTGAATTCTGACCTGGCACCTCTACTTGAAACCGAGCAGTTGGATGCTCTGCTCGAACCCACAACCTATATTGGTCTTGCTGTGCAGCAGACTGAAACAGTGATCCACCAAATTCGAAAACAAAGGCGCAGGGAAGGACTTGAAAAATGAATATTATTAATCAGCTTAAGCTGCTTGGTTTGATGACGCTACTTAGCGCCTGTGCCACAACCGGTGAACAAAAATCGGAACCTCAAAAAGTCCTGGCAGGTCGGCAGGGTATGGCGGTTGCAGCGCAACCTGAAGCGACCCGGGCAGCCGCGATGGTACTAGAACAGGGCGGTAACGCCGCTGATGCTGCGGTGGCAGCGGGTTTTGCAATATCGGTTGTTGAACCGACCATGAATAGCATTGGCGGTCGCAGCCAGGTTTTGTTGCGCACGCCCTCGGGGGAATATCTTGCGATTAATGGTATGACGGAAATACCGGCGGGTTATGAACGCCCCGAGATGCCAGATAAAGATGGTTACCGAGTGATTGCGACGCCGGGTGTGGTTGCGGCCCTGGCACGATTGCATGCAGAACACGGCAGTTTGCCCTGGGCTGAACTGGTGGCTCCGGCTATCGATCTGGCGAAGAACGGATTTGAGATGTTACCCGGTGAGGCGGCGCGGGAAGCTGCAGGACTTGAGAGTATTAAGAATAATCCCGGTTTCCAAAAAAATATTCTTCACGCCGACGGTACCACTAGACTCGCGGGCGAACGCTTCAAGCAGCCTGCCCTGGCGCGAACCCTTCAAACCATAGCGGACCAGGGTGCGGAATCTTTTTATCAGGGTGAGATTGCCGCGACAATTGTAGAAGATATGGCGGCAAACGGCGGCTATGTGACGCTGCAGGATCTGGCGCAATATAGAGCTCTGGACGGCCGTTATATATCAACGACCTACCGTGATTATGAAATCCATACCATTGCCGCCCCCGCAGGTGGAGGGCTGGTGGTAAAGGCAATGAATATCCTTGAGAACTTTGACCTTGGGGATTTGAATGATTTGGAATGGGCCGCGGTGGTAAACCAGGCTTTGGCGTTGTCGGTTCGCACCATGGAAAACGACTACGAAGAAAGTGATTTGATCCAGGTGACAAGTAAGGCCTGGGCAGCAGAGTCTGCCAAAAAAGTTAAGCTGCCAGAAATTGTTCTAGGAGATGAGGAAGCTGCACCTGAATCTGGTCTTGCTGATATTAGTCTTGCGGCAAACTTCGATTGGTCCGGAGATAGTTGGGGTGCCGGGTCCCACCACACGACCCATTTTGTGACTGCGGACTGTGCAGGTATGACCGTCTCAATTACCCAGACCGTTGGGCCATTGTTCGGCTCAAAGGTGATCACTCCTGAGTTGGGTTTTGCCTATGCCTCTACGATGGGCAGTTATTTGTCGACTGCCGCCCAGAGTCCTGGCTCGAGGCCCCGAACGACCATTGCGCCGACGGTGGTGACCCGGGATGGGGAAGTGGTCATGGTGCTGGGTGCAGCGGGCGGTCTCAGAATTCTCTCGGGTATCGTGCAAACGATCTCCCGGTTTGTCGATCAGGGTATGAATCTTGAGGATGCTGTGGCCGCGCCTCGGATCCATCCTGCAACAACCACCGACACGGTGGCAGGCACCAGAACCACTGAACTTAATAGCTTCCATGCGGAACTCACAAACAGAGATGGTTGGCAGGAAGCGGATCTTGCCGCGTGGCAATCGGCGGGATTTACGGCCAAGCCTAACACCCGCTATGGTGCCTTTTCGCGGGTGCATGCCCTCGGTCGAGAGGGCGGCATTTGGCGTGGCGCTGCGGATTTAGATTGGGAAGGGTCAGCGTTAACGCCCCTGATCTCAAGTTGCTTACTGGAATAAAAACCATGCGACGTTAGACCGCTTTATTACAAGGGTATAAGCAATTGTGCGCCGCGTAACTAACGGTTAGTATTCAGGCGCAAAAAGTCCGTTCTTAAAATTAATATCTAAGACAATAACTATTCCTTGGGGGGAAATCTTATATGTCTAAATTACACCTATTTGGCTTAGGTGCTGGTTTGCTATTGCAAGCCAGCGTCGCGGTTGCCGCCGACGAACTTGAAGAAGTTGTGGTGGTGGGTACACAAATCAAAGGCGCTCAAATTTCCGATGCGCTACCTGTCACAGTAATCACCGAAGCAGATATTGAGGCCCTGGGCGTCAACTCCGGTGATGAACTGCTGGAATATATGGCTGAACAAGGCCAGAACTTTTTTAGTGAATCAGAAAATATCAGCGGCGGTGTGAACTCAGCCCGTGGTGATATTGGCGCATTTAACCTGCGTAATCTCGGTACCGGTAACACCCTGGTGTTACTGAATGGTCGGCGCATGGTCAACTCTGCGGCTTACCAAACGGAAGCCGTTGGCGGCAGTTTTGTGCCGGTCAACACGGTTAACGTCCAGTCTCTGCCGGTCACAGGTTTACGTCGAGCTGAAGTTTTAAAAGACGGCGCCTCTGCGATCTACGGTGCCGACGCGGTAGCGGGTGTTGTGAACTATGTCTTGAAGGATGACTTCGAAGGTCTACGAGTGTCTGTCCGCTATGACGACTACGATAATATTCCACGTAATGACGAACGCTTTACGATTGAGTGGGGCACCACCTTTAACGAGGGGCGGACGAATGTCGGCGCCTTCCTGAATTATTTTAGTCGTGATCGTGTCAACTCCCAGGATGATCCTCGCTGGGCAAACAGTGATTTTCGTTCGAGAGCGCCGGTTGCGTACCAGAACAACACAACCTTCCGAAATGATTCCGCTAACTCTTCTTTTGGACAGTTTGATCTGCGCTCAAGTGTTTCTGGTACCGGTCTGAGTGGTACCGTGACTGACAGTGCGGGAGAGTTTGAAACTTTTCCAACGGGTCATCCTAACTGTGAGTTCACGATCAATTCGGAAACCTGTGGTTCTGTTGATGGTAACGGCACGTTTCGCTATAACCTAAATGAAAATCGCGATCTCTATTCAGATCTTGAACGAATCAATATGTTCTCTTACGTTACCCATGAGATCAGTGATTCTCTGGAAGCGTTTGGTGAGCTGTCCTGGTATTACTCCGATACCAATACCATTCGACACGCATCGACGCCTCTAAGTGCTGTTGCAAAATTGCGTGTTGCCGCTGATGCGTTCTACAACCCATTTGGTCCCTGTGGTTCACCGAACCGTCTGGATGCATTGTTTACAGCCCAGGGCGCAACCGTACCCTGTACGGGCCTAGAATTTGAACTCGATAACTACCGCTTCGATCAGGTACCAAGATCCGTTGATGTTGATGGTAATACCTTCCGTGTGGTTGGTGGTTTACGCGGTACCTGGGCTGAGTGGGATTGGGAAGGTGCGTTTACCTGGTCACGAGCTGATCGTAAAGACGTTACCCATAACCGGATCTCAAACTCTCTGCTTCAAGCGGCGTTGAACGATACAACCGCAGCTGGCTTTAATCCGTTCTCCCATACCGTGGCAGGCAGCAATCTTTCCCAGGCGCTGATTGATGTCACCCGGGAAAATGAACAAGAGCTCCAGATGATCGACTTCAAAATATCGAACGGTAATATCTATGAACTACCTGCTGGTCCCCTTGGTGTGGTTATGGGTATTGAGTACCGTGATGAGTCTTTCGAAGATGATCGCGATCCACGCCTGGACGGCACAATTCAGTTTACTGATAACAGCGGTAATGGTTTTCCGTTTATCTCTGACGTCTTGAACTCAAGCCCAACTTCAGACAGCAGCGGTGATCGTCAGGTGACGTCTCTGTTCGGTGAACTGCAGGTACCTGTCTTTGAGAATCTCGATGTGCAGCTTGCGCTTCGCTACGAGGATTTTTCCGATGTGGGCAGCACGACTGTAGGCAAGGTTGCCTTTGGATATCGTTTTGTTGATCAGATACTGTTTCGCGGTTCCTGGTCTGAAGCCTATCGTGCACCTAATCTGGTGACAATTAACGAATCAGCCGTGGCGCGTTCAAACACCCGGGATGATCTTATCTGTCTGTTCGCTGACCCCACTGAGTCAGTACTTAACTGTACTTATGGTATTCAGCGTACGGCTCAGGGTAGTCGTGATCTTGAGCCAGAAAAATCCGACAACCAGTCGTTTGGTATCGTTCTTGATCCCATCGAAGGTTTGACGATCACCGTTGATGTCTGGGAAATTGAAAAAGAAGACACCATCGGATTATTTGGTGAAGATAACCATATCGCTCTGGAATTGCTTGGTCTGATTCAAGCCGGTAACGGTAGCTGCGCAACCACGGTTGGCAATAGTGCTGTTGTGCGGGATGCCTCTACCATTGATCCTAGTGCCCAGGCTCTATTTGATACGGCGGGTATTTGTTACCAGGGCCGTGTCGGTCGAGTGGATGATAACTATACCAATCTGGACACTCGAACCATCAAGGGACATGACATTGGTGTCTACTATGACTTTGAAACCAAATGGGGCAAATTTGACATTAAATATGTCGGCGCATTCCTCGATGAGTACGAGCAAAAAGCTGGTGCCTCGGCCTCCGCTTTGGTTGCGGCAAAAGCAGCCGGCACCTTGCCAGCATCTGTCCCAGTTGTGGGGTTCGCGAGTTTGAAAGGTATCGATGGCAATCCAGAACGTAAGGATACGGTTCGAGTTGACTGGACCTATGGTGATTGGAAAGTTGCAGCAACGAGCCTGCATTACGATGACTTCACTCAGATTTTGAGTGACGGTCGTGAATTCACAATTGATTCAATGACCACCTATAACATGAACGTTTCCTACAAGTTCACGATGTTTAAGGACATAGCAAGTCGCGCAAGACTGGGTATCAACAATTTGACGGATGAGCGTGCGCCTTTGGCGGACGATTCTTTCGGTTACTTTGCTGACCAGCATCGCGATCTAGGTCGTTACTACTACGTTGACTTCCAGTTTGATCTGTCGGGATTCACGCAGTAAATTAGCATTAGAACCTGGCAAGACATAAGGGAGCTTCGGCTCCCTTTTTTGTGTCTCCTGTACTGAAATAAAGAGTTAAGGTAAAGAGTTAAGGTAGAAAATTGGGAGAAAGAGTTGTGATAAATCGTTGTGGTAAATGATATTGATAGTCGATTTTGGTTATTGAAATAAGCTGACACGGGGCGGTCCATGAAATCCATATCCTTATTCCTCCCGCTTGTGTTTCTGGTTGCCTGTACGCCAACGGACCCATCCACCTCCGGTTCGATCATCCGTTACGACAGGATTCACCACCCGGTGGTTGCAAATGCGGGAATGGTGGTATCCCAAAGTGCCCTGGCATCTGATGTGGGCCGAGAGGTATTGGCGAAGGGTGGCAACGCGGTTGATGCTGCAATAGCCACAGGATTTGCCCTTGCGGTGACGCTACCCCGGGCAGGAAATATCGGCGGTAGCGGTTTTATGCTGGTGCATCTTGCAGATACGGATAAAACCCTGGCCTTTGATTTTCGTAGCGCAGCGCCCTTAGGTTTTGATCTTGAGCAATATCGAAATGCCGAGGGAAAGATTGATACAAAAGCTCTGACCTACGGCCCCCATGTGTCCGGAGTGCCCGGTACCGTTGCGGGTTTCTACCATGTCTGGCAACGCTACGGATCGTTGCCCTGGGAGAATCTGCTGGCGCCAGCGGTGACTCTGGCCAACGAAGGATTTGTCGTGAGTGACGACCTCGCCTTTGCACTTGAAAATTCAAGTCCGACATTTCGGCGATTCCCCTCCAGTGCAAAATCGTTTTTAAAGCGGGATGGCAGTGTCTACCTGCCGGGTGATGTGATTCGGCAACAGGACCTCGCCCGCTCACTGGCTCAAATCTCTACCGGAGGTGCTGATGCCTTTTACAGGGGGAGGCTCGGCCAGCGCATTGTTGAGGGTGTTCAAGCCGAGGGCGGTTACTTTTCCCTTGAAGACTTTGAAGCTTACCAACCGAAACAGAGAGAGGTGATCAAGACGCAGTACCGGGGTTACCAGGTGTTGAGTATGCCGCCGGTTAGTGGTGGTGGGCTGGCGTTACTGCAAATGTTGAACGTATTAGCTGAGTTTGATGTCAGCCGCTATCCGCAAGGAAGTGCCGACAGTGTGCACTTGTTGGCGGAGGTGATGAAGCGCGGTGCCGCAAATCGGCGGGTGGGTATTGGAGATCCGGATTTTGTCAATGTACCGGTAAAAGGGTTTTTGAGTTCGCGCCTGGCGAAACAAATCGCTGCGGAGATCAGTATGGAGCAAGCGCGCCCGACATCGGAGATAGAGAGTTTTAAAGCTGAACAATATGAAAGCCGTGATACGACACATTTTTCAGTGGTGGATCAGTTTGGCAATGCCGTATCAACCACCTACACCCTGGGTTATTCCTTCGGTTCAGGGTTTGTGCCGCCGGGTACCGGTATCCTCCTCGATAATCAGATTCGTAACTTCAGCTTAAACAGGCCGGACCAGGCCAATGCCATTGCGCCGGGCAAACGAATGGCATCGAGCATGACGCCGACAATTGTCCTGGATTCGAGGGGTGATGTGAAACTGGTCACAGGCAGCCCCGGTGGCAGCAGGATTATTAATGTTGTGTTGCAGATTTTAGTGAATGTTTTGGACTACGACATGAATATAGCAGAGGCATCAGCTGCTCCCAGGGTCTATCAGAGTTGGCGAGGTGCACCGCTGTATCTTGAACCGGGTTTCTCTGTAGACACTCAAGAGATCCTTTTAGGCCGTGGTCACAAGCTTATCTCGCAACAGACTATGGGAAGTACTCAATCCATTTCAGTTGAAGCGGGGCTCTTCTTTGGCGCTGCTGATTCCCGGCGTCCTGGTGCCGGTGCATCGGGATTACAGTTGCTAGCGGATGAGCAGTGAGGATGAGACTTTTGCTGGCTCCAGCACTGTACAATTTTAATATTCCAGGTGCCCGTAATATTTACGGGCAAGCATAATCTAGGGCCAAATTACGCCGGGTAGGTTTTTCCTGACCGCTACACACCTTGCTCCGCGTGGCTTACGCCGATTGCACCATGACCGTGGTAGCGGTCCAATATCTATTTCAAGGCGCTCCATAAACCTTGTCAATCTTGCACATTCACAAGCCCTGTGGCACTTTGATTGGCTTGCGAACCGAAGCGGAATTCCTGTGCTACTAGACCTTCATACCCATTCTATTAAGTCCGATGACGGCCGGGCAAAAGTGGAAAACTACTGCCAATGGATCAAGGCTAAATCGATTCCAATTGATGGTTTTATTCTCACTGAACATCGTCAATTTGACGATGAATCTGACTACTCTGAACTGGCACAAAAATTTGGTCTGACCATCCTTAAAGCAAGTGAAGTTGAAACAGAATACGGCCATGTGCTGGTGTACGGCGTTACGCCGGAACTGCAGACACGATTTGATTTTTCCAATACACACCTGAAGTTGGCCGACGTGATTCGAGAAAGTAATGCCTGTGGTGCGATTGCAGTACCCTGTCATCCAGGTCGACCCAAAGTTGGTATGTTTGCTCACACGGAAGCCCTTGGTGTCCCGGAAGGCGTGACCATTGTCGAGATTTACAACGGTGGTAGCCGTGATCAGGAAGATCAAATTGCAATCGATAACGCCGGGTCACTTGGATACAAAGGTATAGGCGGCAGCGACTCCCATATTGTTAGCCACATTGGTCGTTGCGCTACACGTTTTGAGAAAAACATCGAGCATATGGACGACCTGGTCGCCGCTCTAAAGGCCGGAGAATTTGAAGCGGTGAGTCTTAAGACCGCAAACTCCGTTTCTTAACCCAATTTAGTCATTATTAGAGAGTAACCGTGGATCAGGATATAGAAGCGATACGAGAGAAATTTCTCAACCAGGACTTTGACGAAAAGGCCCATGAGGTCAAGGCAGAAGTAACCACAGAATATGCAAGATTGTGCGGCGAAACGGCGTCCCGATTTTTGGATCCCCAGGATCCAGACTTTCAGGCATCACCAACTTTTGTTGCTAGCTTAAGTGGGCGACGAGCTTTACCGTCGGACTTTCCGCGTTTTGGTCTCGGGATGGATGCGGGTAAAGGCGTTGAGTGTTTTTTGCCGATTCGGCCAGGTACAACGATTACAGGTCGCACCCATTTACATGATATCTATACCAAGACAGGTCGTTCCGGGCGCATGGTTTTTGCGGTGTCCCGAATCGAATTTTACGACGAGGAGGGCAACCACCTTGCTAACTCCGATAGTCGCGTTGTGATGCGGGAGAAAAGTTAATGGCCATTGCAAACTTATCGGACGTTGAGTTTGGTGAAGACTTACCTGCTTTCACTCCTGACACATCTTTAGAAACTGTCAAAACATTTGCCAGCCTTGTTGGTTGGGGCGGCGCGCGTTTTTCTGACCATGAAGCTGCTAAAAAAGAAGGTCTGCCCGGCGCCATGGTGCCCGGCATATTAAGCCAGGGGTACCTCGTGGCGATGATCCACAACTGGGCGCCAGATGCCGAAATCCGAGCAATTGATACGGTTTTTCGTGCACCGGTTATTGCTGACGACGAGCATAAGATCACCGGTGTTGTGACGGACATCAACGAAGACGACCACCTGGTTGAAATTGATATTACTGTGACCAATGCCAAGGGAGAAACCCGGGTGTTTGGCACGGCGACAGTCAGGATCTAAGCGCGGTGCCGCTGGATTCGTTCGGCGCGTTTTTTTATGCCTTGATGGTGGTCACCCTCTATACCTCGCCGATTGTGCTCGGGGTGTTGGTGGTGAGTTACCGGCAAGGCTACTTCAAAAAGGGATTGCTAGGTGTGATCCTCTCCCTACCCATCGCAGCGCTCATTGCGATAGGCCTGTTTCGTCTCGATATGGCAACCGAGGGTGCAAAATATAATGCACAGTCCTCCCGCCTTGAGAATCTCTTCGACCTAGAAACCGCCTTTACTCGATATTACGGTGAGGAAATTGGCACCGTTGTTCGCGGTGGCTATACCTACACTCAGTATCGATTTCAGTTTCAAGATCATGGCCTTGAACTCACGCTTCCCCCCGGCAATGTGACATCTGTTGCCACCTTGGATCAGGTGGAGGAAACCGCACAGGCTAGAGGCGTCGAACTGTGGTTGCTGGGTCGTAATGCCCGCTATGATCCGGTTGTTGGAGATCGGGATAGCTATTTTATCGATCACCTGGGGGTTCCGGCACCGGCAGCAGACGTTATATTTATGCGACTTTATGCGGGTAGCAACAGTAGCGTTAAATATTGGGTGCCTGATCAGGGTGGATCTGATGATAAAACTAACGGCCAATGGCGTCATCAAATGTTAATCATAGATTTTTGAGGTGCCGATGATTGAAATAAGAAGATTAGAAGCGTCCGATGCGGAACTCTGGGTTGAGGCAGTTTCAGAAATTATCTCACCCGGGGCACGAGAAGAGCGTTTGATCTCCCTGACGGAAACAGAAGCGGTTCTGAAGGATGACCGCTGCTATTTAATGGTAGCCCTCGAGTCAGGTGATCCAGTCGGATTACTGAATGCCTACCGATTCCCCGATGCATCGGCCGGTGGGTTTTTAGTTTATCTCTATGACATTGAGGTATCCCCAGAGTCCCGGCGTTGCGGTATCGGCAAGGGGTTACTGGAATTACTCATTGCCCAGTGTGAATCGGACAAGGTGAAGCTGATTTGGGCCGGTACCGAATCTACCAACTTCGCTGCCCGGGAAACTTTTGAATCCACCGCTGCCGAATTGGAAGGGGATAGCTATGTGGAGTACGAGTGGGATCTGGAAGATTAAGGCGGATGGGTTGATTGTATCCACGCCTGAATCTTCTAGAGATTCTCCGGGTTCCTTCACATACGGCTGTGTTTAGACAGGGCCGCCTGAAAGGGATAGCGCATATGGGCCAGCCAGTTCTCATCAATATCCTCACTGATGCCATAGGCCGTTGGCCACTCGTCTTTAGGGCAATAGTAGGTTCCAAATAACAGATCCCAGATCGGAAAGAGCCCACTGAAGTTTTTATTCCTGGGTTCCAGGGCATGGTGCCAGTGGTGCCAATGGGTGGATGCAATTAATACATTGAAGGACCCGAGACTCCAGCGCACGTTTGCGTGGTAGAGCAATGCCAATATACCCGCTAGAGCGAGATAGGGAATAATCGCCTCGATATGGATGCCAATAAATAGCGGCGGGGCAAATTGAATCAAGCGATGAATAGCCTGGTCTATGGGATGCAGTCTCGGCGACACCAACCAATCCATTTCCGTTGCGGAATGATGAATCGCGTGAAATTTCCAGCGCCATTGCCAGCGGTGGGAAAGCCGGTGATCCCAGTAGCTGACGAAAGACCAATACAGCATAAACACGATGACATGAATGAACATTGGCCAGGACTCAACCGTTGCACGGCCCTGGGCAAAAAACCCAGCCTCCATCGATTTGACGACAAAGCCAAATACCACCGCGCCCACAATTAGGTTAACCAGCAATCGTGTCACAAACAGATGGGTTAGATCTGTGGCCAGGGCTGGTCTGATTTTTCGCACCCGTCGATGCAAAGGAAATAATCGCTCAAGGGAAAAGAACGTGCTGCCATAAATGGCAAAGGCGATAAGCCCTCGGATGGCGGGGGATAGCTCATGTTCCATGGCTATAAGCTATCCCCTGGCTGCTAGCTTAGCAAGTACATTGACTGGGATTGCTGCGAGTAACGATCACAAATTGTGGTTTTGCCTAACTTAACAGGCGGCCTCTAAGTTCAGCTGTCGCAGATGGGCCCAGCCCAATTTCCTCAAGATATCCCTGCATGTTGCCAAAGTGCTGGTGGATGGTTTGAATGGCGGCCTCCAAATATTCTCGCTGGACACCGGCAACCGCTTGCAGGTCGCCATCGGTGACCGTGCCACCATAGTTTTCTTCAAAGCGAGGTTTCATGGCCTCGAACAATTCAGTTGCGCTATTGGTTAACAGATAGTCATCAAACACATGTTCTTCGGCAACGCCCAGGGCTGAGAGAATCACAGCGGCACCAAAGCCCGTGCGATCTTTGCCCGCTGTACAGTGCAGCAAGAAGCCGTTTTCCGTATTGAGTAGTTGCTCGACCAGTAGCTTGTATTCCGCCACATGGTCCCTGGCGATTTCCCGGGTGATTTCCCGCATATAGTCGATGCGATGCTGGGTGTTCATATCGGGGTTTGAAAAGCTGGCCCGTAAATCCATTGAACTACCCGGTGCAATTGGAATATGCACTCGAACATCAAACGGGGCATCGATAGGCGTTGGCGAACCTTCAACCTCGTCTTCTCTACGCAAATCGCAAATCACACCGATATCCAGGGCGGCAAAATCCTCTCGCCCGGTTTTTGCGATACCCGTTAACATCCCACAGCGGAACAACTTACCTTTCTTCACGGTACCGCCATCTGCGGTGAGATAGCCGCCAAAGTCTCTAAAATTTAAAGAGCCGGGGATGGGGATAAAGCGTGGATCGCGGATCATATTGGAGCCTCTAAGAGGAATTCCCGAAGGAAGAAGGGCAATCTTAACCTGCTGACGTGATCAGCAGATTAAGATTGTTCAAACTTTGTTGTCGTTTTTCGTTCTTATACCGGTGCAAACTTATACCGGTGCAAACTTATACCGGCGCAAACTTATACCGGTGCAAACTTATACCGGTGCAAACAAGGGAATATTAAGTTCCTCGTGTTCTTCCCACTCGAGTTTCAGCTTCATGCCAATCTCGACTTCCTCCGGCGTCACGTTGGTGACATTAGACAGAATGCGAGGGCCTTCAGCTAAATCAATCCACGCCACAACATAGGGTACTAGATTGCGGAAGAAGGGATGATAGCTCTGGCGTACCACGCTGTAGCTGTACACCGTTGCATCGCCCGAGGCCACTTTCCACTCTAGATTGCCGCTGGTGCAGCCAGTGCAATGTCGGCGCGGATAAAACACAACAGTATTGCAATCAGCACACTGCTGATAACGAAACTCTTTGTCTTTGGTTGCTGCCCAGAACTCTTTGGTATCAAATTCTTCTGCTTTGGGTAGTGGTCTTGTGGGTACTTTTTTAGCTTCACTCATTAGTCTGCTCCCAAAATAATTGTGCCGGCAGCGTGACGACTACCGAGCATGCCGCCATTGCCGTGGGCAACGGCGAGCTTAGCGCCTGCTACCTGTGAATGAGATTCCCCTCGTAGCTGACGAGCGGCTTCGATTAACAAAAAGATACCGCGCATACCAGGATGGTTGGAGGATAAACCGCCGCCATCGGTGTTGAGTGCAGGACCGCCGGATTGGTCAAAGCGTAGCTTGCCGCCCTCAACCCAGGCACCGCCTTCACCTTTTTTACAAAAACCGAGATCTTCTAACAGGGCCAGTACGGTAATACTGAAGGAGTCATAAATCATCGCAATATCCATTTCCGCTGCCGTGACGCCGGCTTCTGCGAATGCGATGGGACCTGATTGTGCCGCAGCGCTGGTGGTGATATCGCCGCCGTTTTCTGGGTATTTAGTGGCTTCGCCGCTGCCTAGTATCCATACCGGTGGTTTTTTACAATTGCGGGCGACTTCGGGCGAGGCAATCACAACAGCGCCGCCGCCATCGGAAATCATGCAACACTCTAACAAGTGTAGTGGGTCGGCAATCATGCGGGAGTTCACCACATCGTCGATGGAAGTTTCACGAATGTCTAAAAACTCTAGATCTTCCATCGCCTGAACCGCTTCAGGATTACGCATCGCGTGGTAACGGGTTGCGGTAGAGATCTCCGCTAGCTGCCTACTTGTTGTGCCGTATTGAAACATATGTCGCTTGGCGACCATCGCATAGTTGGCAATCAGCGTTTGGCCGGCAAAGGCATCCATATTTTCGGCTGGATGCATGCTGCCGGCCCCGCGACCACCGACACCAATGGCACGGGCATTACTATGGGCTGTTGAGCCGTAAGTGAGCAGGGCAACCTTACATTTGCCAGCAGCAATATCTCGCTTCGCGTGGGCAGCATGGAATTCGTAAGAACTACCACCAACGCCGGTGGTATTAATGACGCTAGGTTTTAAACCAAAGTATTCAGCAATGGTGAGGCCATTCATCATGCCGCCGCCTTCTCCGGCGTCATAGATACCATCCACGTCAGCCCAGCTAAGGCCTGCATCCTCGAGCGCTCTGGCTGCGCTTTCGGCTTTCATCTGTAACGGGCTAATCTCACCCTCGACATCCCGGCTGGGATATTCGTGTATGCCGACAATGGCGGCTTCCCTCTTTTGGCTCATCTGGCGCTTCCTGTTCGAATATTTAGTGCCCCGAGTCTACAGAAATGCCGGATTGCTTGTATAGACGGCCCAAGGACACTGATAAGTGGTAATTCATCAGGGTGCTTTTTGTCAGGCGCTGTGGCAGATTGTTTTCATCACAGGGAGAACAATAGTGAAAGTCATTTGCCTCACCGGCGGCATCGCCTCCGGTAAAACCACAGCAACCCGATTCCTCGAAGAAAAGGGCGCTGCCATCATTGATGCCGACAAATTAGGCCACCGTGTCTACGACACAGGGACCCAGGGTTATCTGAGGGTAATCGAAGCTTTTGGTGATGACATTGTCGGTGAAGACTACCAAATTGACCGCAAAATACTGGGCGGAAAAGTCTTCGGAAGTCCCGACGGATTAAAACAACTTACCGATATCGTATGGCCAGAGATCCGTCGCCTCGCAGAACTCGAAATCTCAAGCTATGAGGCATTGGAACCAGACGGCGTTGTGGTGCTGGAAGCTGCGGTGTTGTTTGAAGCCGGCTGGCAGGATATGGGCAGTGAAATATGGGTGGTTGTAGTTGACCCAGAAATTGCCATCGAACGCGCCATGGCCCGGGACGGCTTAGATCGAGAAGCCGTCGAGAAGCGATTGTCTGCCCAGATTAGTAACGAAGAACGAACCGCCCAGGCGACGGTGGTGATTGAAAATAATGGCACGTTGGAGGAAATGCTGGCGGCGTTGGAGAAGGCCTGGGTGGGTTAGAGTTCCTCTAAAATCTGTTTAAGCGGGCAGATGTCTTACACAATAGATGTCTATTACTTTACTTCATCTCGATAATAGCTTTGCTAGATTGATGGCGCGAATTAGCGAAATTTAAAACAAATCAATCTGAGGAATCTAACATGAGAGAGCTAAGTTTTGCTGAAGTTTCAGTGGTAAGTGGAGGGTTTGAAGGTACTAAAATCCCATTCAAGAATCTTTTTTGGAAAGGCCCAAATTTCCCCGGCGGGCCAGCCGCTGCAGTACCAGCGATAGCCGTTGCATATGAACTTGGCTATAGTTTTGGGGAGGCAATAAATTCCTTTAATATGAATGTAAGTGGAATGTCTCTAGGTGTGGCTGTATACCATACCTTCAATGGTGGCTCGAATATCCCGCTGAGTGGGACTGTTCGTATCGAGGAAGTCTAAACGAGGCGGTTCGAAATGGCTGAGTATGAGTTTAGTCACGTCAGTAAAGCGGAAAGAGCCAAGATTATCCTGGCGAAGGTTTTTCTGGGGCTATTCATCGCTCACGGATTTTTATCTCTTTGCGGAGATGGCGGAGATTTAGCTTCGAAAGTTTCTGATGTCGCCTCTATTTTGCTTTTTACTTTTGCGTACATCAATGTATTACAAGTGAAGAGTGAACTCGCATTACTATTCGAACCGCCTTATCTGAACCATGGTTTTGAGTTTTTGATTGGGTTCGTGATTCTTAAATTTCTCTCGTGGTTCCTATGAATGAAATCCCCGAGACTTGATATATCGAAAGGTATGGGCCGCCATACGCTGCAACGGCCCAATGGTGTGCCCTAAATTAGGGCACAAAGCCCTCGTTATAGTTCTCGGCACCCTCTCGCTTGATATCCTCAAGCCAGCCACCTGCATAAGGCCAGGCTTCTGGGTTTTCCGGATTGGGACCCTGCCAAAATCTAGCAAAGGGACCATCGCCGACTTTTTCTAACGACCAGGCCTGGCGGCGGAATGTCCAACTGTCGGGTACCAGCTCGTGGGCTTTTTGAAAATGCTTAATGGCAAGTTTATGATTGCCACGCATTTCTAATTCAGTTGCGAGTTCAAAATGCGCGTGGCCTAGAGAGGTGTTTTCGTCTCTCGGTCGTGAACGTTGAATAGCCTTCTCCGGCGACATGGCAAATTCACTGTCAGGGCCATTTTTGACCCAGTCTCTAAGGGCTGCGTGATACTCAGCCTGACTGTTAGGGATCTTGGCGGCTTCGCCCATCATTTGCATAAGGCGTTCTGGGATTTCTGTCGGCACTTCCATATTGGTACCACCAACCCCTTTTGCTCCTGGTTTGGGTGGAGCGGGTGCCGCTTCTGCGGGACGAACGATCATGCCGTTTTCGTCAATCCAAATGCTGCTGGGGATATTCACCACGCCAAATAGATCCGCCATCACGTGATGTTGATCAATCAATGAGGGATGTTGCGGATTGGCTGCGTCAATAAATGTTTTGCAGCCGGCAACGCCCAGGGTGTCGAGGCCAACTGTAATGAGTTCAAAATTTTTGTCTTTGAGTTCTTCTCGCAATGCCTGCCACACGGGCAGATCAGCAGAGCATCCTCAGTAGGGTGCCCAGGCATAAACGAGTACCTTCTTGCCTTTCAGGCTGGAGAGGTTAAATACCTTCCCATCAATATCAGGTAGTGAAAGTTCCGGGGCTTCTGCGGTCATCAGTGCCCGGCCGCCAATTGACTCTGGACCCAGAGCCCAGAGTTGGGCTTCTTTGTCTTCAACTAATGGCAGGTTCATCGCGGCTGCCGCTGCTTTGATATCAACGGTATCGCCGCCAGAATTTGGGATTGGGATGCAGATATCACCTTTACAGGCACCCTCGGATTTGAGCTGCCACCCGGTACCAGCCTCAAACTCATTTTTTGTGACGTGAAGGGAATCTAGTAGCATTTAGTAGTCCTTTTATTGCTGTCCAAGCATGCTCAGGTAGCGTATGTGAGGTAGCGCAGCAGTACAAGAACTTAAGGGCCTGGTACATTGTGAGTTAAAAACTTGCTTTGTGTTCTCCTCCAATTTGCCCTTCGTGCAAGAAATTCACGCCGCAGCCAGATTTAGAGAACTGTCGTATGGCTCGCAATATTGTCTGAGAGGTACCAGTGACGGGACTGGTGGTTGTTAATCGAAGGTTTGTTGATCAATCCGAACATGAATAATAATATTGTTCATGTTGTGTTTGAGGTTTGTTACGGGGAATCGGAAGGCATAAGCTGATCGAAAGAAAATAAAAATCACTGTGCGAAATGCAAATCACCTTAAGCCTTATACGCTTTCTCGATTGGTTTGTCCCGGAGGACCTTCGCCTTAATCCTGTGGAGGCACTGCGAGCACGGATTATCGTTGGACTAGCGCTTCTTATTGGAGTGTTACTTATTCTGGCTGGTCAGTTTCAGGACCACCAACTTGAACCTGATACGACCCGGGGCAAAATCCAATACGTTGCTATAGCGGCGCTCTTTATTGGTCCATTGCTGCTTCGCTTCACCGGCTCCCTGTTTGCTCTTGTGCTTGCTATCGCTTTGATAGAAACCATTGTTCTGATGTTATACACCCAACTGACCGGTGGCCTCTCGTCATCTGGACTCTTCTGGTATCCAATCATTCCGGTGGTGAGTTTGCTGTACTTACGTCCACAGTGGGGGTTTTTGTTTCTCGGTCTTTTTGTCGCTCACGTAATCTATCTGGCTGCTTTGGAGGGCGGTATACCAACTACTTATGGCCCACGTGCAGCAATGATTGGCGCTATCGTACCCTCAACGCTGCTAGTTCTGGTTGCTGTGGTTTATGTCTGGCTCGAAAAAAAAGCTCGGATTGCAAAAGACAATTCAGAATCTAAGTATCAACACCTTATGCAGAGTCCATTGCAGGGTTTACTCGTCTTTCGCGGTAAAAAAATTGTACTCGCTAACGAGGCTGCATTAGAGCTTTTTGATTGCGACTCAACAGCACAGTTAGACAAGCATTTGCTCTACGACCTGTTGGAAGTTGCAAATGATCCTCAACGAATGGAAAAGAGCATTCAGCGAGCTAATGGTAGTGTGCTGAGGCTTGATGTTCTCAGTAGCACCATTGACTGGGATGGAACACCGGTAACCCAGGTGTTATTGCGAGATGTTACTCGAGAATATCAGAGTAAGATTGAACTTGAGGCCCTCAATAAGGAGCTTGAAGTTCGTATCAAAGCACGCACGCGGGATATTGAGACCAACCTTGTACAACTAGATCTTGCAAGCAGAGTAGCGCGACTCAGTTATTGGGAGTGGCATATTGATGAAGCATCTATTCACTTCTCTGCCGGGATGGCTGCCATTCTTAATGCTCCCCCCGGAGATGAGTCACTTTCTGTAGATGCGTTTCTTCAGCTCGTGCATGACGAAGATCGCGCGCTGGTGGTTGATGAAGCGGCTAATGTTGTCATGTCTGGCGCTTCTTTTGATGTTGAATTTCGAATTATCATTGAGGGAACTGAAGAACATTGGGTACATGCACGGGGTGAAGCGGTTGATATATTAGAAGGGAATCACCCATCGAGAATCGCGGGCTCACTGCAAAATGTGACCGACCGAAGACTTGAGGAATGGCAAAATATTGAAGCCCAGAAGCGTGACTCCCTTGGGGCTATTGCCGCGGGGCTTGCCCATGATTTTAATAATATTCTGACTCCGATCCTTGCCTATGCGGAACTCATAAAGCAAACATCCACGAACTCAGATACCGATAAGTTCGCGAACGTCATCAGCAGCGCTGGTGAACGCGCATCAACGCTTGTGCACCAGATACTGTCCTATGCCAGGGAAGCGCCTGGCGAGAAACGTGTTGTTAACCTGCTGGAGATGGTGCACGAGACGCTCAATTTATTAGAGCCGTCACTGCCGAAAAATGTCCGATTACGCTCGAGTCTCAAGGATTTACCTACCATTTGGGCCAATCCTGCACAGTTTCATTCCATTCTCATGAATCTTTGTGTAAACGCCCGTGACGCTATGCCTGAAGGAGGTGATTTAGATGTCTCGTTGGGGGAAGTTATTGATGGCGAGCGACACCTCGCAGAGATTAAGGTCAGTGACACGGGGAGGGGTATCGATCCAGAAAACCGATCAAAAATCTTCGAACCCTACTTCACAACCAAAACGTCTACCCGGGGTACGGGCCTGGGGCTCGCAATCGTAGACGGTGTGATCCGTGAAATGGGTGGGACAATCTCTGTGGACAGCACGTTGGGGAAGGGGACTACCGTCACGCTTCTGGTGCCCATGCAGGAACTGTCTGAAGACCTGGCGCTACAGGAGTTTCGTCATCATCCCCGGGAGCAACAACTCAAAGTTCTGGTGGTCGATGATGACTTGGATGTCTTGGATGTGATGCAGATCGGGTTGAATAATATGGGCCACGAAGTCGTGGGCTTTAACTCTAGTCGCGAAGCCTCCAATTATCTTTTGCACCATCGTGATTTTGATTTGTTAGTTGTCGATAAAGATATGCCTGAAATCTCAGGACCAGATCTTGTTACTCAGATCACTGAAGTAGATCCCAGCCTGAAGCTGATCATGGTAAGCGGTAGGTTTGACGATGACAATGCCGCGTCACTGGGTGTTCACGCGACCCTGGACAAGCCTTTCACCTTGAGTAAGTTGGCCGAGGTTGTAAATCAAGTTGCCGGACCTGGGACTGCAGAAGTATCAGCGTCGAGCTAAGGTATTCCAAGACCGTTTTCAAACACTACTTTCGCAACTTGAAGGGCCTTCAGGTGCGGCAGGAGTTCAACAATACCCTATAGAGCTTTTTTGCTTGCTTATCTAAATGCCAATCATTATCATTTAGATAAGCGTTGGGAAAAGAAGCCGAATAGGGCTAGCTCTGTACATGATTCGAAAAACAATATTCTGGACTCACTTGATTTCCGCTGTTGCGGTGGGCTTTGTTGTCCTGGTCCTGTCAATTACCGGTTTGGTGCTCACTTACGAACGCCAAATCACGGATCTGGCTGATCAACATCATTACTTCCGAGCACCTGCCAGCGCGGATCAGCCGCGACTATCTATCGATAGCATTCTCAACAACATTCAGACGACGGATTTTCGACCCACGACGATTGTACTTTCTGAATCGCTTAATGCGCCAATCGTGCTCAGCCAGGGTCGAAACAACAGCGTCTACGTGAACCCCTATACCAGTGAAGAAATCCCTCCAGGCAATCTTGGCCTGCACGAATTTTTTTCTGTAGTCACACGCATCCATCGCTGGTTTAACTTAAGCGGTGACAGCCGGGAGTTAGGTAAGGCGGTCACTGGTGCCAGTAACCTGTTATTCCTATTTATCATCGTGAGCGGTTTATATCTGTGGTTGCCGAAGGTGTTTTCCCTGATGGGATTCCGCAGTCGGGTTTGGTTCAGTGGCGCAAAAACGGTGCCGGCTCGAGACTTTAATTGGCACCATGTCTACGGGATATGGGCTGCTATACCCCTCATTATTATTGTTACCACAGGAACCGTCTTTGGTTATTCCTGGAGTAATAACCTGGTTTATCAGTTAGTCGGTGAAGAAGCGCCACAACGAGGGCGCAGACCTGGTCAGTCAGGGGGCGCATCGAATGCAGAGGAACCTCGCAGCGGTTTGCCGATCGAGACCCTTACCCAGCACGCGATCGACGTATTTGAGGCGCGGCATCCGGGTGGTTGGAACACTGTCTCTGTGACCCTGGGTAAGTTTGATGCGACAGAAATGGAATTTAGTTTTGATCAAGGGAACGGAGGGGAACCTCAAAAGCGACACGTTCTAAGTATCAACACCGCGAACGGTGAGCTGGCGTCTTACTCGCCGTTTACAAGCCAGTCCAAAGGCCGCCAATTGCGCTCCTGGATTCGGTATTTACACACCGGAGAAGCGCTTGGGCTTATCGGCCAAACCATTGCCGGTTTTGCCTGTCTGGCGGCGGTTTTGATGATTTGGACCGGTATATCAATGTCCCTGCGCAGGCTTAGAAGATATCTCAATAAACAACGTGGTTTTGCCGTACGGCTGGCCGGTGAATAAATCAACAACATCAGGAGTAATCATGGATCGTCCAATATTTAAGAAAACCCCTCTGGCGCTAGCCGTAACGGCAAGCATTGTCACACTGGCGGCAATGCCCGTGCAGGCAAACGATAGTGATACCGGCATTGAAACTGTTCAGGTCACCGGCGTTCAGCCAACGGAGAGCGCGAGCTCTTCAAAGTTTACACGCTCATTGTTGGATACCGCGCAAACCGTGAATATCATTCCGAAGTCTTTGATCGAACAAAGAGCGGCAACATCCTTAAGAGACGTACTGCGTAATGTTTCTGGTATCAGCATGCAGGCGGGCGAGGGCGGTGCTCCAGCCGGTGATCAGTTGTCCATTCGCGGCTACAGCGCCCGTACCGATATCTTTGTTGATAATGTCCGTGACTTTGGTGGTTATACCCGTGATCCATTCAATCTTGAACAGGTGGAGGTTGTTAAGGGACCTTCCTCCGACTACTCCGGTCGAGGCTCTACCGGCGGCTCTATCAACCTGGTGAGCAAGAGCCCAACCCTTGAGGACAGTCTAGACACTAATCTAGCGCTAGGTTCCGATTCTTCCTCCCGCGCCACTTTGGATGTCAATCACGCTCTGGATAGCTTGGACAATGCTGCGTTTCGTCTGAATCTTTTGTATCACGATCAGGATGTTGCCGGCAGAGATGAAGTCGACAATTCTCGATGGGGTGTTGCTCCCTCCCTGGCGTTCGGCATTGATACGGACACTCAAGTGACTGTTAGCCTGTTTCATTTAGAGCAGGACAACCTGCCCGACTATGGAATTCCGTGGGTGCCGACAGACAATGTACCCCTGGCAGCGCTAGCGGATGAGCCTGCACCGGTTGATTTTGAGAACTGGTACGGTCTGCTCGATCGTGATTTTGAAGAGGTCTCTACTTCGCTGGTGACCCTTAAGGTCGATCACAACCTGAGTGATAATATTACCCTCACTAACACGGCTCGTTACGGTATTACCGATCGTGACTCTATGATTACAGCGCCGCGTTTTTTCAGTAACACGAGCACTGACATCCGCCGCAGCGACGAAAAATATCGCGACCAGGAAGACAAGATTCTTGCTAATCAGACCGATGTTGTCATTGAGTTCGGCAATACCTGGGAGCACAAACTACTGGTCGGAATGGATATCGCGGTTGAAAGTGAGAAGCGCTACACCCAGGCACTGACCGGTGTTGATTCACCCAACACCGACCTGTATAACCCGAATCCGAACGACGCTTACCTTGAAAATTATCAACGTACCGGTACAGCGAGCAAGTCCGATTCGAACAGTTTTGCCCTGTATATATCCGACTCCGTCGCACTCAATGACAAGTGGCAGATAAACGCCGGTCTACGTTGGGACCGATTTGATTTAGAATTTGTCCCCGATGGCGGAACCCTATTAGAACGCGACGATAAGATGCTTAGTTATCGTGCAGGAGTGGTGTACAAACCAGTTGAATCTGCGAGTATTTATTTCGGCTATGGCACCTCCTTTAACCCAACCGCGGAGGCGTTGTCGATTTCGACCAGTTCTCGTCAGCCCGGTATCGCTGACCTCGATCCAGAAGAGAACGAGACAATTGAGCTAGGTGCCAAGTGGCAAGTGTTAGATGGCAAGGTGTTTTTAAGTGGCGCTATTTTCCGTACGGAGAAGACCAATGCCCGTACTGAGGACCCCAACGATCCGAATGATGTTTTGATTTTGGATGGTGAGCAAGAGGTTCAGGGAGTGGAATTGGGTGTCGCCGGTCAAGTCACAGAGAAACTTGGCATCTTTGCTGGTTACACCTACCTTGATACTGAAATAACCAAGAGCCTAAATGCAGCAGAGGTGGGCCAAGAATTGGGTAATTCGCCGCGAAATTCGTTTAATTTGTGGAGTACTTATAACTTCACCGAAAAATTTGACATGGGCTTAGGTGCGCAGTTCGTTGATGATCGGTACAACGGTACTTCTAACCTGCGAACCGCTGATTCCTATTGGGTAGGTGAGGTTTCAGCGAATTACCGCTTCAATGAGCGGATCAGTTTTCGCTTAAACGTGCAAAATCTGACGGATGAAGAGTACATCGACTTTGTCGGTGGTGGACACTTTATCCCGGGGATGGGTCGGGTTGCGATGCTTAGTTCATCGTTCTTTTTCTAAGCCGATGTTACTAGAAATCCCAGAAGTCTTAACCAAAGAGCAGGCCGCTGAAATGAAGGCGGCCTTGCTGGCGGACGCCTGGGTTGATGGCAAAGTGACGGCAGGGCACCAGTCCGCTGGTGCCAAGCACAACAGGCAATTACCAGAAAACTCAGCGGCGGCCGTTGAGCAGGGTAAAAAAGTGCTGCAGGCATTGCAAAATGTGCCTATTTTTATGTCCGCGGCATTGCCCCAAAGCGTCTTCCCTCCCTTGTTTAATCGCTATGACAATGAAGACCGATTTGATAGTCATGTCGATAATGCGATACGTAGACTACCCATGGGAGGTCAAATTCGAACCGACCTTTCCGCCACCCTGTTCCTTTCCGAGCCCGGGGAGTACGAGGGGGGAGAACTACTTATCGACGACACCTTTGGTGCCCATAGGGTGAAACTACCGGCCGGTAGCCTGATTCTTTATCCCTCAACCAGTTTGCATCGGGTGAGTCCTATCACCGCCGGTAGCCGAATCTGTTCATTTTTTTGGATTCAAAGTCTGGTGCGGGATGACGGTCAGCGAACGTTATTGTTTGACCTGGATATGGCGATCAACCGTCTACGTCGTGAGTTTGGCGACCATGAGGCAATTGTTGCGCAAACCGGTGTGTATCACAACTTGCTACGGCGCTGGTCCGATACCTGACCAGGATATCCGCATTGGCTTCAGCCATGATTTTAGTGTGTACCTAGTGCGCGGGGTAACGGCACGAGTTCTCTGCTTGTGCCATCGCTGCCATTGAAGTGTTTTATCGCGTCAATCCGAACGTCATGGAGTGGGTGGGTGCTGAGGAACGTATTAAACGCTTCCGAGTCGCCTTCAGCCTTGAGCACTTCAAATAATTGATCCGCACCCAGCACATGACCATAGTGATGTTGTAGCAATTGCAGGGCGGCTTTATCAGCTTGTAGTTCATGCTCTCGACTAAAGGATAACGTTGAGAAAAATCCTATGTAGTTCACCAGGCTATCGAGGACGCTACTATCTGAATAGCCCGTGATACTGAACAATGCGAGGGTAATGATAAGCCCTCTTCCCGTTGCGCGTATTGGATGCCGCCCTCGGATATGCTCAATCTCGTGGGCCATGACCATCGCGAGTGCGTTTTCACTTTCAAGCCTGGTGACCAATCCCCGGTGAATGATGATGTGGCCACCCAGGGTGGTAAACGCGTTGACGATTCCGTCGTCACGGTAATGCACCGTGATGCTCATGCCCTCGGGTAAGGGGTCCTGCTTGATTAGAGTGTCAGCGAGCGACTGCAAATATATCTGAATCTCTTGATTCGCATTGTCGCCGGCGTTTGCCGGGGTACCTGTGCCAGCCCCGTGATGTTCTGGAATATGATCCTCAAGCAGTCCGAATGTCGTGGCTAGCCGTTGTTCCAACTTGAATGGGATGTACCCGACAAGGGAATCAGCCAGAAGTGCGAGTATCAGTATTACCCCAACGGTTGCGCCACCCACAGCAAGCAACATCCAACTGAAATCCGCAAGCGGGTGGGACTTGGGTAAATTGACTTCATCGGGGACCTGGGGATTTTCGTATTCCAATGGCGCCTCTTAGGGGATTAACCCGGTGCCGTAGGCGAATATTTCAACGGAGCCAATTTGACCGCGATTGCCTTTTGCAATTGAAGAGGTTTCGAGCTTGACGTTAAAAATATGGGTGGCGCCTTGATCCTGTGCGCTTTGTTTCATGCGCAATACGGCTTCGCGACGCGCCCGGTCAACCAGACTCTCGTAGGCACCGACTCTTCCCCCAAGCAGCGATCGAAGCCCGGCGGACAATCGTTTGAAATAGTCTACGGAGATGACGACGTTCCCCTGGACAAAAACCGAGTCCCGATTCATATCTCTCGGTGGCGGCATTCTGGCACTAAAGGTCAGGACGTTTTTGAGTTCTGCTTCTCGTTTTCGGATGGACGCAAAATGACGTTTCTCTGCGATAGATCCGGCGACATAGCCCACCACAACCAGGCTTAAAAATATAATCAGATCCATGGGGTTTACTCCAGAACGACCGCGGTGCCGTACACAAATAGCTCCGCTGCTCCGGCGGCGACGGAGGAAGTTGAATACCTAACATTCACGACGGCATTTGCACCGATCGCTTCGGCCTGCTGAATCATTCGGTCAGTGGCTTCCTCTCGTGCTTCATTTAATAGTTCGGTGTACGCCGTGAGTTCTCCCCCAACAATATTCTTGAGTCCCGCAAGCAGATCTTTGCCGACGTGTTTTGCTCGAACCGTGTTTCCCTGCACCATGCCGAGATGCTTATGAATACGTTTGCCTGGAATGATTTCAATATTGCTGATGATCAAGATGATGCCCTCGTTTAGATCACCTTAGACTAACGGAAGACGGGGTGGATACCCAATACCTTTATCTGTTGCAGGCTTATTGGTGCTTTTTTAAGCAACAATCAAGTTTAAGCAACATTCAAGCGGTAGGGGAGGCTGACTAAAAGCTTATGGGGCCTCCCAGGTGCGGCTGGGTGAAATTCAAATAGCCAGAAAATCCTAATAGCCAGAAAATCCCAATAGAAGGTATTCTTATAAGCCAGTGAAAAGTCGTTTAATGTCAGCATGCCCGATGGTACGGTAAAGGTTGACCTTATGTGTCGTGAGCTTTTTTCCGCTAAGCATGCGGTTGCTCGGTTTACAAAAAATTCAGACGGAATATTTAAGGGGCGAGTAAAGACCCGCTAGTATTATTTCAATGCACAACTTGGAAGTTAAAGACATGCAGTTTGGCATCACATCATTTTCCGATAATGGCTTTGCCGCCTTCGAGCAATTTATCGATTCCGAGGGTCTTGCCCAGCTACGCAAAAGCTACGACTATTTGCTCACCCATGGCGCAAAGGACCCAAGGTCCGATGACCGTTTGCTGGGTGGTTTGACGCGGCAGATCATGGGTCCGGAATTTTCTCTGCCGTTCTTTGCGGATAACGCCGCCTTGGAGGCTGGGTTTGAAATTGCCCGGGAGATGTGCGGTTGGGATCGGCCGATCAAGACCTTCTCGATGTTGATCTACAAACCCCCGGGCCACCCCCATGAAACACCCTGGCATCAGGACGCATCCTACGCCGTTGAGCCGGTAACGCCTGCGGGTATAAAGATAGGTAAAAGAACCCTGCAGTTCTGGGTTGCGGTCGATGATGCGGATATTAAAAACGGTTGTATGCACTTTCACCCGAATACCAGTGACAAAACCCTGGCGCATTATGTTTCGTCCGGTTCCACGACAGAACAGTCTCGTTTACTCGCGATTGAGAATTTGGCAGAACATGTGACTGAAGCTGGTATCACGCCTATGCCGCTGAAGGCCGGCGGTGCCACGGTTCACCACGAGGGGACACCGCATTTTACGCCACCTAATCATTCTGATCGGCCGAGACGGGCGTATATCTTCAATATCACAAATGACCGGTCACCCACCCAAACCCGGCGAGAATCCCGGTAGCCCAGCGCCATCCCTTCCGCTACAATTCGCGCTCAATTTTTATCATCGGCTGGTCTCGTGGAAACGAACGCCCTCAATAACAAAATCAAAGATCTCGCGGAGCGCACAGACGTTCTGAGGGGGTATCTTTGACTATGACACCCGTAAAGAACGCCTCACTGAAGTTGAGTTAGAACTCGCCGACTCCAAAGTCTGGGATGACCCGGAAACCGCCCAGAAACTGGGCCGAGAGCGATCCTCCCTGGAACAGGTAGTGGCAACCATTGATTCACTAGATAGTGGTCTTGAAGACGCTAGCACCTTAATTGAAATGGCTATTGAGGAAAACGATGAGAGTTTGCTGGCCGATGTTGAGTCAGAGCTTAAGAGTCTCGATGAACAGTTGGCGAAATTAGAGTTTCGTCGAATGTTTTCAGGCGAGATGGATCCCAATGGCGCTTATCTGGATATTCAGTCCGGCTCAGGCGGCACAGAGGCCCAGGACTGGGCAGAAATGCTGATGCGGATGTATTTACGCTGGGGTGAGGCGAAAGGCTTTAAAACTGAAGTTGTGGAAATTACCGATGGAGATGTGGCGGGTATCAAGGGCGCTACTATCCACTTTGAGGGCGAATATGCCTATGGTTGGTTACGGACGGAAACCGGTGTCCACCGGCTTGTTAGAAAATCTCCATTCGATTCCGGCAGCCGACGCCACACGTCATTTGCCTCGATATTTATCTCACCGGAACTTGATGACGATATCGAAATTGAAATTGATATGAATGTTGTACGGGTGGATACCTACCGTGCCAGTGGTGCCGGCGGACAGCACGTCAATAAAACTGACTCTGCGATCCGGTTAACCCACGAACCTTCAGGCATTGTGGTGCAGTGTCAGAATCAACGCTCCCAGCACAAGAATCGCGATCAGGCCATGAAACAATTGAAGGCCAAGCTCTATGAAATGGAAGAGCAGAAACGCAAAGCCGAGTCCCAGGTAGTGGAAGAGAATAAATCCGATATTGGCTGGGGCAGTCAGATCCGATCCTATGTGTTGGACTCCGGCCGTATTAAAGATTTAAGAACCAATATTGAAACATCGAATACCCAGGCAGTGTTAGACGGCAGTCTGGACCAATTTATCGAAGCCAGTTTGAAGCAAGGTTTATAGCGCATGTCCGATAGTGAACATAACGAGTCTCAAAACGAGCCAGAAGAACACGAAATTATCGCCCTGCGTCGCGCTAAATTGGCAGCGCTTCGAGATACCGGTAGTGCCTTTCCTAATGACTTCCGGCGTCAGGATCTAGCGGCAGCATTAACCACTGCCCATGACGGAAAGAGTAAAGAAGAACTTGAAAGCGAGGCTGTGCAAACAAGTATATCCGGCCGCGTAATGTTAAGGCGTGCCATGGGTAAGGCGAGTTTTGTGACCTTGCAGGATGTGAGTGGGCGTATTCAGGCATACATTCGCAAGGACGATGTCGGGGATGAGGCTTATGAAGGTTTCAATAAATGGGATCTCGGTGACATTGTCGCCATCACCGGTACGGTCATGAAAACCAATAAGGGTGAGTTGTCGGTTAAAGCTACCGACGTCAAGATGCTAACAAAGTCCCTTCGGCCGCTACCTGAGAAGCATGCGGGTTTAACCGATACCGAGGCCAGATATCGCCAGCGCTATGTTGACCTTATTGTTAATGAAGAGAGCCGCGAGGTGTTCAAGAAGCGTGGCAAGATTGTGGACGGCATCCGACGTTACTTTCTCGACCGTGACTTTATGGAAGTGGAAACACCCATGATGATGGGTATTTCCGGTGGTGCCACGGCCGCGCCATTCACAACATTTTACAATGCCCTTGATACCGATATGTACCTGCGGATTGCGCCGGAGCTGAATCTAAAGCGCCTGGTTGTTGGCGGTTTTGAACGCGTGTTTGAAATCAATCGGTGTTTTCGGAATGAAGGGGTGGATACCAGTCATAGCCCAGAATTTACGACCCTGGAGTTTTATTGGGCCTATGCGGACTATCAGGATCTGATGAATTTGACGGAGGATTTCCTGCGTCACATTACTCAAGCGGTTCTTGGGGATACCAAATTTGTTTACAAAAATACGGAAGTTGACTTTGGCCAGCCGTTTCAGCGAATGACCATGATGGAATCTATTGTATCGTTCAACTCCGAGATCAAAGCAGACGATCTATCTGACGCAACGGCGGCGAAAGCGATTGCGAAACGATTTGGTGTTGAGGTGCAGGATAGTTGGGGTCACGGCAAAGTGATCATGGAAATTTTTGAAGCGGCGGTTGAGGATAAAATTGAGCAACCGATTTTTATTACTCAGCACCCTACGGAGGTTTCTCCTCTGGCTCGACGTAATGACGACAACCCCGATGTGACTGACCGATTTGAGCTGTTTTGTATGGGCAGTGAAATTGCCAACGGCTTTAGTGAGTTGAATGATGCAGAAGATCAGGCCGAACGCTTTCGCCATCAAGCCGATGCAAAAGACGCGGGTGACGATGAGGCTATGCACTACGATGCGGATTACATTACTGCCCTGGAATATGGCTTACCGCCAACAGCGGGTGAGGGAATGGGGATTGATCGCTTAGTCATGTTGCTGACCGATAGCACATCGATTCGTGATGTCATTTTGTTCCCCCACATGCGGCCTAAAAAAGGTTAAGCCAATGGCCGACATTCAACTGGATGAAAGTTGGCTGCGTCTTCTTCATTCAGAGTTTGCAGCACCTTATATGCAGGAACTGCGGGCGTTTCTACAGGTGGAGAAGGCGGCGGGCAAGACAATCTACCCGAAGGGTAGCGATATTTTTAGTGCCTTAAATACCACGCCCCTGGATCAGGTCAAGGTTGTGATCCTGGGTCAGGATCCTTACCACGGTCCAGGTCAGGCCCACGGCTTGAGCTTTTCAGTTCCAGAAGGGGTCAAACCGCCGCCGTCGCTACAAAACATCTATAAAGAAATCGAAAGTGATTTGTCGGCTCCCCAGCGTCCCACAACGGGTAATTTATTGCCCTGGGCGAAGCAGGGTGTGCTGCTGTTAAACAGTGTGTTGACCGTTGAGGCTCATCAAGCAGCGTCCCACCAACGTAAAGGCTGGGAGCAGTTTACCGATCAGGTGATCAAGGTATTAGCTGATGAGCGGGAACATATTGTTTTTATGCTCTGGGGTAGCTATGCCCAGAAGAAGGGCCAGGTGATTAATCCTGCCCAGCATTTGATCCTAAAAGCACCTCATCCATCCCCCCTATCTGCCCATCGTGGTTTTTTAGGCTGCAAGCACTTTAGCGCCTGCAACCAATACCTTATTGAACATGGGCAAAAACCGATAGATTGGCTAGACCTCTGAGGCTCTAGGAGGTTTGAATGGGTTCCGATCTGCTTAAAATTAAAGAGCAAATCACGAGCCACACCGTTGAAATCAGCTCAACAGCAATGGCCTCCGTCGCAAACCCTGCCCCATGAACCTGCCAGGCAATTGTTCTAGCAAATGCTGTTACCAATAACAGTGCAGCGCCTGCGAGCAGCCAGCGAGGCGCCGCGTGATAGGCGCCCATAAAAATAAAAGCCGCGGTACAGAGGAAAAATGCCGTCATGTCGCCGAGTTGAGTGCTGAGGGCGAGCCCATCCAGCAATGGCATATTCAAACTACCAACGGCCTGTTCAGGCTGGAATATTAACCCGATGCCGATCAGCAGCATGGGTAAGCCGGGGATGGCGGCGATAATTCTGGTGATGGTTTTGCCCATATTCGACTTCCCTTATTGTTTTTTCAGAGTCAACATTGTGACATAGATTCACCGTTTCTGAATCTGTACTGACAACACGCTGTCAGGAGACCGCTGATAGACTCAGCAAACATTCACGAATAACGGAGTTAGATGATGGGCGTTCTAGAAATCGGTACAGCATTGGTAAAAGCGGCGGGTGAGGGCCAGGAGGCTGAAAGTGCATTTGTCACAAAATTCTACTCAGAGAATATCATCAGCATCGAGGGTGGTGGAGACAGTGAGGATATGCCCGCCAAAATCGAAGGGATTGAAGCGATTCGGGGTAAACACAACTGGTGGTTCGATAACAACACGGTACATAGTGTCGTCGCCGTTGGGCCTTTTATCGGTCACAGAGACGATCAGTTTATTGTTCAGTTCACGATGGAAATGACCCCGAACGGCGGTGAGAAAATGCAAATGGTTGAAGCGGGGCTTTATACCGTGGCCAATGAAAAGATTGTGCAGGAAGAGTATCTGTACTTGATGTGATGGCGGCGTCATGAGTGACGTGGTGGCAACAAACCTCAATACATTATTTTTAGTGTATTGAGGCGAATAAATTTATCTTTAATTCTTCGTTTGGGTGATAGCTCTTAATCTTTGTCATATTCAATACTGCTAAGCTGGTGATACTGTCGCTCGAGGGATTCCAATGAAACCAGTTTTGTCACTACTCATTCTCCTGCTGCTAGGCGGTGCCGCTTCCGGTCAAGGTTTTTCGCCCGCCATACCCATGCCATCGGTACCCCTACTAGATCAACAGTCGATCGATCGGGTGGTATTTGGGTCTTGTTCTAAGCCTGATTTGGACCAATCGATCTTTGATGTGGCCGCTAATACCAGGGGAGATGTGTTCATGTTGATCGGCGATAATGTGTATGCCGTGGATGAAAGCGATGACCCCGAGCTGCAAAGTCTGCGTGATGCGTATGGTTTGTTCGCTCAGTCAAAACCGTTTCAACGACTTCGACAAACCATGCCATTGCTTGTGACCTGGGATGACCATGATTACGGCGTGAACGATGGCGGTGGTGACTGGCCACGAAAAGCATTTTCGCAACAGCTTTACAATTACGCCTGGGATGTGAAGCCTGATGATCCCAGGGCGAATAGAGAAGGTGTTTACTATTCTAGAACCGTTGGCCCAGCCGAGCGCAGAGTCCAGTTTATTGTATTGGACACCCGCTACTTTAGATCAACACTGACTCGTCCCGAGCAAGCCCTGGCAAGTGGCAGGTACATTCAGGGCATGGGTGACAATGAAATGTTGGGCGCAGCTCAGTGGCGTTGGCTGGAGGCCGAATTGTCCAAACCTGCGGACCTTCGAATCATCGCGACCTCAATTCAGATGATTGCCACCGGACACAACTGGGAAGCCTGGCACTTGATGCCCGATGAGCGACAACGATTTTATGACCTGCTGACCCGTGTTAAACCAAACGGCGTGGTGCTGATTAGTGGGGATAGGCATGCGGCAGCTATTTACAAACAAACCGAAGGCGTCCCTTATCCATTATGGGAGGTGACCTCCTCTTCCTTGAATTTGCCACTATCAGATATCACCAGCGATATTGTCATTGAGCCAGGAGAGCATCGGCTTGATGATCCCTTCTACGATGCTAACTTCGGCGTGATTGATATCGATTGGTCAAAACGCCAGCTGTTGTTACAGGTTCGTGATAAACAAGATCGTGTAGTGCTGGGTGTTAACGTTAAGCTCGCGGAACTAAGGGCAGATCCGTGATTACCGGTGGCTATTTCACTGAAGAGTTCAGCGAGCAATTCTCTCCTGTGCGCTGAGGGTTGAGAGAAGCAATCAGCTTACGTTGCTGCAGTAGTTCGCTTTCCAAATATGAGGTGCAAAACGATAAGTAGCGGAATACTGCTACCAGAGGCCAGGTGGAAATTAACAATCCACTGGCGGACTTCTTCGTTCGCTAAGTAATATAAAAACCAGGCGCTCACCACTTGAAATGCAATTAGTGTCGTCAGCGCGATACCTATTTTACGTAACCTGCCGGTGCGCCTCAGCTTGCCAGGATGCTGAATTTTGGCGCTCATGTACCCAGCTTATCCTCAATCCATATCAGATCGGGTTCACTACTCGAGTCCAGGCAGGGACACGCCTTTGGAAGCAAATTACCTGTCTGAGGGAAAGGTTGTTCAGGTGGTGTTCAGCAAAGCGCGCCGGATTGAGTGCCAAGTGCCGTATCAATATCCGAACTGATCATGTCGATCATGTACCAAGGAGTAGTTTGCAATGATTCACTACCTACGGCGCTTAAGTTTGCTAGCCTGTCTAGCGGCGGTCGCACTTTCTTTTATCAGCACAAGCGCACTTGCGGAGCAGCGTGGCTCAGGCAAGTTTAAGCGTCCTGGGCATCACATCGATCAGCTGCCCCGGGGGCACCTGCGTGTCACCGTTGGCAAGAAGCCCTATTTCTATCATCAGGGGGTCTACTATAGTCCTCAATCCCGTGGTTATGTTGTGGTAGGTGCCCCACTGGGTGCAAGAGTCCGTTCCCTACCGGCCGGGTATGTGAGTTTTGGTATTGGCACACGTCGATATTTCCACGTCAATACTGCCTATTACCTGTGGGATGATCGACGTCGCGACTATGTGGTCGTCGAGAAACCTAAAGATGCCGATCAGGCCCTGGCTAACGGTACGGAAGTCGCTAGCGCCGCAGAACTTTTTGTCTACCCTCGAAATAATCAGACCGAGGAAGAACGTGACCAGGATCGATACGAGTGTCATCAATGGGCACGAAATCAGACCGGCTTCGATCCAAGTGCCTCGAATCAATCTCTCAGTCTGGCGCCGGATTACCAGCGCGCAATGTCCGCGTGTTTAGAAGGTCGGGGGTATACCGTTAAATGAACAGGATCTCGAAATTCTTGAGTACTATGTTAGTCGCGCCAATTCTCATTGTTGCTACCCCGGCGTTAGCCGCATCTGGAGATCTATACGTATACCCGGCGAACGGACAAACCACGGAACAGACGAAACTTGATCGATACGAATGTTATGTGTGGGCCAGCAAGGAGACGGGTTACGATCCGATGCAGGATAAATTGCCTGAAGGTGAAGTTGTCAGAGTTCCTATTGGTAAAAATCAAAAACAGGGTGCCACCCTGGTGGGAACCGTTATTGGTGCCATCGCTGGTGCTGCGATTGGCTCCAATGATCGAGGTCGACACGGCTCCAACAAAACGGGCGGCGCGTTGATTGGTGCCGCTGCCGGCACGATGATAGGTGCAACCATTGAACAAAGTGGCCGTAACGATGCAGAGTCAGAGGCGCAGGAGAAAGCAGAATCAATTGCCCAGGATCACTCGGAAATTGCAGCGAGAGGTGCTAGTTATCGCCGCGCTTTTAGCGCTTGCCTGGAGGGACGAGGGTATGTTGTTCGTTAACTTCGAGGCAGTTCAGCTTTAGCATCTCGTTTGTAGAAGATATAGACGAATGATGCCGGGTAACCGTCTTCATCAGCTCAACTGGGTTGTCTGTCTGCTCGACAAGCGGCTCTGAGAACATAACAATGCTGATTCATGTAGGGGGAGGCAAGCAGATGGAAACGGGACAATTTACGGGTTTCGACGTGACTTTGGAGAAACCAGGCATTGCCTGGTTTCGGTTTAATGAACCAGAAAAGTTGAATGGTATGAACGTCGCAAAAAAGCGCGACTTGATAGAAATGCTCACCCAGGCACAGATGGATAATCGGGTGCGGGTGATTGTGTTTATCGGCGAGGGCCGTGGCTTCTGTGCTGGCGATGATCTCAAAGCATACTCAAGCAAGCCCGATAGCGAGCAATCGCTACTGCCCAATATTCCGCCGGGCCACGATAACCCCGTCGGCACCTACGACGCATTGCGGCACATATCCCAGGCGCTGAATCTGACCATACGAAAAATCGACAAGCTCTGTATTGCGGCCATCAACGGTGTGGCAGTTCAGACAGGTCTCTCTTTAGCCCTGGCCTGCGATTTTAAGATTGCCGCCGATACGGCCAAACTCGGTAGCGCGACACTTCGGTTTGGTTTATTACCAGACGAAGGCGGACACTTCCTTTTGATTCAACATATGGGTGTGGCTCGGACCATGGACTTTGTTATGCGGAAAAAGATTGTCACTGCTGAAGAAGCACTGGGGCTCGGATTGGTGAATGAAGTTGTGCCCCTGGCGGAGTTGGAATCCAGAGTCTCTGAACTTGCCATGGAACTGGCGAATGGTCCCCAGGTTGCCATGCGTTTGATGAAACGTTCGGTGTACGCAGCGGCGGAACTCAGTTTTGAACAGGCCAGTGAAGATATTGCGTCAAAAACGGCAATCTCGGATCATCATGCCGATGCCGCGGCTGGGGTGAGTGCCTTCAAGGAAAAGCGTGCACCCAAATTTAACGAATGGTTGCAAAAGCACGAATAAGGCCTGGGATTGCGGGTAAACGCCAGACATCCTGCCGATTACCCATTGATCCTGAAGTATTGTTGATCTAACCCGCCAAACGCCGCAGCACGTAGTGCAAGATACCGCCGTTTTCGTAGTAGGCAAACTCGTTTGGCGTATCGATTCGGATCCGGGCGTTAAATGTGAAGCTCTCACCATTGGCCCGTTTTACGGTAACGCCGACTTCCCGCTGGCCGACCGTGACGGCGGGAATCGAATAGTGTTCTGAACCGTCTAGTATTAGACTGACCGCAGAATCGCCGTCGCTAAATTGCAGAGGCAAAATTCCCATGCCGACAAGATTGGATCGATGAATACGCTCAAAGCTCTGGGCGATGACGGTTCGAACCCCAAGCAGCGCGGTACCTTTTGCAGCCCAGTCCCGGGAAGAGCCTGTGCCATATTCTTTCCCAGCAATCACGATCAGCGGCGTGTAATCCTTTGCATAACTCATGGCCGCATCGAAGATTGAGGTCACGTCGTTACTTGGGAAGTGGGTAGTCCAACTGCCTTCTGTACCCGGAGCGAGTTCGTTTCTGAGTCGCACATTGGCAAAGGTGCCGCGCATCATGACCTCGTGGTTACCGCGGCGAGATCCGTAGGAGTTAAAATCCTGGGGCGCAATTTGCCGGTCCTCGAGATAGTAGCCAGCAGGGCTTTCCTTGGCGATCGCCCCGGCAGGGGAAATATGGTCCGTTGTCACACTATCGGCCACCTTCACCAGACAACGAGCATCAATGATGGGTTTTACCTCGGGGATCTCGTGGGTCATGCCATCAAAGAAAGTCGGTTTACGGATATAGCTTGAGTCTGGCCAGTCGTAGAGGTCAGCTTGTTTCACCGGTAGGTTGTTCCAGGTTTTGTTGCCGGTATAGACATCCGCATAGCGACGATTGAACATTTCTGGGTTAATAGTTTTGGTGATAGCCGCCTGAATTTCTTTGCCGTCTGGCCAGATGTCTTTTAAGAAAATGTCTGTTCCGTCGGAGGTCTGGCCTAGTGGATCCTTGTACAGGTCAACATTCATATTGCCCGCCAGGGCATAGGCTACAACCAGAGGCGGTGAAGCAAGATAGTTTGCTCGAACGTCCTGGTGTATTCGCCCCTCGAAGTTTCTGTTTCCAGATAGCACTGAGGTCACCAGTAAGTTGCCATTTCGAATCGCGTTGGAGATTTCGTCAGGCAGTGGGCCGGAGTTGCCAATACAGGTGGTGCAACCGTAACCCACCAGATAAAAGCCTAAACCTTCCAGGTCCTCCATCAATCCAGTTTCGTTGAGGTAATCCGTGACCACTTTTGAGCCAGGTGCAAGGCTGGTTTTCACCCAGGGTTTGGTCACCAGTCCAAGCTGCCTCGCTTTTCGGGCCATTAACCCCGCAGCAATTAGCACCGCCGGGTTACTGGTATTAGTGCAGCTTGTAATGGCCGCGATCACAACAGCGCCATGTTCCAATTCAAAGGTCTGGTCCCCATAAGAGACCTGAACCGCGCCCGTTGCTGCATCGATAACCGGCGCACCCCCTTCATTGTCAAAATCCGAGCTGGCTGGCATCAAACTCAAATCTTTAAAGTCCTTCAACACCTGATCAAAATTGGTATTGGCGTCGGTTAAGGCGATGCGGTCCTGGGGGCGTTTTGGACCGGCAAGGGAGGGCACCACACTACCGAGATCTAGTTCGAGCACGGCGGTGTAATTCGCTTCGACGTCTGGGTTGTGCCACAGATCCGTCGCCTTGCAATAGGCTTCAACGAGACTCAAGGTCTCTTCATCTCGACCCGTGAGCCGAAGATAGTTAATGGTTTCCTGGTCAATGGGGAAGATGCCACAGGTGGCGCCATATTCCGGTGCCATATTGGCGATGGTGGCGCGGTCCGCTAAGGACAAGTTCTGCATACCAACGCCGAAGAATTCGACAAACTTGCCGACCACGCCGTGGGCGCGGAGAATTTGCGTGACCGTAAGCACCAGATCTGTTGCCGTGGCTCCTTCTGCAAGTTTTCCAACCAGACGCATGCCAACTACCTGGGGAATTAACATAGTAATCGGTTGCCCAAGCATGGCAGCTTCCGCTTCGATACCGCCGACACCCCAGCCCAACACCCCTAGCCCATTAATCATGGTGGTATGGGAGTCCGTGCCGACGAGGGAATCGGGATAGGCTTCTAATTGACCGTCGACTTCTTTGGTGAAGACGCCCCGGGCCAGATACTCAAGGTTTACCTGATGCACAATGCCGGTACCGGGGGGTACAACGGCAAAGTTTTGAAAACTCTCCTGGCCCCAGCGCAGAAATTGATAACGCTCAATATTGCGCTGAATTTCGATGGCGGTGTTGTCCTCAAGGGCGGTGTCGTTGCCAAAGTGATCAACCATCACTGAATGGTCGATGACCAGTTCAACGGGATTGAGGGGGTTGATCTTTTTCGGATCTCCACCGAGGGCCACCATGGCATCTCGCATAGTGGCCAGATCCACGATTGCAGGCACCCCGGTAAAGTCCTGAAGCAATACCCGGGCAGGTACAAAGGCAATCTCTTTATCGGGCTCCGCCAGTGGATCCCAGTTTGCCAGTGCTTCGATATCATCGTCGGTCACAAAATTTTCTTTGCCGTGCCGCAGTAGATTTTCCAGCAGTATTTTTAGCGAGTAAGGCAGTCTCTCCGTTGGGAATTCCAGATGTTCTGAACCGTATATCCTGTATGTCTTGCCATTTAGGTCAATGCTGGTTGGGTTTGTATATTGAGTGGACATATCGTGACTCCGATGAACGTCTGGGTGACAAGCTTACAAAAGGGATAGCGGGTTTACCAATAGGGCTAACGATGATCCAGGTTACAGGTTGCGACTAGATCCAGGAGGAACTCTTTCACAGCCCTGATTCGTGCGTGCTCAGCAATGTCCTCATGGACCGCTAGCCAAAAGGTTCGCGTGATACACACTTCCTGGGCCAAGACACTGACCAACTTATGTTCAGCTTCGCCGACAAAACGGGGCAGCATGGCAATGCCACAGTCGCTACAGGCTAATTGTTTTTGTGCGAGCAAACTTGAACTGGTGAGACTCGGAGAGAGTCCAGAACCAATTTCATCATAGTAACGCAGGCTGGGAGAGTAGATTAGATCATCGACGTAACCGATCAGGGTGTGATCTTGAATTTCATCGGTGGAAGTTGGCGTGCCATTTTTTTCTAGGTATTCGGCTGTTGCATAAAGCTGCAGCTGATAGTCGCTGAGTTTTTGAATTTTGAGCCTGCCTCTGGTCGGGCGGGTTAACAAAACCGCTAGATCGGCTTCTCGTTTGGATACGCTCAGAAACCCGCTTGTCGCCACCAGTTCAATATTAAGGCCGGGTTGGTTCTGAAAGAAGCCGCCGAGGGCAGGCGCAATCACAACGTTGCCAAAGGCTTCCGTTACGCTGAGGCGAACGGTGCCCGTCACCTGTTGGGCTTCGCCGCCAATCTTTTCCTGAGCCTCGGCGACCAGATGTTCTATCTGTTCCGCTTGATTAAAGAGGGATTCACCGACGCTGGTTAACAGATGCCCTTTTCTAGAGCGCTCCAGTAGTGTGGCACCGATGTCCTTTTCCAGCCGGCGGATTCGCCTACCCAGGGTAGTGGCGTCCTGATGAAGCCCTACAGCAGCGGCATCAAGGCTATTGTGCCTGGCGACCGCAAGAAAGATTCGAAAGTCGTCCCAATTCTGTATGCTGTGGTCCAAATTAGGTCCTGGCTATGGAGCTGATGGCTGCAAGTTTTACGACGAGTATGCCTGCAATAATGCAGTATTAGGATGCATAGTAGCCTGTACACCTGCAACAATGCATCTTTTATGATGTGATTATCTCCATTTAAACGGCAAAGGAATCACCATGGCAAAAGTACTGGATAACTATGTAGACGGGGCGTTTCGCCCGAGCAGCGCAACCCAAACGATTGCCGTGACCAATCCAGCCACCCAGGAAGTGCTGATTGAAGCGCCGGTTACCCCGCTGGAGGAAATTGATCGAGCTGTTGCCGCAGCAAAGACCGCCTTCGAGTTATGGCGTCAGGTTCCAGCACCGGAACGTGCTCGAATGATGATGAAATATCAGATGCTGTTAAAGGAGAAGCAGGATGAAATTGCTGAGATCCTCTCCCAGGAAACCGGTAAGACCTTTGCTGATGCCCAGGGAGATGTCTGGCGTGGGATAGAAGTCGCGGAACAAGCCTGTAATGTGCCCGCCATGATGATGGGTGAGACCTCCGAAAACGTCGCCCGGGGAATTGATACCTACAGTTTAATTCAACCCCTCGGTGTTTGTGTTGGGATTACCCCGTTCAACTTTCCTGCAATGATTCCGCTTTGGATGTTCCCCATGGCCATCGCCTGCGGTAATACCTTTGTTCTAAAGCCTTCTGAGCAGGATCCAATGACACCCAATCGTCTTATTGAGTTGTTCTACGAGTGTGGCTTTCCTAAAGACCTGGTTCAGCTTGTTCACGGTGGTAAAGACCAGGTGGATGCTTTGATTACTCACAAGGATACTAAAGCGATTTCTTTTGTTGGATCTGTGCCTGTTGGCCAGCATGTTTATCGACTCGGCACCGATCACTTGAAGCGAGTGCAGTGTATGGCCGGTGCCAAAAATCATATGGTGATCATGCCCGATGCAACTAAAGATCAGGCAATCAACGCATTGGTAGGCGCTTCTATTGGCGCTGCGGGTCAGCGCTGTATGGCAATTTCCGTTGCACTGTTTGTGGGTGAGGCGCAGGCCTGGATTCCTGATGTGGCAGAAGCAATGGCCAAGGTTCGACCCGGTGCCTGGGACGACAATGGTGCGGGTTATGGGCCACAAATTAGTGCGCAGGCCCGGGATCGCATCCTTGGCTACATCCAAAAAGGTAAAGAGGAGGGTGCTGAGTGTTTGTTGGATGGCAGCGATTGTGCTGTTGAAGGTCTACCGGACGGTAACTGGATTGGGCCCACGCTGTTCAAGGACGTCACCGCCGACATGACAATCTACACCGATGAAATTTTTGGCCCTGTGTTGGTTGCGATGAATGCCGATTCGTTAGAAGACGCAATTGAAACCATTAACGCCAACCCATTCGGTAATGGTGTTTCGATTTTTACTTCTAGTGGTGGCGTGGCCCGAAAATTCCAAAGCGAAATTGAAGTGGGCCAGGTGGGCATAAATATCCCAATTCCTGTGCCACTACCCTTCTTTTCCTTTACTGGTTGGAAAGGTTCGTTCTATGGCGACCAGCATGCCTATGGTAAGCAGGCAATCCGTTTTTATACCGAGACAAAAACCATTACAGCCCGTTGGTTTAGTAGTGACGCTGTCGCCACCGCCAATATGACCATTAGCCTGAAGTAACGAGATGGATTTTGACCTTACAGAAGATCAAGTGGCCTATCGGGATGCGGCCCGATCGTTTTCCGATAAGGCACTGGCGCCGAACGCCGCCGAGTGGGATGCGGGAAATATTTTTCCCCGGGACGTCATCAAGGACGCCGGTGCATTAGGTTTTTGCGGGCTCTATTGTCCGGAGGAGGTGGGCGGTCTTGGTTTGCCTCGGCTGGATTCGAGTATGGTGCTAGAGCAACTTGCAATGGGTTGTACCTCGACCACGGCATTTATATCCATTCATAATATGACAACGTGGATCATTGCCGAATATGGTGATGAGGCCACGGTTTCCAAATTCTGCCCCGGGCTTGTCGCCGGTGAACAGTTAGCAAGTTATTGTCTGACTGAACCCGGTGCCGGATCTGATGCGGCGTCAATTCGCACCCAGGCTAAATTGTCAGGTGATCAGTACATTGTGAATGGTAGCAAGATGTTTATATCCGGCGCCGGTGAGACCGACGTACTGGTTGTCATGCTCCGCACCGGAGAGGCTGGCGCAAAAGGTATCTCTACCCTGGTGATACCTGCTGACTCGCCCGGCATCTCCTATGGTCAGAACCTAGAAAAGATGGGATGGCATAGTCAGCCTACCCGGGAAATTACCTTTGAAAATGTTGCAGTACCGGTCTCTAACAGATTGGGTAAAGAAGGTGACGGATTCAAAATTGCCATGAAGGGTTTGGATGGTGGTCGAATTAATATTGCGACTTGCTCTATTGGTACAGCTCAAGCGGCGATCAATCGAGCCCAACAATATATGTTGGAGAGAAAGCAGTTCGGTCAAAGTTTGAGTGAGTTTCAGGCGTTACAATTTAAACTGGCGGATATGGTGACGGAATTGGTGGCAGCCCGACAAATGGTGCGTTTGGCGGCATTTAAGGTTGACCAGCAACATCCCGAGGCGTCAACCTATTCCGCGATGGCAAAGCGTTATGCCACAGATATTGGTTTTAAGGTCTGTAATGAGGCGCTACAACTGCATGGTGGGTACGGCTATATGCAGGAGTATCCCCTCGAGCGATATATTCGGGATACCCGTGTCCATCAGATATTAGAAGGCACTAACGAAATTATGCGGCTGATTATATCGAGGCGACTGCTCTCGATGGCTGACCCCGAAGCAATTTTGTAGACGATTCTCCTATGACTAAACACTCTGTTCTTGACCTTGCCCCCATTGTGATGGGAAGTAACGCTAGTGAGGCATTACAACATTCACTTGATCTTGCTCAGCACGCTGAGGCCTGGGGTTACAATCGATACTGGGTTGCTGAACATCACAATATGCGCGGCATCGCGAGCTCAGCTACTGCTGTGGTGATTGGGCATTTAGCCGGTGGCACAGCAACGATTCGAGTTGGTGCCGGTGGCATCATGCTTCCGAACCATGCGCCGCTGATGATCGCAGAGCAGTTTGGTACCCTGGCATCTCTTTATCCCAATCGAATTGATCTGGGCCTTGGGCGAGCGCCGGGTACGGACCAAATTACCATGCAGGCGTTGCGACGCACGTTAACGGGAGATGTCCAGGACTTCCCCCGGGATGTCATGGAACTTCAGTATTACCTAAAGAAACCCGTCGAGGGTCAACGAGTTATTGCCACCCCCGGCGCTGATACCAATGTGCCACTTTGGATTCTTGGTTCCAGTTTGTTTGGCGCCCAGCTAGCGGCGATGATTGGATTGCCCTTTGCCTTTGCTTCGCATTTTGCGCCCGCGCAAATGGATGATGCAATTAAGATTTATCGTGAGACATTCAAACCCTCTGAACAGCTCAGCAAGCCCTATGTCATGTTGGGCTTCAATATTTGCGCGGCGGATACCGACGAGGAAGCACACTACTTACGATCTTCTTCGCTGCAATCTTTTGTTAATTTGCGCAGGGGGACACCGGGTCAACTTCCACCGCCTGTGGAAGGCTTCGAAGAGAGTTTAAGCTCGGGTGAAAAACAAATGGTGCATGACATTAGTCGATGTTCTGCGGTGGGTTCAGCTAGCTCGGTTGAGACCAAACTGAAGTCATTTATTGAAGAAACCCAGGTAGACGAGTTGATGATTGTGTCTTCGGTGTTTGAACATCCCAAGCGAATTCGCTCCTACGAGCTTGCCGCAGAAGCGTTTAAGAACCTGGCAGAACCAGCAAAAGATTCGGCCTCTGCTTGAATCTTCTCTAACTCCTAATAGCGTTTAACAAGTACAGGACAGCCTAAAGTGACAGATAAACTTCTACTAGAAATGCGCGGTCATACGGCCTTGCTCACCATCAATAATCCATCTGCTAACACCTGGGATAGCGATAACCTGACAGCCATGAAAGAAATGGTTGAGCAATTGAATCAAGATGATGAGTGCTACAGCATTGTGATCACCGGACAGGGCGAGAAGTTTTTCTCCGCCGGTGCTGACTTAAAAATGTTTGCCTCGGGAGACAAGGCCGTTGCCCGGGATCTCGCTGATAAGTTTGGCGCGGCCTTTGAAGCCCTGAGTAAATTTCGTGGCGTCTCGATTGCGGCCATTAACGGTTATGCGATGGGTGGCGGACTTGAATGTGCACTGGCCTGTGATATTCGAATTGCAGAAGCCCAGGCTGTCATGGCATTGCCGGAAGCGACCGTCGGCTTATTGCCTTCCGGTCTCGGCACCCAGCACCTTTCCTGGGCGGTTGGCGAGGGCTGGGCAAAGCGAATGATTTTGTGTGGCGAGCGTGTTGATGCAGAAAAAGCCCTACAAATTGGCCTTGTGGAAGAAGTTGTGCCCCAGGGCGCCAGCCTGGGTGCTGCACTTGCCTTGGCCGCAAAAGTTGAAAATCAAAGTCCTACCAGTGTGACTGCCTGTAAAGGCTTGATCATGGCGGCTCGATCCGGTGCTATCACCGATGCCTACGGGACGGAACGAGATGCCTTTGTTGATCTGTTTGACACCAAAGACCAGGCTGAAGGCGTCAATGCATTTTTAGAAAAGCGTAAACCTGTTTGGACGAACACCTAATGAGCGAAGTACTTTTTCGCAGGGAACCTCTGACTGAAGGAGGTTTTGCTGGAATTGCCACGCTGAATGTAGAGAAAACCCTCAACAGCTTAACTCTCAATATGGTTGATCTGCTGACGGATCAGCTACAGGCATGGGAACAGGATTCCGAAGTCGCTTTTGTCTGGTTCGAAGGCGCAGGGGATAGAGCTTTTTGTGCCGGTGGCGATATTCAAAATCTGTATCACGATATGGTTGAGCATCCCGGCGGTCCTTGCCCCTATTGTGAAGCATTCTTCGAACGCGAATATCGACTCGATTACCTGATTCATACCTATAGCAAACCCACCATCGTCTGGGGTCACGGCGTTGTTATGGGGGGCGGGCTCGGTATTGCCTCTGCCTGCCAGTATCGAATTGGTACTGAAAAAACCCGTATTGCCATGCCGGAAATCACCATTGGTTTAATCCCCGATGCCGGTGCTACCTGGTCTTTTGTGCAGATGCCGGAATACTTCGCCAATTTCCTTGCCTTAACAGGAGCGCAAATTAACGGCGCGGACGCACAAAAGGTGGGATTAGTGAATCATCTGCTTCTCAACGAGTACAAAGCAGAAACCCTGGCGGCACTTTTACAGCAGGTTGACGCGGCTGATCCAAGCGCAGGAATCACGACGGTTCTTGAAGTTCACAAAGACACAGGAGAGTTTCCCGCCAGTCAGCTCGAAGAACATGAAGCGCTGATCAAAGACGTTATGACTCAATGCTTGTCAGCTGAGAATCCCGTAGCAAGTTTTGTTGATGCGCTACCCAAATTTGCAGAGAACCCCTGGTTGGCCAAGGCCGCTGCTACTTTCTCAAACGGCGCACCAACCACAGCACAAATTATTGTTGAACAGTTCCGCCGCGCTAAAACCATGGGCCTAAAAGACATGCTCATCCAGGAGCTGACACTCGCCACCCAATGCAGTCGTCACCGTGATTTTGCGGAAGGCGTCAGAGCATTATTAATTGATAAAGACGGCGAGCCGAAATGGCAGCATGCGGAGATGGGAGCGGTGCCAAAAGAATATATTGATGCGCATTTTACATCCCCCTGGGATACACATCCGCTCAACGATCTAGATTAGAACTGTTTGGAGGTAACTGAGTCAGTGGGTGTTCGTTGCGCAGCATAAAAGCGCAGTGCCGAATGACGTGTCGAGAGACCCGAAGGGGCTCACGACCTGGTTCGGGTAGCCCGGAGGACCACAAGCAGCGGAGGGCCACAAGCAGCGGAGCAAAGAATTCCCGCTGACAGCCCGAAACACTTATTCATAGAGTTTTGTTTTTCTAAAGGTCTGAGGCAGAACACATGGTTTGGCGTTTGCGAGCCACTATGACTTCATTGGCGAATGCGGACTATTTTCAATGATTAAAGAGGAATAAAAAATGGCAACAATCGGATTTGTAGGTCTTGGTAATATGGGCGGTCCAATGGCAGCCAATCTCTTAAAGGCAGGTCACTCGGTCAAAGTATTTGACCTGGTCCCGGAGCTGATTAGCCAATCAGAAAAGGCCGGGGCAACCGTCGCCAGCTCGGCAGCCATTGCCGCTACGGACGTTGATGTATTTATCTCCATGCTGCCGGCATCAGTTCACGTTGCCACGTTGTATCTCGGGGAGAACGGAATTCTGAATCACCTATCAGCTTCTACTCTGGTCATTGACTGCAGTACCATCGCCCCAGAAACTGCTCGTCAGGTTTCTGCTGGTGCCGAAGCGAAAGGTGTCACTATGATTGACGCACCGGTTTCCGGCGGTGTTGGTGGGGCTGTAAACGGCACTCTAACTTTTATTGTCGGCGGCAGTAACGAGGGTTTAGAACAAGCGCGTCCCATTTTAGAAGACATGGGTAAAAACATCTTCCATGCTGGAGAAGCTGGTGCCGGCCAGGTTGCTAAAATTTGCAACAATATGCTCCTGTCGGTACTGATGACCGGGACTGCAGAAGCCCTGCAACTGGGTGTTGATAATGGGCTTGACGCGTCTGTACTGTCAGAGATTATGCGCAAGAGTTCAGGTGGAAACTGGGCCCTTGAAGTCTACAACCCTTATCCCGGCGTGATGGAGAATGCGCCAGCGTCTAAGGATTACGAGGGCGGCTTTCTTGTCGATCTGATGATTAAAGACCTGGGGCTTGCAATGGAAGCTGCCATGGACAAAGGGGCAGCGACACCCATGGGTTCCCTTGCCAGAAACCTTTACTTGAACTTAAGAAAATCCGGCCATGGTCGAAAAGATTTTTCTGCGATTCAAAAGTTGTTTCAGGATAGCTAATAGCAATGGAGTTGACTGAGTCATCCCTTAAGGCGATTCGGAAGATCTTTCCTGACTCCGCTGAGGAATGGATTCAAAACTACCCTGGGCTTCTGGCCGATTATCTTGAGAGATGGGGATTGACCGTGATAGACGCTGCAAAAGTTGGCTGGCCGACTAATCAGGTCTATTTTGTTCAAGATACGTCGGGTCGGTCCCTGGTGCTAAAAATGGGTCATCCGCACCCTGAACAAATCACTGAAGCCATAGCGTTAAAAGCCTATCTCACCGCAAAGGCACCGGTCGCGCGCTTGCTTGAAAACGAACCAGCCGGCTATGGGATTGTGTTGGAAAGACTGAATCCAGGCACGACGCTGCGGCAATCGATCCGTGATGAATCGGCGATTAAGGCAGCCTTAACCTTACACCGGGATCTACCCCGGCCAATATGCCCAGATGGATTGCCGCGGTTCGATGAGTGGCTGTCAAAGGCCTTTAAGGAGTATCGGAATAGCGGCTCGGTAGATTCGAACTTTCTTTCTCACATCGAACAGGCGCAAACATTGTTTGAGCCTCTAAGAGGCCTTCCCGATTGTATGCTGCATGGCGATTGCCATCATGAAAACATTCTGCTGGATGGAGACCGTTGGAAAATCATTGACCCCAAGGGAGTGATTGGCCCAGCAGTGCTAGAAGCCGGTCGATTCTTACATAATTTTTTGGAGGATGAAGTCGCTGGTGACATCACCCATCAGGACAGGCTCAGACTACTGCGCCGAAGATGTGAGGTGGCGGCCACAGTCTTGCCCTCGAGCGCTAAAACCCTGATGGCGGTCACGTATATTGATGCGACTCTGTCGACCTGTTGGCAAATTTCATCGGGCGATCCCTGTGAAAAAGGCATCGCGATACTGGTGGCGCTACGAGAATTGTTAGGTGAGTAAACCCTTAGCGGCTTGTACTTCCTGCTCAATTTCAGATTCGTCTTCCATGACTACATCAATATCGATGCCCAGGTTTTCAAACGCGTGGATTTTGGTCCAGTCCAGAGAACTGTAGGGATGATCTGTCCCCGCATAGCTGTGTAGATTTGCGACCATGACAACGTCAACGTAGTCAGCGGCTTCCACCAGGCGATCAAATTGAGTGTATCTAAGGGGTACATCAAGCAATTCTTCCGGGAAGTCCCAGGCCTCCAGAATCATACGACCAAATTCAGGATGGAGTTGTTCGGTGACTTCATCGATTGTGGCTTCATCCCAGTCGTGTTCGTCAGCCCAGGCAAGAATTGGTAGTTTGCCAATTTCGTGGATTAACCCCGCAAGCGTTGCTTGATCTGGTCTCAGGTCTGTGAAGTGCTGACACAGGACATGGCTTAGGCTAGCTACATCGGTTGAGTGTGCCCAGGTCTTTCGCATCCGTTCGTCTACAGCGTCGGATGTGGCCTGAAAGAGTTGTTCCATAGCAATGCCTATCGCCAGATTTGCCGTGTATTCCATTCCCATGCGGCTGACGGCCATCTGTAAGTCTTCAACGGTTTGAACGCCGCGTACTAAAGGGCTGTTGGCAATTCGAATGATGCGAGCGGTTAAGGCTGCATCATTTCCGATAACCTTTGCGATTGACTGCACATTGGCATTTTCATCCTCTGCAACCTCGCGTAGGCGTAGTGCAACCTCGGGCATGGTGGGTAAGACAAGGCCGTCATTTTTGATAGCGTCGAGAAGTTCGTTGCGGATGTCGTCTAGGTTTTGTTGCACCGGGAGGGGTTCCTAATAAGATGAGAATCACTCCTTTAGGTATAGTCCAAGGCAAACAGACTTCAAGCCAGTTCGGTGACCTTTATCGACGTTCCGTCTTCGAGAGAGTAAGCAGATTCTCCCGCCCGAAGCACGGCGGCAAAGCGATCTCCATCACTGGAAACGATAGCCCCGGCGGGCCGGCCCGCGGGATTTAAAACTTTTGTCCCCGCTGCGAGAGTCTTTTCAGATTGGCCAAGATGCAGGCGGTTCTTAAGTTCGCCCCGATATTGCATTCTTGCCACAATTTCCTGGCCTAGATAGCAGCCTTTGCTAAAGCTAATGCCGCCCAGGCCGTGAAGATTGAATGTCTGGGGGATGTATTCTTCGGCGGAGGTCCCATCGACCCAAACCACACCTTCGCTGAGTTCTGACTGCTTCCACCGGTGAGCATCACCATTTGCCTCGAGTGTTGCCCTGGACCAGAACTCATAGCGGGGAGCATCGCTGACTTTAAGTATTTGTCCGTCTGGGATTGTCGCTATTTGACCTTTTTCCTGTGGGAAGTTCTCCCCTTCGGTTGTCAGTCCGTAGCAGTGCGTGGCATCAGTCCGATCCTCAAGTTCTGCCTTTGAGAACACAATGTACTTGCTGAGGAAGGCCATAGCCGGCGCAACCAGATCTCGATGGGTTCGAACTAAAAAGCCGCTGTCTTCCCGACATATCAGGAAATTGCAGACCATACGGCCTTTGATGTTGCAGATGGCACCAGCACTGACCTGGTCTGCCAGTAGTTCCTCCAAATCACAGGTGGTGTACCCCTGGAGAAACTTTTGGGCGTCGCGGCCGGTAACGGCAAAAAAACCAAATTGTTTGAGTAAAGTTAAATTGTTCATAGTGCGCAGTTTACATTCTGTGGTCTTAGAAGAGTTATAATTTTGGCTTCTAACTTAAGTCTCAAGTTTCTATGCTGACAGAAGAAGAAAAACTCAATCGGATGCGGTGGCGAAGTCGTCGCGGCATGCTTGAGCTGGATCTGATGATGCTACCTTTTTTTGATGAGGTATATCGGGATTTACCTGAGCACCAACAGATTGCGTTCCAACGTTTATTGGAGCAAGAAGATCCGGACCTACTGCTCTGGTTTAGCCGAAAAGCTGAATCCGACGACCCCGAACTCGATGCTCTGGTAAAGTTTATGCTTGCCCGGGTCCAGCCCAAGCCTGAACCAGAACCAGAACCAAAGCCCGAGTAACAGGTGACCCTGGACTTATCCCCAGGTGTTTCCCAATTTCAGCTGGCCTGCATTGTGTTAATAGGCGTTGCGTCCCTCGTTGCACTCTGGCTGAGCGGTGTGCCGTTGGAAATGAAAATTGCCGCCACCCCGGTTGTGCTATTGAGTGTTAGTGATTGGCTCAAGCGCAGTCTTCGGCGGAGCCCAGATAGCATCATTCGACTTCAATTTGAGTCAGGCAGCTGGTGGCTAACCCTTGCGGACGGCAGAATGCGTAAGGTTATCCAGGCAGGCGAACAGGTGGTGCTGCCCTGGATAGTCAGCCTTGGTTTTTCCGATGGCAGAGACCGCTTTGAGAGTGCAATTTTCTTTGATGCCGTAACAGCTACGGAGCACCGTAAACTCAGGGCATTTGTCTTGCTACACTCTTCCCAGAGTACTGTCCAAAGCACTGGCCCCTGGCTATCCGTATCTCGGTGGTACCAAAATGGTGTCCGTCGCGTGAGGAGACATTAGGGGATAATCCAGCGTGTAATGCAGGCCGCGGCTCTCTTTGCGGCGAATGGCCGATTGAATAATTAAATCCGCCACGGTGATCAGATTGCGCAATTCAATCAGGTCACTACTGACCTTATAATTGCTGTAATACTCGGTGACCTCCTGGCTGAGTAATTGCACCCGCCGTCTAGCGCGTTGGAGCCGCTTATTGGTACGTACAATCCCCACGTAGTCCCACATAAAGTGCCGTAATTCGTCCCAGTTGTGGGAAATGATGACGTCCTCATCGGAGTCTGTGACCTGGCTATCATCCCAAAAAGGAATCTCCCAATTTGACCGTTCGACGGGGTTTTTCTGTATATGTTCCGCCGCGGCCTTAGCGAACACCATGCATTCCAATAGAGAGTTACTGGCCATACGGTTTGCCCCGTGCAGGCCGGTAAAGGTTGATTCGCCGGCGGAATAAAGATTTGGAATATCCGTTTGACCGTGGGTATTCGTCACAATCCCGCCGCAGGTGTAATGGGCGGCCGGCACAATTGGAATCGGTTCGACGGTAATATCGATACCGTAGCCCAGGCATCGTTCATAGATGGTCGGGAAATGGCTCTTTATAAACTCAGGGTCCTGATGACTGATATCTAAATAAACACAGTCGCAACCTAGTCGTTTCATTTCGTGGTCGATTGCCCGTGCGACAATATCCCTCGGCGCTAGCTCCGCACGTTCGTCAAAATGCTGCATAAAGCGACTGCCGTCGGGAAGGGTCAGAATGGCCCCCTCGCCTCGTAGGGCCTCACTGATCAAAAAGGAGCGGGCCTCTGGATGATACAGGCAGGTCGGATGGAACTGGTTAAATTCCATATTGGCCACTCGGCATCCCGCGCGCCAGGCCATTGCGATCCCATCTCCCGAGGCGGTATCCGGGTTGCTCGTGTACAAATAGACTTTACTGGCACCGCCGGTGGCCAAAATCACATATCGGGCGCGAAATAGTTCTATTTCACCGCTGACGAGATTTAACACATACGCGCCAATACAGGCGTTGCCCGGTTGGCCAATTTTGTCCTGGGTAATTAGATCAACGGCGACATAGCGTTCAAAAATAGACACGTTCTCGTGCTGTAACAGCCGAGCCTGTAGTTTCATGGCAATTTCACGACCCGTGGCGTCCGCCGCGTGGATCACACGCCTGTGGCTGTGACCGCCTTCCTTGGTGAGGTGAAAGTCTTTTCGACCATCGGCCTGGGTTTCTGTATCAAATTCGACCCCCAGAGAGACCAACCAATCAATCACGGCACTGCTTCTCTCCACGGTAAAGCGAACCACATCCTCGTGACAGAGTCCTGCACCCGCATTGAGCGTGTCCTCTATATGGGATTCGATACTGTCATATTCATCCAGCACCGCCGCTACGCCACCCTGGGCGTAATAGGTGGAGCCCTCGTTGGTGACATCTTTGCTGATCATCGCAATGGAAAAGTCTGAGCCTAGTTGCAGGGCTGTTGTCATTCCCGCCGCACCACTGCCAATAATCAGGACGTCGTGTTCGTGTACTCGTTCACTCAAGGTCGATTTACCACAAAAAAGTTGCGCAAGAGTACCGAAAACCCATCGAAGGCAACAGACCCGACGGCGAAGGCGGTGGAAGGATGTTATGATCCCGCGGCTTTTGAGCCGGTTTGCGAACTAATTTTACCAATGGTGGTCTATTAGTAGGTAACGAAACCGGCGGAATATCCTGTGACGGTCAAGGGAGCGCCGGTGGCGGAAGAATCATCAACAGATAAACAACTCGTTGAGCGCGTACAGCGTGGCGATAAGCGTGCCTTTGATTTATTGGTTTTAAAGTATCAGCATCGAATTGTAGGCCTTGTCGGTCGCTATTTGAGGGACCAAGATGAGGTCCAAGACGTGGCTCAAGAGGCATTTATAAAGGCCTACAGAGCATTACCAAGGTTCCGAGGAGACAGTGCGTTTTACACCTGGTTGTATCGGATTGCGATTAATACAGCGAAGAATCACCTCGTATCGAGATCCAGGAGACCGCCGGATTCGGACGTTGACGTTGATCTGGCGGATGGGATTTACCAGGACTCGCTGAGTGACATGGTGAACCCAGAAAACAGCCTTGCGACGGATCAACTTGAGGCTGTAGTGTATAAAGCTATCGACGATTTAGCAGAAGATTTAAAAGTCGCGGTAACTTTAAGGGAATTTGAAGGTCTGAGTTATGAGGAGATTGCGGATGTGATGGAATGCCCGGTTGGCACCGTCAGGTCACGCATCTTCAGAGCACGAGAAGCGATCGAGAAAAAAATAGCAGGGATAGAAAAGGGATAGTATCTGTGGCAGAACATTTGAAACAATCCATCTCAGCCTTATTGGATGATGAAGCCAGTGAAATTGAGGTGCACCGTTTACTTCGAAGCTTTAGCCAGGATGGCAAGGAAGCTGAGGACGGCGATCTAAAATTATCCTGGGTGCGCTATCAGCAAATCCGTGCAGTGAGTCAGGGCTATCATCATTTGTCTGAAACTCAGCATATTTCGTTGCACGAGCGAATCAGTGCGGCGATCGACGAAGAAGAAGCCCACGGGGCTGCACCGGTCCAGCGACCAGGTTGGCAGCGTCAAGCTTCCGGGCTTGCGGTGGCGGCCTCTTTGGTTGTCGCGGTGCTGGTAGGTGTAAATATGAACCAGCCGAGCGATTCAGTTGCGCCGGATCTGGTGACGACTAAATCCCCCACAGTCATTGATGCCCAAACCGTTTCGACCTCAATCGCTGATGAGGCTTTTCAGCCCTCCAGAGACACAGCCTTTAGTGAGGATGAATTGGAACTTCGAGAATTGGACGAAGTGAAACAGCAACAACTCCGTGAATACCTGATGCGCCACGATCGTATGAGCCGATTGAATAGCAACGCCCGTACTGTCAATTACCAGCCTAAGGCTGGTCAGTAGGACCAGAGGTTTTCGGTGATGTTTAAGAGACTAGCGTTTACGCTGCTACTGATGCCACTTTCGGTTTTTGCCGACGATGAGCAGACCCAGGCGGTTGCATGGCTCGAAAAAATGGGCGATGCCCTGCGTGAAGAAACTTATTCTGGAACGTTCATCTATATGCGTGGCGCCCGGTTCGACACCATACAGGTGGCCCATCAGTTTAAAGATGATGAAGTAGTAGAGCGGATGACTAATTTATCTGGTGCTGAGCGGGAAATTATTCGTCATAACGATCATGCTGTGTGTTTGCATCCAGACGATAATTCAGTGGTGCCCCATGCCTTACCCCGCGGGCCCTTTACCCACAGTTTTAATCGAAATTTAGTCGAGAATCATTCGAACTATGACATAGGCTTACACGGCACCGGCAGAATTGCTAATCGTCGGGCGATTCGAATCAGCATTTCCCCTAAAAATAGCGATCGATACGGTTATCGTCTTTGGTTGGACGAAGAGACGGGCTTATTGCTGCGTTCGAATCTAGTCAATAATGGCCGTGTGCTCGAACTTTTTCAGTTCACAGACGTGAATATTGGTGACGATATCGCCCCTGAATTGTTGACGGCGTCTATTAGTGGTGAAAATGTTTTTGAGCATGAGTTGCTGACGCCACAAAATGTTGTTGCCCAGGCTGCTGCCCAACAGCCTCCAAGCTGGCGAGTCAATTGGATGCCGAGAGGTTTTCGTCAGGTCAGTGCGCCGGATGGTGGCGGCATGGTATTTACCGATGGCGTTGCAACCTTATCGGTCTTTGTTGAAAAACGCGGTAACTCCCTCGGAGATGTGCAAACCATCGTCGGCGGTACAGTGGTCCTGAGTCGCCCCATAAAGGGATCGTCCGAACAAATTACCGTGGTAGGTGAGGTTCCGCTTGATACGGCTAAACGCGTTGCAGAATCCGTTGAACCTGTCATCTATTAAAGCGCATATTCAACGCCTCCCATGAGTCATAAAGTTGGTCGGGCAATCGCCTGGGACAATCAAACTACGCTGATCGAATTCGACGCAGGCTGCGATAGTTGCCAGGGTTGCGCGTCCAGCAAATCTAAACAAATTACAGTCACAGGTAAGTATAAACAGGATGTGCAATTGAACTTGAGTTCATTTGATCAGTCCTATGCTTTGTTCAATTCTCTGATGCTGCCGATATTGATGGCCATCGTTATGGCGTTCATCGCAGATTGGCTTCACTCAGGCGATTGGTACGGAATCATTTTGGTTTTTAGTGGTTTTACATTAGGTATGGCGTTATGTCAGCGCCTAAGTCCAGATGCTCTTATAATTGAAGAGTCGAGCGGGGCGCAAAGAAGCTAAATTTTGAGGTTTTCATGTTGAGATCAGTTCGTTCTACCATCGTAATTTTTGCTAGTTTATTGTTTGTGTCGGCGTCCTTAAGCGCCGCATCCTTTCCGGAATTTACAGAACTCGTTGAGAAGGCTTCTCCTGCGGTTGTTAACATTACAGCGACAAGACAACAGACGCCTAACAGACAATTTGAGGGTTATAACCGAGAGGATGTACCGGAGTTTTTCCGCCGCTTCTTTGAAAATTCCCCTGATCGTAGTCAGCCCAGACCGGCCGCTGGTTCGGGGTTTATTATTTCCTCAGATGGATACATCCTGACCAATAATCATGTCGTCGAAGATGCTGACGAGATTATTGTGGCGCTCAGCGATCGACGAGAACGGGAGGCAAAGTTGATTGGATCGGACCCTGCTTCGGATCTTGCCCTGTTAAAAATTGACGCGACTGATCTGCCGACGGTTCGCCTGGGTAGTTCAGAAAAGTTGAAGGTGGGCGAGTGGGTTGTTGCAATCGGCTCGCCATTTGGTTTTGAACTGTCTGTTACCGCTGGCATCGTCAGTGCCAAGGGACGTAGTCTGCCCGATGAAAATGGTAACTATGTACCCTTTATTCAGACAGATGTGGCGATTAATCCTGGCAACTCTGGTGGCCCACTGTTTGATTTGGACGGTAAAGTAGTCGGGATTAACTCTCAAATATTTACCCGTTCCGGCGGTTTTATGGGTTTGTCCTTTGCGATCCCAATTGATGTTGCGATGGAAGTAGTAGAACAACTCAAAGAAAAAGGTTCTGTGTCGCGGGGCTGGTTGGGTGTTTTGATTCAGCGGGTTGACCGTGATCTGGCAGAATCCTTTGGTCTGGACAGAGCTACCGGTGCGTTAATTACCCAGGTATTGGCCGATAGCCCAGCAGAAAAAGGCGGGCTTAAAGAAGGTGACATCATTCTTAAGTTTAACGGCAAAGATATAGACCTATCCTCAGATTTACCTCATATCGTCGGCCGAACCAAAGCGGAATCAACGGTTGATGTCGAAATTGTTCGAAACGGAAAACCTCAAACCCTCGCGGTGATGATTGGCTTGTTGCCGGACCGTGAAGAGCGCATCGGCCGAGTGAATGGCACTCCGTTAGAAAATCGTTGGGGCATTAATGTTGAAGATGTGCCTTCTCAACTGCGAGACCAACTCTCCATAGATCAGGGTGTTGTCGTCAGCCGTGTGGCACCAGGGCCTGCTCAAGAAGCGGGTATGCGTCGCGGTGACGTGGTCACCAATATTGATGGTGACAAGATCCGTGACTCAAATGCATTTGTAGCAAAACTTCGGGACTTGCCAGCCAATGTACCGGTCCCGGTCCGAGTAGTCAGAAATGGTCGGCCGGAGTTTCTCGCCATTAAGATTGTGGAATAGGGCGTCGGGTCGACGTCCCCATATTGGCTGTGCTGTGGAGATTGCGGTAACTCAGGTTTTGAGGCTATCTCCGAGCACCGCCGGTCGGGATCTGAAGTTATTCATCAAAAGACCTTGTTTGCCGTCTTGAATCGGCGGAAGAAAAAGCGGTGATTCTGGCTAAGAACAAGGGTTTACGCTAGACTGCTGCGCTTTGCGCCAGAGCCTCCTGCTCCCAGAATGTTTGAATCTAAGTACATCCGAAATTTTTCCATTATTGCCCATATTGACCATGGTAAATCGACCCTGGCCGATCGCTTTATTCAGATGTGTGGTGGATTGACCGAAAGGGAAATGGCGAACCAGGTGCTTGATTCGATGGACATCGAACGAGAGCGCGGTATTACAATTAAAGCCCAGAGCGTTACCCTGTATTACGATTCTGATGACGGGAATAAATACCAATTCAATATTATTGATACCCCGGGTCACGTGGACTTTTCCTACGAGGTTTCCCGTTCTTTGGCTGCCTGTGAAGGCGCGCTGCTGGTGGTGGATGCAGCCCAGGGCGTTGAAGCTCAATCCGTTGCGAACTGCTACACGGCAATTGAGCAGAATTTGGAGGTGTTGCCGGTCTTAAACAAGATCGATTTGCCCCAGTCTGATCCCGAAGCTGTTTGCCAACAGATCGAAGAAATTATTGGCCTTGATGCATCGGCTGCGCTGCGAGTGAGTGCAAAGCGGGGCGATGGCATCAAAGAATTGTTGGAAGAAATCATTCGTGTGATCCCACCGCCTAAAGGGAGTCGCGAGGCCGATACCCAGGCGCTCATTATTGACTCCTGGTTCGATAACTATCTTGGTGTTGTTTCCCTTATTCGTGTGATCGAAGGCAAGTTGAGCAACAAAGATCGCATTATTTTGAAGTCCCTCGGTAAGGTTCATCAGGTTGACTCCATTGGCATTTTTACGCCTAACCGAAAAGAAACAGGCCAACTGCTTGCCGGTGAAGTCGGTTTCCTTGTGGCAGGTATTAAGGACGTTAAAGGTGCTCCGGTTGGTGACACAATCACTCTAGCCTCGACACCGGACGTGCCAGCACTGCCAGGTTTTGAGAAGGTTCATCCCCAGGTATTTGCGGGTATGTTTACCGTCAGCGCAGATGACTTTGAAGATTTTAGAGACGCGTTGGAAAAGTTGACCTTAAACGATGCCTCCCTCGTTTATGAACCGGAAAGCTCCGATGCACTGGGTAACGGTTTTCGCTGTGGATTCCTTGGTATGCTGCATATGGAAATCATCCAGGAGCGGCTCGAGCGGGAATACGATCTTGACCTGATTACCTCTGCACCCACGGTGATTTATGAGGTGCTCACCAAGAACGGTGACATTCTGCAGGTCGACAATCCGTCGCAATTGCCTGACCCATTCACCGTTGAAGAAATGCGCGAGCCAATTGTTAGAGCCAATATGCTGGTGCCCCATGAACATCTGGGTGGCGTTATGACCCTATGTATCGAACGTCGTGGTGTGCAGAAAGATATGCAGTTTGTCGGTCGGCAGGTGTCACTTGCCTATGACCTACCGATGAATGAAGTGGTGCTAGACTTCTTTGACCGGTTGAAATCCGTGAGCCGTGGCTATGCATCCCTGGACTATGCATTCGACCGATTTCAAGCATCGGATCTGGTTCGACTTGATGTGCTGATCAATGGCGACAAGGTAGATGCGTTGGCCATTATTGTTCACCGGGATGACTCGCGTTCTAAAGGTTTTTCTCTGACAAAAAAAATGAAGGAATTGATTCCGCGGCAAATGTTTGATGTTGCCATTCAGGCGGCGATCGGTGGTCAGATTATTGCTCGTCAAACCGTGAAAGCCCTTAGGAAAAACGTCACCGCCAAGTGCTACGGTGGTGATATATCACGAAAGAAAAAGCTGCTTGCAAAACAGAAGGCCGGTAAAAAGCGAATGAAGCAGGTCGGTAACGTCGAAATTCCTCAGGAAGCATTTCTTGCGGTGCTAAAGGTAGATAGATGAGTATTAACTTCCCGCTAATTCTGGTTCTAGGCACTTTGTTTTCGGGCCTGGTCTGGCTAATCGATTTTCTGGTGCTGCGGCCTAAGCGAGTGGCAGCTGCTGAGTCAGCAAAATCCGATGCCGATAAAGAGGCAGTGTTAAAAGAGCCGGTTGTTGTTGAATACTCAATATCCTTTTTCCCCGTTCTTGCCATCGTTTTGGTGCTCCGCTCCTTTCTCGCGGAACCATTTATGATTCCTTCGGGCTCCATGATACCGACCCTTTTGGTCGGTGATTTTATTGTTGTAAATAAATTTGCGTACGGGCTTCGATTGCCGGTTATCGGCACGAAAATTGTTGATGTTGATATGCCAAAAAATGGCGAGGTGATGGTGTTTATCCCGCCCCATGAAGACGAGTATTTTATTAAGCGAGTGGTTGGCATACCCGGGGACACCATCCGCTATGAAAACAAGCAGATTTTTGTCAACGGCGAAGCCCAGCCCCAGAACTTTGTGGCAGCGCTGCCACCCGGTAGACCTCAGTATCAGGTCCTGGAGGAAACCCTTGGCGGTACAACACACCTCATTCATCGGGATATCTACAATGACAGCTCATCAAAAGAGTGGGTTATTCCGCCTGGGCACTATTTCATGATGGGTGATAATCGAGATCAGAGTAGCGATAGCCGCTATTGGGGGTTAGTATCCGAAGATAAGATTGTGGGCAAGGCATTTGCGATCTGGCTGCACAAAGAACCTGGGTTCCATATTCCAGACTTCTCCCGTAACAGTTGGATTGAGTAACCAGTCGCGTTAACGCTGCTGGATTAGCCCCTCAACTCGGACGACTCAATAATAAAAGGAGTTTGTTATGCGATCATTTCCTTTCCGCCAGCGTGGGGTTGGTTTTGCTGGATGGCTAATTCTGATTTTGGTTTTTGGCGGTATTTTGACGATCGCAACCAAATTGTTTCCTCACTATATGGATAACAACACCATTGAAAATCTGCTGGATAAGTTAGCCACCGAGGACGGAATTGCCGCAAAGAACAAGGCTGAAATCGCTAAGATTGTCGCCAATCGGATGAAGCTGAATAATATACGGGACTTCGATCTTGAGGACCGAATGGTGATCAATCGGACAAAAAATGGTACGCAGTTGGTTATGGATTACGAAATACGCGTCTCTGTTATGGGTAACCTGGACGCCATAGCTTCCTTTAAAAAGGAAATAGAGCTTCGCGATTGACACCCTCAGAAGTTGAGAAACTTGAACGTAAAATCGGTTACCAGTTTCAGAACTCGGATTATCTGATCCAGGCGGTAACTCACCGTAGCTTTGCCTCTCACAACAATGAGCGTCTGGAGTTCCTCGGCGATGGTGCCCTGAACTTTGTCATCGCAGAGGCGCTTTACCTGCAATTTCCCGATGCAACAGAAGGACAGCTAAGTCGTCTTCGAGCACTCATGGTCAAACAAAAGACCCTTGCGGCTATTGCCCGTGAAATGGCACTAAGTGACTTCTTGATCATGGGTACTGGTGAGCTGAAGAGTGGCGGATATAATCGTGATTCCATTCTTTCCGATGCACTAGAGGCTATTGTTGCAGCGATATATCGTGAAGCTGGATTTGAAGCCACGCGCTCGGTACTACTCAAATGGTTTGTTGGACGACTCGCTTCCTTGTCTTTGGATCAGGTTTTGAAGGATGCCAAGTCTCGTTTGCAAGAATACCTGCAAGGTCGACAGGAAGATTTGCCAGACTACGAGGTCACAAAGATCGAGGGAGAGGCGCACGCCCAGACCTTTACTGTAAAACTTAGCTTTCGGCTCTTGCCTGAAGCTGTAATTGCCGCTGGCTCAAGCAAACGAATTGCTGAGCAAAATGCAGCACAAGCTGCACTCATTCAAATTGGTGTGGACCCTGGTCGTGAGTAAGAGTCGTGAGTAAGGGTCGTGGATAAGAATCATGGATAAAAATCGTTGCGGCTATGTGGCCATTATTGGACGGCCGAATGTAGGCAAATCTACATTGTTGAATCACATTCTTGGGCAGAAGGTCAGCATTACGTCAAAAAAGCCCCAGACAACCCGGCATCAATTATTAGGTATTAAGACCACACCTAAATGTCAGTTTCTCTACGTTGACACGCCCGGTATTCACGGCAAAGAGCCGCGGGCGATTAACCGCTACATGAATAAGAGTGCCAAGACGGTGGTACGCGATGTGGATGTAGTGGTTTTTGTACTCGACCGTACGGACTGGTATGACGATGATGAAATTGCCGCCCAGACAGTGCTTCGGCACAAGGAACACCTGATTATTGCGATCAACAAAGTTGATCTGCTCAAAGACAAGGAGCGGCTCCTGCCATATCTTGCGCGGCTGCAGGAAAAGTTTCCCGGTGCAGAGCTGGTGCCAATTTCGGCGGAGAATGGTGAAAATGTCGAGCGGCTGGAGTCCTTGATCGAGAGCAAATTACCACCCGGCGCGGCACTCTTTGCCGATGATCAAATTACCGACCGGAGCACCCGATTTTTAGTTGCTGAGACCATCAGAGAAAAAATTATGCGTCAGCTCGGGGAGGAAGTTCCCTATGCAGCAACCATTCAAATTGAATCTTTTAAAGATTCAGGCAAAACGATTCATATTGAAGCGGTGGTGTTTGTCGAGCGGGATGGACAAAAGGCCATTCTGATTGGCAGGAAAGGCGAAAAGCTTAAGCGCATTGGCACAGATGCTCGGCACGATATTGAAGTTTTGTTGGATCGTAAGGTCATGTTAAATCTCTGGGTCAAAGTTAAAGCCAATTGGTCTGACGATGAGCGAGCGCTCAAGAGTCTAGGTTATGACGACGTTTGAATCCCGGCTAACCCATGTCGGCTAACACCATCCCGGATCTAGCCCCAGCCTACATACTGCATGCTAGAAAGTATCGTGACACCAGTCTAATTCTAGAGTTGTTAACGGAGCAGGAAGGTCGCGTTGCTGCGGTACAGCGAGGAGCTCGGAGTGCCAAAAAATCCGGTACCGTGCAGCCGTTTACCCCTTTGCTGGTTTCCTATGTGGGGCGTGGGGAGCTCAAAACCATTTCCAAAATTGATGCCGGTGCAATGTACCATTTGACCGGCGACCGATTGCTGTTAGGTATGTATGTGAATGAATTGCTAATTCGCTTACTGGGAAAGTTTGAAAAGACGCCGGGTTTGTTTGCCGCTTATCAGACTCTGCTGTTGACCCTCGTTGGTTCCCCCGATTATCAGGCTCACTTGAGACGGTTTGAGCTTCTGCTGCTAGATGAACTAGGCTACGGCATTTCTTTTGCTACGGAAGCCTCGAGCGGTGACCTTATTAAGCCGGACAAGCAGTACCGCTTTGTGCCAGATGAAGGTTTTCGAGAACTCACTTCAAAAACTGACTCTAGTTACAAAGGCGAATATCTCTTGGCGATAGCCGATAATGATTTTTCTCTGCCTGAAATCGAATCCGTCGCGAGAAAGGTAGCACGGGTGGCGATTGCACGATTGTTAGGTGATAAGCCATTAAAAAGCCGCGAGCTTTTTCAACACCTGAATTCCGGGAGGCGATCATGATCAGTGGAGTTGGTACCGATATTGTGCAGGTCTCGAGAATTCGCAAGAGCTACGAACGGTTTGGTGATCGATTTGCTCGAAAAATTCTTGCTGAAAGGGAAATGTCTGAATTTCAGAACGCCAAAGCGCCGGTCTTTTTTTTAGCGAAGCGTTTTGCCGCAAAAGAGGCGGTTGCCAAAGCGCTGGGTACGGGAATGCGACAGGGCGTCACCTTTCAGTCGATACAGGTTGGCCACGATGCAGCTGGGAAACCAGAGGTACACTTGTTCCAGGGGGCAGGCAAGCTAGCCAATGACAAGGGGATTATCCGTTGGCACATCAGCTTATCCGATGAAAAGGATCATGCTCTGGCGTTTGTTGTCGCGGAATTGGCCTAGTCGAAGGGTGTGGGGTGCTGATCATTCCACTCAATCAGATCCTGAATCTTTCCTTTGAGTGAATTGATATCGGCTTCCGAAAAATCGTTTGCGAGCACTTTCTCCCGTAGATTTTCGAGTGCTACTTCCACTTGAGCTGCACCAGAAAATCGAATGCCACCGGCAAACTTGTGCAGACCTTGCCCAAGTTTGATGGGATCAGCTGCGTGGCGGCTTAGATAATCTAAAGTTTCATCCAGACTCTCTACTAGCAAGTGCAACATTTCAGTTGCCAGTTCTTTGGAATGGTTTGCGCGTTCTAACGCCAGGGCGAGGTCATAGATGTCGTTTGATTGGCGTTCTGCGCTTTGTTGTGGGGCCGTTTGAGGTAGAGGGCTCTGTAGGGCTGCTGTTGTTTTGCTTTGCACTATGGGCGCTTTGTTTGACGCTGAGGGCTCTCTATCCGCTGAAGGCTCTTTATAAGCTGAAGGCTCTTTATCCGCTGAAGGCGCTCTATTGGCTGATGGCTCTTTATCCGCTGAAGGCTCTTTATAAGCTGAAGGCTCTACCGACTCGATAGAGTTGTCAGGGTTTTCGCCGAGCCAGAGGTTTAGAATGTTGTTGAGGTCGGGTTTTGTGACGGGTTTAATAAGCACGTCATTGACTTCAGCGGCATCAATTTCAAACTCATCCAGATTTGATAGATGGGCTGTAATGGCAATGATCGGACCTGTAAAACCATCCCGGCGCATCTGAATGCTTGCTTCGATTCCATTCATGCCAGGCATTTGGATGTCGGTGAAGACCAGGTCAAAGGATTGTGCTTTGACTAGATCGATTGCATCAAAGGGGTTGTTGACGGATGTGACGTTGTGGCCGAGCTGGGTAAGAAACAAGCGAAAAAGGCCAAGATTTAGATCGTTATCGTCCACAGCCAATAGTCGATACGAAACTTTATCTGATGGTATTGTTTTGGCTGGTGTCTGTTTAGCAGGTGTCATTTTTGCGCTGTCGGCGTTATCCAGGCGGACATATGCCTCAAGTGAATTTAAATAGATGATCCAGATATTATATGAAAGCGCTAGCTTCTCCTATCATGATGCGATCTAACTGAACGACTGTTTTATGGAATATCCTACTATTGAATCGACCATTGGTGAGACGCCCCTTGTGCGTTTGCAAAGATTGCCCGGCCAAACCAGTAATACAATTCTGGTAAAACTCGAGGGGAATAATCCTGCGGGATCAGTCAAAGACAGACCCGCAATGAGTATGATCAACGAAGCCGAACGCAGGGGTGATATCAAACCCGGCGACACGTTGATCGAGGCAACAAGTGGTAATACCGGTATTGCCCTTGCGATGGCAGCAGCGATTAAAGGTTATCGCATGCAATTGATCATGCCTGCCCATATGAGTGACGAGCGGAAACTTGCCATGACTGCCTATGGCGCGGAATTGATTAGTGTCACCCAGCAGGAGGGCATGGAAGGGGCAAGAGATCTTGCTGAACAAATGCAACGCGAAGGAAAAGGAATTGTCTTGGATCAATTTGCCAATCCGGATAACCCCCTTGCTCACTATCGCGGTACTGGCCCTGAGTTAATGCGCCAGACCAATGGTGAGATAACGCACTTTGTCAGCTCCATGGGTACAACGGGTACAATCATGGGTGTTGCACGATATTTAGCTGAGGTGAAACCAGAGGTTGAGATCATTGGATTGCAACCGATAGAAGGTGCGGCGATCCCCGGGATTCGACGCTGGCCTGAAGCCTATTTGCCCAAAATCTACAATAAATCCCAGGTGCATAGAATTATCGATATGGATCAGAAAACCGCCGAAGAGACCATGCGAAAACTCGCTTCAGAAGAAGGTATTTTTGCAGGCGTCTCTTCCGGGGGCAGTGTTGCCGGTGCGTTACAGCTCAGTCAAACCGTCGAAAATGCCACAATCGTGGCTGTTGTTTGTGATCGAGGTGATCGCTACCTTTCTACCGGCGTGTTTAATCCGTAAACTACGCGGCTTTCCAATTTGGATCACGCGCCGGCGATGGCAAGAAAAGTTTTTGAACCGATAGCGGTAAGCACTACTGAGCTTCAGGGCGGCGGCTACTGTGCTGCCGAATCAGATTCCAGGCTGCTGGTTTACGGTAGCTTGCCCGGTGAAGAAATGACGGTAATGCCTTTCACCCGTAAACAGCGCAAGACCTTTGCTCGACCAATAGAAATTACTAAACACTCACCAATTCGGGTGACCGCGCCCTGTGCCGTTGCAGACCTTTGCGGTGGTTGTAGTTTGCAGCATATGGATCCGACTGCTCAGATCGAGTTTAAGCAATCTCAGGTTGAGTTAGAGTTTACGGATAACCAGCCCAATGTCTGGTACCCGCCTTTATTGGGTGACGTTGATCATTATCGGGCCAAGGCACGCCTGGGCGTTAAATATGTCGATAAGAAAGACAAGGTACTGGTTGGATTTAGAGAAAAACTAAAACCCTACATTGTGGAAACTGATTCGTGCCATGTCTTAAAAGCACCCATCGGCGATATGTTGTCTGACCTTGCTTTACTCATTGAAGGTTTGAGTATTCCCCGAGAGATTCCACAAATTGAAGTCGCGATGGGTGATGAAATTACAGCGTTGGTTTTACGTCATCTTGCACCGCTTACGGTAGAAGATGAGACTGCTCTGGCACGGTTTGCGAAGCAGAAGCAGTTGCATATTTATTTGCAGCCAGGCAAACCCGACAGCATTCAAAAATTATACCCCGACGATGGTAATCCTTTTTTGGCATACTCGTTGCCGGAATTTGATGTGCAATATCAGTTTCTACCGTTGGATTTTACGCAGGTAAACCCCTCCATCAATCGACAAATGATACCCCGTGCTGTGGCTCTGCTAGAGCTAAAAAAAAGCGATATTGTGTTTGATGGTTTTTGTGGAATTGGAAACTTTAGTCTCGCTATGGCAAGACAAGTTGAACGTGTTATTGGCGTAGAAAGTTCAGAGCCAAGTGTTGAACGAGCGCGCCACAATGCAGACCGCAATGGCATAACTAATTGTGTTTTTATCGCTGCGGATTTGTTCGCTGAAAGCCTTGAAATTAGGGGCTTTCAGGAGGTCAACAAAGTACTCCTTGACCCGCCCCGAACCGGTGCGGAAGCCCTCTGCAAAAAACTTGCAAGTCGTAAGGTTGAAAGGGTAGTGTACGTCTCCTGCAACCCGGTAACCCTAGCCCGGGACGCTAAAATACTGGTACAAAGTGGTTACCGTTTCGATGGTGCCGGTGTCATAGACATGTTTCCGCACACAACTCACGTTGAGTCCATTGCCAGCTTCTCTCTCTAAAACTTTTACACATTTATATGGTTAAAGTCAGACAGGAACAACCATTGCATTTTGATGGCAGCATCGATCTTGAGCTTTGGCTGTGCCAGCTCAATGAGCGTGTTCCGCAATTAAATTTGGCGCGGGTCAGAAGTGCCTGCGATCTTTCTCAACAGGCTGAAGAGAAAGCTGTTGCGAGCAACAGTATTTGGCGTGAGGGGCAGAGCAGTTTCAAAATTGGCCTCGATATGGCTGATATCCTCACGGAACTACATGTTGATGAAGATGGCATTGTGGCAGCAATCATTTATCGTGCCGTTCGCGAAAACCAGATTACGCTCAAGCACGTTCGAAACAATTTTGGCGACTCCGTCGCTAACCTTGTGCAAGGTGTCCTGCGCATGGCGGCGATTAGCGATATCCAGTTTAATAAAAAAAATGTTCTCGGTAAGCAGTCTGATCAGCTTGAACAAGCCAAACGGATGCTTGTTGCCCTTGTTGACGACGTCAGAGTTGCGCTGCTTAAGTTGGCCGAACGTACCTGTGCGATACGAAGCATTGCCAAGGCCAATCGTAAACGACAACTAAAGCTTGCCAGAGAGGTGTTTGATATCTATGCGCCCCTTGCCCACCGGCTTGGTATTGGCCATTTAAAATGGGAGCTAGAAGATATTGCTTTCCGTTATCTGGAGCCAGATGCCTACAAGCGCATTGCGGGTTTGTTAGATGAAAAAAGAACTGCGCGTTTAGAGTACGTCCGAGGCGTTACGGAAACCCTTAAACAAAAACTTAAGCTCATTAATATCGATGCCCAACTTGAGGGGCGAGCTAAACATATCTACAGCATCTGGAGAAAGATGCGAAACAAGGCAATCTCTTTCTCCGAAGTCTATGATGTCCGCGCTGTTCGAATTTTAGTCCCCGAGGAAAGCGACTGCTATCGGGTTCTGGGTGTGGTCCACAACCTCTGGCGTAATATTCCCCACGAATTTGATGATTATATTGCGGTACCAAAAGAGAATGGTTATCGCTCACTTCATACAGCTGTATTTGGACCAGAGGGGCAGGTGCTCGAAGTTCAGATACGCACCCATGAAATGCATGAAGAAGCTGAGTTTGGTGTTTGTTCCCACTGGCAGTACAAATCCTTCGATGGCACAGAGTCAGAACAATCTGAACCTAAAGCCTATCAGGATCGAATTTCCTGGCTGAGACAAATACTGGAATGGCAGGAAGAACTTGGTGATGTGTCGGATATTGCTAAAGCAGTGCTTGATGAAGCGAGCCTGGATCGTATTTACCTCTACACCCCCGATGGACATGTCATCGATATGATGCCCGGCGCGACCCCGGTGGATTTTGCTTACCGGGTGCATACGGAAGTAGGGCATAAGTGTCGTGGTGCAAGAGTAAACGGCAGAGTTGTATCGCTAAATACAAAACTTCGCTCCGGTGATCAGATTGAAATTATTACCGGTGAGGATGCAGAGCCCAGACGGGAATGGTTACACGAACATCTGGGTTATGTCACAACAAGTCGGGCGCGGGCAAAAATTCAATCCTGGTTTGGTAATCGAACAAAACGAAAAAACACCGTAGAGGGCGAAAAATTACTCAGGACCGAACTGAGATATCTGGGTTTTGATAATATCGATCCCAAAATGCTCTTACCTGTGCTGCGGTTTAAGAAGCTTGTTGATCTCTATTCGGCATTGGGTGCCGGTGATATTAATGCATTTGATGTGATTGATGCGTCCTCGAAGCAACTTGAGACGTTTGGTACGGAAAAACAGCTAGATTTCCCATTTCGGGAAGAGTCTCAAAAAGAAAAGTCTTCGGTTCTGATTGGAACCGGCGATTTAGCCTATGTCATTGAAGACTGCTGTAAACCGCTACCAGGGGACGCAATTGTTGGGCTGATAGATGACGATAGTTTGGTTCATGTGCACTCTCAGGGCTGCATTAAGGCGCTACAGGGTGATAGCTACGGGCGATTGATGCGTCTCGACTGGAATACCGCAATGAAACGGGTCTTTCCCGTTAAGGTAAACGTTGAAGCCTACGATCGCGCTGGTTTGTTGCATGAAATTACCGGTGTCTTTGTTGAACAGCAAAGCAATGTCATTGAAATGAATTCTCTGACTGACAAACATAACAACCGTGTAGCATTGTCGATGGTCATGGAAGTGACGAGTTTAAACGAACTGGTAAGAACGCTAGAAAAGATCGAACAACTCGCCAATGTGATTAGCGCACGGCGAACTCCAATTTCAAACTAAGCAGCAAGAGGCATTTTTTCGTGAAGATTATCCTGTTAGGCGCACCTGGTGTTGGTAAAGGTACTCAAGCGCAGTTCATTGTTGAAAAATATGGCATTCCCCAGATTTCCACCGGCGACATGTTACGTGAAGCGGTCAAGGCTGGTACCGAACTAGGACTACGTGCCAAGGAAGTGATGGATAAGGGTGAGCTTGTCACCGATGAAATTATTATCGGATTGGTGAAGGATCGAATTGCAGAACCTGATTGTGCAAATGGTTTTTTGTTTGATGGCTTTCCCCGAACCATCCCACAAGCGGAGGCTATGGTTGCTGCAAAGGTGGACATTGATTGTGTTCTTGAAATCCAGGTTCCGGACAACGAAATCATTCAACGATTGAGCGGACGCCGCGTACACGTTGACTCTGGGAGGATTTACCATATTCAGTATAACCCTCCAAAAGTAGCCGGAAAGGACGATGAAACAGGTGATGATCTGGTCCAGAGAAAAGATGATGAGGAAGGTACAGTGATCGAACGGTTGCGGGTTTATCGCGAACAGACCGAGCCGTTAGTAAAATTTTACCAGGACTTATCTGCCGCCTCTAACGGTTCAGTGATGTATCAAGCGATCGAAGGTGTAGGTTCAACTGAAGAAATAAAGAGCAAAATTTCTGATGCACTGAAGGCAAGTTAACGCCGCAGTTTTCGTTTGTTAGCGTCGAAACTTGAAAAGTTGTCGAGTTATATTCGTTAAAACACTGAATATTTTGATTTTATTTAAAAAAAAGTTCGCAAATTCAAAATTTTTTTTCTAAACTCCTTTCGTAATTGCAACTGTATGCATTTTATTCTTCATGTGTGGGTTGTTTAGAAGGGAGTTTAGTTTTACGTTTTTGTATAACAAACGCTTCTTTCAAAACTTCAAACATAGTTGCCGAGGAGAATTAGAGTAAGCTGCTTTAGTTGTAACGGTTCAAACTTCAAAACGAAAGACAGGAGTGAAAACGTGGTTGCGAAAAAGAAAACGGCTACAAAGAAAAAACCAGCAGCGAAGAAAAAAGTAGTTGCTAAGAAAAAAGTTGTTGCCAAGAAAAAGGTAGCAGCGAAGAAAAAACCAGCAGCGAAGAAAAAAGTAGCTGCTAAAAAAGTTGCCAAGAAGAAGGTAGCGAAGAAAAAAGTAGCGGCTAAGAAAAAGCCAGCTGCGAAGAAAAAAGCCGCCAAGAAAAAAGTAGCTGCTAAGAAAAAGCCAGCTGCTAAAAAGAAGGTAGCGAAGAAAAAAGTAGCGGCTAAGAAGAAGCCTGCTGCGAAGAAAAAACCAGCAGCTAAGAAAAAGCCAGCTGCTAAGAAAAAAGCTGCAAAGAAAGTTGTAGCGAAGAAGAAACCGGCAGCTAAGAAGAAGCCAGCTGCAAAGAAGAAAGCCAAGAAGTAACCACGTGAAAAGCCCTTATTTATAAGGGCTTTTTCATTTTCTTGCCTGACTTTCGGTGATGTATCGACCGCCTCTGCCCCATTAAAACTACATAGTTTTCAAGGGGTTGGGGCGTTTTTTCGTTCCTGATAGGTGTTTCTTACCCGTCTTGCTCTATAGCGACTAGCTCTGCCAAAGAATTGATATTTTGGAAGGCTTTTTGCTCTGCGGTATCCCAGTTCAAAACACCTGCGTTAATTTCTTCCAGCCATCCCATCACCGATCGTCCACCATCGTCTAGATAATGCTTTATCCCCTTGAGAGCTTCCCTTTCGATTAAAGAAACCAGAGGTTGAACCCGATCATGGGCGAAGATTGAAATTGCCCGGGCGTTCAGGTGTGGTCCAAGTGTGCTGACCAGGTTTTTTGGTAAATATGGCATGTCACAGGGCACCACTAATACCAGTGGGTGTTTTGCAACAAATGCACCGGCATACATTCCACTTAGGGGGCCAACACTTTTACTTTCGTCGGTCACCACGGTAAACCCGAGTGCACGGTACTCCGCCAAATTATTGTTAGCGCTAATGATGATGTCATCAACCTGATCCTTTAGCCGTTCAATCACATGTTCAATCAGCGATTTGCCCTGCATGGACAATAGCCCTTTGTTTTTAAAATTCATGCGAGCACCTTGACCACCCGCCAGAATTATCGCGGAAACACTTTCCTTCATTAGCATCTTCGTTTTGGCTTTCAGGTTGTTACTATAGAGGCAAAATTGAAGTAGGTAACCTGGTCTTGAAACAAACCGTCGAAGTTGATCTGACGTCCGCATTAAAATCGCGAATGCCAGGGTTCGTCCAAAGGCAGGTTCAACAGGATATGGCCAACCTGGTCGGTGAGGCAATTGAGACTGAGTGTAATGCGCTTGTTGAAGCGGGGACCGGAACGGGAAAAACCTACGCTTATCTTTTGCCAACCATCTCGTCGGGAAAGAAAGCGGTGATTTCGACCGGTACCAAAACCCTCCAGGATCAGTTGTTCTATCAGGATATTCCATTAATTAACGAGGCTTATGGCCGCACGGTAGCGTTGCTAAAGGGGCGCGCGAACTATCTTTGTCCTCACCGGCTAAAGGCGAGTATCGAGTCAATGGGGCTTGAGACAAACAACACGATGCAGCAGCAGTTGAGTTACGTCTATACCTGGTCTGAAAGCACACGATCTGGAGACTTAACGGAGGTCATGGATTCCGGTGCGGCAAATCTTGTGCAATCGATGGTCACAAGTACAGCTGACAACTGTTTGGGTCACGATTGCCCGGAGTACGATGAGTGTCCACTTTATCGAGCAAGGCAAAACGCCCGGGATGCCGATATTGTTGTGGTAAATCACCATTTGTTTTTTGCTGATCTAGCGTTGAAAGAGGAAGCAGTTGGCGAACTATTGCCCGACGCGGACATTATCATTCTAGACGAGGCCCATCAGGTCGCGGAGATCGCGCGAAACTTTTACGGGGATCATCTTGGTAGCGGACAGATGCTAGAATTGAGTCGAGACGTCATAACAGAACAGTTGCAGGTAGGTCATGATGATCCTGAACTGATTCAGATAGCTGAAGCTTTTTCTGCAGCGATTCGTGGTCTGACCCGATCCATATTGAACTCCGAGAAGAACTTTCCGTCACTGTTAGAAGGCATTGAAGGCGAGATTGAAGAAGTCGACGTGAAGTTATCCGAGATGATCAGTCGCTTGGATTACGCTGCTCCGCGAAGTCCTGGACTATCAAAATGCTATACGCGAGCGTGTCGATTAAGCGATATGTTCACTTTACTGACCGAGGAAACATTGCCAGAAGATGCCGCCCATTGGATTGAGCGTCGAGAGAAAAATTTTGTTTTGCATTTAATGCCGCTGGATATTGCCACCCATCTAGCGCCACTGATGCAAATCAAAGGTAAAACATGGTTGTTCGTTTCAGCTACCCTGGCCAATGGCGACAGTTTCAGCCATGCCAGGAAGACCCTCGGGTTTGACGAGGGACTAGAGGGGTTGTACCCATCACCTTTTGATTTTATGTCCCAGGTTTGCGGGTTTATTCCCGCTGATTTACCGGCGCCGTCGCACCCAGAACACACGGAGCGATTAATTGCGATGATGCTGCCGTTGATCAGAAGTCATCTGGGTCGTAGCATGCTGCTTTTTACCAGTAACCGGGCCCTGGACGCCGCGGCTCGGCGGATGAGTCAGGAGCATGACCTGGTATTTGTGGTGCAAGGTGCATTGCCAAAAGTACGTTTGATTGAAAAATTTCGCGAGTTGCCACGCTGCGTTTTATTGGCCACCCACAGTTTTTGGGAAGGTGTTGACCTCAAAGGTGCGGAGCTAAAATTATTGGTGATAGATAAACTACCGTTTTCCAGTCCCGATGATCCTGTATTTCAAGCCCGTATGAAGCAGGTCGACATCAATGGCGGCAACAGTTTTCGCGAATTGTCACTTCCGGAAGCCGCAATTACATTAAAGCAGGGCTTCGGCCGTTTAATTCGCCAGGAAACCGATCGAGGACTGTTTGTCCTGGGTGATGTCAGAATGGACACCAAGCCCTACGGAAAAACCCTGCGCAGAAGCTTGCCGGAAATGAAATGGCTAAACCACCAGCAACAGGCAATAGAATTTATGGAGAACCTGACTTGAATATTTTAGCGATCGATACGTCTACCCGGGCCTGCGTGCTTGGATTGCGTACGACCGAAAACACCTGGGCCGACGAGACTGTGTTAGACCGGACCCACAGCAAAGAAATCCTACCAAGAATTGAAGCGTTGTTGGCGTCTGCAAACACGGATAAGTCGAGTCTTGATCTGCTGGTGTTCGGCCAGGGACCTGGCTCCTTTACCGGCCTAAGAATTGGCGTCGGAGTTGTGCAAGGATTAGCCTTTGGATTGGATATTCCCGTAGTTGGCATCTCGAGCCTTGCCTGCCTTGCTCAGAGACACTTTAGAGAAGGCGGTCATCGCCATGCCATTGTTGCGTTAACCGCCCGCCACACTGAAGTCTATTTTGGCGCCTACGCGGAATCCGGTGGGTTCATGCAACTTCAGGGTCAGGAAGGGGTTTTTGAGGCTGAACAAATTCCAACCCAGGATCCTAATTCTCACTGGATTGGGGTCGGAGGAGGCTGGCAACTAGAAAAAAAATTGCAAGCGGCGGCTACGGTGGAAGTGACTGAAATTTTCCTTGAAGATTACCCAACCGCCACGGATTTACTGGATCTGGGCCAGGATGCAGCGGCCAGAGGCAAGCGCCAAAGTGCTGAATTTGCTTTGCCGGAATACCTAAGGGAGCAGGTTGCAACAAAGCCGGGCTGACGGCTGTCAATCAGTGGCTATAATGAAGTAGACTCAAAACCTTCAAACAGCAAAGGAATGCATGGGTGAAACTGGCTAATCACCAGCTGATTGTCGCGGATGCCGGCAAATTCAGGCCGCAGCAAGAATCGCGCGGCGGTAACCCTGTGGAACCGATAAGTGCTGTTGCCAGGACGGCCTCCAGTTCGTCCTACGATCAGGGTGCCCAGTTACCCAGACCATACATGCCGAATAATGTTCAGGCCGTCAATTTTTACCAATATACCGCAAGCCTGGACGCTGAACCCGGTGAGTTGATCGGTATTGATACCTACGCCTGATTTTCTGAGCCGATGGCCCGATTTCATTTGTTGATGACCAGCCAGGGGTTAGCCCTTGAAGACCGGTTGGGATCACAAAAACCCCTTATTATTAATTTTGCTAACGGCAAACTGAATCACCGTCGATTGCGTGGTGGAAAAAAAGAACTATTGCTCAAAGCAGTAGGGGCGAAACCAGGCTTAAAGGTCAGTGATTGGACCGCGGGTCTCGGCACGGACAGTTTATTGATGGCCTCCGCTGGGTGTTTAGTGACACTCTTCGAGCGGTCACCGGTAGTCTGCCTACTGGTATCCCAGGCAATTAAACGCGCCTCAGAAGATCCTGAGTTGGCACCAATTGTTTCTCGAATGACGTTGGTAAAAGGCCAGGCGAGTCAGATCATCCATCAGCCGACCGACGTGATCTACCTTGATCCAATGTTTCCGAGTCGAAAAAAATCAGCAAGGGTGAATGGTCCCATGCAATATCTGCAGCATTTTCTCGGGGAGGATTTTGATGCAGAGTCCCTGGTGATTGCAGCTAAAAGTGTGGCCAAGCAGGCCGGAGCTAAGCGTGTGGTGGTTAAAAGGCCACTGGCGGCGCCCCGGGCTGAGTGCACTTTTAGCCTGGAGGCGAAGGCAAATCGGTTTGATGTGTATGAGTATTCCCGTGAATAGCTTGCAGTACGTTATAACTGACGTCGCTATCGAGATAGGCCTGAATAATGTAAGCAAGCCGCTCGAACCTGGTTTCATCAATGATGCTGACCTTCTCATCAAGACACTGTTCCTGGCGTAGTGTGGTGATGAATCGCGTAAAAAGTTTTTTGTCAAAAAATTCCGGCGCACTCAGACCGTAAATCGTCGAGAGCTGCTGGGCGATGGCAGAGGCATCCTCTTCCAACTGTTTGGCAGATGCATCTGGATAGTGTTTTAGGGTCGCAGTGACAATAAAAAACCGTTCAAGGGTAGGCTCGATGATTTCTGCCAGGTCCGTCAAGTTTGCATATTGATCCGAGGTCGGCGACGGAATCTTGATCACTTCGCCGTCCCGGATGACAACCCCAAGGGTCTCAAGCACGGAGAGTGTGTGGTCAACAGCAGTAGGCAGATCGGGCCACGAGACCATCATCTCAGCCTCGAGATAAGGCTGTAGGACAACGCAGTTGCTGATCAACTTTTTTCGTTGGGTTAATTTATTGTATCGCACCATTCGGGCTAACAACGCAGCCAGGGCGAAGACGTGGATGGTGTTATTTTGATAATAGGTAAGCAGAACCGAAGTGGTTTGGTCTGCCTGGTAGATGCTGCCGAAGGCGGTATCAAGCCGATCAATTTGCGCCACGGTTGTGGCATGGCGAATCATATCAGCGGGGGATTCGTCGGTAACCGTAATATGCGGTGACGGCGCCGCGGATTTTGCCAAAGTCTGTAATAGTCCAACCTGACTGATCAAACGTGCTTCCGAGATCGTTTGTTTGGGGGTAGCAAGCAATGCGGTCGCCAGCAGGTTAGTAGGCGTGACAGCAGCTGCGCCATTAATTCGCTCGGCGAGTAACTGGGCGAGAGACACACAGCTATCGGAAAACGCTTGTGCTTGACCTTCAGTTCGCCACCGGGGCCATTCAGTTTCAAGGAAATCATTTAGGATGACGGGGTCTCCGAAGTTCACAGCAACCCGGCCGAAGGGCTTTGAGAAGGAGCGAAAAATACCAAAGATGTCAAAGATGGATTCTTCGGTTTTAGATTTTCCGGTTAACTCACCAAGATATGTCGGCGCTTCCATGAGTCTTTCATAGCCGAAGTAGACCGGTAAAAAGGCAATGGGTTTGGACGAGTCCCTTTGAAAACTACTCAGGGTCATGCTCAGCATACCGGTTCGAGGTACCAGTGTTCTTCCCGTCCGACTGCGGCCGCCTTCAATAAAGTACTCAACGGAGTATCCCCGCACAAACATCTGATGGAGGTATTCATCAAAGACCGCGCGATAAAGGTTGTCATCACGAAAACTTCGTCGCATAAAAAAGGCCCCGGCTCGTCGAAGGAGTGGGCCTGCAATCGGTAGATTAAGGTTTTTGCCGGCAGCAATATGGGGCGGCGTAAGGCCGCTGTGATACAACACATATGAGAGTAAAAGGTAGTCAATGTGGCTGCGATGGCAGGGGATGTAGACAACCTCATGGGTCTTGGCAAGACTCTGGGCAACCTCAACGCGATTCACATCAATGCCGTCGTAAAGGTTGTTCCAAAGCCAGGTCAGTAGTACATGGAAAAATCGGATGACCCGATAGGATTGATCAGAGGCAATTTCGTTGGCAAAGTTGAAGGCTTGTTTCTCAATCTTATGGGTCGGCACATTGCGTCGAACGACCTCGTCCGCAATCGCCTGCTTCACAACGTCAGCCTCGAGAATTACGCTGATGAGGGTGCGACGGTGGGACAGGTCCGGGCCAATGATGGCTTGTTTTTGATGGGTAAACTGGGTGCGTAGAATTCTTAACAGTTTACGGGTCTGCTTTTCGGTGTCTGGCTCGTCAAGGATCAACTCACCCAGATCAATGGCCTGACTAAAGTGGACATAGATGTGGTTTCGATTCACGACCGCGGCCAACAATCTTTTGAAGCGGCTGGTAACCGTCCAGTTTTCAGATAACAGAAGCTTGAAAACCGACTTCTCCCGGTCCGGTTGGTGCCCCCAAAATAGAGACACCGGGACAATCTTTATATTGCCTCTACCAGCCCGTTGATGCTCAAGGATGCGCAGCATGCGGGCAGACTGACCTCTCTGGGTCTTGCGTCCAATCAACCCTTCAGGATGCCCCAGAAAGAAGAATGAGCGGCCTTCCAAAATGGATGTAGAGCTGGATAAAGCGTCTGTTGGTGTTGGAAGATTGTTATTGCGCGTGGCCTGGTCGACAACCAAAAGATCCGCCGTCGACTGATAGGGCATCACATAGCAAACCAAATCGTCTTCTTTCAGGCCGAGAAGTGTGGCATTACAGCCGGACACCGTGGGGCGAATCCAGGCGGACAGGACTCGCCGGGTGAACTTAAATTGTAACGCCCTTAGTCCGGCAAGGACGCCCGTTTTACCTTCTGATACTTCACCGCTTGCCATCGAAGAGGTCATTGATTGCCTCGGAAGGCGATCGCCCGGAGATTTCAACTTCCCATATACCGGAGTACTTTCGTTCGGTCTGGGCCACGACATCTTCGCGGGTTTTGAGCACCGTTGCTCGGAGGAAAACCATCAAGTTAGATTTTTCGACAGTTTTAGATTTTGATTTGAATAGGTAACCTAAAACTGGAATGTTCTTTAGGCCCGGCACACCACTTTCGCCATCGTTGTATTTATCTCGAATCAGCCCACCGAGCACAACAACCTCACCGTCATCTGCGAGTACGGTAGTTTCGATGGTGCGTTTGGTGGTGATAATGTCTGCGGAACCGTTATCGCCAATACTCAGGGTGCGAGTATCGACCTCTGAGACTTCCTGTTGAATTTCGAGTCGGATCAAGCTGCCGTCATGGACGTGGGGCGTAACCTGCAAGGTCAAACCAACATCTTCTCTTTGAATTGTAGTAAAAGGATTTGTTGTGCCGTTGGATCCCGTTGTTGTGGAGCCGGTTCTAAAGGGAACACTTTGACCCACCACAATTTTTGCTTCTTCGTTGTCCATGGTGGTGATGCTAGGGGTTGATAACAGATTGGCATTGTCGTTACTGGCCAGAGCCTTAACCACAAAAGCGAAGTTAATTCCGTTGGCATCCGTTCTACCGCCGGCAATCACAGGAGTTGATCCAAGATCTAGACCTGTAACACTATCGGTCGCAAGTGCGGTAATGATGCTAGATAGAACGCCACTCGGCGCCGTTGTTGCGATAGGAATGTTAGAAGACCCGGTATCAGCAATCGCAAGCTCGGTACCGAGCTGTCGTTCAAAAGTATCACTGACCTCAACAATTGCCGCCTCAATCAACACCTGCAATCGGCGAACATCCAACTTGGTAATAATGTTTTTGAGTTCCGCCATTGAGGTGGGGTCAGCGCGGATCACCAGGGCGTTTAACGCAGCGTCCGCCTGGATGCTGGTCTTAACATTCTGGCCGGTCTTATTTTCGGATTCAGTTTCCGAAACGAGGTTCTTCAAAATCTCAGCCAGGTCGGTTGCGTCTGAATGGGCAAGGCGTACAACCTGAATGGTACCGGCTCGATTTGCCGGTGTATCAAGCTCTTTGATGAGTTGAACCACTTTTTCTAGGGTTGCTGGCTCACCTTTAATCACCAGGCTATTGGTTCGCTCACTGGCGACGATAGTGATCTTGTTAGGGCCTTTGGCGCCCTTGCCGATCAAGTCCGGGGCAAGTTGTTCCAGTAGAGATACCATATCCTCTACCCAGGCTTCTTTAAGTTCTACGATCCGGGTTGTGGTTTCTTCTACCACGTCAATTCGCTCAACGATTTCCACTAGACGGTTTATGTTGGATGCATGGTCACTAATGATGATGGCGTTAGGTTGGTCAAGGCCGGCGATGTGACCGTATTGGGGAATCAGTGGTCGAAGAATTTTGACCAGTTCTACTGAGGGAGTGTTCTTGGCTGGGATAACCCGAGTGACCAGCTCCTCACTGTCTGCGCCCTCAACAAAATCGAGGGAGTTGCCACTTTGTTTGGCGAGTACCTGCTGGACAATCTTAACAACATTGCCAGACTCGACCGCTGCGTAGCCATGGACTCGAAGTACCGCAAGGAACAGTTCATAAATGGCGGCACTGTCCATCGATGTGTTCGAAATAACGGTGACATTGCCCTTAACCCGGGGGTCGACAATAAAACTCTTGCCGGTAATGGCAGATACCTGGGTGGTGAACTCCCGGATATCAGCATTTTTGAGGTTAATCTTCCAGTTATCCTGACTGGTTGCGAATGGCGCAACAAATAGGCAACTGATCACTAGCAAGCGGATAATTTGACGCATAGTGTACTTAAGAACGCAGTGAAAACGGCATGTTACTTGAATTTTGAGGAGAACTAAACGCGTCAATTGTGTTGCTGTTCACGACTGATTCAGGTTACTGAGGAATTGGCACGGTGACATAAAATCGGCGCTCACCTCGTTGCACCTCAACTCTGGCTCGTTCGCTCTCCATGACCTGCTGCATGAGGTTTCTATCGTTAGCGACACTGGTTGCCGACTGGCCATTTACGGACAGGACAATGTCTCCCTGCTGTAGACCCGCCTGCTTTAGCATCGTCTGGGAAATTTCACCCCCAATCCGATAGCCGCTGCCCTCATCTGTCTGCACCGGCTCTACACCCAGCTCATCCATAAGTTCCTCAGGGCTTTCGTCTAGACGCCTCTGGAAGTCTCCAATGGCTGATCTCAGGTCCGTTGTTGGCTGGCTTTCGCTGCCCCTTTGTTGCGCAATTTCCTGGGATCTTCGGGCAATTCGTTCTCGGACCTGCTCAAGGCGGGTTGTTCCAGATGCATCGATTGCTACCGACGGCTGTAAAACGACATTATTACCAAGGGGTGCGTTTGATGTTTGGCGAAAGCCCTGGCTAATTGCGCTGTCGAGAAAGGGTAGTTTTTCAGTTCTAGCGCCGCGTTTGATCAAAATATGATCCTCAAATACCGCTTCCAACGTGGCGTTACCCGGTAATCGATCACCGATTCGGTAGAGTTCTCCCGATTGACCGCGCTGGGCAACAATGGCCGTTGAATCGGCGGCGGTTTCAGCGGTAAAGATGCCCTGAAGTTCCAGATTTAGCGTGGTTTGTGGGGCATCAACGGTTTGTGGTGCGTCGGTTTCCTGATACTTTCCAAACAGGTCGCGGATTTGGGTCGTGTCGATGTTCTTTGCCTGGGTTTGTTGCGCTGGATGACCTCCGACCGTAACTTCACTCTGGTTTAGATGCTCGATAAAAAATAGAACGCCGTTAGCGAGTGAAATGGCCATAAGAATCACGAGAGCGACGCTTGCGGCAGTCGTCAGCAGTTTGCTGTATTGAGTGACAAAGGTGGCGAGGGGATCCATTGTTATCAATTGCTCCGGAGCAGTTTCTCTTCGAACTCTAGCACAGTGTCGCTTGGACTCGAACCAGATGGCCAGGGGAGGTTGGTCAGATCAAATAATCTCGCTTTAACTTCAACCCGAACCCAACCATCGGGTTTCAGGCGAATATCCACGACGGTTTCATTGTCGTGGTGCAGATTTAGATATATGACAGGACCTTCCATACTAATGTCGCCGGTTAAGGCAGGTAAATCGAATACTCGCGTACCGGCCGCTCTGGTGCGGGAGACAATTTTTCCCCCGGGCCAGAAAACTCGCCCCTTGGCTTCTTGAACCCAACGGAGGTCACTGGATAGCTCCAGCTCCTGGATGTCGACTCTGCCAGAAAAGGTCAAACCCTGGGGTTGGCTCACGCGGTTGATGTAGCTCGCATCAACAAACCCGTTGAGGGACAGGATCTGCGCAAATTGATCAGCGACTGTACCGTTTGCGGTAAATTGGTGACCTTCGCCCTCCAGGACAAGGCTGGTGTCAATTCTGGCTGTTAGCAAAGGTAGTGGTGCAATTGTCCAGTTCAATCGGCTAGTGGGAAACTGCCGGTAAGCGAGTTCCGCCTCGCCGGTCCAAACCGTTCCGCCAACCCGAAGGACATGCAGTTCGGGTACATTTTGAATCACTTCCTGTTCAGCAATTCGCCAGATCAAAGAAGCTGGAGCAAATATAAGCACAAAGCTACAAAAAGTCAGAAGGGCAATAAACCCAAATAGGAGGACCTTTTTCATAGGCTATACCCTCTCACGGGTAGGGCTAATCATGTGCTATGCCAATTGACGGTTTGTGTGCCATCAACAGTGATGCGCAACCAACCGCCATCGTCCTCGCCTTCCCAGCCGCCGGTGCTACATCTGGTTTCGCACTGGAAGTGATCAAAAGCTGCCTGGGCGCAATCATGGTCCGTCGCCCAGGGTGTTTGGTTCGATTTGAACCATAGTGAGGTATAACCGCCTTTTGCGACGTTTTCGCTGATTGTGCAGGGCATGGTTTCGTTAATCAGGCACTTCGTTGAGGGATCGGTGGAAAGTACGCGAACACTCTCAAAGAGGCTCTCAAGCCAGGTGACAATATCCTCGGTGGGGACTCGTTTTAGATAAACTTCGAGATCAGGAAATCGTGAGGTCATGCATCACCCCCTGATATATGCGTCTTAATTTATAGAGATCTTCGATGTTCACCGACTCATTGACCTTGTGAATTGTGGCGTTGATAGGACCCAGTTCAATCACTTGAGTTCCCGTCGGTGCAATAAATCGGCCGTCCGAGGTACCCCCAGCCGTAGACAATTCTGTGGTCAGTCCGGTTTCTGCGAGGATAGCTCGTTGAACTGCAGGGATGAGTTCGCCGCCTTCGGTCAAAAACGGTTCACCGGACAGCTGCCAGTTCAGGGTGTAGTCCAGACCATGCTGGTCGAGTATTGCTTCGGTTCGCTCTGCTAAAGATGCCTGGGTGCTTTCTGTGCTGTAGCGAAAATTGAATACCACTTCGAGCTCGCCGGGAATCACGTTGGTGACACCGGTACCACCATGAATATTGGACACCTGCATAGAGGTCGGTGGAAAGTAGTCATTTCCCTGGTCCCATACTTCCCTTGTCAGATCCGTCAATGCCGGGCCAAATGCATGGATCGGGTTTGATGCCTTGTCGGGGTACGCGACGTGACCCTGTAGACCGTGGACAGTAAGATTGCCATGCAGTGATCCACGCCTACCGTTGCGCACCATGTCACCTAGCTGTTGCCCGCTCGAGGGCTCACCCACAAGGCACCAGTCCAGGTAAATACCCCGTTCACCGAGGGTCTCCATGACCCGTTTAGTGCCATCAAATGCATCAGCTTCCTCGTCCGACGTGATAAGTAAGGCAATGGTGCCCCTGTGGTTTTTTCCTTCGTGGGCAAAAAAATATTTGATCGCAGTGAGCATGGCAGCAAGGGAACCTTTCATATCTGCAGCCCCTCTACCAAACAGTTGGCCATCCCGTTCCGTTGGGGTGAAGGGCGAAGAGTCCCAATCCTTTTCTGGACCGGCGGGTACCACGTCTGTATGTCCAGCAAACACGAAGTAGGGCGGACCATTGCCATGGGTAGCCCAGAGATTACTCACCTCACCAAAATTAATCGGCTCGACCTCAAAGCCTAGTGTTTCGAGGTAGTCGCCCATTAGCTGTTGGCAGCCGGCGTCAATCGGAGAAACCGATTGTGCAGTAATCAGCTTGCGGGTGAGGTCGAGTAGTTCGGCATCTAGCCGTTCGTCTAACTGGGCGTCAACAGGTTGATTCATTAGATTGCAGTATTGGGTTGTGGTTGATTTGCACTCATCACTAGTTGTGTGAGTGCAGGGCCTCGTTTAGTTGAATGGCCTTGGTATTCGTGCGGCATTCAACGGCGCCGGATTGTGAGTTGCGGATGAACAGCATGTCACTGTGGCCTGCGAGTTCCCGGGCCTTAACCACCTTCACAAAGTTTCTGTTTTCGTCGAGAATCTGTACGACGGTTCCGCCGGTGATATATAACCCGGCTTCGACGATACAGCGATCGCCTAAAGGTATACCGCAACCGGCATTAGCACCTATTAAGCAATCTTCTCCGATTGAGACCACAATATCGCCACCACCGGATAATGTTCCCATCGTACTCGCGCCGCCGCCCAGGTCACTACCATTTCCCATGGTGACACCCTGGGAAAGTCTGCCTTCGACCATTGCTGTACCTAAAGTGCCGGCATTAAAGTTAACAAATCCCTCGTGCATGACGGTTGTGCCCTCACCAAGATAAGCGCCGAGTCTGACCCGGGCAGAGTGAGCAATTCGAACACCGTGGGGTACAACATAGTTGGTCATCTTAGGAAACTTGTCGACGCTGGACACCTCTAACAGCCTGCCTTCAGCCCGGGCCTGTAGTTGGGCATCGGTTAGTTCGGACAGGTCAATTGCACCCTCATTGGTCCAGGCCACATTGGGTAGCTGGGGGAAGATACCCTCAAGATTAATTGCGTTGGGTTTTGCATGTCGCTGGGACAACAAATGTAACTTTAAATAGGCCTCGGGCGTAGAATTGATTGGGCTATCGGTTTCGAGAAAACAGGCGACCCGGGGCCGATTAGTACCGCGCATCATGCCGAGAATAGCCTGCTGACGACTGTCGCTGATCAGCGGTGCGAGTCTGCCAATCTTGTCTTCATTTAGATTGATGACGGCGTTACCACCTTTGTATTCAAGGATTTCAGCGTAGCGCTTCACATCCTGTTCAGACGGATTAAAAATGGGCACTGGATAAAAAACTTCTAGCCACTCACCCTTGCTGTTGCGGGTGCCAATACCAAAGGCGATACAATAAAAATCGGAATAGCTCATGCTGAGGACGAGAACCTGAGTTGGAAAAGCCGCCTATTATGACTACTTTAGCGGGTGATTACAGCCCGCCTCGCTGTAGGAAGTGACGAATGCGTTCAGCGGCTTCGACGCATTCAGCCACGGTTGCAACCAGTGCCATACGCACCCGGTAGGCCCCGGGGTTTTGGCCATCTATTTCTCTGGATAAATAGCTGCCGGGCAAGACTTTGATATTAGTAGCCTGGAGCAATTGAATCGTAAATTGAGTGTCATTAACGTCGGGGGTACGAGGAAACAGATAAAAGCTGGCAGCGGGTGTGGTCATTGGCCAAACATCGCCGAGTATTTCACCAACCGCATCATACTTCTCCCGATACAGTATTCTGTTTTGCACAACATGGGCTTCGTCTTGCCAGGCGTCAACGCTCAGCAGCTGATTGTGCACAGACATGGCAGAACCGTGGTAGGTCCGATAAAGCAGAAACTGCTGAATGATCCTGGCGTCGCCCGCCACGTAGCCCGAGCGCAGGCCAGGTAAATTTGAACGCTTTGACAAGCTATTGAAGGTGATGCATTGACGGAAATCTGAGTGTCCCATAGCTGAAGCCGCTTCGAGCAAACCTGGAGGTGGCGTCTCTTCATCCCGGTAGATTTCCGAATAGCATTCGTCGGATGCCAATACAAAGTCATATTCAATCGCCAGTTTAATGGCCTGTTGAAGTTGTTCGATGCCCATGACGGCACCGCTGGGATTCCCTGGAGTACACAAATACATTAAGCGGCAATCCCGAAGGATGGCTTCAGGGATACTGCTTAAATCCGGTAAAAAATCATTTTCTTCTACACAGGGTAGGTAGTAAGGCTTGCTGCCGCTTAAAAGCGCTGCACCTTCGTAAATCTGGTAGAAAGGGTTTGGCATAACGGTGATGCCTGGGTTTGTCGGGTCTATGACTGCTTGAGCAAGGGCAAACAGACCTTCGCGGCTGCCATTTACCGGTAGCACTTCTGTTTCTGGATTGAGTTCGTTGGCCAATTTAAACCGGCGCGTTACAAAAGCTGCAATTGCCTGGCGCAACTCTGGCAACCCTTTGGTAGGTGGATAGGCACCAAAACCCTTTCGAATGAGCGCTTCATCTCGGTAGGCATTGATCAAAAAATCTGCCGTGGCATGTTTGGGTTCGCCCAGCGCCAGAGAGATAAATGGTAGGTCCGCGGGTTTGACCTCACTGAGAAGTTGATTCAAGCGCTCAAAAGGATAGGGATGAAGCTGATCAAGGCGCTGGTTTAGCATTTAGGCGCTCTCTCTTTGAATATGTTGATCAAGTTCCTCACAAATCCGGCTCGTGACAATGCTGGTGTCCGCAATGGGCAATCCATCTTCTCCGGTGATATAGAAAACGTCTTCAACCCGTTCGCCAAGGGTGGTGATTTTGGCGCTGTGGACGTGTATTTCAAGGTCGACAAAAATGTTTGCGACAATGGACAGTAGCCCAGGTCTGTCGGGCGTATAAACATCAAGCACCGTGACGTTCTTCACCGGATCCAGGCTGGTTCGAACTTCGGTTTTAAAAGCAAAGGGTTTCAACAATCTGGGTGTGCGATCAATGGCTTTTGGCTTAGATGCTTCGTCTTGACTGAGATGTTTAACCAACAGTGCTCGAATTTGTTCGATACGGTTTTTAGCGGAGCCGACGGAGTTACCATTACCCTCCAGGACCACAAAGGTATCAAACGCAAGTGTTTTGCTGCGGGCAATTCGTGCATCAACAACATCGAGACCGAGCAGGTCGAATGCCGTCACAATTGAGGCAAAAATGTAGTCTCGACGTTTGGTGTAAACAAATATTTGTGTTGCCCCTTCGTTCTCGCGCTTGCTGGCCAGATCTTCAATCAGAATGAGTGGGCCGGCGTCCAGATCGTGTTCTTTGATTGCCAGGGTATGCCAGACGATGTTGGAAACAGACTCCCGGAGGAAGTACTCCTCGTCAACGTCACCCCATATTTGCAATATCTCGGCTTTTTCCAGGTCGTTTTCCTGAAGGCGCTCAATCGCATGTTCCTGGGTTTCTGCAATATAGTCAGACTTGTCGACGTTCACTTCGACGCCGTGCCGAAGCGCCTTCTTAGTCTCGTTGTATAACTGACGCATGAGGGAGGCGCGCCAGCTATTCCAAAGGGTCGGGTTGGTCGCATTAATATCCGCCACGGTGAGGGCGTAAATGTAGTCGAGTCGAACCTGATTTTGCACTAGCGACGCAAATTCGTTAATGATCGCTGGGTCAGTAATGTCCTTTCTTTGGGCGGTACTGGACATCACCAGGTGGTTTTCAACAAGCCAACAAACAAGATTGGTATCCCAGGCCCCAAGGCCATGGCGGTGACAAAATTTTCGTGCAATCACGACCCCTAACTCTGAGTGGTCGCCCCCCATCCCTTTGGCAATATCGTGATAAAGGCCCGCAATAAACAGCAATTCGATTTTGGGTAAACGCGGGTAGATGTGAGCAGCAACAGGAAATTTTTGTTCCTGGTTTCGATATCGGAATTTCCGCATGTTGCGCACAACCTGCAGGGTATGAGCATCAACGGTGTAAATATGAAATAGATCAAACTGCATCTGGCCGATGACTCGACCAAATTCTGGGAGGTAAGCGCCGAGGATACCGTAACGAACCATCCGCCTCAGTTGGGAGCTCAGGCCTTCTGAGGAGCGCAGGAGTTCAATGAACATGGCTGTAACTTCGGGATTGATACGAAATTCATCGTCAATCAGATACAAGTGTTGCCGAATGAGTCGGACGGTTTCTGCTCTTGTGCCTTGAATATCGGTGTTCGCGCCGATATGCAGAAAAATCTCCATCAGTGCCGGTGGATAATCCTTAAAGATATCTGGGTCCCGCGCCTCAATGTAGTTGTTGTGCAATTGGAATCTTTCGTTAATAGGCTCTATTAGGTCTTTTCGGCCCGGAATCATCTCTTCGTTAAAATGCTGGAGCAACATTTCACTGGTTGTGCTGACGATCATTGCGGTTCGATAGTAGTCTTTCATAAACTGTTCAACAGCCAGCTGATCGCCGTCTTCGTAGCCGAACATTTCCGCCAACTCCCGTTGGTAGTCGAAGAGTAAGCGGTCCTCTTCCCGGCCGTTTATAAGGTGCAGGCCAAAGCGAATCTTCCATAGCAATCGTTCACCGGCCCGGAGGATGTCCCGTTCTCCAACGGTCAAGAAGTTCAATTCAACTAGAGAATCAAAATCCACCTTGCCGAACTTACGACTGGCGATCCACATGACGGTTTGGATATCTCGCAGACCACCCGGTGATGTTTTGACGTTTGGTTCCAGACTGTATTCGATATGTTCGAACTTGCGGTGGCGTTCCTGCTGTTCTTCAATTTTGGCTTCGTAAAATGCCTTGTTGGACCACATTTTATTAGGCGCGATCAAGGTCGTCACCCGTTCAAAGAGCACTTCATCGCCGACAATCGTGCGTCCTTCGATCATTGCTGTGACAACAGTAACGTCGAGTCGAGCCTGGGCTTTACATTCTTGAATGGAACGTACGCTGTGGCCAACTTCTAGACCGATATCCCAGAGCAGGGTTAAAAAACTTTGAATGTTGGAGGCATGTTTTTGGTAAGAATTGCGTTCAAGCAGAATCAGCAGGTCAATATCGGAATGGGGATGAAGTTCCCCCCGACCGTAGCCGCCAACAGCCACCAGGGAAATGCGTGTTGTCCACCAGCGCCCTTTGTTTTCGTCCCAGTCAAAACGATTCCAGGCCAATTGCAGAATCATATCAACAAAATTAGCTCGACCCTCGATCAGGGTTTCAGCATTTTCGTCCTGCCGAAACCGTTCTTCGAGGTTTTGCCGGCAAAGTTCCAGAGCTTGTTTTAAAACGGGAATTGCCCGCTTACTCTGCTTTAGTTCTTGCTCTAGCTCAGCCCGTGTTGGTAGAAGGGTTGGCTGCGGTGTGGGTCGGGCGGTTGAATCACTCAACCTATTTTCTCGATGGTATCGTCGCTGCGGTGGGTCAAAATTTCGTAGCCGGTTTCGGTGACCAATATTGTATGTTCCCACTGGGCGGTGAGCTTGTGATCCTTGGTGACCACTGTCCAATCATCGGGTAATAGTTTTACCGCGGCTTTGCCGGCGTTCAGCATGGGTTCGATTGTGAAGGTCATCCCAGCTTTGAGCTCCACACCAGTGCCAGGCTTGCCGTAGTGCAACACCTGGGGCTCATCGTGAAAAATTTCGCCGATGCCGTGACCACAGTATTCTCTCACCACGCTAAATCGGTTCTTCTCCGCATGGCGCTGGATAACATGGCCAATGTCGCCGAGGTGGCTACCGGGCTTAACCTGCCGAATCCCCTTATACAGGGATTCCTGGCAAATCCTGGTGAGTCGCTCGGCTAATACACCCGCTTCTCCGACAAAAAATGTCTTGCTTGTGTCGCCGTGGAAGCCGTCTTTAATCAACGTGACGTCAACATTGATGATATCGCCATTTTTTAGGATTTTGTCGTCGCTCGGGATGCCGTGACACACGACGTGATTCACACTGGTGCAGATAGATTTTGGAAAGCCTCGGTAATTGAGAGGTGCTGGAATCGCATTCTGCACGTTGACGGTGAAATCGTGACAAATACGATTGAGTTCTCCGGTGCTAACACCCGGTTTGATGTGTTCTTCGATCATTTCGAGCTGACGTGCAGCAAGAGCGCCAACAATGCGCATTTTTTCGATCGCTTCGGGGGTTTTGAGCTCAACAGCCATATAAAGCAGCTAGACCTAGGAAAAATTGGGCGGTCACTATAGCAGATTGCAGCGTCACTCTGAACGAACTTCTCCTCTTGGTTGGGTGGCAAAGGCAAAATTCCTTGGGTTCCCAGGCTGCATATGATATAAAGCGCGCCGTCCGGGCGTTGTGCTGGGATACACACTTAAAAATACTCACACGTTTCGACACGTTGTCTGGGTGCCGCAAGCAACTTTCTTCGGAGGGCTGCCCAGGTTAGACAATGGGGAATGTGGAGGCCTAACCCAAAATACAATTCGGAGAAATTATGGCAAACGTATCCATGCGTGCCCTGCTAGAAGCGGGTGCTCACTTCGGTCATCAGACCAGATACTGGAACCCAAAAATGAATAACTACATTTTTGGCGCCCGCAACAACATTCATATCATCAATCTTGAGCAAACGGTTCCGGCCCTCAATGAAGCGGCTGAATTTGTTCGTAAAACCGTTGCTCGTCGCAACAAAGTGCTCTTTGTGGGTACCAAGCGTAGTGCTGGTAAGGTCATCAAGGAACACGCAACTCGATGTGGCATGCCCTATGTTGATAAGCGTTGGTTAGGTGGCATGCTCACCAACTACAAGACAATTCGTCAATCTATTCGTAGTCTTCGTGACCTCGAAGCCCAGATGAAAGACGGTACGTTTGAAAAGCTAACCAAAAAAGAAGCGCTATCTCGTCAGCGTGATCTTGATAAACATGAACGAAGTCTCGGTGGTATTAAGGATATGGGCGGACTGCCCGATGTCTTGTTTGTGGTCGACGTGGATCATGAACGCATCGCAATCACCGAAGCGAATAAACTGGGCATTCCCGTTGTCGGTATTGTTGACACCAATAGTGATCCAAGTGGCGTTGACTTTGTTATCCCAGGTAACGACGACGCAATCCGCTCGATTCGCATTTTTGTTGAAGCAATTGCTGATGCTGCCCTTGAAGGCAATGCCGATCTGCAGGGTCCAACTGGCGGAGAATTTGTCGAAGTAACTGAAGCGTCAAGCGAAGCTGAAGCACCGGTTGCTGAAGCAGAAGTTGCTGCACCAGAAGCAACCGCTGAGGCAGCACCAGAAGCGGCAGCTGAGCCATCTGAGAAAGCAAGCGACTAAGTTTGCCTGACCGGCGATATTCTATCGCCAGATTCTTTGAATACCCGGGGACTTTGCATAGGTCCCCATTTTTTATGTGAGGAAATATTATGGCTGATATCACAGCAGCAATGGTTAAGGACCTGCGAGAACGCACTGGTCTTGGCATGATGGATTGTAAAAAAGCGCTCGTTGAGGCGGAAGGTGATGCGGAGCTTGCGATTGAGAACCTGCGTAAATCTAGCGGCATGAAAGCAGCTAAAAAAGCCGGCCGTACAGCGGCTGATGGTTTGATTGGGCACAAAATTGAAGGTGGCGTTGCCGCCATGGTAGAAGTGAACTGTGAAACGGACTTTGCTGGTCGTGACAGTAACTTCCTCGGATTTGTCGAAACTGTCACAAACGCTGTATTTGACGGTAAGCAGACTGATGTAGAAGCATTACTTGCCTCTGGTATTGAAGCCGTTCGTGAAACACTGGTACAAAAAATTGGTGAAAATGTTGCAGTTCGTCGAGCTGCGGTATTTGAAGGTATTGTTGCGAGTTATGTGCATACCAACGGCAAAATTGGCGTGCTGGTCAAGCTAGAGGGCGGCGACGAGGAATTGGGTCGTGATATTGCTATGCATATTGCCGCAGCCAACCCACAGGTTGTCAGCGGTGATGATGTTGCGGCAGATGTTGTGGCTAAAGAGCGCGAAATCTATGTAGCTCAGGCTGCAGATAGCGGCAAGCCAGCTGAAATTGTTGAAAAAATGGTTGAAGGTAGAATTCGCAAATTCCTGGCTGAAATCAGTCTGGTAGAGCAAGCTTTTGTTAAAGATCCAGATACAAAAGTGGGTGCATTGTTGAAGAAAGCCGGCGCCAGTGTAGTTGAATTTGTTCGCTACGAAGTTGGCGAAGGCATTGAGGTTGAAGAAGTCGACTTTGCTGCCGAGGTTGCACAACAACTCAGTTAAAAACCCATTTAGGAGCTAAGATGCCAAACAAAGCCACGCCCAAGTACCAGAGAATTCTGCTCAAACTAAGCGGAGAAGCGCTAGGTGTGAACGGCGTTGGCATCGATCCTAAAGTGCTGGATCGAATGGCACTGGAAATAGGGCAGCTGGTTGGCATCGGTGTTCAGGTTGGGCTTGTGATTGGCGGCGGTAATCTGTTCCGCGGCAAGCAGTTGAGCGAAGCGGGCCTTGATCGGGTGACGGGCGACCACATGGGTATGTTGGCAACCGTCATGAATGCGCTGGCAATGCGAGATGCACTCGAGCGAGCCCGGATTCGAACCGTGGTCATGTCAGCGATACCAATGAGTGGTGTGGTTGAGCACTACGACCGCCGACTCGCCATTCGCCATCTAGAGCGAGGCAATGTGGTTATCTTTTCCGCCGGAACCGGCAACCCGTTCTTCACCACCGACTCCGCAGCGTGTTTAAGAGGTATTGAGATTGACGCAGATATTGTGTTGAAAGGTACCAAGGTTGACGGTATTTATTCAGCGGATCCCAATATTGACGAAACCGCGACCAAGTTTGATCACCTCACCTACGACGAAGTGATTGAGCGCCAGTTGGGTGTCATGGACTTGACTGCCATCTGTCTTGCGAGGGATCAAGATATGCCACTCAGGGTCTTTAATATGGAAAATTCCGGTGCACTTCGAAATGCTATTGTGTCGGAAAACGAAGGTACATTAGTAACCAAGTAGTGGCCATATATTGTAGGGCCATATTTGAAGGGGCATGTATTTAAGGGGCTAGTGAAGCAGCTCGGGTAAATAGCTCAAATAAAGCTTAGTAAGAAAAAACAGCTTAGAAGAAAAGAGGAAAAGGGGAATTCAATGCTGGATGACATTCGAAAAGACGCCGACGAGCGTATGACTAAATCTATCCAGGCGCTGAGTGCAGCCTTCGCCAGAATTCGGACGGGCCGAGCCCATCCGGGTATTTTGGACAGTGTGATGGTCGACTACTACGGCGTCGCGACACCATTAAATCAGGTGGCGAATGTGTCCGTTGAAGATGCAAGAACCCTCGCAATCTCTCCCTGGGAAAAGCCCATGGTCCCCGCCGTTGAAAAGGCGATTCTGAAATCTGATTTGGGTCTAAATCCTTCCACCAGCGGCGATAAGATTCGCTTGCCCATGCCGCCATTAACGGAAGAAAATCGCCGGGATCTTACCAAGATTGCAAAATCCGAGGCAGAAAATGCCAGGGTCGCAATTCGCAATATTCGTCGCGATGCCAATTCCATGATGAAAGAACTGCTCAAGGAAAAAGACATTTCTGAGGATGATTCCCGTCGTGGTGAAGAAACGATTCAGAAATTGACCGACGGCAAAATTAAAGAAGTTGACGTGCTCCTTGAGGCGAAAGAGACTGATTTGATGGAGATTTGAGGCGCGTCCTCGATACCTTTTTCTTGATAACGGGTTCTCAATAACGTGTCCATGGGTCTATTTGTTAAAACAAGCATGCTAAAACAGAAATGTTAAAACAGAGAATCCTGACAGCTCTGATCCTTGCGCCGGTTGCGATAGCCTGTCTGTTTTTCCTTCCTCCTATAGGGTTTGCTGTTTTTGTGGGTCTAGTGGTCACCGTTGGTGGTTGGGAATGGGCGAACTTTGCCGGTATCTCACCGATGGGTCGATACGCGTATGCGGGCCTCATTGCACTTTTATTGTTTGCTTCTTATTTTCTCCCAGGCATCTACCTACTGGTGCTAGGTGCACTCTGGTGGATTGCCGCCTTCTATTTTATGCAGCAGTACCCGGCAGCAACCGGGCTCTGGGCGAGCAAGTTGGCGATCAGCTTGATTGGATTGTTGGTTCTGGTTCCCGGTTTTGTCTCCTTACTTGTCCTGAAAAACACCTCAAACCCTAACTTTCTGATTTTGCTCCTGTTTTTCCTTATATGGGGGGCAGATATTGGCGCATACTTCACCGGTCGTGCGTTCGGTAAACACAAACTTGCGGCAGCCGTGAGCCCCGGGAAAACCTGGGAGGGCTTTTACGGTGGCTTAGTGATCGCCTTTGGGATTGGCCTGGGTATGTTGCTCTGGCTAGAGAAACCGGACCTTATGCAGCCTAGTGGCTGGTTGTTTCTTGCGGGTATGCTGCTGGTCATTATGGTTTCGGTGTTAGGGGATCTGGTGATGAGCATGTTTAAGCGTAATTGTGGGGTTAAGGATTCCAGCAATCTTCTCCCTGGTCACGGTGGATTTTTGGATCGCATAGATAGCCTGCTGTCCGCGGGTCCAGTATTCGCGCTTTTGATCCTCTTATTCGGCTGGAGCTGATGTCCCTACAGCAAGTCACAATCTTAGGCGCAACCGGCAGTGTAGGAACCAGCACTCTGGATGTATTAGCCTTGCACCCCAGCAAGTTCAGCGTGTTTGCACTCACAGCAAACGATAATGTTTTGGCATTGTTAGAGTTGTGCCTGCGGTTTCGGCCGATATTTGCGGTCATGCGGGATAAGTCAGCCGCCCAGGCGTTGGCCGCGGAACTAGAACGGCAGCGTTGCGACACCACAGTCTTGGCGGGTAGTGAAGGCTTATGCCATGTCGCCAGCTGTGAAGAAGTGGATACCGTGATGGCAGCAATAGTGGGTGCCGCCGGGCTGGAATCTTCTCTCGCCGCCGCCCAGGCAGGAAAACGTCTATTGCTCGCCAATAAGGAAGCCCTGGTGATGTCCGGCGCGCTTTTTATGGAGACAGTGCGTAAAAATGGCGCCCAACTACTGCCGATCGACAGCGAGCATAATGCCATCTTTCAATGTCTCGCCAACGGTTCCCCTGAACACGCCGATGGGGTCAGTAAGATCCTGTTAACAGGGTCCGGTGGGCCACTGCGAACCTTGCCCCTTGACCAACTAGACGCGGTAACCCCCGATCAAGCCTGCGCCCATCCAAACTGGGAAATGGGACGAAAAATTTCCGTCGATTCCGCCACAATGATGAACAAAGGCCTGGAGCTGATTGAAGCCAAATGGCTGTTTGATACAACGCCCGATAAAATTGAAATTGTGATCCATCCTCAATCGACGATCCACTCGATGGTTCAGTATGTGGATGGGTCAGTGCTGGCTCAATTGGGTAATCCGGATATGCGAACTCCCATTGCCCACGGACTCGGATGGCCTCGCCGTCTAGAGAGCGGTGTTGAAGCGCTGGACCTCATTGCCCAGAATCAAATGACCTTTGAGCCCCTTGATCGGGTCCGGTTTCCGGCGGTTGCCCTCTGTGAGCATGCGGCAAATGCCCAGGGTAGTATTTCCATTGGTCTGAATGCGGCGAATGAAATCGCCGTTGATAGTTTTTTGCATGAACTTATTCGCTTTACTGACATCCCAATAGTCATCGAAGCGGTATTGGATCAGACAGAAGAGACGCAAACCCCTACAATGGAACATATCCTGGCCGTTGATACTGAAGCGAGAAGCAAAGCCCGCGAGCAGATCAGTAAGCTGGTAAAGAGTCGTTAGACCCATCAAATTCACTTAAGTCACTAATAAGTCACATATCTCGATATGGTAGAAGTCATACAAAGCATTTTGGCGCTGATTGTTACCCTCTCAATCCTCGTCACCATTCACGAATTCGGGCACTACTGGGTGGCAAGGATGTGCAACGTCCATGTGCTGCGTTTTAGTGTTGGATTTGGTTCAGTGATATTCAGTCGTCGTGGCCGAGCCCCCGTGCAAACGGAGCCGCCTGCCGGCCAATCTATCTCGACCCGGAACAATGAGCCCCTCGAGGGTACCGAGTTTGCTGTTGCTGCGATTCCACTGGGTGGCTACGTCAAGATGTTGGATGAACGGGAGGGCTTTGTTCCCGACGATCTGAAGCATATGGCATTCAACAATAAGTCCGTATGGCAGAGAATTGCAATTGTCGCAGCAGGCCCAATTGCCAATTTCCTGTTAGCAATTGCCGTCTACTGGGTGCTTTTTATGGCCGGCGTGACCGGTATTGTGCCCAAAATTGGCGAGATTGACCCTGAATCGATTGCAGGCCAGAGCGGCTTCACCCAGGGCATGGAAATTGTCGCCGTGGATGGCGAGCCTACCTCCACCTGGAGTGAGGTTAATATGCAGCTGTTCGGCCGTATTGGCGACACAGGTGTGATTGAGTTCACGCTGCTACCCACCGGCAGCAGCAATGCAACCCTGTCGAAGCAGGTCTCAATTGTTGAATGGTTGTCCGATGCGGAAAGCCCTTACCCTACCTCCTCCCTGGGCTTAATTCCTGATTACCCCGTAATCCCCGCGGAGATCGGCAGTGTGGTCGAAGGTGAAGCTGCGGCACTTGGCGGGCTTCAAGCGGGAGATAAGGTGCTCGCTTTTAATGCTGTGGCCATCTCTGACTGGCCCCAATTGGTTAAACTTATTCAAGCTCACGGGAATCAGACCGTAGATCTGACGATACTGCGGTCAGGTCAAAATATTGTCTTACCGGTCACGCCAAAAGGTGTGTTGCAGGATGATGGATCAGTTAGAGGTTTTATTGGTGCGGCTCGGATCTCCGTTGAGTTTCCAGCGGACATGCAACGTACCATTAGCTATCCATTTTATTCCGCGTGGATTCCAGCGGTGGAGAAAACCTGGTCTGTAACCACCTTTACCCTCGACTCCATACGCAAAATGATCATTGGCGCGATTTCGCCGAAAAACCTGAGCGGTCCAATTACGATTGCCCAGGTCGCAAATTCGACCGCTGAATCAGGGTTAGAAAGTTTTATTGGGTTTATTGCACTGTTGTCTATCAGCCTGGGTGTATTGAATCTACTGCCGATTCCGGTTCTGGATGGCGGTCACTTGCTTTATTATCTAGTTGAGTTGGTGACCCGTAAACCAGTACCCGAGCGAGTGCAGGTTTGGGGCATGCAAATGGGTATGTTTGTGATCGTCAGCATTATGTTGCTCGCGTTTTATAATGATCTTTCAAGACTTTGAGTCTGGATCTTTTTCTTTCGGTTATTTGATATATGACAAGAATAAAAAGCTTGCTTGCCGTGTTGGCCGCGGCAGTGTGTTTACAAGCTCAGGCTTTCACAATTTCCGATATTCGTGTCGAGGGATTGCAACGTGTATCCGCTGGTACTGTGTTTGCCGCGATCCCCGTCAATGTTGGTGATGACCTGCGTGAATCTGATATGCGCAGGGTCGTGCGGCAAATATTCCAGACGGGGTCCTTTGATGACGTAAAGGTCGGTCGCGATGGTTCGATTATGGTCATCGTTGTCAAAGAGCGACCAGCCATTGACTCGTTAGTCATCGAGGGAAACAAAGCCATCAAGACCGAAGCACTGCTTGAAGGATTGAGTAAATCTGGTCTTGCTGAAGGTGAAATTTTCAAAAAGGTCACGCTAGAACATATCCGTTCTGACCTTGAACGGCAGTATGTTTCCCAGGGGCGGTACGGTGCTCGAATTGTTACAACCCTGGAAGATTTACCCCGTAACAGAGTCGCAATTAAGATTGATGTCACTGAAGGTGATGTTGCCGGCCTGCGACACATCAACATTGTTGGTAATAAAGAGTTTGACGATGCCACTCTGCTTGATCTGTTGGAGCTGAAGCTACCGACGTTATTTTCTTTCTACACAAAGGATGACCGTTACTCCCGAGAAAAGCTCAGCGGCGATTTAGAAACCTTAGAGTCCTACTACCTTGACCGTGGTTATTTGAACTTTTCAATTGAGTCTACCCAGGTAGCCATCGCGCCCAATAAAGAAGACGTCTATATCACCATCAATATTTTGGAAGGCGAAGTTTATTCGGTACGTAATGTGGAAATTGCCGGTGAACTGCAGGATATTCCAGAAGCAGGCATTCGGGGTTTACTCTACGTTCAATCAGGCCAGAAATTTTCACGCCAATTGATTACCTCAAGTGAAGAACAAATTGAAGGTGCATTGGGTAATGCGGGTTATACCTTTGCTAGTGCAACCGGCCAGCCGGTCCCAGTCGCAGGAGGCAACGAGGTTGATGTGAAATTCTTCGTTGATGCGGGTAAACGAGCTTACGTTAGACGGATCAATTTCCGTGGCAATACATTTACCCAGGATGAGGTTCTTCGTCGCGAGATGCGTCAGTTAGAGGGTGGCTGGGCATCCAATGCTTACATCGAACGCTCCAAGCTTCGCCTGGAGCGATTAGGCTTCTTTAAAGAAGTGAATGTTGAAACCCCTGCGGTTGCTGGCACAGATGATCAAATTGATGTCGAGTTCACCGTTGAGGAGCAGCCCTCAGGTTCGATTTCTGCCACCGTTGGTTATGCGCAGGATTCTGGGCTATTGCTGGGTGCCAGCTACCAGGAAAATAACGTATTCGGTACAGGTAATAGCGTCAGCGTCGGCGTGAACCACAGTGATTTCCAGACCTCCTACAGCCTGTCATTCTTTGATCCTTACTACACCGTTGACGGTGTGAGCCGGGGCTATTCGTTGTTCTATCGGGCGAGTGATTTTGACGAGCGCAATATTGCGCGATTTTCTACCGACTCCTTTGGCGGTAGTGTCAATTTTGGTTATCCGGTGAGTGAAATATCCCGGGTCAGCTTTAGTGTTGGCTATGAGAATACCAATATTAAAGAAGGTGTTTTCCCCGCCCAGGAAATATCCCAATTCCTGAACCGGGAAGGCAGCAAGTTTGATCTGTTCACCTTGAAAGCAGCCTATTCGATGTCTGCTTTGAACCGAGGTTTGCTCCCAACTGGAGGTAAATCCCAGTCCTTATCCATTGAAACAACGATTCCCGGTAGTGAGCTTGAGTTCTATCGCATCAATTACAATGGCCAAATATTCTTCCCGCTAACCCGCGCCCTGACTTTGCGTCTGGCGACTGACATTGGTTATGGCGATTCTTTTGGTGGAACCGAAACCTATCCATTCTATAAGAACTTCTATGCCGGTGGTTTTGGTTCCGTGCGTGGTTATGAAACCAATACTCTGGGACCTCGTTCGACTCCTTCGCCAGCCGATCCATTTAATGATCCGGACCCCATTGGCGGTAATGTCGCGATTGGCTTTAATGCTGAAATTATCTTCCCATTGCCGTTTGTTGAAGATCAAAGACAAATGAAATCGGTCTTCTTTGTTGATGGCGGTAATGTCTTTAACACTAATTGTTTGCAGATCAGTACTGTTTGTCGGGATATAGATGACGGTGAGCTTCGCTATACAGCGGGTTTTGCGATGACCTGGATTACGGGTTTTGCACCTTTGAGTTTCAGTATTTCGATACCATTGAATGAAAAAGATGGTGACGAGACCGAGTCATTCCAGTTTGAACTGGGCAAAACTCTGTAGTTATAGGTAGTTATAAGTAGTTATAAGTAGTTAGAGTTGAAATGAGCGGGTCCAGCGACGAAGGAATCGAACTTATCGAAGCTGACGTACTCCAAAGCTGTGTATTTCAACTATACCGCCCAGTGAATCCGGATTGAATCAAACGAGGGGATGTGACAACATCACGCCTTTTCAAAATCAGTCACCACATAAGAAAATAATTCAGCACCTGAGGAGAACATCTGTGCAAAGTCCGCAACGATTAATAGCTATTCTGGCAACTACCCTAATGGTATTGGGTGCACCTGCCGCATTGGCAGAAGTAAAAATTGCCGTGGTTGATGTTCAGGGTGCAATTCTGCAGTCGGAAGAAGCCAAACGACTACTTCAGCAAATCCAAACAGAATTTAAGAGCGAAGAAGAGGAGATCCGTAAGATTCAGTCTGAAGCCGCGGCAATGCTCCAGCGTTTGCAGAAGGATGCTGAAGTGATGAGTGACGTAGAAAAGCGTCGTATCCAGCAGCAAATTGAGTCGCGTAATAATGATTTTGTTTACCTACGGCAAAAACTGCAGCGCCAAATTGAAGAGCGTCAGCAGGAACTCTTCGCTGGTATTGATGGCAAGGTACAAAAAGCCATCGAAGAATTGGTTAAAAAAGAAGACTACGACTTGATCTTGCCTCGTCAGGCTGCGCTGTATGTAAATGAAATTTACAATATCACGCGAAAAGTGACGGAGAAGCTTAACGAGTTAGATGCTGCTAAGAAACCTTAGCCTGCACTCTTTGGACACCCTTGAAACTCGAAGATCTCGCCAGGCAGCTTGACCTCGAATATCGGGGCGATGCCTCCGTTGAAATTTGCGGTATCGCAAAATTATCGGAGGCAGGTCCAGATCAACTGGCATTTCTTTTTACTTCGGCCTACAAAACCCAGTTAGCAAACTGTCAAGCCGCCGCGGTTGTCCTGCGAGAAGCGGATGCTGCAGATTGTCCCCGGCCTCTATTGATTTCCGAGCAGCCCAGGCTTACCTGGGCGAAAGTAGCGGCATTATTTGATCCAACCCCGATACCCAGTCTGAAAGTCCATGATCGCGCGGAGATTAGCTTAACGGCAACTCTCGGCAGCAACGTGACCATCGGACCAAATGCGACGATTTCAGCCGGGGCGAGAATTGAAAAGGACGCTGTCATTGGCGCCGGTTGTTTCATTGGTGAAAATAGTCTGGTTGGTGAAGCTTCAAGGATCGAAGCTAACGTCACAATTTACCACGGGGTCACCATCGGTTCCCGTTGTCGTATCCACAGTGGGGCTGTCATAGGCGCAGATGGCTTTGGCTTCGAGTTTGATCGTAGTACGGGTAAGCTGGTCAAGATTCCTCAGATATTTGGCGTTGTGATTGGCGATGATGTTGAAATTGGTGCGGGAACAACTATTGACCGGGGTGCGCTAAACGACACGGTTGTGGGTGATGGCGTGAAGCTGGATAACCAGGTTCAGGTAGGTCACGGCACTACAATTGGTTCAAATACCGCTATTTCAGGATGTACTGCGATCGCCGGAAGTACCGCAATTGGCAGTTATTGTTTAATCGGCGGCGCTGTGGGCATTGTTGATAACATCACCATAGCGGATCAGGTTGAGATCACGGCAATGTCACTGGTGAGCCGATCCATTAAAGAGAGTGGGCGTTATTCCTCGGGCACAGGTCTTCTACCCGGCAAACAATGGAAGCGAAGCATTGTTGGTTTTTCAAAATTGGATGAAATTCTGAAGCGAATTCGCCGCCTCGAATCGAAATAAGCCGTACCTATATTGCATTAAAAGCTGTACTTAGACAGTACACCAGCAATCCACAATTACTTAACGAGAACACATCATGGAAGTTACAGATATCTGGCGGTTGCTGCCCCATCGATACCCTTTTTTATTAGTGGATCGTGTGCTCGAACTTGATGACAAGCGCATTGTCGCCCTCAAGAATGTGAGCATCAACGAACCTCAATTTACCGGTCATTTCCCAGAAACACCGGTTTTCCCTGGGGTCATGATTGTTGAAGCCATGGCCCAGGCGTCCGGGATACTGGCGTTCAAGAGCCGCAACAGAACCCTGGATGACGGTTATATTTACTATCTCGCAGGGACCGACAAAACCAAGTTTAAGCGCTCCGTGGTTCCCGGCGATCAGCTTCGACTAGAGGTAGAGATTGTGAACCTCCGCAGTCACTGGATGAAAGCCTCGGGTAAGGCTTATGTGGGTGACCAGTTGGTGTGTTCGTCGCTACTGACCTGCGCTGAACAAAAAGTCGCTGAGTAACCACAGCCATGACGGATGCACCGGTCATCGCGATGTTGGCAGGGGAGGCGTCCGGAGATAATCTTGGCGCCTCGTTGATCAAAGGTCTTCGGGACGCTAATCCCCACGTGACCTGTATTGGCATCGGTGGCCCGAGAATGGCCGAAGAAGGGTTTGCCTCCTGGATTGATATCAATCAGCTTTCTGTGAATGGATTTGTTGACCCCATTCTGCGTCTTCCTTCCCTGATCAAAATTCTTTTTCAAACTCGCAACCGAATCGTCAAAGCCAAGCCGGCTTGTTTTGTTGGCATCGACTTTAATTTTTTTAATCTCCTCCTTGCGGGATTGTTAAAACGTCGCGGCATTACCACCGTGCACTATGTGTCACCCACGGTATGGGCCTGGCGTCAGGGCAGAGTCAAAAGCATTGCGAAGAAAATTGATCTGATGCTGACCCTCTATCCGTTTGAAGTCGCGGTCTATCATCAAGCCGGTATGGCAGCTCAGTTTGTGGGGCACCCGAAGGCGGATGAAATTGGTCTGAGTGAAGGCCTTGCGGGTAAATCCGCCGCGCGCATCAGCCTCGGTTTTGAAGAAGATGATCGCGTTATCGCCCTGTTACCCGGTAGTCGCGGCAGTGAAGTTAAGCTCACGGGGCCTGATTTTATTGGTGCAGCCGCCGAGTTAAACCGCATCAACCGTAAGACTCGATTTGTGGTTCCCGCCGCAAATGAAAAGCGTAAGCAACAAATTGAAGAGTTGGTTATTGCGCAAAACGGTACCCTTAACGTAAAGGTTATTCTCGGGCAGTCGAAATTAGCCATGCAGGCCGCCGACGTGGTACTGGTTAACTCTGGCACCGCAACGCTCGAAGCAATGCTGCTAAAAAAACCTATGGTGATGTCCTATCGCCTGGGTGCCATGACCTATGCGCTGGTTTCGAGAATGGTGAAAACGCCGTATTTTGCGCTGCCTAACATTCTGGCGAACAAACCGCTTGTTGAAGAATATATACAGGATGCAGCGACGCCCGAGTCCCTCGCCTTTGCGGTCAATCGTCTGATTGATCGAGATCATACGGAATTGATGTCCGCCTTTGACGAGATTCATCAAGTTCTACGCAAGGGTGCAGGAACCGAGGCCGCCGGAGCCGTACTAATGTTGATTCGGAGCCTCGATGGAAATGATGGCGTTGCTGGAAAGCCAAACAAGGTGAGAGGGACGGGATGAAGGGAAGCCATGTATCGACGTGAGTGGCTAGCGGGCGTTGACGAGGTGGGGCGTGGTCCCCTGGCGGGGGCTGTGGTTGCCGCTGCGGTTATCTTAAATCCGTTCCGAGCAATCCCTGGGCTAAAAGACTCAAAGGCCCTGTCTGAGAAGAAACGCGAAGCCCTTGACCGGGACATTCGTCTCCACGCGGTGTCTTTTTGTATTGCCCGGGCTGAAGTTGAAGAGATAGATGAGATTAATATTCTGCAGGCGAGTCTGCTGGCCATGCAGCGGGCAGTTGCTGGCTTAAGTGTTGAACCTGACTTTGTGCTGGTTGATGGTAATCGAACACCTGGTTTTAAATGTCCCTCGGATTTCCTGATTAAAGGTGATACCAAGCACGATGCCATTAAAGCCGCATCAATCATTGCAAAGGTGAGTCGCGACAGAGAGATGCTGCAAATGCATCAGCGATTTCCTGACTATGGCTTCGAAAAAAATAAAGGTTATCCCACCGCTGTCCATTTGGCGGCCTTAAAGCGGCTCGGCCCCACGAAAATTCACCGCATGTCTTTTGCCCCCTGCCGAGAAGCCAGTGAGTTCCATAAAAAAGCCATGAGAATAAAAGCACCATCGACAATGCCTGATTAAAACCGCTAGCATGGCAGGTCGATAGAAGGGATTTATCATGGAAGCTCGAGAATTTGATGTAGTGATCTGGGGTGCCACGGGTTTTACCGGGCAGTTGGTAGCGGAATATATGTTTCGGCAGTATGGCGTAGAAGGGGATGTTTCCTGGGCCATTGCCGGTCGTAATCTCGAAAAGCTCGATCAAGTTGCCTTGACCGCGGCGGGCAATCAGGCTGATCAAATTTCCAGAATTGTTGCGGATACCACCGATCGCGATGCCATTAATGAAATGGTCCAGAGAACCCGGGTCGTCTGCACGACCGTCGGTCCTTATGCCCTTTATGGCACGGTACTGGTAGAAGCCTGCGCAACCCATGGCACCCATTGTTGTGATCTCACCGGGGAAGTTCAATGGATGGTGCGGACCATTGAGGGATTCCAGAGCCTCGCGGAATCAAGCGGGGCAAAAATTGTGCATACCTGTGGTTTTGATAGTATTCCCTCGGATATGGGTGTCTATTTTCTGCAGCAGCAAATGCGCGCCCTACATGATACCCAGGCGGTAGAAGTGAAATACCGCGTCGCTGATACCGCGGGGGGTGTTAGCGGCGGGACGGTAGCGAGCCTGATGAATATGATGGAGGAGGCGAGAGACGATCCCAGCATTAATGAAATCCTCGCTGACCCCTATAGTTTAAACCCCCTCAATATGCCCCGGGGTGAAGATGGTCAGGATCAATCCGCTGCACTGTATGACCTGGACTTTATGCAGTGGACAGCGCCATTTGCGATGGCCGGGATTAACACCCGGGTGGTCCGACGAACCAATGCGTTGATGCAATACCAGTACGGTAAAGACTTCCGCTATAGCGAAGCGATGTTGATGGGTAACGGTCCTTCGGGTTACTTAAAGGCGATGGCGGTTGCGGGAGTTTCTGGATTGATGATGTTGTCTGCTGCCTTTAGTCCAACACGGTCGTTGCTAAAGCAAGTTGTACCCAAGCCAGGGGAGGGGCCTTCAGCGGAAACCATAGCCAATGGCTCCTTCAATATTTTGCTCCATGGACGGCACCCCGAGGACAAGGATAAAAACATCAAGGTAAAAGTCGCGGGAGATCGTGATCCCGGCTACGGCGCCACATCAAAAATGTTAGCAGAGAGTGCGGTTTGTCTTGCGCAGGACGAGTTGGAAAGCGGTGGAGGAATACTGACACCGGTAGCAGCAATGGGTGACAAGTTGTTACAACGTCTGCAGGATAATGCTGGCATGACATTTACGGTCCTGTAACCCAGTGGTCTAAAAAATGTTATCGAGACTTCGATCAACCTATTTCTATATTTGCTGGATTCCCCTTGCGATATATCTGGTGAGCGATTTCTACATTTCTGCCTCCACCGGATGGGGCCAATGGGCAATGGGGGTTGTAGTGCTGCCGCCGCTATTGCTCAGTGCGGCATTCCTGTTAACCGGCGCCCTGATGGTGAGCGATGGAATTGGCAAGAAAGAACCGGTGCTTAAATTGCTGTTGGCAACATTGGTGGCCGGCAGTGTGTTTATCTGGTTTTTTCTAAGGTCTGTCATCCTGGAATATTATGGGCCCGTCTAAAATCATCACCCAGCTTCGGTTCACGGACCTTGAGGCCGCCCTGGATTTTTATACTAGGCAACTTGGATTTGAGTTAGCGTTTTGTTATGAAGATTTTTACGCTGGGGTCAGCATTGGTGAACAGATGCTGCATTTGAAGCGGGTGGATGAACCGGACCCCAACATTAACTGGGTCAGAGAAAATACCCACCTGCATGTCACGTTAATGACACAGGACCTGGAAGCCTGGCGCAAAACCCTCGTCTCCAAAGGGCTCGGGGTTTCCGCTATAAAAAATCAACCCTGGGGCCGGGAGTGTGTAATAACGGATCCCGGCGGGCATACCCTGTACTGTATGGAATCCTAGGTTCCGTTTGCCGGGTGGCTCGGCTATGATGATTTCTTGTTTTTGACCTGTCCTAAGCCCTCTGAATGACCTCAACTTTTGTCCATCTCCGCGTCCATTCAGAATACTCAATCAGTGACGGTATGGTGCGTATTAAGCCGCTGGCGGCCGCCTGCGCTGAAATGCGAATGCCTGCGGTTGCGATGACCGACATCAATAATGTCTTCGGTTTAATCAAGTTTTACAACGCCGCAAATAACAATGGTATCAAGCCAATAGTCGCTGCGGATGTGAGCATTCCGGCCGAGGACCCTGGCCTTGATCCTACCCCTTTGGTTCTGCTGGCAACCGATGAAGTGGGTTATCGTAATCTCTCAGAACTGCTTTCCAGGGCCTACCTTGAGGGCCAGAAGCTTGGCAGGGTTGGCATCGAGCAGGACTGGTTAGCGGAACAGCCCGAGGGTTTGATTGCACTTTCCGGTGGACGCTTTGGTGACATCGGCCAACTGCTGCTGGCGGGTAAATATGACCTCGCAAGAACAGCCGCGCTGCGCTGGATGGAAATCTACCCGGACCGTTTTTATATTGAGCTTCAGCGGACCGGTCGGGAGAATGAAGATGCCTACATCGTGGAAGCGGTTAAGCTCGCAATTGAGCTTGCCTGTCCCGTTGTGGCAACCAACGACGTTAGATTTATTGATCAGGAAGAGTTTGAAGCCCACGAGGTGAAGGTCTGTATTCAGGAGAGTAGAACCCTAAGTGACCCTCGCCGGGAACACCGGTATAGCGAAGAGCAGTATTTAAAATCCCCGGAACAAATGGCTGAGCTGTTTGCTGATATTCCTGAAGCCCTCGAGAATGCGGTGGAGATTGCCCGTCGCTGCAGCGTAGAAATTCAGCTGGGTGAATACTTTCTACCGGAATATCCAATTCCCGAGGGACACACAACAGAATCCTATTTTTGTGAGGTATCCGAACAGGGCCTTACCGAACGGCTCAAACGCATTATCGACTCGGACGATCCGAATTATGCGGAAAAACGCAAACCCTACGATGAACGCCTCGAATTTGAATTGGGTGTCATTAACAAGATGGGTTTCCCTGGATATTTCCTGATTGTGATGGAGTTTATTCAATGGGCGAAGGCCAATGGTATCCCCGTCGGGCCGGGGCGGGGTTCCGGTGCCGCTTCCCTGGTGGCCTACGCGTTAAAGATTTGTGATGTTGATCCGTTGGAATACAACCTGCTGTTTGAGCGGTTTCTGAATCCAGAACGGGTATCAATGCCGGATTTTGACATCGATTTTTGTATGGATGGTCGCGACAAGGTGATTCAGCACGTCTCCGATTTGTACGGCAAAAATGCGGTTTCCCAGATCATCACCTTCGGTACGATGGCAGCCAAGGCGGTTGTCCGGGATGTCGCGCGGGTTCAAGGCAAGCCCTATGGCCTGGCCGACAAGCTGTCAAAATTAATTCCCTTTGATCCCGGTATGACCCTAACCAAAGCCCTCGAAGAGGAGCCATTGCTACGGGAGTTTGTGAATACCAACGAGGAAGCCGAAGAGATTATGGAAATGGCCTTTAAGCTCGAAGGCCTGGCGCGAAACGTCGGTAAGCACGCGGGGGGTGTGGTCATTGCCCCGACCAAGATCAGTGACTTCTCACCGATTTTTTGTGATGACGCCGGCGGCAGTTTAATTACCCAGTTTGATAAGGACGATGTTGAACAGGCGGGTCTGGTTAAGTTCGATTTCCTCGGTCTAAGAACCCTCACCATTATTGATAATGCGGTGAAGAGTATCAATCAGCGCAAGGCCAGTGTGGGGGAGCCGCCTATTGATATCGAGGCGATTCCACTCGAAGACAGAGCGATTTATGAAGACTTTAGAGCAGCAAAAACCACAGCGGTTTTTCAGCTCGAATCCCGGGGTATGAAGGAACTCATGAAACAGGTGAGGCCCGACCGGTTCGGTGACATTGTTGCACTGGTTGCGTTGTTTAGACCTGGTCCCCTTGAACTGGCGCCGGACTTTATCCAGCGCAAGAACGATAAGGAGACAACGGTTGATTATCTACATCCCAGTCTCGAGCCTGTCTTAAAAGACACCTATGGCGTCATGCTCTATCAAGAGCAGGTAATGCAAATTTCCCAGATCCTGGCTGGCTACAGTCTTGCGGATGCCGACCTGTTACGGCGAGCTATGGGTAAGAAAAAACCCGAAGAAATGGCCAAGCAGCGGGACATATTTGTTTCCGGGGCGGTAAAGAACAATGTCGACAAAGATCAGGCCGGCGGTATTTTTGACATCATGGAGAAGTTTGCCGGTTATGGTTTTAACAAACCTCACTCGGTGGCCTATGCCTGGGTGGCGTATCAAACCGCATGGTTAAAACACTATTACCCTGCGGATTTTATGGCCGCCGTGCTGTCAGCGGATATGCAAACAACCGATAAGGTTGTGATCAATGTTGAGGAGTGCAAAGAGATAGGCGTGTCGATTGCGGCGCCCGATGTCAATCGCGGCTCCTTCCGCTTTGTCGCAGATACAAACAAGAGCATCATCTACGGGCTTGGCGCAATTAAGGGCATGGGAGAAGGACCCGTTGCCGCTATTGTCGAAGGACGCAAGTGTGGTACGCCATTTCGAGATCTGTATGACCTGTGTGATCGAGTGGATGGTAAGAGTATTAACAAGCGGGCAATTGAAGCACTGATTGGCAGTGGCGCGCTTGATGCAATTGCGGTGTTTGATGGTCTGCCGGAAAAGCAGAGAAATATCGATTTCCTACGTTCGTTGTTGCTGGCCAACTACACGGACGCGGTCAGAGTTGCTGAGCAAAAAGCACGAAATCAAGAAGCCCAGGTGATGGATATGTTTGGCGAAGGTATGACGGGCTCGGACACGCCTAACTGCCCCTATAATCATCTGCAGGGCATAGAGCCGCTGCGCCTGATGCCGCGCTTACGCCGTGAAAAGGAAACCTTAGGGTATTACCTGACGGGGCATCCAATCGATCAATATCGAGACGAATTAAGGTATCTGAGTAAATCACGAATCGCTGATCTCAGACCTGGTAAAGAGCAAACGGTGATGGGCCTGGTTATTGGCATTCGGCCCAATAAAACCAAAAAAGGTGAGTCTATGGCTAACATCGTGCTGGATGATAAAACCGGCCGGGTTGAAGTCAGAATTTTTCCAGATCTTTATGAGCGTTTCTATAGTTTGCTCGAAATGGACGCGGTGCTGGTGTGCAAAGGTGAGGTCAAATTTGATGACTTTGCCGGCGGCTTGCAAATGAGAGCATCGGAGGTCTGGGATATTGTCAAAGCCCGGGAGCGGGTCTCTAAAGGATTAAATCTGCGGTTGGAGAATGACGAGCTAGGCGATAACTTCACGTCTGAACTGGCGCAAATATTGACCCCATTTAAGGGGCGCCCGGGAGAAGGTTGTTCCGTCTCTATTGCCTATGGGCGTAAGGAAGCGGAAGCGAAAGTCGTGCTCGGAGAAGCCTGGCGCGTATTGCCGGCGGACGACCTATTACAAAACCTGCGGGATCATTACGGTAAGGAACGTGTGGCGCTGGACTACTAATCAGCTATGTTAACGGCGGCGACCCTATCTCGACTCGAAGCAGTACCCGGCAGAATTATTGTTGCCTACAGTGGCGGTTGTGATTCCCACGCCCTGCTGCATCTTCTTCATCACAGCCTGACCCACCCCGTTGAAGCATTGCATGTGAACCATGGATTGTCTGGCCGTGCGGATGCGTGGCAAGCCCATTGTGAATCCGTTTGTGACGCTTTAGAAATACCCTTCACTGCATGTCGAGTAGACGTCAAGCGGGCTGGAAGTCTAGAGGCAAATGCACGGGATGCTAGATATCAAGTTTTTGAGCGGCAGCTACAAAGTGATGACCTGCTTGTCCTGGGCCACCATCAGGACGATCAGGTCGAAACGATTTTGCTTAATATGCTGTCCGGCAGGGCCCCGCTGGGTATTCAGGGCATGCCCGGTGAGCGGGCACTGGGTCGTGGCAGGCTTTTTCGGCCGTTACTCGATGTTAATCGCGGTGATTTGCGCCAATATGCAGCGGATCACGACCTGCAGTGGGTCGAGGATGCGAGCAATGCCGATACCAGCCACGATCGCAACTATTTGCGTCGGGAAGTGATTCCAAAATTGGCTACTCGATGGCCCAACACGGCTAACATTTTGACGGACCAATGGCGTCGAACGAGCCGATTTCTTGCTGAGCAGGCGCTTGAAGCCGGTGCAGATTTTGAATCCATGTCGATTGCCGAAGACTGTGTCGACTACTCAGCCTTTGCGGCATTGTCGGATACTCGAGCCGCCGCCGTTTTGAGGTATTGGTTGCATAATTTCGGTGCCGGTGGAACGGCTGGAAAAGCGCTACAGGAAGCTGTACAGGTGCTTCGCTCGGAGACATCAGAATCGCCGGCATTTGAACTGGCTAATGTGACTTTGCAGCGATATAGATCTCGCATTATCTTGCTTGTTGCCCAGCACAAAACTCCTTCGGAGTTGGTTGTGGCGACGGTGGGTCACACTCCATTTAGTGGCGGCCAAATATCTGCCGATACTGTTAAGGGGCGAGGCGTGTCTATTCCCATGACTCAGCTTCAGTTTAGAACCAGGCGCCGTGGCGATAAGCTGCTTGTTAGTGGCCATCACAAGACGTTAAAGAATCTGTTCCAGGAATCCGGTTATCCTCCCCTCGTCAGGGATCGTATTCCATTGATTATTGATCGTGACCAATTGATTGGGATTTGCGGAATTCCCACCTGGGGTATTGATATGGTCGCCGGAGACGCAGCCCGGGTCACTGATGGTGCTCAGGGCAATGACATTCATTGGTTACCTCATCCCAACTCACTTCACCTTAAGTCTTTACCTTAGGTCGCGTAACCTTAAGTCTCTTCCATAAGTGAGTGCGATAATCGATATTCAGATTGAGACAACGGGCGATGAGTGGTAATCTACAATCCCATCTTGGTCATGTCCCTGTGGCCATCAATTCGTGATGGAAATTCAATGACTCGCTTTATATTTGTTACCGGTGGCGTCGTTTCCTCTTTAGGAAAAGGCATCGCCGCTGCGTCCCTTGGCGCTATTCTGGAAGCCAGAGGATTGAGCATTACCATGCTCAAGCTAGACCCCTATATTAATGTCGATCCAGGCACCATGAGCCCACTCCAACACGGTGAGGTCTATGTCACCGTGGACGGTACCGAGACGGATCTTGACCTCGGTCATTATGAACGTTTTGTTCGTACCACCATGACAGAAAAGAACAATTTTACGACGGGTCAGGTCTACGCAGACGTGATTGCAAAAGAGCGCCGCGGGGATTACCTCGGCGCCACAATTCAAGTGATTCCCCATATTACGGATATGATTAAACAGCGTATCCGAGAAGGTGCCGGCGATAGCGATGTTGCGATTGTTGAAATAGGCGGCACGGTGGGTGATATCGAGTCACAGCCCTTCCTAGAGGCCGCGAGACAGTTGCGCTTCGAAGTGGGGGCGAAGAATGCGGTTTTTATCCATCTGACCCTTGTGCCCTACATTGCAACCGCCGGCGAAACTAAAACCAAACCTACCCAGCACTCGGTAAAAGAACTGCGCTCCATTGGTCTCCAGCCAGATATCCTGATCGTTCGATCCGATCACGAAATCCCTGAGCATTCCCGGGATAAAATTGCGCTTTTTACCAACGTTGAACCTAGAGCTGTCATTCCGCTTATTGATGCTGAATCAATCTACCAAATTCCTTCTCTGCTTCACCGGCAAAAGCTAGATGAAATTGTCGTGGATCTAATGCGGATCGAATGTCCCGAGGCGAACCTCGAAGAATGGGATCGGGTGGTCGAGGCGCAAAGAAGTCCAAAACACAAGATTAAGCTGTTTATGGTCGGCAAATACATGGAATTGCTGGATGCTTATAAGTCCCTTAACGAAGCGCTGATTCATGCGGGTATTCACACCAGCACTGACGTTGATGTGACTTTCCTTGATTCCGAGGAAGTGGAACTCAACGGCGTAGAGATACTCACTGATGCCGATGCAATTTTAGTCCCTGGCGGATTTGGCGCCCGAGGTTTTGAGGGTAAAATTGCGGCAGCTGGGTACGCCCGGACCCATAAAATTCCATACCTTGGTATCTGTTACGGCTTACATGCGGCAATTATTGAATATGCGCGAAACGTCTGTGGACTTGAGGGCGCGGATACCACTGAAAACAATCCGAACACCCCGCATCCCATCATTGGCCTGATCACTGAATGGGTAAATGACGATGGAGATACTGAATTTCGAGATATCGACTCGGATCTCGGCGGTACAATGCGGATGGGTGAGCAGGTGTGTCAGTTGGATCCTGACTCACTCACCCAGCAGATCTATGGCGGTGATACCATCAAAGAACGGCATAGACATCGCTATGAGGTAAACAATCGTTATGTCCCTCAACTTGAAGCAGCAGGTCTGCGAATTGCCGGTCGATCCGTCGATAATAGTTTGGTAGAAGTCATTGAGGTCAAAGAGCACCCCTGGTTTATTGCGAGTCAGTTCCATCCGGAATTTACCTCAACACCCAGGTACGGCCATCCGCTATTTATGAGCTTTATTAATGCCGCGGTAGAATATCAGACGCCAGTACAAGCCAAAGAGGCCAACTCATGAATCTATGTGGATTTTCAGTGACGGAAACCTCGCCGCTTTTTTTGATTGCCGGCACCTGCGTGGTTGAGTCTGAACAGATGGCAATGGACACGGCGGGTGAGCTCAAAGAAATTTGCGAAGCACTGGGTATATTTCTGATTTACAAGTCCTCCTTTGATAAGGCTAATCGATCCTCCGGTAACAGCTTCAGGGGTCCAGGTATTGAAATGGGCCTAAAAGTTCTGCAAAAGGTGAAAGATGAACTGAAGCTTCCGGTCCTAACGGATGTACACGAGGACACGCCGATAGATGAAGTAGCAGAGGTGGTTTCGGTGATGCAAACCCCGGCCTTCCTGTGTCGTCAAACGAACTACATACAAAAGGTTGCCGCGGCTGGAATACCGGTCAATATTAAGAAAGGCCAATTTCTTGCGCCCTGGGACATGGTCCATGTTGTCGAAAAGGCCAGGGCCACGGGTAACGAGAACATAATGGTGTGTGAGCGTGGGGTCAGTTTTGGTTACAACAATCTAGTCTCCGATATGCGTTCGCTGGCGGTTATGAAGCAAATTGGCTGCCCTGTTGTGTTTGACGCAACCCACAGCGTGCAGCTGCCTGGTGGCGAGGGAGCAAGCTCCGGTGGTCAGCGGGAAATGGTTCCGGTCTTGGCTAGAGCGGCAGTTGCCGTTGGTGTGCACGGCGTGTTTATGGAAACCCATCCAAATCCTGCTGAGGCGTTAAGTGACGGACCCAACTCCTGGCCCCTGGGTCGCATGAAAGAGTTGTTAACCGTGCTGACGCAGATTGATGGACTGGTAAAATCGACCACCATGGCCGAAGCAAATTACCTGCAAGACAACAAAACATAAGGCCACAATGCTTAGGGAATTGGGCCATGCTGATTAAACATTTGGAGCGCGTTAGTGACTGAGATAATTGATATTCGAGCCAGGGAAATTCTTGATTCCCGTGGCAATCCCACCGTCGAAGCAGAAGTAGAGCTTGAAGATGGTTCCGTTGGTTCTGCCTGTGTGCCCTCCGGCGCATCCACCGGATCGCGAGAAGCGTTAGAACTGCGCGACAAGGATCCAAAACGATATTTGGGTAAAGGCGTTTTGCAGGCGGTTGAGAATGTAAACCGAAGGATCCGTGAGCCTCTGCTCGGCCTTAATGTAGAAGATCAAAAGGCCCTGGATCAGCGCATGATTGAAATGGATGGGACAGAAAATAAAGCATCCCTAGGGGCAAATGCCATTCTCGCGGTTTCCCTGGCATCCGCTAGCGCTGCAGCCAAAACCAAAAAAATGGAACTCTACGAATATCTGGCGGCATTAGATGGGAGTCCGGGTCGCTACAGCATGCCTGTGCCGATGATGAATATTCTAAATGGTGGTGAGCATGCAGATAACAGCGTTGATATTCAGGAATTTATGGTGCTGCCCGTCGGCGCTGCGAATTTTTCTGAAGCCCTGCGTTGTGGTGCTGAAATTTTTCATACGTTAAAAGATGTTTTGAGCAAAAAAGGTTTGAGTACAGCGGTAGGTGATGAAGGCGGTTTTGCACCGGACTTACCGAGCAATGAATCAGCCCTCGAAGCGATTATGGAAGCCATAGAAAAAGCCGGCTATAGCGCCGGTAAAGATGTTTATCTTGGCCTTGATTGTGCTGCGTCGGAATTTTACGAGAACGGTAAGTATGTTTTAGCCAGTGAGGGTCGCAGTTTTGATTCGGCGGGATTTACTGACTATCTCGCGGGTCTGGTACGAAAGTATCCGATTATCTCGATTGAAGATGGCATGGATGAGAGCGACTGGGATGGCTGGTCACAACTGACTAAAGCGATTGGTCACGAGGTGCAGCTAGTAGGTGATGATTTGTTTGTGACCAATCCAAAAATATTGCAGAAAGGCATAGATGACAAGGTTGCAAATTCGATCCTGATTAAATTCAATCAAATCGGCACTCTTTCGGAAACATTAGAAGCCATTCAGATGGCCAAAGCAGCGGGATATACTGCCGTGATTTCCCATCGTTCAGGTGAAACCGAAGATACCACCATTGCTGATCTTGCGGTTGCGACAGCAGCTGGACAAATCAAAACTGGGTCCCTATGTCGCTCCGACCGAGTGGCAAAATACAATCGATTGCTGCGGATTGAGGATTCCTCTTCTGCGGTATACAAAGGGATGGCTGAATTTAAGAGATGACAACCCCTATGACCACCAGGCGGGTGGTGACAGCAGTCTTCATTGCACTCCTTATAGGATTGCAATACCGCCTGTGGGTTGGAGAATCTAGCTTTGCTCATGTGGATGGCCTCGATAAACAGGTCGTGAAACTGGAAGTGAGCAATGAAACTAAAGAACGCCGCAACGAAGTGCTTAAAGCCGAAATATATGACCTGAGAAATGGTCTGGATGCGGTTGAAGAAAAAGCCCGGACCGAGTGGGGCTTGATTAAGCCCGACGAAACCTTCTACATGCTTGTCGATCAAGACAAGTCTCAGCCATAACGTTGTTATGTAGATGAATGCCTTTTGTATTGTTGTACCCGCCGCGGGCAAAGGCGTCCGAATGGGTAATGAAACACCCAAACAGTACCTGCCCTTGGGTGGTGAGCCCATCCTCGAACGTACACTTCGGCGCCTCTTAGCGCTTCAACCGAAGCACCTTTGTCTTGTTGTTGGTGAAGATGATGTGCGTTGGCAATCTTTACCTAGCGCCTCAAAATGTCTTATTGCGATCGGTGGTGAAAGCCGGGCTGATTCTGTTTTGTCCGGTCTGTCTAGACTGTTTGGAGTACAAGAGCTGGATATTACCGATGAAACGCCTGTGTTAGTTCACGATGCGGTCAGGCCACTTTTTGTTGTTGAAGATGTCATGACACTAATTGATCGGGTTGGCGGTAATCAATGTGGCGGGCTACTTGCTACACCCGTGATTGATACTTTAAAACGCAGTGATGACAATCATGTTGTGATTGATACGCCGGACCGAAGTCAGTTTTGGCAGGCTCAAACCCCCCAACTGTTTCAAGCTGGCTTACTCAAGCGTGCATTGTTGGCGGCAATTGACAGTGGTCTTGTGATCACCGATGAGGCTTCAGCGATTGAAGCCATGGGTCTGCGCCCAATGCTCATCGAGGCTAGTCGGCACAACATTAAAATCACCACGCCGGAGGATCTGGCGTTCGCAGAGTATTTGTTAGGAGCATCAAAGTGCGAATAGGTACAGGTTTTGATGTTCATAGGTTTGGAAATGAATTCTCTAAGGAGCAAACCCCATCGATCCGCATAGGTGGTGTTGATGTCCCCTATCACAGAGAAATTATTGCCCATTCAGATGGAGATGTAGTTCTCCATGCACTTTGTGATGCCATGCTCGGTGCCCTTGCACTCGGAGATATTGGGCATCACTTTCCCGATACCGATTCTAGCCTCGAGAACGTCGATAGCCGAGTGTTACTGCGTCAGGTGATGGTGCAGATCTCTAACAAAGGCTATCGACTAGGTAATGCGGATATTACGTTAATCGCCCAGGCACCTAGGGTGGCTGCTTTTATAGAACCCATGCGATCCGCTATTGCGGCGGATACTGACACGTTGCTTGATCAGATAAGTGTTAAGGCCACGACCACGGAAAAGCTTGGATTTATTGGTCGATCTGAAGGTATTGCAGCGGAAGCGGTTGTGCTGCTGTCGGCGGTATCTGGATGATGGACTATGTCAAAGCTTACGGCGCACCTGTGGGCAGCGGTAGGATAAAGTGTTGTCCGGAGGACTTCCGGGTAACCGAACTCTATGATTTTGAGCCCTCGGGTAATGGCGAGCATTTGTTGCTCTGGATTGAAAAGACCGGAGCAAATACCGGCTGGGTAGGGAATCAACTAGCGGCACATTTTAAGTTGCGCCACTTTGACGTCAGCTACTGCGGCAAGAAAGACCGACATGCTGTGACGGGCCAGTGGTTTAGCTGCTGGTTGCCCGGGGTAAAGGAGGTGGATCTGGCTAGCATTCAAATCGAAGGCGTAACTATTCAAAAGCAGGTCTGGCATCATCGTAAACTGCGTCGGGGTGATCATCGCGGGAATCGGTTTGTGATTGAGGTAAAGAACCTTGCGGTCAAAGATATCGCCCAACTGGAGGAGCGGTTGCTGCTGCTTTGCGGGAGCGGATTCCCCAACTATTTTGGACCTCAGAGGTTTGGCATCAATAATCAAAACCTGGATAAGGCCCTTGAGCTGATATCCGATGATGAAATGCAATCGCGGCGTAAACTGGATCGAAAACAGAAAGACATCTATCTCTCAGCCTTGAGAAGTTGGCTGTTTAATCAATTGCTGGCAACGCATGTTCAGCGGGCAGACTGGAAGGACAACGGCGAACTCTGGGTATATGGCTTAGCTCCCCACAGGGACATCAACATTCCAGCTGTGACGGAGCCATATCAGGCGGCCGCGGCTTTTATCGAAAAGATGGGCATCAAAGCCCACAACAGAGCAAAGTGCGTGGTGCCGGAACAGATGGAATGGCAATTGGCGGAAGGACAATTAACCCTCAGCTTCGATTTGCCTGTTGGTGCCTACGCCACTACCTTGCTGGCGGAGATTTTGGAAATTGAGGATGACCAGATGAAAGCTGTAGAACTTCATTGATGATATTGGGTATTGCTTGTGGCTACTGATATAAACGGAATTGGGATGACCTCCCAGCGGACCCGTAACCGGTTGGTGAATCGCCTCCGGGAGCAGGGAATTGTCGACGAGCGGGTGTTAGACGCAATGCTGACGGTCCCACGCCATATTTTTATCGACGAAGCGCTTTCCCACCGTGCTTATGAGGATTCCTCGCTGCCTATTGGGTTTAACCAGACTATCTCCCAGCCCTATATTGTGGCGAGAATGACCGAGAGTCTATTAGCCGCCGGTCCCCTGGTGAAGGTATTAGAGATTGGTTCCGGATCTGGCTATCAAACTGCCGTGCTGTGCGAGTTGGTCGAAAAGGTCTGGTCCGTGGAGCGAATACATGGTCTCCACGAGCGAGCGAAACAAACCCTACGCCGACTCGGTGCAAGAAATGTCCAGTTTAAGTACGACGATGGCAATATTGGTTGGCCAGAGCAGGGCCCCTTTGATGGCATCATTGTTACAGCTTCGCCCCGACATGTGCCCCAGGACCTACTTGATCAATTAGCCATCGGCGGGAGAATGCTGATTCCTGTGGGTGATTCAGCCCAACAACTCAAACTGATTATTCGGACCGAGACCGGTTTCGAAGAAGAAGTGCTTGAAGACGTCAAATTTGTTCCGCTACTAGGCGGACGAAACTAAAACAGATTACTCTCCGGTAGTAAGACAAAGGTTATTGTATGGAATTCAAAGGGCCGATGCGCCTGTTCGGCATAGGTATGGTGATGGGTGCCGCAGAGATTGTGCCCGGTGTGTCGGGGGGCAGTATTGCCTTTATCACTGGCATCTATGAGCGTTTATTGAATGCCATTAAGCAATTCACGCCGATGCTACTGCTGAATCTAAAAAACGAAGGTCTAAAGGCTACCTGGCATAAGGTTGATGCAAATTTTCTACTGACACTGCTAGCGGGGATGGCGATCTCCGTCCTACTGCTGGCCAGCGGCTTGAGATACCTGCTTGAAAATGAGCCCATTTCGATCTGGAGCTTCTTCTTTGGTCTGGTGCTGTTTTCAGTGGTTCTAGTTTTGCGTCAGATTACCCGATTCGGTATGGATATTGGTCTGGCGATTGGGGTTGGGGTTGCCCTGGGATATATTGTCACCAGCGCGGTACCCCTTAACCTTGCTCCCACCCCACTAAATTTATTCTGTGGCGGTGTTGTGGCGATTTCTGCATGGGTTCTGCCAGGCATTTCAGGTAGCTTCATCCTGCTGATTCTGGGTTTGTACCGATTTGTCATAGAAGCCATAGCCGAATTAAACCTACTGCTCCTCGCGAGCTTTGCAGCTGGCTGCGGCATAGGTATCGTGGCATTTTCTCAATTACTGTCCAAATTACTCGCCAATTACCGAAATGAAACCCTGGCGTTGCTGACGGGGGTAATGATTGGTTCGCTGGGTAAGATCTGGCCCTGGCGCCATATTACGAGTTATCAGCTCAAAGCTGATGGCAGCCAGACCCCCTTGGTTGAGGATCCAGTGTCACCCTGGGTTTACATTGATTTGACTGGAGCGGACCCGGAAATTGGCTTTGCGATGGCAGGATTTGCCCTGGGCGCGGTTGCAGTTTTGGGATTGCATCTGCTGTCGCGGGTTCCGACCTCAAAGCGGTAGACTAGTTAGGAAAAAATTTAGACCTTTTTCGCAATAAGAAACCTGTAACCATGCCAAAAGATAATAATGCTTAGGGTCAGTTTTAGAAATCAGCGGGGTACGTTGTCGTTGTGAACGGGCTTGCCTGCCAAAAAATTGTCACTTGTTTGGCACTTACGCTATTGCTTTCTGGCTGCGGCTTCAGTGGGGGCTATGCTCCTGTTTACGCGCCCGGGGAAGATCGGGGTAATAATGTTAAGTCCCATACGGTCCGTCCTGGGGAAACTCTCTACTCGATCGCATTCCGTTATGGGCTAGATTACAAAGAAATAGCAGATGCTAACGGCATTGCTAAGCCTTTTATCATCTTCGCAAATCAAAAATTACGCTTGGTCGGAAAACAGTCGTTACCACCCAAAGCGGTGAAGAAGGCCCCGCCGACCCAAATCGCAAAGTCATCCAAAAATGTTCCGGCGGTCAAAAGTCAAGACTCCAAAATAGATTGGCGCTGGCCTGCCCCTGGAAATGTAATTAAGCCATTCTCGTTATCGGGGGACGTCAATAAGGGCGTTGATATTGGTGGCGCATTAGGTGAATCTGTAAGGGCTGCAGCAGACGGCGTAGTGGTCTACGCAGGCGGCGGCTTACGAGGATATGGCAAGTTAGTGATCGTGAAACATTCAGACCAGTTTCTGAGCGCATACGGACATAATCGAGCCATCCGAGTAAAAGAAGGACAGAAAGTTAAAGGTGGACAAGTTGTTGCCGAAATAGGTTCTAGTGGTACGGATCGCGAGATGTTGCATTTCGAGATCCGTAGAAACGGCAAGCCAGCAGACCCATTGATCTATTTGCCCGATAGATGAATGAGAAAACCGGCATGTAGCAGCCCAGGAAGGGTTGTTGGTTTGAAAATGAGTGCTCGCGAGCAAGTTTGCTGCGCCGTGCTTAATGGAAACTCGGATACAGGACCAAGCTCATGGTAGTTCATACGGAAGATTTGTCAGTCGCAGAAGAGTCGAATACCTACGTCCAGATGGACTCAGGTGTCAGCTCAGAATTTGAACCGGAAACCAAGCCCAAGAAGAGCGCGCCGGTACCAAAGGATCTAGACGCAACACAGCTTTATCTCAACGAGATTGGCTTTTCCCCCCTGCTCAGCCCCGAAGAAGAAGTCTACTTTGCCAGACAGGCTCTGCGTGGCGTAGAGGCAGGTCGCAAACGGATGATTGAGAGCAACCTACGCCTCGTCGTCAAAATCTCTCGCCGATACCTGAATCGGGGTCTGTCTCTACTGGATTTGATCGAAGAGGGTAACCTCGGATTGATACGTGCGGTTGAGAAGTTTGATCCAGAGCGAGGTTTTCGATTTAGCACCTATGCAACCTGGTGGATTCGTCAAACCATCGAACGTGCCATCATGAATCAAACCAGAACGATTCGTCTGCCGATCCATGTGGTTAAAGAATTAAACGTTTATCTTCGGGCCGCCCGGGAACTCTCGCAAAAGCTTGATCATGAACCTACCCATGAAGAAATTGCGGAGCTACTAGATAAGCCGGTTGCAGATGTGAAGCGAATGATGGGCTTAAACGAGCGGATCACGTCGGTTGACACACCTCTCGGTCCTGATTCTGACCGCACAGTGTTAGATACGGTTGCCGATGCCAAGCAAGCAGATCCTGCTGAGCAGCTGCAGGACTCCGATCTTCGATCAAATATCGACCATTGGTTGTCAGAGTTGTCTGAAAAACAGCGCGAAGTCATTTCGCGTCGATTTGGGCTTCGTGGCTACGAAATGAGCACACTGGAAGAGGTTGGGCAGGAAATTGGCTTGACCCGGGAGCGGGTAAGACAGATTCAAGTTGAAGCGCTACGTAGATTGAGAGAAACCATGGAATCCCAGGGTTTGTCGGCTGACGCCATCTTTCAGTAACCGATTTTAGTCAATGGTTTCAGTGAAGATAGGCAGACAAGGCGAATTATCAGGGCGGGGAATACCCCGCCTGGATAATGTTATTCATGGCCTTTGACGGAAATGCTATCTTTCTAGATGTTCCATTTTACCTTTTACATCCGCCCAGTCTTCAGCATCGGGCAGGGGGTCTTTCTTTTCAGTAATATTTGGCCAAACTTCGCTCAGTTCCGCATTTAGATCCAAAAATGCCTGCTCAGCTTCTGGCAACTCGTCTTCAGAGAAGATAGCGTCCACAGGACATTCCGGTTCACATAGTGCGCAATCGATACATTCATCAGGATTGATGACTAGAAAATTTGGGCCCTCATAGAAGCAGTCAACAGGGCAAACTTCTACGCAATCGGTATGCTTGCACTTAATGCAGCCGTCACTCACCACAAATGTCATGGGTTGATGTCCTTATATAGTTTTGGTCGGAACCGGGAAATATTTAAAGCGGCATTCTATCAGTTTTTATAACCTAAACAACGCCATAAGGTCGCATTGCAGGTACTCGTAATAGCGGGCAAAATTGATAGATACATTCTGTGGTTACCAAGGGATTAGGTACGTGGAAGCGGAGACGGGAAATCAGACTGTAGAAAGTGACCTACATTTGGTAGTGGGTATTGGCGCCTCTGCGGGGGGGCTAGACGCATTGCAGGTATTTTTCAGCCATTGTCCACCCGACCTTGGCGCCGCTTTTGTGGTTGTTCAGCATTTGTCCCCTGATTTTAAAAGCATGATGGACCATCTTCTGTCCCGATGTACGGACATGCCGGTGAGCGTTGCGGAAGACGGTGAGACTGTTCTGAGTAATCACGTTTATCTTATCCCCGCCCGTAAGAGCATGATTATTGCTGAGGGCACCTTGTTGCTGACCGACGCTGCACCTCACGTTGCTTTGAGTTTGCCAATTGATACATTTTTTCGTTCTTTAGCAGAAGATCAACAAAACCGGGCCGTGGGTATTGTTCTATCGGGGACGGGGAGTGATGGCTCCAGAGGCATTGCTGGCATTAAGGAGGTGGGTGGCCTGGTTCTGGTTCAAGACCCCGCGGAAGCAAAATTTGATGGTATGCCGAAGGCTGCTTTAGCGTCAGGTTATGTTGACCATAGTTTTCCGGTAGGTGAAGTCCCCCGGTATCTTGAAAGTTACAAAAAAAATTATTCAAAATTGGCAAGCGATTTTGAAATCAGAATGGAAAATCCCCAGGAAGCGGAATCTATTTTGGAAGAGGTCTGCAATACAGTTCAGAAACACGTCCATATCGACCTAAAAGATTACAAGCGTTCGACCATCGGTAGACGAATTGACAAGCGCGCCAGTTTACATCAGTTAGACAGCTGGGCGGACTATCTAGAATTTTTACGTAACAACAGTCAGGAACAATCTGCACTCGGTAAGGAAATTTTGATTGGGGTCACCAGCTTCTTCCGGGATGAGGAGATGTTCGAAACCCTACGAAAAGTAATGATCCCAGCTGTTTTAAAACATTCGACCTCCAGCAAAGAAATCCGAATCTGGTGTGCGGGTTGTTCAACAGGTGAGGAAGCCTATTCAATTGCGATCACCCTGGTTGAAGTCATGGCTGATTTGGATATCTCTCGAAATTTTAAGATATTTGCCACCGACATAGACGCTAGTGCCGTACATGAGGCGAGCCTCGGGCAATTTTCTGCTCGTATTGCTGACGAAATGACGCCCACCATCCTGGGGACGTATTTTACCGAAAAGGATGGCGGCTACGAAATTGATAAAAGAATCCGGCAGAAGGTCGTATTTGCTGTGCACAACGTGATTTCGGACCCGCCTTTTTCCAATATGGATCTTGTTTTTTGCCGCAACCTCTTGATCTATCTGGATTCAGAACCCCAGAAGAAGGTTCAGTTGTATCTAAACTTTGCCTTAAACAAAGATGGCTACCTGACGCTGGGACCGTCGGAGTCACTGGTAGCAGAATTGACTGATAGCTATACCGCCGTTGACCGACGGCTTAAGCAATATATAAAAATTAAAAACGAAAGAATGTTATTAGATAGTCGACAGCTACAGCCCCGAGAAGCGATTTCTAGCGGCAACAAATCCTTATCCCCCGTGTTGCAGACCCATGTTGAAAGTAGACAACAGGAAGCGCTGTCGATGGTTTTCAAAGATTTGAGCGAAACCTATGCGCCGCCTACTCTGGTTTTTAATCAGGACAATGAGGTGATGTATTCGATTGGCGATTGCACACCCTACACGAAAAAAATCAGTCCCGGACCCAGTAGCTTTAAAGTCGATGCGGTGTTGGATGAAGGATTGTTGGTCGCGGTGACAACTGCCATGCAAAAAGCCAAGCTTGAAGCGAAAACCATCACCTATCTAGGCGTTTCATTGCCAAATAAATCTGTAGTCGATCTTTCTGTGAGTTATGCCGAACTTCCAGGACCTTCCCAGGTGCCCCAGGCATGCCTGCTGGTCAGCTTTTTGAACCGTGAGAGCGGCGGGCAGCCAGATCAAGCAGCAATTCAATTTGATGAAAAACAAATGATGGATAATCGAATTGAGGACCTGGAATATGAGCTTCAACAATCTAGAGCGAGTCTGGCGGTTACGGTAGAAGAACTGCAAACGTCAAACGAAGAATTGCAAAGTACTAACGAAGAACTCATGGCGGCAAATGAGGAAATGCAAAGTACCAATGAGGAGTTGCAGTCCGTCAATGAGGAGTTGTACTCGGTTAATTCAGAGTATCAACACAAGGTAATTTTGCTTGAAGAGAGTACCACTGACTTTGAAAACCTAATGAAAAACCCTAGCGTTTGTCTGTTGGCATTGGATAAAGATTTGCGGGTTAAACATTTTTCGCCATCAGTTACGCGCTATTTCAAATTGATTAACGCTGATTTGGGTCGAAGTATCGAAGATATAACACATTCGCTGAGCGAAAGCTTTGCGATAGATTGTCGGCAGGTATTGGACAGCAATCAGGAGTTGTCCCGTGAATATCGGAGCCAGGCAGGTGAGCTACTCACCGCTCGAACCACTCCCTATGTTAACTTGGAGAGAGTCATTGATGGTGTTGTTGTTTGTTTTGCTGATATCACACACTCAACAGTACTGCAGGAAGAGCGAGAGCAATTGGTTCAAGCGAGAGCTCTGTTAGATCAACGACATGCTCGTTTGGAAAATATGCTTAATCCACTGTCTGACCATAAAAAAATACCCGATCTCCGTTTTTTGATTATTGAAGACGATCTTGATGATGGGAAACTGATTGAGCAACATCTCATGCGAAGTGAGCTGTTTAAGCCTACTATTGAAGTGTGTACAACGATTGAAGAAGGTCGCAGAATGGACCGCGATAGCTATTATGATGTTGTACTACTGGATTATCTCCTCGGTGATGGTGACGCAAGTGAATTCCTTAAATCGCGCTCAAAAAGTGCACCTCCGATTATTTTGCTAACCGCTCTAGATAAGCGCAAGTTAGCGGATTTACGAGAATTTGGCGTTTTTGATTTTATTGCGAAAAAGCATCTATCCACCGTCGTGTTGGAGAAGTCACTGCACCTCACACTACAAAGCTACCAGGTTGGTCAATTTTTGTCCTCCGGTGGAGAAATTAATAAATGAGCCTCCCCGATGACGGGCATTATTTAAAAGCCGAACTGTATAAAAAGGTTCGAGAAGACGAGGATATTTTTGAGTTTCTTCAAGGGGGTTCACTTGACGGTATATGGTATTGGGATCTTGACGCGCCGGCCTACGAATGGATGAGCCCGGAGTTTTGGAAAACCCTGGGGTATGACCCGGAATCCAAGCCTCATTTAGCTGCAGCCTGGCAAAAGCTTATCAACCAAGAAGATCTAGAATTGGTACTAGAGAATTTCAAACGGCATTGTGCAGATCCTAACCACCCCTATGACCAGATTGTGCGATATTTGCATGCCGACGGCTCGACGGTCTGGATTCGTTGTAGGGGACTTGCCATTCGGGATGAAACAGGTAAACCGATCAGAATGCTGGGTGCCCATACTGATATCACGCAACTTAAACTCTTGCAGGCAGAGGAGCTGACGCTGAATGATCGCGTTCGACAGATTTCCGAGAGCAATGAACATCTTGAAGAGTTTGCGTTTGTCGCCTCCCATGACTTAAATGCGCCGCTAAGAAGGATCAGCAGTTTTCTGGATCTTATAACAGTAAAGGTGGAGCAGTACGGGGATGAAGAACTGCTGAGCTGGATGGAATCGGTTAATGGTAATGCGGTGTACATGCAGCGCATGGTTGATGATCTACTAGAGCTTTCTCGGATCACAGTTCCAGAGCTAGAAGTAGAAATGCTTGATCTTGGCGAGATAGCAAAGCAAGTGGTGGCGCATCTACAGGCAGACAATCAGGACTGGACGGGGACCATCACGATTGAAGCCTTGCCCACGATCACGGGAATCAGAACACTCATCACCCGTTTGTTCCAAAACCTGATCAAGAACGCCATGATTTATAGTAAGCCCGAGGGTGCCACGCTAAAAATATATGGTTCCAAAGTAGGACATGAAACGGTTTTACACTTTGAAGATAACGGTATCGGTATTGATGCTAAGTACCATGAAGCTGTATTCGAGCTGTTTAAGCGTCTCCATAGCCGTCAGCAGTATGGTGGTGGCACAGGGATGGGATTGGCTATTTGCAAACGAATTTCAAAGCGCCACAATGGTGATATTAAGATTGATTCTGAAGTTGATCGGGGTACTCTGGTAACGGTTCATTTTAACGGCGAAAATAAAGATCATACAGGTAGGAGCGACGTAGGATAGTGCGTAGATTAAGTGAACTTGGCCGACCCGCAGAGGTCTTGTTGGTTGAAGATGATTATGACGATGTGGAACTTACCCGGGCAAGTTTTGCCGGTGCAAAGTTTCGCGTTAATTTACATCATGCAGCTGATGGTCAGGAATGCATGTCGTTCCTGGCGCAGGAAGGAAAGTTTAAAGATGCCATCAGGCCGGACATTATCTTGCTTGATCTGAATCTGCCGGTCATGGATGGCCGTGAAACGCTGGTCAAGATAAAGGAAGATGATCGGTATCGAAACATTCCTGTGATTGTGTTGACGACCTCGTCTAACGGTAAGGATGTGATAGAAATGTACCGCCAACACTGTAGTGCGTACCTGATTAAGCCTTTGGACTATGTGAAATTTCAGGATTGTATTCGCCAGGTCACCAACTTCTGGTTTGAGCTGGTCGTGCTACCTAACGACTAGCATGACTAGTGGGTGATGATCCTATTCGATAGTTGCTGCAGGGTTTTGCTGATCTGGTGAATGGTAGCAGGCTTTCTGAGTATCGCCGCGGTGTTTGCCGGCATGTCTACCGAATCGGTGTTTGAAACACTGCCCGTAAGGATGATGACAGGAAGATTCGGCGCAAACTCCTCGCAATAGGCAGCCACGTCTATACCATTCATACCTGGCATGGAAAGGTCTGTAATCACGAGATCAATATCCTGATTCTGCTTGATTAGACGTGCCGCCTCAACTCCCGTACTACATTGCACCACGCCTAAATCTAATTGTTTCAGCATCTTGCTAAGTACGCTGGCAACACTCTCGTCGTCCTCAACCAATAGCACATTCCAGTTCGGTACGGCGGTTGATCCTTCTTCCACCACGAGGGATGCATCAACATCCCGACTCCTGCTGGCTACCGGCAACCAGAGGCGAAACTGTACGCCGTAGTTTGAGTTCAGCACCTGAAGGTGGCCTTTGTATTGATGGACCAGACCATGGATCACGGAGAGCCCCATGCCACTTCCCTGATTGACGGGTTTGGTGGAGAAAAAGGGGTCAAACATTTGATCCAGGGCTTCTGGGGGTATACCGCTGCCGTTGTCGGTCACGCTCAGCACGACATATTTGTCGGGTTTTTTAACGCTAAATTGATTTGAACAAGAGGCGCATTGTAGATTGTGTGCCATAAAACCGGGTGCTGTTGAAATGACAATTTCACCATCGCGGTCTCTACATTCGGCTATTGCGTCGCGCGCGTTAATGCTCAGGTTCATGAGTATTTGGTGAAGATGCGTTGGGTCCATTTCTATCATTGCGGCCTCAGCTGCAAAGTCTGTTGTTAGATTAATATTGTCTCGAAGTGATGTTCGTAGCAGCGGTAGTGCTGTCGTAATTGATTCAGCAAGATTTTGTTTCTTAATGTTTTGTTTTTTATCTCCCCGGGAGTAAAACAGCATTTGTTGAATCAGGTCCCGTGCTCGCTCGCACGCATCCTTCATTTGTGCAAGATATCGATCCATATCATTTGCCGACAAATCCTCTATGTTGATGGTCATCAGCTCGATGTAGCCCATGACAACCGCGAGTATATTGTTGAAATCATGGGCAACGCCGCCGGTGATTTGACCGAGCAGCTCGAGCTTCTGAGCGACCATGGTTTCTTTTTCATTCCGTTTCTTTTCACGGATATTCTCAACCAGAAAGAGAAAGTGGTCGGAATGTTCTGGATGAAGTTGCATCGCTCTGATTCTGATCCACACCAGCTCACCATTGATCCTGGCTAACGGCGCTTCATAGTCGATGGCCTGGCCAGTCTTGAGGGTTGCAAACATGTTCTGATGTAATTCCTGATAGCCGGGTTGTAACAAAGCCTCAAATGGTTGATGTAAGTTATTGTCGCCGGATAAATCCATCCATTCGCAGACCCTTGGGTCGATGAATTGCACGATACCCATGCTGTTTGTAATGACGGAGCCAATTCCGAGTAATTCAAGCCCGTGAATAAATTCGGCTTCTTCGATCTGCTTGCTGTTCTCGGGCATAACCTGAATTTGAATTGCTGAATCGCCCTGGGCCTGATTGAGTAAGTTGCTCATGATCAATTGACAGGGGCTGCCGGTTCTTGGATTCAAAAAGCTAAATAGTTCCGGTTCATCGCTATCTTTGAGTACTACGATGCGTTCCAGGAGTTCCTGGACAGGTAACCGTAATGCAGGGTTAGCAATATGCTGTGCGTCCTCCAGGGTTGTTTCAAACATAGCTGAAAAGGCGCGATTGAGTCTTTCAATCTTTCCGTTCGGATTGCATATCATCATCGGCATAGTGGCGTTGTAGAATGACTTCTCGACAATCTCTGCGTTGTTCCGCTGCTGGGTCAGCTGATCTTCGAGTTCTTCCAGTTTGTTGGTCACATCTTCGAGCTTGTATTTGAGTGGCGCTACTTCACTCTGCAGTGCCTCGTTATCGGAGGCGAGCTGTATGCTTAGATGTTCGAGGGATTTGAAGTTCTTTAATCCTTCCGTATGTAGCGTCTGAACGTGATTTATCGCAATTTGCTGATTGCTTAATTGTTCATTTTTTAGCGGCTCGAGATTTGTACCCTGTAGTTGAATGTCAACATTTTCTAGTACTTGAAACCAAAGCTCTCGAGTTGGTTTAGCTAGATCAGGCCGATCCTGGAGCGTGATCAAAATCAGGCTGTCCCGGGTCAGTACCAGCTTATTACGCTCGGATGCATTGGTAGTATGGGCAAGTAACTCAAGGGTGCTGCCCCGTAGGTCAGCTCGAATGACATCATGGATAGGCTTATTTTCTGAGTGCTTTCCGTCGACATAGTCAGCGGCGTTAAACCGATCGGTAATGCCTTTACAGGATAGGATATGCAACGATTCATCCAATCTGTAAATTGCCTTTGATTCGAGTGCATTGCCCAGAGCAACTTTTGGGATACGGTATTTTCCCGCGCTCGTTTTAACCTTGCTACCCGATGCGATCAAAATTCCGTTGCCGGGTGAACGTATATAGCCTGAGATTTGTATTTCTTTGGTTTCGTTTTCAGATAACAGCAATGTAGCACCGGTCCGCTGGGAGCTGTGCAGGACCTGTAACAGTTGGCTTTGGGCGTCCTGAGTCAGCGCACCGAGTATCCAGGGGCAAATAATAAGGTCCATGTCGCGATAAGGCGCATCAACAAACAAGTTATGTTTGCTGTGAATGACGGTGTGGCGCCACAGGCTTTGAATTTGAGTTTTGTGTTCGCTCTGGGGGAGTAGGGTATCAATGTTTTTTGAAGCGCCCTGGACTGCCTTAATTGCGCCGGAGGTAAATTCACTTACGTAGATTTTAAGTCGACGTATCAATGCTGAATGACCGCCAGCATGGGTCACAATCACATCAAACAATTTTGCCAGATTAGTCGGGCTCGCGCCGACAATCCAAATTTTTACTAGCGTTGAATCCTGGTTGTTTAAGCTTTCTCCGATCCAGGTGGCGAGACGTTGGTAATGATCATCCCGCCAGTCAAAGCTACGGTTTTTATCCAGCAGTCGTTCGACCAGGTTGTTTCCATTGGTCACGCTACTACCATGGGCCAGGAGTGTGTCGATATCAATGCCATCACTAAATCCTTCAGCCAGGAGCCAGCCGCGATGGAAGAGGTTAATGTCAACACCGGTACTGTTGTCGACCGCCGTGGCAACTTTGTTGAGAATTCTAAATTGGAGCGGCGACTGGTGACTGAAGCCAAATTTTAATGCCCTGTTTGCCAATTCAGATCCAGAGTCATTATTGAAATTTGCAACAGGGGTATCGTGATGGCTTTGGGTTAGTCGACGATAGGCCGAGGTACAATTGATGATTAGCCCGCGCTCTCGGAGTGCTCGGCTATAGCATTCTACGATTTCCGAAAGTAGTTCCGATTCTGTAGCCCGGCCGCCGAGATCCCAAAAATTTTCTCCTGGGGTCAGTTTGATGCCGTGGGTAATTGCATACAGATGCTGATTCTTGAGAGGGCTTTTGTTGTTATCCATGGGCCCCATGCGATAGCCCGTCGGAATGACGTCATGTGCCGGTTGTTCTAGATTAGACTGGCGGGAGAATGCAAAACACAAAATAGGTGCGACCACGCCAGAGGGCCACTTGGCAGTTGTTTGCACAAAAGCCTGCCGACTAGCTGGGTCATCATACTCGTAGAGTATGAGTATAGGGTCACTGCCTGCCAACTTCCGAAGCCTCGAAGAGATATGTGTACTAAGAGTGTACTGCTTGTCTTGGGAGGCATGCGAAAATCAGGCTAGGTATCCATACGTTGTTGAACTAAGAAACCCGTTTTTATAATCGCTTAGAATGTTTAACTTTTTTTTGCTGGTTTTTTAGTCAATCGGAGCTAAATTTTTTGATTTCGTAGAGGAATTCGAGCGCTTGCCTCGGTGATAGGCTATCGGGCTCTAGTGATTTAAGTTTGTTAATCAGCTGTTCCTCAGCGGGACTTAGGGTTGCTGGGGGAGCAGAAAATAAGTCCGATTGGTGTGGTGTGCGATCGAGTTCCGTTTGCTCTAACTGAACTAGCTTGGCCTGCGCGTTTTGAATAACTTCGGTTGGAACCCCGGCTAATCTAGCAACCTGCAAGCCGTAACTCTGACTTGCGGGGCCCGATTGAACGGCATACATAAAAACAATGCTGTCGCCATGTTCTTTAGCGGTCAGGTGAATGTTAGCGGTTGCCGGAAGCAAGTCCTCAAGGCTGGTGAGTTCAAAGTAGTGGGTTGCAAACAATGTCAGGGCAGCGCACTTTTCTGCGATATAACTCGCGCATGCCCAGGCAAGAGATAGACCGTCAAATGTTGATGTGCCACGGCCAATTTCGTCGAGCAGCACAAGGGAATGTTCGGTTGCATTATTCAGGATCATTGCGGTTTCTGTCATCTCAACCATAAAGGTGGATCTGCCACTTGCCAGATCGTCAGAGGAGCCAATCCTGGTGTAGATTCTGTCAACGGGGCCCAGACTGGCCGCCATAGCGGGCACAAAGCTGCCGATGTGCGCCAGTAAGGTAATGAGTGCGGTTTGTCGCATAAAAGTCGATTTACCCCCCATGTTAGGCCCGGTAATAATCAGCAGCCGCCGGTCTGGATTCAGGTCCACATCGTTGGCCACAAAGGGCGTGTCCAAAACCTGTTCGACTACCAGGTGTCGACCCGCTTCAATATGGATGCCTGTTTCTGCAGTGAGTGTTGGACGGCAAAGTCCAAGGACCATCGAGCGCTCCGCTAAATTACACATCACGTCCAGTTCAGCCACCGCGGCAAATGTTGTTTGTAGCGGTGCCAGTTCTGCTAACAAGGTTTCTAACAAGCACTCATAGAGATGCTTCTCCCGGGCAAGTGCGCGACTTTTGCTACTGAGGGCCTTGTCCTCGAAAGTTTTGAGTTCCGGCGTAATGAACCGTTCGGCATTTTTAAGTGTTTGTCTGCGTACGTAGCGATCCGGTGCGTTACCCGATTGAGCCCGGGATATTTCTATGTAGTAACCATGCACCCGGTTATAGCCGACTTTTAAAGTGGAAAGCCCGGTGGCTTCACGTTCTTCCTGTTCAAGTTTAATTAAATATTCAGCGGCATTTTCACTGATGCCGCGGAGCTCATCTAACTCCTCATCAAAACCTGTTTTGATCACACCGCCATCTCGAATCACCACGGGGGGGTTGTCGATAATGGCGCGTTCAAGTTCATCACATAAAGCGGGGTAGGGCTGACAGTCCGTTGCAAGACGCTGCAGTTGGTCAGTAGCTAATGCCGACAGCGCATCGTGAAGCTGGGGCAAAACACCTAAGGCATCTCTAAGCCGTTCCAGATCTCGAGGTCGTGCGCTCTTTAATGCAACCCGGGCCAGAACCCGTTCGATATCGCCAATTTGCTTGAGAAAAGTCCGCAGGTCTTCATGGAAATATCCGTGGGTTAAGTGGGATATGGTATCAAGCCTTTGCTGCAAAATGGCCTGGTTACGAATGGGTCGATTGATCCAGCGATTGAGTAGACGACCGCCCATCGCGGTTGCGGTTTGATTCATAACGTCAAACAAGGTGTGTTCGTCGCCGCCGGAAATATTCACGCTAAGCTCTAGATTGCGCCTTGAAGCTGCGTCAATGATGACGCTGTCATCCCGATTTAACAGCGTTAAACCGCGAATATGCGGTAAGTCCGATCGCTGGGTTTCCTGGACATAGCCGAGCAAAGCACCGGCGGCAGAAACTGCTAAGGGTTTATCCTCACAACCAAATCCCGCCAGGTCGTGCACCTTAAACTGGCTCGTCAGAGTTGATATCGCCTGCTCGAGATCAAACTCCCACTGGGGACGATGTCTTCTACCGGGATGATCATTCAGGGCGGCAGGATACACTTCGTCCTGGCAGAGAATTAATTCTGCCGGCGCTGACCTTGCTATTTCAGCAATGAGGGCGTCATCGTTGGGTAGTTCCAAGACTTCAAATCTACCGCTGGCAACATCTAAACATGCAAGACCAAAACCTGGCGGGTCTACCCGCGCACTGACAGCCATAATGACATTGTCGCGATGGGCATCAAGTAAGTTTTCGTCGGTGACGGTGCCCGGTGTGACAATACGAACCACTTTTCGCTCCACGGGGCCCTTTGCTGTGGCCGGGTCACCAATCTGTTCGCAGATCGCAACGGAAACACCCTGTTTCACTAGCCGTGCCAGGTACCCATCTACGGAATGATACGGTACGCCGCACATGGGGATTGGCTTGCCGTTAGAGGTTCCCCGTTGAGTGAGTGTGATATCCACGAGCCGGGCTGCCCGAACTGCATCGTCAAAAAACAGCTCGTAAAAGTCCCCCATGCGGTAGAACAAAAGTTCATCCGGGTGGTCTTTTTTGATACGCAGAAACTGCTGCATCATAGGGGTGTGGCTAGGTGTAGCAGCGCTGGTTGTTTTGGCGTTCATGCAGTTTGGAGTCGATATCTGAGCTTCAGGGCCAAGTATCTCACAGCTGTCCGATATTGCATTGGAATTGAAGGGTCTAATACAAGATCTCCCATCACGAATGCCAGGCTTGCTGCGTGGGTGCTTGAGCCGACTTTTATAGCGAGAATAAGAAGCCCTTTCAACTGACGAATTAGAAGAGGTGATCCTGCCATGTGAGCGTTCGCTTGCGCGAAGAATTGGTTGATAGTTGACGATTCGACCCAGGGCCCCAATAGACCAACTTTGACGGCATGAAGCGCTTGTGCCTGCCGACATGAAATGAATCTTCGAACTTCTGCAGACTATTTGTTGACTTAAAAAAAGCTCCTTGCTAGATTCAATCACCTGATTCAATCATTTGATTGAATCAGGTGATTGAATTGATCCTAAATAGTGGCTTGAGCTGATACGCAACAATATTGAAAACGAAAGGGGCAATAAAAATGTTAACGATCAAACTGAGAAAGGCCGCACCCAGGTCAATGCTAGTCAGCGCGGTGCTGTTAGCTCTGGGGTGGAGTGCAACAAGTGCTGCTATGGACGCTAACCAATCCATATCGACTGCCGTGGCGTCAACTGAAGCGGCAAGTTCAATGATGGAGGAAGTCGTTGTTCGGGCGTTAAGACGTTCGAAAGACAAGATGGATGTTCCAGTCCAGGTCACTGTGCTTGGCTCGGAAGATCTTAGGAAAAATGACATTCTGACCATGGAGGATTTAGACAACAAGGTTCCGAATACTTTCTTCGGTGGCGCTGGAAACTATGGCGGTGCGATCTTGGCGATACGAGGCATTGGCGGTTCGGGTACCGTTTTTGGTGAAGAGCCAGTCGCCACTTTCGTTGACGATCAATATGTGCCCCGTAATAGCAATAATACCCAGGCACTTCTGGACCTTGAATCAATTGAAGTGCTACGCGGTCCACAGGTCACTTTGTATGGGCGAAACGCGACAGGTGGCGCTATCTTGCTCCGCTCTGCAAGACCAGACCTCGACAAAAACGCAGGTTATCTTCGGCTGGGTGCAGCAGAATTTGGCGAGCACCGAGTAGAAGGCGCATTTGGTGGACCTCTGGTTGATGAGACCTTCGCAATCAGGGTGGCTGGCATGGTCAATAGACGGGATGGTTGGGTAACCAACACATCCAACGGCGAGAGTCTCGATCAGTTTGAATCCAAGCGCGGAAGAGTCACGATGGTCTGGAGTCCTAATGATAACGCTGAGGCTTTTGCAGTCCTGGAAAAATCGAGTAGTAGCAGCCGAGTTGCGCGAACTCGCTATGCCATTGACACAGACAACTCAATTCGAATCCCTCGTAGCGAGATCAAGATACTAGAAGCGGGAAAATTCTCGAATGATAGTCCAAATTTTTCATCATTCGATGATCAGCATTTCACTGTAGGCTATTCCTATGACTTCGGCGACATGGAGCTCGTAGTCGACGGTGGCTATTTGTCCGCCGACATATTTGGCGCCACAGACTCAGATGGTACTGGTCAACAGTTATTTAACAATACAGGTGAGTTCGAAATTGGGGTCTATACCGAGAATATCCGCTTGGTCTCGGCTTCCGGAAATCGATTCGAATGGATCGTGGGTGCATCCGGTGTACAGGATTCATTTAGCATGCCCTATTTCTACATTAATAATTTTACTGCGGTCGGAGGTCTAGGCGGCGACTTTCGATACTCCTCAGACCTTGATACCAGTGCCTACGCGGTTTATGGCGAGGGCACCTATTCATTTACTGATCGCCTTCGAGTCACTGCCGGATTACGCGGCACCTATGAAAAAAAGGAAGTAGACGTAGACTCCATCTTTTTGATTATTAGTACCGGCGGTCTCTTAGCTGATCCACCGAACTTTCATGATGAAGAATCATGGACAGCATTCAAGCCAAGAGTCATTGTCGAGTATGATTTATCAGAATCGACCAATCTTTATGCCAGTGTTTCAACAGGTTTCAAGAGCGGTGGTTTTAATGCCTTTGGGCAAGTTCCCGCCTATGATGAGGAAACAATCCTTGCCTATGAAGCCGGTCTGAAGGGGCGCTATCTGGATGGCAGGCTGGAGTTGAGCAGTGCGCTGTTCCTATATGACTATGATGATCTCCAATTAAGGCTCGGTGTGCCCTCAGGCGGTATCTCAATCACCAACGCAGCAAGTGCAAAACTGTCAGGGTTCGAGGCCGAATGGCGGTTTCAAGCCACTGATAATTTGGCTCTGAATGGATCCATTGCACTGCTTGATACTGAATTCAAAAAATTTGTCACACGTGACCTCGCCCAGGCGATCGCAGATGCTTCTGGTAATCGTCTTTCTAGAGCGCCCGAGACTCAGTTCACATTCGGTGCTAGCTATGACCGAGATATCAGTAAACAACTACACCTTAGCCTAAGTGGAATGGTTTCTAATCGGGGTGACGTCTTCTTCCGCGAAACGGATCAAGACTCTAAAGCATGGTATGGCGAGCCACTAACTGAACTGGACCTTCGCGCTGCCGTTTTGACTAGTGATGGAAAGTGGGAGCTCGCAATTTATGTACAAAATGTAACTAATGACTTCACTATGGTAGCCGCCGAAGCTCAGGGTGACTTTCCGATAGCGAGCTTTAATGAGCCGAGAAAGTACGGCATTGAAATCATTGGTCACTTTTGATGTCAATAACACCCTCTAATCCACTGGTGCTCAACGAGTTCCGACGCGGTTGGCGAGTCCTGACAGCATCGTTTCTCGGTGTTGGTGTGTCGATGGTCTCCCTGCTCTATTATTCTAGTGGCATTTTTATTAGACCGCTGGAACAAGAGTTCGGTTGGACACGTGCACAGATGGGATTCGCCGGCATGCTTGGCGTGCTGACTTTGACGATTTTTGCGCCACTGATAGGCAGAGCTATCGACAAAGTCGGGCTACGCAAGATAACAACCTTGTCGTTGATACTTTATGCGCTGGGTATTTTTGCGCTAGCGCATATGAATGGTTCTTTGATGGTCTATTACATCATCGTGGTTGGCTATACGATTGTCGGCATCGGTTCCTCACCTATTGCATTTACTCGAGCAGTCACAGCATGGTTTGTTCAACATAGAGGTCTTGCACTAGGTATTTCCCTTACGAGTACTGGGGTAGCTGGTGTCTTATTGCCAACCTTTTTAACACCCTGGGTAGCTGACCACGGTTGGCGCTCTGGATACCAGGTGCTAGGCGCGATTGTTCTGTTTACTGTGCCAATTGTCTGGTACTGGATTCGTGATGAGCCAATGTCAACTGAATCCGTTGAGATAGACCAACCCCAGACTAACGGTGGGGTCAGCATTCAGTCGGCACTATTGAGTAGAAACTTTTGGCTCCTTGCGAGTATTTTCTTTCTTGTGGCCCTGGCTGTGAGTGGATTGCTCGTATCCTTCATTCCACTGCTACTTGATATGGGATTTAGCCCGATACAAGCCGGCTTTTACGGAGCGCTGATCGGTGCGGCGGTGATGGCTGGTAGATTGATTACGGGCTTCACTATCGATCGTATATTTGCACCCTGGGTGGCAGCAATGATTTTCATGCTAACGGCTATGGGTTGTTTTAGCTTTCTGTTAGGCGGTAGTCATTTTGCTTTTGCTACAGCTATCGCATTGGGATTTGCTATGGGTGCAGAAGTCGATCTGCTTGGATATTTTACTGCTGGCTATTTTGGTATGCGTAACTACGCGACACTCTACGCCTTTTTGTATAGTGGCTTTTCCATAGGTGCCGGGCTAAGTCCTGCCCTTGCCGGGTATATCTATGATACTTATGGAAATTATGACGTCGCTCTAATGGCTGCAGTCGCGCTGCTTATGATTGCGGCCACTCTCTGCTTATTACTATCGCGCTTTCCAAACATTGAGCCTGGTTCCTAGGTTCACCGAGCTAAATAACCAAATAGTCGATGCACACATCACATCAAATTCTTTATAACGAAGGCGAATCAATGTTAGAACTCTATCACTCTCACTTCTCAACCTGCAGTCAGAAGGTACGGCTCTGTTTGGCTGAGAAAAATTTGGACTTTGTTAGCCACCCACTCAACTTTACTCACCGCGACCACCTAACGCCTGAGTATCTCGCCCTAAATCCGAATGGCGTTGTTCCGACGCTAATTAATGATGGCAAAGTAATAATAGAAAGTTCAGTTATCTGCGAATACCTTGATGAAATCTGGCCTGCACTTCCACTCATGCCGGTGGACCCCTTTGAACGTGCCAGGGTCCGCGCCTGGATGCGTTATATCGAAGAAGTGCCGACTGCTTCAATCCGGATACCCTCGTTTAATAAGCTATTTTCGTCTGCGAACGGCGCGTTATCCGATACAGAATTTCAACAACATGTCAGCCAGTTACCGCTTCGCAAGCATTTTTACCTCAAGATGCATGAAGGAAAGTTCAGCGATAGCGAATATGAAGGCTCTATTGAACGGTTAGAGCAGACACTCGATCGAATGCAGTCCGCGCTAACGAAGAATAAGTGGTTGGCCAATGATGAATACAGTCTGGCGGACTTGATCCTAATTCCGACACTGGTACGGATGGAAGATCTTGGTCTCTCCACGCTCTGGGCGGACAAACCCAAGGTCAGTGATTGGCTGAATCGTGTCCAGCAACGCCCGTCGTTTGGCATTGCTTACTACCCAGGAAGTCGTACCTCTGTTGAATCATTTTCTATTGAGGCGGCAGAAGCAAAAATATAAAGGAGTAAAAACGATGGAAAATTTCAGGCGCATAATCACAGCAAAAAACGACCAACAACGATCTTTTATCGCTATTGATGGTCCCCCATCCCAACAGATCACGTGGGGCGATGGAGCCGGGCTCTATGAAATTTGGACGGAGTCAGGCGCAATGAATAACGACTCAGCAATCCCCGCTGAGCTAGACCTGTTGACCTTATGTCCCCCTATTGGAGGCTTCAAAGTTCGCTGGTTTACCATTATGCCAAAGGACACGAATGTATCGCAGGAAGCTGATGTGAAGATGACAGCCGAGGCATTTGCTATGATGGGCGCGTCTGATCGACAGCCCGATACATCAAGACATCCTGGGATGCATGAAACGCCAACGATTGATACGATCATTTTGATTAGTGGTCGAGTCCGATTGTTGTTGGATGAAGGTGATCGTTTGTTGTCACCGGGCGATGTAGTTATACAGCGTGGGACCAACCATGCATGGGTAGCTGAAGGTGATGAGCCAGCTGTTCTGGTAGCGGTATTGATCGACCGGAGCCTTGATTGAATTCCGCTTGAATAGTTAGATAAACATTAGTCATACAGTTAAAAAGTTGGTGCTCCCTATCTATAATAAGATCGAAAAAATTTATGAAAACTGAAGATGCAATTCTCGATGCAGCGGGTAGGCACTTTGCGGAATACGGTTATAACGGTACTTCGATCCGAGCGATTCTGCGAGATGCTAATGTTAATGCCGCCGCTGCACACTATCATTTTGGCTCTAAAGAAATTTTGTATCGGGCTGTTATTGAGCACTACTTAGTACCGCTATCGGAACAGCGTCAGCAGCAGTTTGACTCGTTGGATTTGTCTGACCCGGACCCGCGTCGCAATTTGGAACTATTAGTTGATGCATACGTGCGTCCTCATCTACTTTTATGTAGTGACCCTAATGCTGAAAGCTATCTCAAAATTATGTGGCGCTTTGGTGTCGAGGTTTGGCCGCTAGCGCAGATCGTCCATGCTGAGGTCATTCATCCGGTGCGCAAACAATACCTTAAGGCTGTCCGAAAGCAGTTACCCAGCCTTGACCTGGATACTACCCGACGTCTATTCGGATGGACAACGAGCATCATGGTCGGAAGTCCTTTTGAGCTTGCCTATGAATCAATGGCCGGAAAGTCGGCCATGCCGAACGATGTCAATGAACTTGTCAATCGAGTAGTGGCAATGTGCAGTGGTGGCATAGTTGCAGTAGCACATCAGATGGATGAGAAAGCAGGCGACCGATCTCGAGATTAGTCGGTCGTAGATAGCCATGTGGATTGATCTGTAAAGCGTATAACAACAAGATAAACGAGAAAAATCATAATGCTTAAAGCTGTGCAGCTGGGTAGTAATACAGGTCTTCGTGTCTCAGAACTTTGTCTGGGTACCATGAACTTCGGTCAGCCAGGCCGTGGACACCAGGGTGACTGGACTCTCGGGTCTGATGAGGCAAAGACTATCTTTAAGGCTAGCATTGACCATGGCCTGTTCTATTTTGATTGCGCTGATATTTATGGCGTTGGTGCTTGCGAAGAAGTAGTTGGAAAATTATTAAAAGAATTGTTGCCCCGTGATGAGTATGTGTTGACCACGAAGGTATCGATGCCGATGGGAACCGGCGCAAATCAAGGTGGCCTCTCACGGAAACATATTATGGAAGGGGTAGACCGCTCACTAAAACGTCTAGGCCATGACTACGTCGATCAACTAATTATTCACCGGCATCCTCATGGCGTGCCAGGCCAGGTTCATGTGCCTATCGAGGAATCACTCGAAGCATTACACGATGTGGTGAAGGCTGGTAAGGCGCAATACCTGGGTGCCTCCTCTATGTTTGCCTGGCAGTTTGCTGAACTGCAGTTGACGGCAATTCAACACGGTTGGACCCGTTTCGTCTCCATGCAAAATCATTACAACCTGATTTATCGAGAAGAAGAAAGGGAGATGATTCCTTATTGCATCGATTCAGGTGTGGGTGTCACGCCCTGGTCACCCCTGGCTCGAGGTATCTTGGCGGGTGCTTATAAAGGTGGCTTCTCGAATGGTTCAACAAAGCGATCGACTGGACAGGACCGCACCCGTACCGAAGGGCTGTATCTGGGTGCGAATAACTTCGAGATTGCAGATAGAGTGCTCGAAATTGCCAATAAGTACGGAAAAACATCAGCGCAAATCGCCGTCGCCTGGTTGATGAGTAAGCCTGGGGTCGTTTGCCCTGTGGTCGGTGTGTCGAGGGTTGAGCAACTCGACGATCTTGTCGAGGCAGCTAGTACTAGATTGGAAGATGACGACATCTGCTATCTAGAGGCACTTTACCAGCCTGTCGATAACCTTTTGTCGCTAGGTGCATCGTGAGATTTTGTGTTTTGCTCATTGGTAAGTTGTCGCGTTATCGCGGCTCAGCATCTTTTAGCTGATCAAGTTTGATCTCGAATACCTGCCGACCTTCATTGCTGATCAAAATGGTCTTATTGTCATCCCAGGTCACGGCTTCCATTTGTGTCATCAGCTTATGGTCAATGGGTGCAAATCGCGCTTTGGAAGACAACCATTTGTCCCCGCGCTGGGGCTTGTCGAAGACCCACAGGCCGACATAGGTGATCACCGCGAGATGCTTTCGAAAGCAATGGGGTCAGAGTAAAGGGACAGGGTAAACTCATCGCTTCAAGCCAATGACTTGTTCTCGGAACTTGTCCGTACCCAGTACCAATCCTTTTTCTAAACATGCTCGGATTTTCCCCAACACCGCTGCTGCCATCGATTTCCGGATTTCCGGGGACAGTTTACTTAACTACTAAATATCAGGGTGTATTGCATAAATAGGTAAACTGTCCCCGGAACTGCCTTTAAACTTTGACCAGAATGAATATCATCGATAACAGCGCGATACAGAGTCTGCAGGTAAGTGAGATAGCGTTGAACATCAGCTTTATTGCCGATGTCGGCGTGGCCGCCGACAAAAATCTCAAAATCGAGCTCAAGCACCTGGGCAGTAGAGTTGATCATGCCTTGAATATCGTAGCTCCAGAGTTTCTGCCAGGGCATTCGACCCAACACAATCCAGTCCACGACAAATAGCACCTTTTCGGTCCGGAAGAGCATGCTAATTGAACCGCGACCGTCATTGGGGCCGTGATATCTGAGTTCGATGCTGTGCCCACCCAGGGAAATCACCATATCTTCTTTGAAGATGACATCTGGCAGGACGGTCTTCGCCCTGGTTGTTCGAATGTCTTGTTCTGCGAGTTCGTGGGCAATGAATTTTGTTTCCGGGTCGTTAAATACCTCAGCGCCATAAATATGGTCGCTATGGTTGTGACTATAGACAACATACTTAACCGGTACATTGAAACGCTTTTGTAGTTCTATTTTTAACCAGGCAGCAGCCTCGGCATTCAACGGATCTGTCAGCAGAATACCGTCGTTAGTGACCAGAAAAACAGCGCGGTGCCTGTCGTCAATAAAGCGATAAATATCACCCTGTATGTTTTCAATCATATAGTCGCCAGCCACAACCATCGGACTAGCGAGGGATAAAAAAGCCGCAAATAGTAGCGTTGCTACCGAACTCTGCCTGGTCATGAGACTCCTAGGAAACTGCTGTTTAAGGCTTGGATGGAAAGGTGTATAGGCTGTCCCAGTCCCTCAACCAGTAAAGGGCTAAACAAGCAGCGAGCATCGGCCAGGCGGCAAAAAACAATAAGTTGTCGAAGGGTGCCAGGTATTGTTTATAGGAGACGAAGGTTGAGACGGCGTGAATAAGTAGGACTGCGCCGTAGGTCCAACGTCGCCAAAGCCCAGTGACAAACGCGAGAATGAGTATTAGCTCTACGACACCAATGATGATGGAGAAATAATCGGTCAACCAATCGATACCGTAAAAGTGGCTAAATATCTTGCTGGCGTGGGCAGGGTTAACAAATTTGTCGAGGGTCCAGAACAGCAGGACGACAAAGACGCCAAGACGAAGCCCAAGTAGGGATCGGGATAAGGGTTGCTGCAGGGCATCTGGTATTGATTGGGTGGCGTTCATTTCTTTCCTCAGTTGTTTTCTTCTGTATAAATTGTTGGCCTTTAATTTGAAAAGCTGACAATCAATGGTGCTGTCTAAACGTGTCCACATGAAGGCTGCGACTTAACTCGCTTTTGCCATTCGAACGATTGAATTGTGGCGTCCAACGCGTCGGGCAAAATTGTTTGTACCGATTGGTTTAGTATAAGTTTGTTTAGATCAATCGGTCAACATATTCCTGATGATTTCTGTTTATGAGTTGGCGAGGCAACCTCTTAGAGGCAGATATACAGGGAAATATCACTAATATACAGCGTAATCTGGGCCTGTTGGGGTAGATTGGCTAACAGCACTTTGTTTGTTTTGAATGGTACAAACATGTTATAAATGGCGTAGTTGTTGAGCGAGAGTTAACAAGGCATGCCCTGGGAAAAATCATTTGATGTTGATGTGGCGCTGGAAAAAGCCATGCAGGTGTTTTGGAGCAAAGGATTCGATTCGGCTTCTATGGCTAATCTTATCGAGGGCACCGGTATCAATCGGGGTAGTCTTTATAATGCCTTTGGTGGCAAGCAAGCCTTGTTTGTAAAGGCGTTACTCAAATATGACCGTGAAAATCGTGCCGCAACCCTGGCTGGACTTGAAGCGCTGGACGAGCCGAGCCAGGCGATAGGCAATTTTTTCGATAATATTGTTGCTAGCACCATCGCGGATACAGAACGTAAGGGTTGTTTTCTGTTCAATACCGTACTGGAGTACGGTTCCCACAATGCAGAGGTTAATGGGATTATTGATAACGGTCTGCGGGAAATTGAAGGCTTTTTCCGCCGAAGTATCGAGGTTGGCCAGGCGCGCGGGGATATTCGACAAGATATCAATCCAGAGTCAAAGGCCAAAACCATGTTGGCATTGGCGCTGTCGATTCGCGTCCTCGGTCGAGGTGCCTATACCCGCGCCGCGCTTGAAGCGATTGCAACGGAAGCCAAACAACTCATCCAATAAGGCCAACTTAACTTTGCGCTCGTTAGTCTGGGTCAGCGTAGTCCAGCTGATCAAGATTGATCTCGAATACCTGCCGACCTTCATTGCTGATCAAAATGGTCTTATTGTCATCCCAGGTCACGGCTTCCATTTGTGTCATCAGCTTATGGTCAATGGGTGCAAATCGCGCTTTGGAAGACAACCATTTGTCCCCGCGCTGGGGCTTGTCGAAGACCCACAGGCCGACATAAGTGATCACCGCGAGATGCTTTCCATCTGGCGACAGGTCAGCGCCCGTTGCGATGGCTAAACTATCGAGATGATCAACTTTCTCTAAATAATTGATCTTATTGCTGTGTTCGCTATCTAACCGATACAGATTTGCCCCTGATTCGAATTCACCAATCTTGCGGTCTTCTCTATGCTTTGTGATGAGGTAGATCTTGCCCCTATCGACAAAGATGCTCTCGCTGTCAAAGTGCCAGTGGGTTGCGGGATAATTCTGTTGTTCGGGATAGGCGATAGGAATGTGCCGCAGTACTCTCGCCTCGTAAGTAGACCTGGGATTGGGTTCGGAGAGAACGTAGATGCCCATATCACGGCGGGCGTTACCGTTATTACCGACATCTGCTATGAGCAGTCGATCACCATCAACTGCAATGTCTTCCCAGTCAATGTTTGTTGCCTGGTGTAGGGTTAGGCCGGGCCATTCGGTCTTGTTTGGCTCCGCCTGCTCGCCATGGTAGGTCCTGCCCAGAAATCCCGGGAAAATAACCTTGCCATCTCGGTTGACGGCAAACAGTCTGGCGCTATCACCGCTGTCATTGTGGGCCCAGTACACATTCTCAAAAGTGCGACTCTTGATGAGACCGCTCATCTCAGCGATAGGTTGATGCTCGACTTTTGTGATTAACTTGAATGGCGAATAGTCGGGGATAGTTTGTTCTTCTGCACTTGCGACAACGCTGAATGCAGCGAGTAGCCAAATCAAAATTCTAGTGTTCATAGTCAAGCTCTAAGGAAAGCGTGCTGGGAGTTTATCAAAGCAAATGGATGACAGTTAGCATGGATAGCTGCAGCAGACAAAATACGGCTTCTGCTGCCTGCGTTTCTTCTACTGTTTCGGCTGGGCTAAATCTGACTGCGCAGCTTATGTTCGGGTGAGTGTTACTCACGGGCAACTTCTTTCTGGGACGGAAGCGATTCTTCCGAAACCATTAGCGACTTTTTGCTGTGTTGGGGTTAGCGAGTAAATAGGTATGAAGAAACTTATCCATCTCCTTAAAGGTTAGATGACGGTTTCGCTGGATTTTCAAGTAATGGTCTCCGTCTTTGAGTTTTACAAAACGGTGTGGTTTTTTCTCGCGCTTTAATGCCGCTGCCATTCGAGAACTATGGTCTATGGACACCACCCTATCGATGTCGCCATGTATCAACAGAATCGGTAGCTCGATGTTGTCGACCTGGTATAAGGGCGATCTTGATTTTAGATCTCTGGATTTGGAACCTATCTGTTTTTTAACAAACTCATAATTTGTAAAATTGCGGTGCTTGTCGATCATTGATTTCAGGTCACTGACGCCAGCAAAACTAATAGCACATTGAAACAGTTCCGGTGATTTTGCAGCAGCCAACATTGCTGCGTAACCACCATAACTAGCTCCGACAATACAGACCTTATCAGGATCGGCTAACGATTCTTCGACCAACCATTTGACGGCGTCCTCCAGATCATCCTGCATCTCTAGCCCCCAACTTTCATACTGGGCCGCCGAAAACTTGAACCCATATCCAGTAGAGCCACGAAAATTAGGTCGGAACACGGTATAGCCGCGGTTTACGAAATAGGAGGTCCAGTAGTCAAAGCCTCCGTGTGCTCTTGCGCCTGGGCCGCCATGGGGGTGTAGAATTGTGGGGGTTGGACCTGTAGCGGCAACCGGGCGTGTGAGATAGCCTTCGATTTTTAGACCGTCTCTGGCGGTGTATTGCATCAGCTTGTGGTCAGTTTTTCCTGCGGTAGCGAGTTGCGGATAGGTCTGAAAAAGCCCTGTGAATTGATAGGCCTGGCGGTCAACGAGATAATAAATGCCCGGCGTATAGTCGTTTTCAACTCTGAGAATAAAAAAATTCTCGTCTCGGCTGAAGCTCGTTAGATCATTAAAGGTATTGGGGAAAGTAGCCTCTAAACGGTCCTGAAGATTGGAGCGTTCAGGATCCCATATGATCTGTCCGCTCTCTCCGCTTCTGTGGTGGACGCCGATAACTGCACCTGTTTTATCCGAATAGATCAGTGCGCCATCGACATCATACCTGTCGTGTTTAAACACAATTTCAGATGTGTCGGTTGCCAAATCGAGTTTAAAAAGCGCCAGTCTGCCTGCATGATTTGCTGAGTAGTAAAGTATGTTGGGGTCAAGATCAAACCCTAATATATTAATTTCAGGCTCGGAAAATGAATTGTATCTAAAGCGTTCCTCGAACTTACCGCCGGGCTTGTCACTTATGAGTATCCGTGCCAGACCTGTTTCATAATCCAGTGCGAAGCCACCTCTAATCTGATGCTGCTGATCAGTCACCCAATCGCGAATGTCACTTTTACCACCCTCGATGGTCTCACGCTTTAAGGTTGTCAGATTTAGCTTGAAGGCCGTTGGCATGTTAAAATATTCTGTGTCAAGGCCGATAAGTATGTGGTCAGGGTCATCGGGTAACATATCAATAACCTGGTCTTGAAATTGTGGTTCTCGTTCTTTTTGAACAGTGCGGTTTTTCTTAAACAAGTCCCTCGGCTTTTGCTCACTACCATCCACAGCCATAGCATAGAGCCGAGCTTCGTTGGTTTTTGTACGGGATCGCTTGCTGACATGATTTAAACTAATGATCAGGGTGTTCTCGTTCGCCCAGTCGAACCACTTGATTCTTACCCCGACGTTATCGGATTTTACAAGGTGATTCATTTGCCGTTTTGCGATGTCGAGAACGCTTAGTATCGATAGGTCATTTACGTTCTGAATAAACGCCACTTTTTTGCCGTCCGGAGATAACTCAACTTTTTGATACTTTGGTAGCTGACTAAAGCTTTCCACAGGCAATGGCGTTGCAAGTAGCAAAGGTGGAAAGAGTATCAGTAGTAAGCAGGTCAGTCGGATCACGGCGGCTATTCGATATAACGGAAGCATCATGATCCCAAATCTACGACCGTTAAGTCGAGTGAAGGCAAGAATAATCCGGATAATTTTTTGGTTCAGGCTGTATTACGGAACACATCGCACAATAATTGATCAATTTGAGTGATCTGTGATCGGAATGAAGACGGCTTGTTTCTTTAAAATCATAACAACAGCCTAACAGTTGAGTTAAGTCTGGCATCAACATTTTATTCCCCGTCTGTTTTACACAGACAATCCAAACAACCTGGCAGCATTGCCACCTAACACTTTATTGCGGCGGCTCTCGCTCATGGGTTTGAGTGCCTCATGCACTTCCTGCATTGCATCGGCGTGGGAGTCGATATGGGGATAGTCGCTGCCCCACATAAATTGATTTTCACCCACAAGATCGCACTGGGCGTCGATGGAGCGCTCCGACGGATCCATCACAAACCAGAAATTTTCTCTGATGTATTCGCTGGGCTTTTGCTTGAGGTTTACTGCTCCACCAAAACGTGCATATTTTTCATCAAGTCGATCCATCAAATAGGCCGCGTAGCCTGCGCCGGATTCCACGATTGCAACTTTAAGTTTTGGAAAACGATCAAACAGTCCATCACAGACTAGAGCTGCCACCGTGGGCATCAGTTGCATTGTGCCGCCTAAGCCGAAGGAGAAGACAGTATTCATCGGTTCGGTGGTGGGGTCCCACCAATGACTAGCGGCGGGGTTTACCGGGCGATTAAACCGAACGATCAGGTGAACACAAATCGGCAAATCGGCCGCCACCATTTCTTGCCACAGGGGATCGAAGTCAGGGTGAGAAGGGCGTTTACCATTCACGGGTTCCGGGGCGAGAAACATGCCTTTAAAGCCGAGTTTAATACAGCGCCGAAGTTCGGTAAGCGCCAGGTCAACGTCATATAATGGGATATGCGCGATAGGAATAATGCGACCTAGTGCCGGTGCCGCAAAATCCCACTGCCAGTTGTTGTAGGCGCGGGCATAGGCCATGGCGAGTTCAGGGTCTTCAGCTTTATCCCAGAGAATGCCAATAGTGGGGAATACCACACCAGCGTCGACACCCCATTGGTCTAATAATCTGAGTCTTGCCGTTGTGTCGTAGCTCGCTGGAGGGCAACCTTCTATATAAGGAACTTCCGGGTGCGCAAACAAATCCATTGCGTCGTGATCGACCCCACCCAATACCGCTAATCTGCCTGCTAACAACACTTGATTGTCGACAATCAGTTCTTCTAACCCTTCAGAGTTTTTCTTGATCGTGATTGATCGATTTTTGTACTTCGATTCTAAATAGTTGTCCCACAGGTCCGGGGGTTCCATCACGTGTGAGTCCATGTCGACAATAAACGGTTTGGTCATGGGGTTGTCCAGATCAATAAGCGGCTGATGACAATTGTAGATTCGAACTTAGTGAGGCTGCACCGCAAGCGGAAATGCGAAGGACGTGGACTTTGCCACAAAATATAACCTATGCATGGCAATTGGTTAAAACGTGAGGGCGCTTACTCAAAATAAATTTAACCGACCGCGGTGCTGGATCAACGTATAATGGGGCCTTTCGGTGAGCCATTAGGCGAAAATCATGGGTTCAACTGTAATCGATCAAGCGACAACTCTAGCGCCGATTAAAACCGGCGTCTTAAAAGCGATCCGATACATGAAGCTGAGCTATAACAGCCCGCTTGAATTTGGCCAGGAGCTGCGTCAGGAATACGGTAATGTGGTGATGCAAAAGGTTGGCAGGATGCGGATCGTGCATTTGTTTGGTGCTGAAGCTCACAAGCTTTGCCTGCTGAATAGCGGCCAGGTTTTTTCGAATAAAAAGGCCTGGGACATGATCATCGGCCGTATTTTCCCCAATGGGTTGATGCTACGGGATGGTGATGACCATCGATATCACCGTCGTTTAATGCAGGCGGGTTTTAAGAGTCGCGCTATGCAAGGCTATCTGTTGCAGATGATGCCCCAGGTCCGACAAAGCGTGTCCGACTGGTCGGGAAACGGTGAAGGCGATCTGCTGGCTTATCCTACTTTTAAAAAAATGACCCTGGATCTTGCAGCGACAATTTTCCTTGGTATGGATCTTGGTGAGGATGCTCGAAAAATCAACAGGGCGTTTGAAGCGACGGTTGCAGCTTCTATGCCGAAAATCCCCCTCGCAATTCCAGGTACGCTGCTTTGGAAAGGTATTCAAGCACGTCAAACCATGTGTGATTTTTTCTTACCGCTAATTGCAGAAAAACGCGATGGCCAGGGAGAAGACCTGTTCTCCTTATTGTGCCAGGCAACGGATGAGGAGGGTCAGGGCTACACGGATCAGGAAGTGGTTGATCATATGATATTCCTGATGATGGCGGCCCATGACACCACAACGAGCACCTTAACGAGTATTACCTATGCCCTCGCGAGACATCCCGAGTGGCAAGAGAGGCTAGCGAGTGAGATGCAATCGATTGGTAGTGACACGCTTACTTACACTGATTTGGACAGGATGACCGAAGCTGATTGGGTGATTAAAGAAGCGTTGCGTATGTATCCGCCTTTGTCGACACTACCCAAATATAACAATCAGGATTTTGAGTTTGAGGGACATCTAATTCCAGCGGAATCGATGGTGATGACCTACCCAATTCATACCCACTATATGGATGAGTACTGGGATAAGCCCAATGACTTTGATCCTACCCGGTTTAACCCAGAGCGTGCTGAGCATAAGCGTCACGCCTACAGTTGGGTGCCATTTAGCGGTGGTGCCCATATGTGTATCGGGCTTCACTTTGCCAACATGCAAATCAAGTTGGTGTTATTTGAAATGCTAAAGCAGTATGTCTGGGAGGTTGATCAGGACTATCAGATGCCGATACAACAGTCGCCCATCTCAAAACCTAAAGATGATCTGCCGATCCGCCTGCGGCCAAGAACGTAGTCGGCCTATCGCCATATCTATGGACTCACGCTGGCCTCCGTCGGGTAGAGGGTCAGGTCTTGCCTTGTGGGCTGGCATTTCTATGTTACCGTTGGGGAAATTATGCTCCGGGGGCTTGAACACTGTTTAAATATACAGTATAAATACCCCATCACTTATTTGCCCGGCTGTGGGGCCTGTACTCCTACTTATTTTCATAATAGGAGTGTCAAATAAGATCATCAAACAAATGACATTTACTTCAGACATTAGAAGGTATCCACATGGCAGGATTAGATCAGGGACAAAAAGACAAAGCACTTTCCGCGGCCTTATCGCAGATTGAACGGCAGTTTGGTAAGGGCACCATTATGCGTCTGGGTGATTCTCCCCAGGAGCGTATTCCAGCAATATCCACGGGATCACTAGGTCTTGATGTTGCCCTTGGCATAGGCGGCCTACCCCGGGGCCGAATTGTTGAAATATACGGTCCTGAATCTTCAGGTAAAACCACCTTGACCCTCCAGGTCATTGCCGAGGCTCAAAAATCCGGCGGCGCCTGTGCCTTTATTGATGCAGAACATGCCCTCGACCCCATTTATGCCAAGAATCTTGGCGTAGATACCGAAAACCTACTGGTTTCTCAGCCAGATACCGGTGAGCAGGCATTAGAAGTGTGTGACAACCTGGTGCGTTCCGGTGCTCTGGATGTGATTGTGATCGACTCCGTCGCTGCGCTAACGCCGAAGGCAGAAATTGAAGGCGAAATGGGTGATCACCACGTTGGTCTACAAGCGCGATTGATGAGTCAGGCCCTGCGAAAAATGGCGGGTAACATCAAGAACAGCAATACCCTGGTGATTTTCATCAACCAGATTCGGATGAAGATTGGCGTCATGTTTGGTAGCCCAGAAACCACTACCGGCGGTAACGCACTCAAGTTCTACTCATCTGTTCGACTGGATATTCGTCGTATTGGTGCCATTAAAGATGGTGATGAGATTGTTGGTAATGAGACCCGGGTTAAGGTCATCAAGAACAAGGTTGCGCCACCCTTCAAGCAAACTGAATTCCAGATTTTGTACGGTAAAGGTATCTATCGCTTAGGTGAGGTGATTGATCTCGGTGTACAAATTGGCGCAGTCGAAAAAGCCGGTGCCTGGTATAGCTATAAGGGTGACAAGATTGGCCAGGGTAAGAAAAACTCCTCGGATTATCTTGCTGAAAATCCTCATCTAGCTTCCGAGATTGAGGAAGCTGTGCGTGCCAAGCTACTGAATCATGGCGAAGGTGATGCGGCAGCGGATGGTGAAGAAGGTTCTGAGGATAATGTGACACCAATTTCTGGCTAGCATGTCAGCGGGTTCAATTACCTCAACCGATGTTCGTCGCGCCGCAATGGATTTGTTGGCGCGGCGAGAACATGGTGCCAGTGAGCTCCAGGACAAATTGCTGCGCCGTTTTAGTAAAACCCTTCGTGCCAACAAGTCCCGTCAGAACGATGAATTTCCCACAAGCCCAAACGCATTTGATTCTGAGTCAGCTATCGATTTTGCTCCTGGGTTAGAACTTGATGAAACATTCTCTGAAACACCCTCTAATGCACCCTCTACTGCACCCTCTGAAGTACAGATGACCTCAGAGGTCCTGCGTACCCTTATCCAGGTTGAAGTCTCAAAGTTAACGGATTCTGGGTTGCAGAGTGATGCTCGTTTGGCTGAGTCATTTATTCGAGCCAGAGCCAATAGGGGGCAGGGTCCGATGAAGGTCAAGATGGAACTGCGCCAAAAGGGGCTTGATGACATTCTGGTTGAACAGGCGATGGACGAGTCTGGGGTTGACTGGCAATCTCTTGCCATAGACGTGTCAGCGAAGAAGTTTTCTCGGGGTTTTGACCCCGCAGACCCAAAGCAAAGGGCTAAGCGGCAACGATTTCTTCAACAACGTGGATTTTCCTTCGAGCATATATCCGCCGTCGAAAGACAATGAAAGCTCGAATTTATGTCTCAAACCTATCTGAAAGCCCCGTTTTTCTGTATCTTTAGCGTCCTTTTTTCTTATCGATTGTAAGTCATGGATAGTCGCGAGCTCCGCCAGGCCTACCTGGACTTTTTTGCCTCCAAAGGGCACACCATTGTTGATAGCGCATCGTTAGTGCCGGACAACGATCCAACCCTATTATTTACTAATGCGGGTATGGTTCAGTTTAAGGAAGCGCTCGCCTTTCGTGAAAATCGCGGTTACACCCGTGCTGCAAGCTGCCAGCGTTGCGTTCGAGCAGGTGGCAAGCACAATGACCTGGACAATGTCGGCTACACAGCTCGTCATCACACCTTTTTTGAAATGCTCGGTAACTTTAGTTTCGGCGACTATTCGAAACGCGAGGCGATTGCGTTTGCCTGGGAATTTTTAACCGAAGTCATCAAATTGCCAGCGGAACGCCTCTGGGTCACAGTCCATACCGACGACGATGAAGCAGAAAATATCTGGGTAAACGAAATTGGCTTCCCCATAGAGCGTGTCAGCCGATTGGGCGACGACGACAACTTCTGGACAATGGGTGATACCGGTCCCTGTGGACCCTCATCTGAAATTTTCTACGACCACGGTGCCGATGTGCCGGGTGGTCCTCCGGGTAGCCCTGATGGGGACCTGGATCGGTATATTGAAATCTGGAATCTGGTCTTTACACAATTTGACCGTTCCGCTGACGGCACCCTAACGCCTTTGGAAAAACCCTGTGTTGACACGGGTCTTGGCCTCGAGCGGCTTGCTGCGGTTCTGCAGGGCGTCCACAACAATTACGACATTGATCTGTTTCAGGCGCTGATCAAACGCGCGGCGAAGATCCTGAACTATGAAGATCTGACAAATCCGTCACTTAAGGTAATAGCGGACCATATTCGGTCCTGCGCCTTCCTGATTGCCGATGGGGTGTTGCCCTCTAACGAGGGTCGCGGTTATGTGCTTCGGCGCATTATTCGTCGCGCCCTACGCCACGGCAATAAGCTGCAGGCCAGCGGTCCATTTTTCCATAAAATGGTTGATGAGCTTGTTGTTCAAATGGGTGATGCCTATCCAATCCTGAGTCAAACCCAGGACCAGTTGAAAAAGATTTTACTGAAAGAAGAGCAGCAGTTTGAGTTAACCCTCGATCAGGGGTTAAGAATTTTGTCCGATGCTGTGAAGGATATGGCGGGCTCAATCATTCCCGGCGAAGTTGTCTTTAAGCTCTACGACACCTATGGTTTTCCCACAGACCTTACCGCTGATATTGCCCGGGAGAAAAACCTCGAGCTGGATATGGAAGGCTTTGAAAAGGCGATGGACGAACAGCGGGCCCGGGCTCGAGCCGCGTCAAAGTTTGGCAGTGTTGATCCGGCGACTTATCACGTTGATGAAACCACAGAATTTGTCGGCTACGAATCCCTTCAAGGCGAATGCACAATTACAACAATATTCTGTGGCGAATCACAGGTTGAAGAAGCCCATGCAGGTGATGAGCTTGTCATTGTCCTGGATCGAAGCCCTTTTTATGCAGAGTCGGGCGGTCAGGTAGGTGACACCGGGAAGCTGTTCGCCAACGGTGTCTCGTTTGATGTACTAGATACGGTGAAAGGCGGAAATGCCTTTTTACACAAAGGTAAACTGCTAGAGGGCAGTGTAAAAGTAGGAGACCTCGTTAATGCGGAGGTCGATCGACATTTACGGGATGCCACACGGCTTAATCACTCCGCTACCCATCTGCTCCATGCGGCGTTAAAGATTGTCCTCGGTGAGCACGTTAATCAACGTGGTTCCCTGGTCGACGCAGATCGGCTGAGATTTGACTTCTCCCATTTTGAACCCGTGACGAAGGCCGAGCTTAGAACCATCGAGCGCCTCGTTAACGAGCAGATCAGACTGAATTCACCGGTGCAAACCGAAGTGATGGCCCTTGAAGATGCCAGAGAAAAAGGCGCCATGGCACTCTTTGGGGAAAAATATTCTGAAGAAGTGCGCGTACTCACCATGGGGGAGGGATTCTCCATTGAGCTTTGCGGCGGTACTCATGCCAGTCGAACCGGTGATATTGGATTACTGAGAATTACCGCGGAAACCGGTATTGCCTCCGGTGTACGACGGATTGAAGGCGTAACGGGCGCGCGCGCCCTTGAGCAAATTGAATCCACCGACGATATGTTGGATGAATCTATGGGTCTCGTCAGAGCGGACCGAAACAATCTCCTGGAAAAGTTGACTGCACTGGTTGCTCTTAACAAAAAGTTAGAGAAGGACCTGGCGGGACTTAATATGAAGTTAGCCAGCGGCGGTGGGAAAGATCTTGTAGATGAGGCAATCACCGTTAAAGGTGTCAAAGCTGTGATTCATCTGCTGGATGGCGGCGACCCTAAAACATTGCCCGATGCGATGGATCGCATCAAAAATAAACTCCAATCCGGTGTGGTTGTGTTGGCAGCTGTGAGTGAGGGTAAGGTCGCGATCATTGCTGGGGTCACAAAAGATCTCACGGAAAAAATTAATGCCGGTAAGTTGGTGAACCACGTTGCGACCCAGGTAGGTGGGAAAGGCGGCGGTCGGCCGGACATGGCGAGGGCGGGCGGAACCGATGTTGATGCGCTTCCTGCGGCATTGGACTCAGTTTCCCAATACCTGGCGGATCAGCTTACGTGACATTGTGTACCGCATAGATTGTGTTCCGCATAGGTCGTGTATCGCATAAATCGCGTGTCGCCGGCTTTAATTTGGTAGTGCGATCCTGTTTAATTGCGGCCTTTTTAACATTCACATATTAACCTGGGCATATTCATGTCTCTTTTGGTCCAAAAATTTGGTGGCACTTCCGTTGCCTCCATCGAACACATCCAGAATGTCGCCCGCAAGATTATTGCGAGTCGCGCCGCCGGACATCAAGTTGTTGTGGTGGTCTCCGCTATGGGGCACGAAACCGATCGGCTAGATGATCTCTCCAAGGCCGTGAACAGCGATCCAACACGTGTGCAGAGAGAAATTGATGTGCTGCTTTCTACCGGTGAGCAGGTGACAACAGCGTTACTCGCGATGACCCTAATCAAGGAGGGTTGTCAGGCTCGAAGTTATACCGGTGGCCAGATCAAAATTCTGACGGACAGCGCCCATAATAAAGCCCGTATTTTGGACATCGACACAGAAAACCTAAAAGCTGAGTTAGACGCTGGTGTCGTGCCTGTTGTTGCAGGCTTTCAAGGCGTTGATGCCGGCGGCAATATCACGACCCTGGGCAGAGGTGGTTCAGACACCACAGCAGTTGCGCTGGCGGCGGTTCTGAAAGCCGATGAATGCCAGATTTACACTGATGTGGAAGGGGTCTTTACCACGGACCCAAGAGTTGTCAGTGGCGCCCGGTGTTTGGAGCGACTGACCTTTGAGGAAATGCTCGAACTGTCTAGCTTAGGCTCTAAGGTCCTGCATTCGCGAGCCGTAGAATTTGCCAGCAAGTATCAAATCCCCATTCGTGTGTTGTCGACGTTTTCCGATGCGCCCGGCACACTAATTACCAGCGAGGAATTAGACGTTATGGAACAGCCCATTATTTCAGGTATTGCCTTCACCCGCGATGAAGCGAAGCTAACCGTGTTAGGTGTCAAGGATATCCCAGGTATTGCCTCTCGTATCCTGGGGCCTATTAGTGACGCCAACATCGAAGTGGACATGATTCTGCAGAACGTTGCTGCGGATAACAGTACCGACTTTACGTTTACGGTGGGCCGCGATGATTACGAAGCTGCCACCAAGATCCTTCATCAGGTGGTCGCGGATATTGATGCCAGAGAAGTCTCCGGCGATAACAAGATTGCAAAGTTGTCCCTGGTTGGCGTGGGTATGCGATCCCATGCGGGAGTGGCGAGCTTAATGTTCCGCACACTATCTGAGGAATCGATTAATATTCAGATGATCTCAACCTCCGAAATTAAAATATCTGTCGTGATTGCGGAAAAATATTTGGAGCTTGCCGCCCGTGCGTTACACGCGGCGTTCGAATTGGAAGAGAAACCGACAGAGGATTGACGAATACCGGAGCGTCTTGAAGCTCTTCATTGACGCATTCAAGCTCTCCGTTGCTCCGCGTTGAAATTTGCTTGGCGTTATTAAGAAACGAACTAAGTACCTTTTTGATTTTTCCCTCCCGTCAACAATACTTAAGTCATAAGCGTGCTGGAACCGATTAACGCTGACGGCGCAAAGTAGATATGGACAGGAGATAACAATGCTAATTTTGACCCGTCGGGTAGGCGAAACGCTAATGATAGGCGATGACGTGACGGTGACCGTCCTCGGCGTCAAGGGAAATCAAATTAGACTAGGTGTTAACGCACCGAAAGAAGTATCGGTACATCGCGAAGAAATTTACGATCGTATTCAAGCGGAAGGGGAGCGCAAAGATGGCACTCACAGCTAGCTCAATTCCTTCGGGGATTGTTTGTCCCGCCGCCATTTATCCAGGTACCGTGACCCCCTTCAGCAGGTTGTAATAACCTCGCTGAAATGTCACGTCATCGTAGTAACCTTTATTCATCAATATTCTGTGTAACTTCTCCAACCGATAGATCGGCACGGATGCCAGCATATGATGTTCTAGATGGTAATTGACCCGGTGGGGGGCAATAAATAGTCGCTCCAGGGGATTGATGTATAAGGTTCGAGTATTTTTGCGTGGGTCGGTATCAAAATGATCTGGAACCCCAGCATGTTCAGCAATTTGCCGGATTCGAACAATCATCATGTGAGTTGTCATAAAAGCTGCAACCCACACGGCATAGAGCCAGGCATGGCCAAATGCAGCAAGTACGAACAACATCACGGCGTTAAGGCCAACACTGCGAAGTAAGTAGGTGCGGTTCTCGTCATCCAACTGTCCGATGTTTTTTAAACCTCTATAAATTGATTTAATGCGACGCCAGCCCACCTGTCCGGTTAAATCTCGTGTGAACTTCCGCTTTAAGCTGGTGTGGGTGATGGGGTAGCTCCTGTAGTTGCTAAGGTCAGGATCCAGATCGGTACCGGCATCCTGATGATGTTTCAAATGGACTCGCATGTAAGCGTCTTTATTCGAGAACACCCAATAACCGGAGAGCCAGGTCCCGACAAAATCGTTAACCTTGTTTGAAGCAAAGAGAGTGCGATGCCCGGTTTCATGAACAATGATTCCAAGGCCTAGTTGCCGAGCGCCAAGTAGGCAGAGCCCTAATATTATTGTTAAGGGATTCGGGTAGCTTGCCATGAGATAAAAGCTGCCGAGGATGATTGCCCAATCAAACAGGACAATCCGGGCTGCACGCCAATCACTTTTTTGTGTGACAGCTTTGATTTCTTCCGGGCTGAGCAGGTTGCGAATGTTCATTGAACTGCCTCGAGTGTTTCAAAATTAAGTTGTGAAGTCGGCATTGTTTCCGGCTGATGTTTTCCAGCCCATATTTTTCTGCCGGCGGTATCGTATTGGCACATGGTTTCCCATAATTGCCGCCTTGAGTTCGATGGCAGAATACTTTCGGGTAATAGTGGGTCCTTGGCAAGGATCTGAATTCCCCGGCCGCCGATTTCGAAGCTTTCCTTTTTTGCCAGGTCTATCGGAAGGTCCGGTAGCCGATTGAGGCTGGTGACCAGTCGCTGGTTCATCAATGTGTATTGTTGCTCCAGTTCAGCCAGGTTGATGCTAGATATCCAGGCGCCGGTAATCTGATCTTCAAACACAGCGTTTTCCATAATAATGACGCTGTCTGGCACGCCGAGCGTGATCAAATGCTGTTTGAGACTTTGGGTCGTTCTCGTGAGGTTGTCGGGGCGGATCCATAAGCCCCCTGCGACCTTCTGAAAGCCAAAGCAGGTCAAAGCCCATGGGGCTTTTTCTTTTCCTTTACCGCTGGGGGATGATTGATAATGTACACAAAGCCAGTGGGCGCCCGTCCAGTCCTTCATACGGGCTTCGCCCAACCGCCAACCCTCTGCCAGGTCATTAACCGGATCCGCCGTTGCACACAGGCGATAGTGACCGCGCTGAACAATTTCAATGGTGTCCCGATTAACCAATCTGGACAAGGTGACCCGAATTTGGTTTTCACTAAAGCCAAATAGCTGGCCGGTAACAGTCAAATCCTGGGCTGTGGTGCCCCGCAGCCGGTAGGTTCGTAAGAGGTCGAGAATGATGTTGGCCGGTTTCACAGTGATCACCTTTAGAAGCGCCGTATATTACATAAAAATACCCAAAAGTAAAAATAATGTAATAAAACTGTATTCGCTAATCCAATCCATCTGCACTAACTTATAGAGGTTATGGAAAATACTGTATGACCTACAAGATTTACGAAGATCCGGAGCGTTCTCTGTTCACAGTGAGTTTTGGTGGCCTGGTTGATGACGCGGAACTGCTGAGGCTCATGGATGAGTTATACCGCCTGCCAAACTTTGCCAACTTTGATCAATTTATCGATTTTTCCCGGATTAAGCGCTATGCGGTCACTCCAAATGGAATGGCGAACTACAATGCCATTTCTAAGGATCGTCCGGAACGTGCCGTTGCTAAGAAAAATCGTAAAATTGTTGTTTATGCGCCCGACGATCTGGCTTTTGGTATGACCCGCCTACTTGCGACTGTTGCCAGCAATTCAGGGGTCGACATTGAGGTGTTCCGAGACCTGCCAAAAGCCCTTGATTTTATCGGATTGGATCGCCTTCCGGCCCAATCGGAAAAAAATGGCTAAACATCCTCTGAATTATTGGATTCAAAGTTGACGGCATAGGGCCGCATCCTGATAATACGCCCCTCGTCGCGCGCTGGTAGCTCAGTTGGATAGAGCGCCTGGCTACGAACCAGGAGGTCGGGGGTTCGACTCCCTCCCAGCGCACCATGATTTACCGTGGCTAGTACACGGCTGCTCACCCACAGTTTCATCGACACCACCCCGTCACGAGTATGAGATTGAATGAGCGCTATTCAGCGCAAAGCTGAGCGAAAGTTAGAAAGTTAGAAAGTTAGAATGGAGAGGTGGCCGAGTGGCCGAAGGCGCTCCCCTGCTAAGGGAGTATGGGTTTAAAGCCCATCGAGGGTTCGAATCCCTCCCTCTCCGCCAAAACCAAAAAGGGTCCCTGAAGGGGCCCTTTTTTGGTTTTGGCGGAGAGGGATTGTGTGAGAACCCTAACCGGTTCGACTAATTGGCGAGCCCATCCCGACCGTCCAGTCACCGGGCATCCCCACCGACCCTTTTCCTAACACCCTCAACAAACTTCCGATCCGGCGAACCCATCAGCAAACTTTGCTCGGCGTGATACAACGCCATGTCCCAATCGTCAATTTGCACATAAGCAGCCGCCAGATTGCGATGACCAAAAGCGCTATTCGGATAGAGTGTGACAACGCGCGTCCATAACGACAGCGGGTTGTTCCAATAGCTCACCTGAAGTTGAGTCACCAGCAGCAAGCCTAAAAGGTAGCAGGCCGTAATTGCTGCAACGGGCACCTGAAGTCGTCGCGAAAAACTCCACAGCCAACTCAGCCCAAGAGCGGTCGCCAACGATATAGGTAGTGTGGCAAGGTAAACATAGTGATCCGTCGCCTTTGCCGGTCCAACATGAATCAGACCCGAGACCGGCGCCAGGGTGACGAGATAACAGAGCGCCAGGACCATTGGCCAACGATATCCCCGATAGAACAGGACAGATCCGCCAATAAGTATTGAACCAAGAAATAAGGTTCCCGGCAGCCAAAAATCTGGACTCCGCAAATAGGTCATGTTCTGGGGGTAGGGGTAAAAAGGTGATAGCTCAAGCGGCCATATATAGTGCTGAACATAAAACCATGTGTTGTTGATTGCGTTAAGCGCACTGACCCAAAGGGGAAGCCTGGTTTCATTCGGCATTGCAATAGATTGGGTGGAAAGGGTAATCAGCACCACGGCTCCGCTAAGCAAAAAATAGGGCGCTTTGTTGAGACAGGTCCAGGCAAATTGCCGCACGGAATTGATGCGCCTTAATGGATAGAAATCAAGTAGCAGCAAGATGACGGGCAGAGTAACCGCCATTGGTTTTGCGCAAAGTGCGAGCGCAAACATCACCAAGGGCAATAGTTTTGATTTCCAGTTTTCGGTTTGGGTGCTATTTAGATAAGCCAGCAATGTAAGCAGGGTAAATAGAGAGTAGAGCACATCTTTTCGCTCAACGACCCAGGCTACAGACTCAACATGTTGGGGATGTATGGCGAAGATAAGAGCCGTCAGCCAGGCGATCCACAATGCTTTACGACGACCTGTTGCACGATTGCATTGGTTGACCAGGAGTAAGCGATAAATCAGCAGATATACCAGGCTCGCATTGATGAGGTGATAGCCAAGGTTCATCAGGTGGTGAGCGCCGCTATTTTGACCAAACAAGCTGAAATCGACAGCGTGACTAAACAAGACCAGAGGGTGCCAGTTTGCCCGATGGGCTTCTGTCAAGATTGAAAGTGTATTGCTAAAGGACCACCCGTGAATCCAGGGGTTTTCGAGTACAAACGGAATTGTGTCCCAGACAAAGTAGTGGTCTCGAACAGCCGAGTAAGCAATGCCCGTCAATATTAGGAGCAGTGCAAATTGCGGCAACCAGATGTGCCTCAGGCTTTGACTTGGGGTATTCATTGACCGCAAATTTACCACAGACATCATCACAGTCCGGCATCCCCATGCAGACTCCGGTGATCACCAGGTCGAAAGTTTGAAACGAATAGTTAAATCGTTGAGCTGATGGAAGCAATTGTGTTTTTTTCAACGAAGCCTATTGCCTGATCCGAGCTGCCATTTTTTGAAATTTATGGGCAATTTTGTATTGGGCTCCCCGATATGATCTGATTCGAACCTGGCTAAGCACGACAGGTATTATCCCATGAGTGATTCGGTTCGGTATGAAGGGCCCACCAACGGCGTCGCGAGAATTGTGTTGGATCGCGCTGACGCTCGAAATGCCCAGGACAAGGCAATGTTGTATGAACTCAACGACGCCTTCGATCGCGCAGCCCAGGACAATGAGGTCAAAGTGATTGTTCTCGCCGCAGAAGGTCCGCACTTCTCCTCGGGTCATGATTTACGAGACGGCTCAACAATGGACGAGTTCAAGCCGGTGTCAAATTGGGGTGGATTTGATTTGCCCGGTTCTGAAGGCTATATGGCAATTGAACAGGAAATCTACCTTGGGCTTTGTTGGCGGTGGCGCAATTTGCCCAAGCCAACCATTGCCGAGGTGCAGGGTAAGGTTATTGCAGGGGGGCTTATGCTGGTCTGGGTATGTGATCTTATTGTTGCTGCTGACGACGCGGCATTCTCTGATCCTGTGGTGGCATTTGGTGTCAACGGTGTGGAGTATTTTGCCCATCCCTGGGAAGTAGGCGTACGAAAAGCCAAAGAAATGTTGTTTACCGGGGAGGCAATTAGCGCAGCAGAAGCCATGCAGCTCGGCATGGTCAATCATGTTGTACCTGCTATTGAACTTAAGGATCGAACCAGACAAATGGCAGAGCATATTGCCAAGCGACCCTCAATGGGGCTTAAGCTTGCTAAGCAATCCGTGAATCAAATGCAGGATGCCCAGGGTCTTTGGACGGCGTTGCAGAGTGCGATGTCGCTCCAGCAGCTTGGCCACGCCAATAACCATCAGGTGCACGGTATGGGTATTGACCCAGCAGGTGCTGCGATTATTCGTGATCAAGCCAAAGGTGTTGATAAGTAATAAGCCAGTTACCTGGATCATTTGGGAATCACGGCGAGATCTAATGGTGATTGAGCCGAAAAATGGTTCCTGTATCATGAAGTCATTATTTTTTATGGGTTTGTAATTGATGTCAGACTTGATGTTGGAAGCGCTGAATCTGGCCATGTATGGTATGGGAACGGTTTTTTTGTTCCTGACTGCTCTGGTCTTTTTGACGGCTTTAATGTCCAGGCTTGTGACAATGCTTGGCGAGCCTGAATTAGACGCGGCGCCGGGCAGAAGTCGGGGCCAATCCGAATCAGGCCAGTCCCAATCAAGTGATGTATCGCCGACCTTGCTGGCAGCCATTGCCGGCGCGGTTAAACAATATCGTGAACGGCACTAGAACAGGAAGACATTCGATATGACAGAATCAAAGTCACAGCCACTCGGTATTACTGACGTTGTACTCAGGGACGCCCATCAGTCTCTTTTTGCCACCCGTATGCGTATCGACGATATGCTGCCCATCGCGGAGAAACTCGATCAGGTGGGCTTTTGGTCTCTTGAGAGCTGGGGAGGTGCAACCTTTGACGCTTGCATCCGGTACCTGGGAGAGGACCCCTGGGAGCGAATTCGAGAACTCAAAAAGGTCATGCCAAATACGCCGCAACAGATGTTGTTTCGAGGCCAAAATATTCTTGGCTATCGCCACTACGCTGATGATCTAGTTGAAAAATTTGTCGAGCGAGCGGCGGTCAATGGCATTGATGTATTTCGTATTTTTGATGCGATGAATGATCCCCGTAATCTCGAGTGCGCCATTGCCGCGGTCAAGAAGCAAGAAAAGCACGCCCAGGGCACCTTGTCCTATACCTTAAGTCCAGTCCATGACCTCAATACCTGGTTGGAGATGGGGCAACAGCTAGAATCCATGGGCGCGGATTCCATCGCAATCAAAGACATGGCTGGATTACTCACACCCTATGCGGCATTTGAACTTGTCAGCGGATTGAAAAAAACCGTTTCTGTACCGATTCATATGCAGTGCCATGCAACCACCGGTATGTCTACCGCAACCTATCTCAAGTCGATTGAGGCGGGTATTGATAACGTCGACACCGCGATCTCTTCTATGAGTATGACCTATGGGCACTCCCCGACAGAATCTGTTGTGGCGATTTTGGCAGGTACGGAGCGGGATACCGGATTAGATATTATCTTGCTAGAAGAAATAGCAGCGTACTTCAGAGAAGTTCGAAAGAAGTACGCAAAATTTGAAGGTAGCCTGAGGGGTATCGATTCCCGGATATTGGTCGCACAGGTACCGGGCGGCATGCTGACAAATTTGGAAAGTCAGCTGCGAGAACAAAATGCCACGGATAGGCTGGATGAGGTGCTATTGGAAATTCCCAAAGTGCGAGAGGAATTGGGTTTTATTCCCTTGGTCACGCCAACTTCTCAGATTGTCGGCACCCAAGCGGTGCTAAATGTCTTAACCGGTGAGCGCTACAAGAATATTACTAAAGAAACCGAAGGTGTTCTAAAGGGCGAGTACGGCGCAACTCCAGCACCGGTCGATCAGACGCTACAGGCCCGAGTGCTTGAGGGTGCTGAACCAATGACCTGTCGCCCGGCTGATCAACTTGAACCGGAGTTCGAGAAATTGAAGGCTGAGCTCATTGGCCTAGAGAAGTCCGAGGGTCTGATTTTTGGTGAGTTTATTGATGATGATGTCTTAAGTTATGCCCTGTTCCCCCAGGTAGGGCTGAAATTTTTAGCCAATAGAAATAACCCTGATGCCTTTGAGCCAGTGCCCGGTAATGAGCCGGCAGCTGCCAAAGTATCTGGATCACCATCATCCAATACTGGTCCTGAAACCTACACGGTAGAGGTGCAAGGCCAGCAGTTTGTGGTGACAGTATCCCAGGGGGGCGAAATTACCAGTACAACACCGGCTCCAGTTGCGGCAGCGCCTGTTGCCAGTGCAACAGCTATTGGTATCACAGCACCTTTGTCCGGCAACATCTTCAAAGTTATGGTCGCGGAGGGTGATCAACTGGAAAGCGGTGATGTTGTACTCGTGATGGAGGCCATGAAAATGGAGACCGAAATTAGGACCAGCAGCGCTGGTACCGTCAGTCAGATTAAAGTTCGTGAAGGGGACAGTGTCTCCGCCGGCGACACGCTCGTAACGCTAGGGTAGCCCATGGAATCTTTATTACTGCTGTGGCACTCCACGGGGATTTATCAACTTCAGTTCGGCCAATTTGCGATGATCGTAATTGGCCTGTTATTACTTTATCTGGCAATTAGTAAGGGTTTTGAGCCTTTGTTACTGGTTCCTATCGGCTTTGGTGGAATCTTAAGTAATATTCCCGGTGTTGATATTGCTGTCGGAGAGGGGGTTCTACATCAGTTTTATGCCATGGGGATTGAGACTGGTATTTTTCCCCTGGTGATTTTTATGGGTGTTGGCGCGATGACGGATTTTGGTCCGCTACTCGCAAATCCTAAAACCTTATTTCTGGGTGCCGCCGCTCAGTTTGGTATTTTTGCAACACTGCTTGGTGCGATCGGCCTGTCGAGTGTGGGCGTGTTTGATTTTACGATAAAAGAAGCAGCGGCCATTGGCATCATTGGTGGTGCTGATGGACCGACCGCGATCTATGTGGCGGGTCAACTGTCTCCCCACTTACTCGGTGCGATTGCCGTTGCTGCCTATTCTTATATGGCGCTGGTACCGCTAATTCAGCCGCCCATTATGAAGTTTCTAACGACAGAGGCCGAGCGCAAGATTGAGATGACCCAACTTAGGGTTGTGTCAAAACGGGAAAAGATTTTCTTTCCGCTTATGCTACTTATTTTAGTTGCGTTAGCTGTGCCGAGTGCGGCGCCGCTATTGGGTATGTTCTGCTTTGGTAATCTCATGCGGGAGTGTGGAGTGGTTGAGCGGTTGTCTGATACGACGCAAAACGCCCTGATTAATATCACAACCATATTTCTTGGACTGTCGGTCGGATCAAAACTGCGGGCGGAACAATTTCTCGTCCCGGAAACCCTCGGTATTCTCATGCTCGGAATGGTGGCTTTCTGCATTGGCACCGCGACGGGTGTCCTGATGGCGAAGCTAATGAATCTGATGTCGAGCCAAAAAATTAATCCATTGATTGGTGCCGCTGGTGTTTCTGCGGTGCCAATGGCCGCCCGGGTTGCTAACCGGGTTGGGCTCGAGGCCAATCCCCATAACTTCCTCTTGATGCATGCAATGGGGCCAAATGTCGCGGGTGTTATTGGTTCTGCCGTGGCAGCCGGTGTCCTGATTATGTTCGCTGGGGGCGCCTAGTCGGGGACGCCTAGTCAGACGCCAGGTTGGTGGCCAGAAAAGGCACCCGGGTTTCATCTAGTTCAAAGTGTAAGGTTTCGGTTTTGTATTTGGAGCCCGGCACTCTAAAGCCGAGCGTTGTTGCCGCTAACTGTAAATCCTTGTCCACTTCATCACTGCCGTATTGACGGTCTCCGACTACGGAATGACCTATGCCCATCAGATGGCGACGGATTTGATGCTTACGCCCCGTGGCGATATTCACTTCAATCAAAGAATATTCTTTTGCGGGCGTCAGAACAGTTATACGGCTAACGGCGGTTTTATCATCTAACCGCTCCTCGATGGTTTGATCTTTTTTGAGTTGCCCATGGATGATGGCGTGGTAGCGTTTTTCGACTTCCCGGTCTGAAAACTGTTTGGATAGGTCCGCAGCGGCAGCTTTTCGATGGGCAACGACAACCAGCCCTGCTGTAAATCGATCCAGGCGGTGGACAAGAAAAACAGCATCTCCCGAGCGATGATTGATTTCGATCCAGCGATTCAGAGCGGTGTGGTCACCAAAGCGGCTGCCGCTCACGGTCATGCCCGCGGGTTTAAACCAGACGGAAAAGTCCCTGGCGGCGAATATAAGTTCAGGTGTCAGGGAAATTGCGTCCAGAGCTTCGGGGTTGTGATGAAACGTGATCTTGTCACCGACTTTTACTTTAGCGCTGGCGCGCCGGATCCTTTGTAACGATGTAGAGCCTTCCCGCCAAACGGCACCACAACTCATTGCGTGTTTGATTCGGGTGCGGGATAAACCCGTGAGCTCACTGAGCTGATCGGGCAGGCCCAATTCAACGTCCGTGATGGTCAAACTAAAAGTCTGGGGGTCTTGAGTCATTTTCTAGCAGATCTTCTGAGAAGCTAAGGAAGCTTGCGGGGTGGGGAGCTTATCAAAGACCTTGACCCTAGCGCCAAGGCTGATGAGGAATTGTTGAAACAAATTGCCCATGTATACTGGGTTGAGCAAAAAACCTAAGAGTGAATTGATGTTGGAAATTGATGTATTTTGGTCCTTTCGTAGCCCCTGGTCCTATCTGGCGACCCCCAGGATCAGGGCAATGCAGGACACCTACGATTTGACAGTGAATTTCCGCCCGGTTTATCCCATTGCAATTCGTACTCCGGAATTTTTTCTGCAGGTTAATCCCATGTGGCCCCCCTACTTACTGCGAGATTCTATTCGGGTAGCGGAAATGCTCAATTTGCCTTTTGTCTGGCCGAGTCCCGATCCCGTCAAACAGTATCGTGGCGATGACGGCAAAGCACGCACCGCCGATGATCAGCCCCACATACACCGGCTAACACGAATTGGTGTACTTGCTGCTGAACAGGGCAAAGGCATTGAGTTTGCGGATGAAATATCCCGCACAATCTGGGGCGGAACCGAGAATTGGCACGAGGGTGATCATCTGGCCCAGGCCGCCGAACGGGTGGGTTTGTCCCTGACGAACCTGGATGATACGGCAGTAGCGGAAGAGGCACGACTTGAGGGTGTTATTGAGGCTAACCAGATTGCCCACGAAGCTGTGGGTCACTGGGGCGTCCCTACCTGCAGCTTTAAGGGTGAGCCATTCTTTGGCCAGGATCGACTAGATGTATTGCTCTGGAGATTAAATCAGGAGGGTTTGCAGCTTCGGACTTGACACTAAAAAGTCATGTTTGTAGGTTAGGCCACCTTTAAATCAACTCACGCAATCCCATTCACTTAATTCACTTTATATTTTACTCAACTACCAAAGAGAGAAGACACCATGCAGGAACATCTTAAGTTCTATATTAACGGCGAATGGGTCGACCCGGTTACACCGGCAACCCTGGATGTGATTAATCCAACGACCGAAGAAGCATTCGCTAGAATTAGCATGGGCAGTGCCGCCGATGTAGACAAGGCTGTTGCTGCCGCGAGTACGGCCTTCGAGAGCTATTCACAAACCACAGTTGCAGAGCGTCTCGAACTCTTTGGCGCTATCTTGGCTGAGTACACCAAGCGTTATGACGACATTGCCCAGGTCATTTCGACCGAGATGGGTGCGCCAATCTGGTTGTCAAAGGCTGCCCAGGCAGCCACGGGTCAGGCCCACTTTGCAACAACCATGGAAATCTTGAAGAATTTTCAATGGGAAGAGCAAAAAGGTAAGTATTTCCTGCGTCGTGAACCCGTTGGTGTTTGTGGCTTGATTACACCCTGGAACTGGCCGATTAATCAGATTGTCTGCAAAGTTGCACCTGCCCTTGCTGCCGGTTGCACCATGGTATTAAAGCCAAGTGAAGTTGCACCGATCAACGCAATTATCCTTGCGGAAGTCCTGCATGAAGCTGGCGTACCAAAAGGCGTCTTTAATCTGGTCAACGGTGATGGCCTTAGTGTGGGGAATGCACTGTCGTCCCACAATGATATCCATATGATGTCTTTTACCGGATCAACCCGTGCTGGTATCCAGGTAGCAAAAGCTGCCGCTGACACGGTTAAACGTGTTGCACAGGAACTGGGCGGTAAGTCTGCCAATATTGTTCTAGAAGATGCTGATCTGACCGCCGCAGTTTCCGGTGGCGTTTCCCAGTGTTTCACTAACTCAGGGCAATCCTGTAATGCGCCAACTCGTATGCTAGTACCTGCCGCTAAACATGCCGAGGCGTTACAGATTGCTAAAGCGACCGCTGAAGGTATTAAGCCAGGTGATCCTTTTGCTGAAGGCACCGTGATCGGACCAGTTGTGAGCAGTGTTCAGTTCGACAAGATTCAAGATCTGATTCAGAAGGGTATTGATGAAGGTGCAGAACTGGTCACCGGCGGCACCGGTCGTCCTGATGGCTTAAACGTTGGCTATTTTGTTAAACCCACCATCTTTGGCAATGTCACTAATGATATGACAATTGCTCGAGAAGAAGTGTTTGGGCCGGTACTGACGATTCTGCCTTATAAGACTGAAGCGGAAGCAGTCGAAATTGCCAACGACACACCCTACGGCTTGTCCGGCTATGTACAGTCCGGTGACGTTAAGCACGCAACCGCAGTTGCCGCGCAAATGCGTACCGGTAATGTTCATATCAATGGCTCAGGTCCAGACTTTGGTGCGCCTTTTGGTGGCTATAAGCAATCTGGTAATGGCCGCGAGTGGGGAGAACTTGGTTTCGAAGAGTTCCTCGAAACTAAAGCTGTGTTTATTCCAGCAGCTTAAGTTCATTGTCGTAGACCTATGAACGTTGTACGAAAAACGCCCCTTCCGGGGCGTTTTTTTTTGAGCGAAAAAAAATTACCAGGTATCTACGGCTCGCTTACGTCCGGAGCGCGCTTCAGGTGCGGGCGCTGACTTCAAACCCGCCAGTATCCACTTCCTGGTGTCCGCCGGATCAATCACGTCATCAATCTCGAAGGCCGTTGCGAAATTAACTGCTTTACCCCTTTGATACATATGTTCAACCCGTTTCTCATAGGCCTCGTTGCGTTCCTCTGGGTCTTCAATCGCTTCAAGCTCTTTTCTAAAGCCAAGTTTGACAGCGCCCTCTAAACCCATCCCGCCAAACTCACCCGTGGGCCAGGTGACGGTAAATACGGATGCTTTAAATCCACCACCTGCCATTGCCTGGGCACCAAGACCATAGCCTTTGCGTAGCACAATCGTTAGAAAGGGAACCGTCAGACTGGCGCCAATCACAAACATCCGAGCCGCATGTCTAACAAGTGCAGTTTTTTCAGCGTCAGGTCCGACCATAATGCCCGGTGTATCGCAAAGGCTGATGACGGGAATATCAAAGGCGTCACAAAGTTGGAGGAAACGTGCGGCTTTGTCTGCGCCGTTGCTATCTATGGCGCCGGAAAGAAAGGCAGGATTGTTTGCCACCAGCCCTACAGGACGACCCTCGATTCTGGCAAAGGCCGTGATCATACCCAGACCGAAGTCGCGTCGTAGCTCTAACACAGACCCTTTGTCCGCAAGCGACTCTATTAGGGCGCGAATATCGTAAATCCTTAACCTGTTTTCTGGTATCGAATGCCGCAATACCCGCTGATCATCACACTCCCAATTTTCTGTGGTGCCTTGGAAATATGAGAGGTATTTTTTAGCGACCTGCATGGCCTCAGCTTCATCCTCAACGGCAATATCAACCACACCGTTGGGTACCTGTACTTCCATTGGGCCAACCTCGTCTGGAGTGAAGATACCCAATCCACCGCCTTCGATCATGGCGGGACCACCCATACCAATATTGGCGTCTTTGGTTGCAATCACAACATCACTAGCACCTAGTAGAGCGGCATTACCGGCAAAACATCTACCGGTGGTAATTCCGATTCGTGGTACAAGGCCAGAGAGTTTTCCCCACAGTTCAAAAGCTAAACAATCAAGGCCCGCAATGCCTGCGCCATCGGTGTCACCGGGCCGCCCGCCGCCGCCTTCCGCGACCAGGACAACCGGCAGTCTCATTTTTTCTGCCAGTTCGAACATACGGTCTTTCTTGCGATGATTTTGTAGACCCTGGGTGCCTGCCAGGACCATATAGTCATAGGACATAACAATGCACTGGGTATCCTGGTTAGGAAAAAGTGTGCCGTTAACGCTAGCAATGCCCGTGACCATGCCGTCTCCCGGCGTGTTTTGCATGAGGTCGTCTACGCTGCGACGACGACGCTGCGCCGCAATGGCGAGGCTGCCGTATTCGACCAGTGATCCCTCATCTACCAGTTCCGCAAAATTCTCCCGGACGGTTCGATGTCCCGTCTTATGTCGTTTTGCAACGGCCTCAGGTCGGGCCTCATCAAAGCCATAATTGTGGCGGGTGATGGATTCAGCCAGGTCAGGACGGATGTAGTCAGGGTTGATGGTTTCAACTTCACGTTCCACCGACGTTGTAGAATCGTTAGGCTTGAGCACGATTAATGGAAAACCTTCATCAACAGTCTCACCTGATGAAGCATTGATGCCAGTTACGTTGCCGCTTACTGGAGCTTCAAGGACATGCTCCATTTTCATGGCTTCCATCACCGCAAGTGCTTGCCCAGCGGTGACTTCATCGCCTTCGGCAACGAGTAGTTCGATCACCGTACCTTGCAGAGGTGTGTATATAGCATTGCTATCGATAGGCACGTCAGGGGTAGATTTTGTCTTAGCCGCTGAAGCTGCGTGATTAAGCACGGCTAAGGGGTCAGCTCCCGAGTGCTTTTTGGTGGGTTCAGGAATTGTAAATTCTGGGAGCATGTCGTCGACAAATCGGGTGTAGATTTCATTCTTCTGAAACGCTGGCAGTGCAAACAGTTGCCGCAGAAAATCCAGGTTGGTTTCGAATCCCTCAATGCGAAATTCAGCCAGAGCATTTGTTGTTTTTCTGATCGAGTCTGCATAGGTATTGGGAGAGTGGACAATTAGTTTGCCGAGCAGTGAATCAAATCGATTGGAGGTTTGATAACCCGAATAGGCGAAGTGGTCTGTACGTACGCCAATGCCTGTGGGCGGTTCAAAAACCGTAATCTGGCCCCCTGTAGGTTTGAAACGACCTTTTTTCGACAGTGTTTCCATATTGATTCTGCATTGAATCGCAAAACCATCGGGCTTCTTTTGTTCCAAAGGGAAGGATGCTAACGATTCGCCCATGGCCAATTTAATTTGTAGTTGCACCAGGTCAACATGGGTAATGGCTTCGGTGACCGTGTGTTCAACCTGGAGTCTGGGGTTTGCTTCGATAAAGTAAAATTGATCCGGGTCATCCACTTCCACCAAAAACTCGAAGGTGCCAAGGCTTTGGTAGTCTACAAGCCCCGCCATTTGTAATGCTGCATCGATCAGTTGGGTGCGCTGCTGGTCGTTCAGGCTGGGGCTAGGTGCCACCTCAACAATCTTCTGGTGATTACGTTGAATTGTGCATTCCCTCTCCCAGAGATGGTTAACGGTTTTTCCATCACCGACAATCTGAATCTCTATGTGTCGCGCTTTCGCCACAAACTGTTCCAGATAGACCCTATCGTCACCAAATGCAGACAGCGCCTCGGCCCTGGCTCTGGGCAATAGCGTTTCCAGCTCAGCTTCTGATTCAACAAGTCGCATGCCTCTGCCGCCGCCGCCCGCAATTGCCTTAATGATGGCGAAGGAGCCCTGGGGTAACCCACGGTAGAATGCTTTGGCATCGTCGAGACTCGTATCGCCGTCGGTGCCCTTTAGGAGTGGCACATTACATTGGGCCGCCAATTTGCGGGCGGTAGATTTGTCGCCAAAGGTTTTGAGTTGCTCAACCGTTGGGCCGATAAACTGGATGCCGGCAGCACTACAGGCGTTGGCGAACTCTGGATTCTCCGAGAGGAAACCATAGCCAGGGTGAACAGCGTTGCACCCTGCATCTACGGCGACCTGAATAATCTGTGGGATATCAAGATAGGCGGCTGCACCGGATTTTTTTAGTGGTATCGCTTTGTCTGCGAGACGGCAGTGGAGTGCCTCGCTATCATCTTCGGAATAGACAGCAACTGTTTGGATGCCCAGTTCGCTTGCTGCTCGTAAGATTCGTACCGCAATCTCACCCCGGTTAGCAATCAGTAGTTTTTTCATGAACAATAGCCGTTTACCTCGTGAAGCAAACATTATCACGATTAAAGAATTCGGAACGCAAGGGTGGAGATTGAAAGTGCCAATAGCATATTTAAATGGTGAGTGGTTGCCGGTCGAAGAAGCCAGAGTATCGGTTCTGGATAGAGGGTTTCTTTTCGGCGATGGTGTGTACGAGGTGATACCTGTTTATAACGGTAATCTATTTTGTCTAACCCGACACGTGGAACGATTGAAGAATAGTCTTTCCGAGGTGCACCTGGCTGAACCATTGATGGATGTGGATTGGGAGAGTTTGCTCGCCGAGGCGGTTGAGAAAAGCGGTGAGACATTTGCCTCTGTGTATCTTCAGGTGACCCGTGGGGCTGATGTCGCACGGAGTTTTGTCTACCCGGAAAACCCCACTCCAACAATTTTTATCATGGTGAATTCAGCTCCTCAACTCGCTAATCGGGAAGTCAAAGCGATCCAGCTTGTGACCCTTGAGGACTTTCGTTGGGAGCGGGGCCATATAAAAACCATCAGTCTAATTGCAGCGGGCATGTTGAAGAATCAAGCGATCGCCGCAGGCGCCGATGATGCAGTTCTAGTCAAGAACGGTGAAGTCACAGAAGCAACCTCGGCGAATCTGTTTGCAGTAATTGATGGCACCATTGTCACACCGCCAAAAAGCACTAGCTTGCTGCATGGGATTACTCGAGATGTCATTGTTGAACTGGCACGGCTGAATGGGCTGCCGATTGAAGAACGTTCTCTGCTTCCACAGGAGTTAGAAATAGCAGACGAGGTTTTTATTTCTAGTTCAACTATGGAGGCCTGGCCGGTTGATCAAATTAATGGCAAGCCAATTGGCAATGGCGAGCCAGGATTAGTTTGGCAAAAAGTGGACAAGCTGTTCCAAGCGCATAAGCTTCTATAGAGGAAGCAGTTCTACTCACATTCTCTGCCTTGACCGCATCCGATTGAGGTGGTTACCCTGCATAATCAGAGCGTATTGAACCCACCTATGACGATCCGGTCGTTTCCAACTGCAGCATGTGCTAAATCAAATCCTGGGTTGGATAGGCAGCAGCGTGTCTCGGGCTTTTGCAAAGTGCTATTTGTTCTGTGTCTGCTCGTTAGTAGCAGCGTTAGCGGCGCTGTTAGTGAAAGCACGATAGAAATGAAGACTCGCGATGTCATCGCTAACAAACCAACCACGAGAAATATTCAGTTTACCAATCTTAGTACTGAGGTAGGTTTTTCCAGTGAATTTGTCCATGACGTTATTCAGGACGGCCGTGGCTTCATGTGGATTGCGACCCAGTCTGGTTTAAATCGCTACGATGGTCATGAAGTACGTGTTTATGAGAACGCGGCGAATGATCCTGCATCTATTTCCCATAATTTTGTCTGGACGCTGCACGTCGACCCCCAGGGCAGCTTATGGCTCGGTACAGAGCGTGGAATAAATCGTTACGATCCGAAGACGGATAGTTTTGCACGTGAACCCTGGTCGAATCTGTCGCTTTCGAACTTTCGGGTCCGAAAAATCATTCAAGATACCCAGGGCTTTTTCTGGATTGGTACTCTAGGTAGCGGTCTGTTGCGGATTGACCCGGTTAATGGCCAATTGATGCAGTTTACAAATGACCCCACTGATCCAACCTCGTTGCCCAACGATCACGTACTGGGGCTCGTTTTTGATCGTCGGGGTGAGCTCTGGGTTGGTACCGACGGTGGAGGCATCGCGCGCTTTGATGCAGCAGCCGGTAAATTTGTGACATACCAATCTGATCCGGACAACCCCTTAACCCTGTCCGATGATCGGGTTCGGAGTGTTTATGCAGATTCAGATGGAAACATATGGGTTGGGACCAATTCTGCAGGTTTAAACTTGTTTGATCCCGCGACCGGGCGCTTCACCCGTTTTGTCTCTGATCCAAGTAAAGCCGATAGCTTGCCCGGCGGGCAGGTACTCGCGATTTTTGAAGATACCTTTGGGACGCTCTGGGTTGGCACCGAAGCTGGATTGGCGGAATGGTTGCCTCAATTGAACGGGTTTGTCCGTTATCAGAGTCAAACAACCAATCGCACCAGCCTAGTCAATAACCGGATCAACGCCATTACCCAGGATGCGTCTGGCGTTTTGTGGATTGCGACCCACGGCGGACTCAGTACCTGGAACTATTTTAGCGACACTTTTACCTACTACAGCACCCGTAGCGGTGACTTGATGGAGGACGTGGTCACAAGCGTCGGGGAATCGTCAAATGGCACACTCTGGGTGGGTACCTACGGCGGTGGTCTCTCCAGTATTGATCCTCTAACGGGGCGGGTCGTTCATTATCGTCATAGTCCAAACCGGCCAGGGAGTCTGCCTGACGATCAAGTGATGTCGGTGCTTGTGGACCGTCAGGATCGAGTCTGGGTCGGTATGCGGACCGGTGGACTCGCCATGATGGATCCGGTAGTCGGAGAATTTGAGCGGTTTGTCCACGAGCCGGACCGTGTAGATTCATTAAGCGGCAATGCAGTGAGTACCATTTTGCAGGATAGCAAAGGTGGTCTGTGGGTAGGTGTCTTTGGTCAGGGGCTTAATTATGCCGAAGACGGCAACCCTGCTGTAGTTCAACGGTTCCTCCACGATCCGACAATATCAAGTTCAATTAGCGGAAACCGCGTTCTGCGCGTGTATGAGGAGCGCAACGGCACAATATGGATAGGCACCGAAGGCGATGGGTTGAATCGATTCGACCCAGAGAGCAATCAGTTCACACGATTTGATCTTGAATCGACAGACAATGCTAGTGGTCGGCCAAGGGGGACTCCCTGGGAAATTTTTGAGACAAACGATGGCGCTTTATGGCTAGGAACCCTGGGCCAAGGTTTGTTTCGTTGGGCCGCGGATAAACGCCAGGCAGGAATAAAGCAATTTGAGCAATATGGTTCGGCGCAGGGGTTGGCATCAGAAATTTATAGCATCATTGGCAGTTCTACCGGTGAACTCTGGTTGAGCAGTAACCGAGGCTTATTCGAGTTTCATCCTAAGACATTGGATGTCAGGAAGTTTGATCGGAACAATGGATTACGTACAAACGAGTTTAATCAGGGGGCACGTATTCGTAGTCGCACTGGACGACTCCTGTTCGGATCCAATTTGGGTTTAGTGGGGTTTTTCCCGGGAGATTTACCTAAGAATGGAAAGCCGCCGCTGATTTCGGTTGAAGCAAACTCACGTACAGACACGATCGCTCGAAGTTGGGTGGGTAATCTACCCCCGTTGGTGCGCCTGGATTACTTTGATGCGTTTGTTGCCTTCGAATTTGTTGCATTGGACTACATGTCTCCCGACAAAAATGAATATCGGTATCGCTTGGTTGGACTCGATTCTGAATGGGCAGAGGTGAATAATTTTCGCCGTGCAATTTATTCCAGCCTTCCGCCCGGCAGCTATACATTTGAGGTTCAGGCGTCCAATAACGATGGGGTTTGGAATCGGGATGGCGTCAGCGTAAATGTCTATGTGGTGCCGCCTCCCTGGAGTACCTGGTGGGCATATTTAATCTATGGCGTGCTCGTGGCGTTAGTAATTGGTCTCTATTTTCGCAATCAGCGCACGAAACAACGCGCAGAGGTCGCAACTCGAGTGAGGCTAGAGAGACTCGTTAGCGAACGCACCGCAGAATTGGCGGAGCGAAATTCTGATTTGATGTCGCTAAACGATCGGTTAGAGCATGCCAGTGTTACGGATGCTTTGACGGGGCTTCGGAATCGACGCTTTGTCGATGAACATATTGAGGCAGAGGTCTCGATGCTCCAGCGTATTCAGTTTGAAGAAGCGGTTGAGGGTAACGAGCCAAACCCTGAGTCACCGCGACTCCTGTTCCTGATGATGATTGATCTCGACGGTTTTAAGGCGATCAATGATAATTTTGGGCATCAGGCAGGAGATCTGGCGCTTTTGGAAGTAAAAGACAGATTATTGGCGGCGTGCCGGAAATCTGACGTTGTGGTTCGTTGGGGCGGAGATGAATTTCTTATCATTGGCCACGCACGGACCATGGAAGGCGCTGAGCAATTTACGGAGAAAATCAGGCTTAGTCTCTGCTCTTTAAGCTATGACCTGGGCAATAGAGACGTCGGGCACCTCTCTGGCTCTATCGGCATTGCGCCCATCCCCTTTGTGGAGGGCAAAATGGAGTTCGCCTCCTGGGAACAAATTTGCAGCATTGCCGACATGGCCGCTTATGTAGCGAAAGACACCGGTAAGAACGGCTGGGTCAGCCTCTCGGGCACTTCTCTCCTTGGGAAGGATGAATTGGTTGATCTAAAAGAGCACCTCTCTGAGCGAATTAATGAGCGCAAATTGAGGGTCAAGAGTTCCGCAGTTTTGAGCGACCTGGCAATTCGTCGGGAATAACTCGTCACTCATCCACAAGTAGCCTCTGAGCGTTGCAATAGGCGGCGCTTTAGGTCAAATTCCTACTCCCGCACGCAATTGGGAACAGAATATTTTCATTTTGATTTACTGTTCTTTCACCGCGGTCAGACCTGAGATGGATTCCTAAGTCTTTGTAAATTAAGGATAACGTGTCATATAACGCAATTACTTTGCGTTTTTGTGATGTTTGGCACAACCATTGCTGAAGGTAAGCATGATTAAATTAAATCGAAAGAAATGGACTAAACGAGCAGTTCAATCCGCCATTATGGGGATGGGCGTAGCTGCGTCTGTTAGCCTCTACAATGATGTTTGGACGCCTGAAGTTCCCTCTATAGCAGGGAGCGGTAGCATTACCCCTGCGGCTCTCTCATCAGTTGCTGTCCCGCTTATCGAAACAGCCTCTATAGAAGGCGTATTGTTTGACGACCAAACTTACGACCTATCAATGCCAAAAAACGCAACGGCGATAAATGAAACCATCGAAGCAGAAAAAGCCAAGCGTAAATTTGCTTTAGGCAAGATGTCCAAAGCAGTAGAGCAGTTGGCTTTGACTGGCGGCAATCAACGAGTTGAGCTGCTCGTGACCTATTCAGATATTGGCGACCAGAGTGATATTGAATTGGCACGTCTGGACCGATTGGGCGGCGAGATTATTCACACCTATGCGGCATTTCCTTTTGTTGCACTTCACCTCACTGCCGACGAACTGATTGAGTTTGCTACGGGCGCTGACGTCAAACTTCTGGATCTGGATGCTGAAGTAGGTGCTAGCCAGTATTCCACTCGACGTGCGGCGGGTGCGAAGGCTGAAGAAATTAATTGGAATTACGTTGGCACTGGGCCCACAGTTGCTGTTGTGGATTCCGGTGTTGCAGGCCATACCGATCTGGAAGGGGTAAATGCTTTTGCTTGTTCAGCAGGTCAGTGCAAGTCAACTAAATCCGAGGACAAATATGGTCACGGTACTCATATTGCGGGAATAGTCGCAGGCAGTGGCGAGCGTTCGTTTGGAGAGTATCGCGGTATTTCGTCTAGCGCATCGCTATTGTCACTTCAGGTTTTGGATGGCGAAGGCAAAGGTAAAACGTCTTCCGTATTAAATGCCCTTGATTGGATTATTACCAATGGTGACGACCATGGCGTTCGCGTCGTGAACCTGTCTCTGGGTAAAGCGATCACCGAGAGTTGTGATGTTGATCCCCTGTGTCAGGCGGCAGGAATGGTCTGGGATGCTGGTTTTGTTGTAGTGGTAGCGGCAGGAAACTATGGCGATTACGGTAACTTCAGTATTACAAGTCCTGGTAATTCTCCAAAGGTCATCACCGTGGGTTCTATCACCGATAATGAAACTGATGAGGATTTCACAGACGACTTTGTTTCGACCTTTTCATCAATGGGGCCAACGGCATTTGATCTAACCCTGAAGCCGGACCTATTGGCTCCTGGCAACCTGATTGTCAGCACGGCGACAAAAGATCAAAAGCTCAAGAAACATACGATTGACCGGGACGCGGAGTTAAACGAAGCTGCAGTGGACCCCCTTGCGCTTGCTCTTACTGACAAGAAATTAACCAAGAAAGAAAAGCGCAAACTTCGTAAAGCGAAACGTGCCGCGCGAAAGGCGGAACGCTTAGCCTTTCTGGCAAAAGAGTGTGATGAATACTGTAAGCAGAATTACATGTCATTATCCGGGACAAGTATGGCGGCAGCGGTTGTTTCCGGTGCAGCGGCGATGCTGCTTGAACAGGATGCCAATTTAACTCCAGCAACCGTAAAAGCGCGATTGATGCGCTCTGCAAGAAAAATTGACGGTGACCCAATAGCCACGGGTGCGGGTGTTCTCGATATTGATGCTGCACTAGAAGATCAAGGTCAAGTGATTGGAGAGGCATTGTCTCCAGTACTTGAGTTGACCGATACCCAGCAAGTTATTGTTCAAGATGTGGCGCAACTCTGGGGGCAAGAATGGGCCGCCCACGATGTCTGGAACGGCGACGCATGGACTGCCATTGAGGCTGAGCCGCTGGAAGCATCAGGTTATCTCTGGGCCAGTGGTTATCTCTGGGCCAGCGGTTACCTTTGGGCTAGTGCTACGGAAGATGGAGTATCCGGTGTCTTCTCGAATGGTTATCTATGGGCGAGCGGCTATCTATGGGCCAGTAGTGACGTAATGGCAAAAGGCTACCTCTGGGCTACGGGTTATCTCTGGGCCTTTGGTGTTGACCCTGAGACGGACGGTGAGTCACTTACGGTCGGCGGTGACTACTAGTCAACGTGACTGGCAAAGGTCGAGATCGCATCTAGCATCTCGATTCTTGGTTTTTCTAAAAGGGCAGCATGATCCCCCCCTGCCAGAACCATCCACCATTTTTTCTGGGTGTTTAACCCGGTAAACAAAGCTTGCTGAATGTGTATTGGTGCGATGGGGTCAAACTCTCCCTGCAACAGCAGGGTAGGTGAACTGACTTTGGTTGCATCGAGTTCAGCCCATTCATGTAGATTCTTAAAATCCACCCGTACCGGGTCCGCTTTAAGGGCCATGGCAACATAAGCTTGAATAGCGGACTGGCTGATGCTGCCGGGGGTAATAAAATCACTTGCTGCATGTGCCGCTGTATTGGTTTTTGCCGGGGGAGTATCCGGATACTCCATCTTTGGGTCAGCAACATGGCGGCTGGGATCAAAGGGATAGCCGAACAGCAGCAATGAAGAAATGCTATCAGGGGATCTCTGGGCCACCATTTGGCTCACCATGGAACCGTATGACCAGCCAAACAAATGTGGCGTGGTTTTGGTTTGAGTTTTTATCCAATCCAGAACAATCAGAGCATCCTTTACCGCTCGATCCGGTGTCAGCCAACCCGAATTGTCCCGCTCGCTGCCGCCATAACCCCGGGCATCCAATGCAAATACCCGGAATCCTCGCTTAACCAGTTCGTCCATAAAGGATAGATTCTCGTCCGCGGTTTGGAGGTCAAAGTCCGGCAGAGCGCTGTAGGTACGACCGTGCAGTAGCAGTATTGTGCGTGCTGCGGAATCGGAACCTTTTTCCCACAATGCCAGGGGGTGGCCGTCAGCGATGACCGTGTGCCTGGTTGGCTCAGTTGCGAACGTGACAGCGGAAACACTCACAAGAATGGCCAATACTAAAACTCGAACAATAGGCATATCTGTCTCAAACTTTGACTCGGGAAATGAGAGCCGAGAATACCAAGCTCCTTAATTGATAATCATTATCATTTACGATTGATCGCAAACAAACGATTGAATTTGTCTATGGTGGGATGTGGAAAAATTCATTGGACTTGGAGCGGTGCAGTGCCTACCTTACGCCTTGCAACACTCAACTGCAGGAGACAAGAAATGTCCTTAAAAGGATCAAAAACAGAACAAAATCTTAAAGACGCATTCGCCGGTGAATCCCAGGCTAACCGTCGTTACCTATACTTCGCGGCAAAAGCTGATGTCGAAGGTTACAACGATGTAGCTTCCGTATTCCGTTCAACCGCTGAAGGTGAAACGGGTCACGCCCACGGCCATCTAGAGTATCTTGAAGAGACTGGCGATCCCGCAACAGGTTTGCCAATCGGATCTACCGACAACAACCTAAAAGCTGCAATTGCTGGTGAAACCCATGAGTACACTGATATGTACCCAGGAATGGCTTCAGCTGCCCGGGAAGAAGGTCACGATGAAATTGCTGACTGGTTTGAAACGCTCGCCAAGGCCGAACGAAGTCACGCGAACCGTTTTCAGAAAGCTCTGGATTCACTAGACGACTAAGCAGTACGACTAATTAGCCCGACTAGAGATAGTTAAGCTAAAGATAGTTAACTAAAAATAGTTCAACTAGACGGATAGGAAGGAATTAAGAGTTATGGCTGGCCAACGCGAAGGTAGTCTGGATGCGCCTACTCGACATCCAGTCGAGTGGAAGACAGATGAGTTCTGGGACGAGAACAGCCTGTTCTCTGAACTTGAGCGAGTCTACGACATCTGTCACGGCTGCCGTCGGTGTGTCAGCCTATGTGATTCCTTCCCCACACTTTTTGACCTCGTCGACGAATCGGAAACGATGGAAGTCGACGGGGTTAATAAGTCTGATTACTACAAGGTCGTAGATCAATGCTACATGTGCGACCTGTGTTATATGACAAAATGTCCTTATGTGCCGCCCCATGAATGGAATGTGGACTTTCCTCATTTAATGTTACGGGCAAAAGCCCAGCGCTTTAAGAATGAGGGCGCATCTATTCGCGATACCATCATGACCAGTACCGACACGGTCGGTAAGCTGGCAACCATTCCCCTGGTTGATGTGACGGTCAACGCTGTCAATAAGTCACCGCTGTTTAGAAATGCCCTGGAAAAGACCCTTAACATTCACAAAGAAGCCCCCTTGCCTGAGTATCATAGTAAAACTCTGCGTAAGACGTTTCCGGCAAATAAGGTCGAACCGAAGCCCGTTGGCAGAACAACAGGTAAGGTTGCGTTATACGCAACCTGCTACGGTAACTACAATGCACCGGCGCTAGGTAACGACTTCTCTAAGGTGTATGAGCATAACGGCATTCATATAGACATTGTGCCGAAGGAAGCCTGCTGTGGCATGCCCAAGTTTGAACTGGGCGATCTTGAAACAGTGAACAAATTGAAAGAGCAAAACATACCCGTGTTGGCCCGTCTGGTGGATGAAGGCTATGACCTGATCGCGCCGATTCCTTCCTGTGTACTGATGTTCAAACAAGAACTACCGCTCATGTACCCCGATGATGAGGACGTCATTAAGGTGAAGAATGCCTTTTTTGATCCCTTCGAATATCTATTTTTGAGACATAAAGAAGGCGAATTTAATACCGAATTCAAAACTTCCCTTGGTGATATCAGTTGGCAGGTCGCCTGTCACCTACGGGTACAGAATATTGGTTATAAAACCCGCGACATATTACAACTTGTTCCCGAAACCACTGTGCATGCCATCGAACGTTGCTCGGGCCACGACGGAACCTATGCAGTTAAAGAAGAGACCCGGGCGAAGTCATTAAAGATTGCCAGGCCGGTGGTGAGACAGGTTGATAAGGTTGATCCGGACCACTTTGCCAGCGACTGTCCAATGGCAGGCAATCATATTGCTAACCTTACAGACAAGGTGAGTGAACCTGAGCATCCCATGACGCTGCTGCGTATTGCCTACGGGATTTAGGAGATCAAATGACCACTACAACGCAACTGAAACGAGAAGACCTGTGGTCTTTGGAACAATATAGTGAGAAGCGAGCGGACTTTCGCCAACAGGTTCTTGCCCATAAGAAAAACCGAAACGTTATGCTGGGCGATCATGTCCTGCTGATGTTTGAAGATCTACAAACCATTCATTATCAAATTCAAGAAATGTTGCGGATAGAGAAGGTGTTTGAGTCTGCAGGCATTCAGGATGAGTTAGATGCTTACAACCCGTTAATCCCCGATGGAGAAAACTGGAAGTGCACCATGCTGATTCAATATCAGGATGTGGAAGAGCGTAAAGCGAAGCTTCAAGAACTTAAGGACATTGAATCTTTAATCTGGGTTCAGGCAGAGGGCTGCGACAAGATTTTTGCCATTGCCGATGAGGACATGGATCGCGCTAACGACGATAAGACCTCGGCGGTCCATTTTATGCGATTTCAGTTCGATCCTGAGAGCCTTTCCGCTGCTAAAGGTGGTGCGAATGTGTCTATTGGCTGTGACCATATTGCCTACTCAAAGCAACTGGTACTCAGCCCAAATGTTCTGCAGTCCCTTATAGGTGATTTTGCCTGACCTTGTAAGTTAAGAAACTAGGCTGTTATATTCAGGTCGCTACCGCATTGTTAGAGTGATCTGAGTGACAAATCAAAAGCTACCGCTTACGACCAAGATGTATTGGGGCGTGGGTCAGGTTGGTGAAGGCGTCAAAAACGCCGCCTTCAATTCCTTTCTACTTTTCTACTACAACCAGATACTAGGTGTCTCCGCGACACTGACGTCGATTGCGTTGGGTATTGCTGTACTGTTTGACGCAGTGAGTGACCCTTTGGTCGGGAGTATTTCTGACCGCTTTAAATCGAAATGGGGGAGACGCCACCCCTTTATGGCCATGTCGGCGCTGCCGATGGCGCTTACGCTTTTTCTATTGTTTACGCCCCCCGACGGGATGAGCGAAATGTTCTATTTTGGTTGGGTTTTGGTTTTTGCCATTGCGGTTCGAACCTTTCTGACACTCTACCAAATCCCCCATCTTGCCCTTGGCGCAGAAATGGCAACGGATTATGTTGATCGTAATTCGCTGTTTGGTATTGGGCTGATGTTTGGCGCATTTTCCGGCTACGGCTTTTACTTTCTGATGTTGACCTTCGTTTTCCCGTCCCAGGAAGGTCTAGCCCACGGCATGTACAATGCACCGGGTTACCCTATTATGGCTGCCATTGCAGGTTCTGTTGCCTTTGCCACCATTATGCTGTGTGTCTGGGGCACCCGGGACATGATTCCGAGGCTCAGTATTGCCGGAGACGCCAAAGAGTCAATTAGCCTGCGCCGATTGTTCGGTGAACTTAAAGTTGCGTTCAGTAATAAATCCTATCGGTCGATTTTCTTCGGTTTGATACTGGGTGCCGTTGTACTTGCAGTTGAAGCAGCCTTTACTCCGTTTATGGGCATTCATTTTTGGGAACTGGAAACAGATCAACTAAGGCTTGTGCCTATTGGTGTTCTATTTGGTCTTCCGCTAGGCGGAGTGATTGCGATTTATCTGGTCAGGGTGCTCGACAAAAAGTGGTGTTTGATAGTCCCAGCGGCAGTTTCGATCGTGAATGGCAATGTCCTAATTGTATTACGGCTCTTTGATCTCCTGCCGGCTAACGGCCATTGGATCATTCTGCCACTGTTGATTGGTACAAGTTTTGTTGGGGCGGCAATTGTCCCCGTGGTGTTTATTTCCATCAATTCGATGTTCGCTGACATAGCGGATGAGATAGAACTTGAAACGGGGGAGCGTCAGGAAGGCATTATATATTCAGCCCGTGCCTTTGCGGGTAAAGCCGCAAATGCGCTGGGCACCGTTATGGGTGGTATCGCGCTGGATTTGATTGCCTTTCCCAAAACGTCTCTGCCGGGCACCGTTGACCCCGGCGTGATATTTAATCTTGGGTTAGTTCAGGGCCCCTTAACGTCGATCTTTACACTGATGGGGCTACTGCTTTACCTCGGCTATCGACTCAGCCGTGAACGTCATCAAGAAATTGTAGAAGCACTTCAGGTCCAAAGGGCCGGACAGAGTGGCACCCAGGCGATACCGGTTGTGACACCTAGAATTAGCGGGACAATCTAGACTAAATTCACGCCAAATCTAGTGAACAACAAGCAAAAGGAAATTAGATGAAACAATCCCGCTGGAATTGAGGTCTATGAAGTAACAAAATCACCAGTGAATAATATGAAACCCATCGCGCTAATGCTTCTGCTTTCGGCATTGATTTCTACTACAGCCGGCGCAGAAGATTTTGATCACAATCATCAACTCTTTAATCAATTGCTTGGCGATGTTGTACATGTGCAGGATTTTCAAAGCCGGGTAGACTATCCGCGCTTAATTAAACAACGTACAACGCTGAATCTGTATCTTGAATCTGTGTCTTCAGTTTCGAAACCAACCTTTGACACGTTTACTCCGGACCAACAGCTTGCCTTTTTGATTAATGCCTATAACGGCAATCAGTTACGCCAGGTAATCGATAATTACCCAATAAAATCCATTAAGGATGTCGGTAGTTTCTTTTCCTCTCCCTGGAGTAAGGAGTTTTTTACTCTGTTTGGTCAGCCAACAAGCCTGGATTTTGTCGAGCATCAGTTGATTCGTCAGTTATTTAAAGAACCTAGAATTCACTTTGCCGTCAACTGCGCGTCGATCTCATGCCCACCCCTGCAGAACGAGGCATATATCGCCGGAAAATTGGATCAGCAATTGGAATCTGCAGCGGAAAACTTTTTGCGGGATACCGAGGCGAACTATCTAAAAGGGGATACTCTTCACGTGTCGAAAATATTCGATTGGTATGAAGAAGATTTCCCAGGTGGGGTGCTACAGTTTGTGGCCCGGTATCGCGAGGATTTACCTGCTGCGGGTTTGAAGCTCAAATACTCAGACTATAATTGGAACCTGAACAAGCGTTAGTACTGTGTTCGGTCTCGAGAAGTGCTAGATTATTCGTGAGCGTTCGAAATCGAATCGATCAGTTGCTCGATTTTGGATCTAACGTTTGGGTTTTACGCAGATCGATGGAGGGTTACCTAGCATGCACAATATTCCTGTTCGAAAAATGGCCTTCGACATTCCAACCGCGGAAGATTTAGATCCCAAATGGCTCGCAGATGATATTAGGCAATCTTATCTGACTACCGGTGTCAGCCTCTATGTTGCTTATCTTGAGCCTTTCCTCGTGAAATCCGTGCGTCGAGTGTTGGATCAGATAACGGACGACGACATGCGCGAGAACGTTGACCGATTTGCCCGGCAGGAAGCACAACATTACACGCAACATGAAAAGTTTAACAAAGCGATTCTCGGCAAAGACTATCCTGGATTGCAGGAACGCTTCGATCTACTGAAAAGCGATTTTGAGCGATTTTTTAAGGAGAAGGGAGACAAGTGGTGCGTCGGTTTTGTCGAAGGCTTCGAGGCACTGACCACACAATTGGCTATTCGCAGTCTCTATGAGCTGGGAAAACAACATCCAAAAACAGACCCTCGTTTCTCTGCCCTGATGGAATGGCATATGGCGGAAGAAATTGAACATAGAACAGTCGCTTATGATATCTACGACCATCTATATGGGGATTATGTCTTTAGAGCCAAAATGTGCTGGATTGCCCAACGTCACATTCTGACGTTCATCATTGATTGTATGAAGATCATGTCGCCAACCGATGTGGCGAGATATGACCAGAGCTATCACATACCAGCTGGAACCTACCCAGGTCTATGGCTCGCGATGTCCCCCGCGATCCTGAAAACCATGACGCCCTGGTACACACCCCATAACTACAAGGTGCCAGACACGATTCTCACGCTGTCGGCAAAGTTATCTCGGGAAGCCGCGTCAGTCAGTTGAGATGTGGTGTCGGCTTTCGGCCAATAGTGGAACTTGCACTAAATTTCTCATTGTGTCGAAATTGATGGACTAGTCACGGACATTGCCTGCACATGCCAACTTTGAACCTGTTTAACCCCGAAAAGAGTCTGCTCTCACTAAATGTCGTTCGGCTTACTATTCTCTTCGTTGCTGGCTTAGCAGCAATAATCTCGTGGACGATAGTCGAATCCGAACAACTTTATTTGCATAGATGGGACACTTCATCCGATGGCTGGAATCAATTCGTCAGAACGTTTCAAGTTCCACTGGGACTGATCGCATTTCTTATACCAATACTTGCATTCTTTGCTGCCAACCATAGGTCTGAACAAACCAAGGAACAGATTATAAGGACTACTTCAAGTTCAAATTTCAGCAACTTTCTCGCCCACAGGACAGAGCTTGAGAAAGAAATACGCTCAATACTTGGCGGAGCAGGAAAGCTGGTTGTTGAGAACGAAAAGCAACTCTATGAAACACTGTACCCACGCGCACGTGAAGGAGACCTTTCGTTAAACGAAGATCTAAGAGACTCGTTAGTAGCAATTCTAGTAAACAGCATTGGAGTACACAAAGCCCTCACATCTGGTGATATGAAAATTATTTGGCTGATGTGGGAGAAGGTCCTGCGCCCTGTAGAGTTTTTGTTACGACTCCACTCGGAAGAAGACCAGATATTTGGATATGTTCCCGAGACTGATTCATTTAAGGCAATTGGGGTCCCTCGATCTAATGTAGTCGGTGTTCCTGACTTTGAAAAGTTCTATGAACATTCAAAAAATGCAGTTGAAATTATTGCTGGGTTGCTTCGAACAGACCACGTATCTAAGAGCCATAGTATGCAAATTGAGTTAGCAATAGATGCAGCCAGGAAATGTTCACCGCCACTATTGTTTAAGCCAAACTACTTTGAGTCTTACTCATTAAAAGATGAGTAAGAAGTCTGGTCGCTTTAGAGCGTCGCCTTTGGGTCGAAAGCAGCCAAGTCACATAGTGCTGCAGCGTGTTAACGAAGTTTCGAATGTATATAGGCTGAGTAATCATAAGCATGAGAATTGTCAGCGACACGGCTCGCTATTTCTCTTGTTTTCCATGCGCTGTAATCGAAGGGAGGAAGGAATGTGTCTCCGTCGATATGTGCGTCAACTACTGTCTCAAAAACGACATTTGCCTGGGGTAGGGCTTCGGTGATCAAACCAGTACCGCCAATTACAAAATAGTTTGGATAAGTCTCTGCTGCGATATCGATTGCTTGCTCAAGATTGGCCGCAATTTGAATGTCTTCAGGCACCTCGATGTCTGGATTACCTGTCACGACAATATTGAGGCTGCCTGGAATCGCACCTTCATGATCTTCATAGCTGCGTCGACCCATGATGATTGGGCAACCCTTGATGACCCTGAGGAAGTGGGCGTACTCATCCGGTAACGACCAGGGCAGTCCGCCATTAGTACCAATGCAATGATTTAGGCTTCTGGCATAAATAATGGAGAGACCAGGCGTTAGGAGGCCGGGCGTCAGGGAATCAGGCAAGTTCGGATCTTTTGGGAATAGAGGTTGCAGCCCCAGGGCGGGTAACGGAAATGCTTGATGCCCGGCAAGCTTCTTCGAGACAGTTTTGAATAGTCTCCTCTCTCATTAATGCAGCAAGAAAGTACCCGGTAAAGGTGTCCCCAGCGCCTGTGGTGTCGATGGCTTTCACCGGGAATGCAGATTGTTTGATCGATTCAATACCGTGCCGGTAGACAGCGCCGGACTCACCTAATGTGAGAACAATTTTCATCTCTGGAAATCGTCTTGCGAGGGCTTCATCTAGCTGGTCGCTGATGGGAAGGTTGAGGATTGCAGCAGCCTCAGTTTCGTTTACGATGAGAATTTCGATAAGTTCGAGTGGAAAATCGAGTACCTCAGTTGTCATGGGAGCAGCGTTAAAAACTATTCTTAGGCCTCGTTGGTGCCCCTTCTTGATGATGTCAGGCATATGGCTCACTTCATTCTGGAGCAAAAGAAAATCGCCTGGATTGACTCCTGAGAAAGCATCATCAAAATCCTCCGGAGTAATAAGGCGATTAGTGCCGCCCACAATAACAATTGCGTTTTCACCGCTTGCACTCACCTGTATATTGGCGTGTCCACTTGGGCCATCCACAACCTTCAATCGACTCTCATCTACACCGGATACCTGCAGAAGCGCTTTGAGCCATTCGCCATCGGCGCCTACTTTACCTGCGTGCTGGACCTCTGCCCCTGCGTGGGCAAGGGCGATTGACTGATTTAGGCCTTTGCCTCCAGGAAAAACATTAAAGTCTGTACTGAGGAGCGTCTCTCCCGGCTGCACAAAGTGAGGCAGGCTGTAAACATTGTCGATACAGCAGGAGCCGAAATTCAGGATCTTCATAGAATCACCAAAATAGGATTACCAGGCGTGGGCCTCACCATTCCATTTAAGAAATTGTCCGGTGGTTTCTGCATTGAGGTTCTCGGTACATTGGATAATACCTGCGGCGCTCTCGGCGGGTGTGATATCTGCCTCAGCCCCACCCATGTCTGTTTGAACCCAGCCAGGATGTAGTAGTGAAACAAAAATATTGTCCTTCACCATTTCGATTGCGGCCATCTTCATAAATTTGTTGAGTGCGGCTTTCGACGAACAGTAGGCGTAGCCCATAGGAAAATCCAAATCCAATGAGCCGAGTTGACTGGTAATGTTGACAACCTTGGACGTGTTAGCCGCGCGTAAGTTTGGCATCAAGGCATGCATGACACGAACCGGGGCAATGGTATTGATGTTCATGGTTTCTGCCCAGCCATCAAAATCCATCTTTAGGGCAGTTTGTTGATCTCGTTCCGGTCCACCTGTTCCGGCGTTGTTGATAAGAATATCAATGGCAACTCCATCTAGTTGTTTTGCCATGGCGGCCACGGATTTGTCATCACCGACAGAGACTTCAACAAGGTGAACGCCTTCGATTGCTTTTAATGCATCGGCTTTACCCGGAGCTCGGCAGGCGGCATAGACGGTGTGCCCCTGGGCGTGGTATTGACGAACCAGTTCAAGTCCGATGCCGCGATTGGCACCTGTAATTAGTATGTTAGCCATGGGTTGTCCGTTTGTTTTCAAGAGAACTCAAATGAAACCATGTCTAACGGTCAGTCACAAGCTGTTGGATTCAAGCCTGTAGCGCTGGGGGGTACTGGGTGGTAATAAGGTCGATCCAGGCCTTGTCTTTTTCGAGATCCGTTGGCTCGCTGAAGGGAATTCCGCGTCTTTTTAAATCAGCGCAAAAAATATCCACAATCTGTGTCGGCGTAAGATTATGCTGGGTGTCATTGAATAGGTCCGCTGCTCGTTGGTTCTCGAAGCAAAATGCCTTCCAGAGAATAGAGACACGAATTTGTTCTCGACGATATGACTTAATTAGCCGGTCACCGGACCTAATTTCCCAACGATCTGATTGTAGCTGTAGCGTGGAGTCGCTAGGGATGCCGCCCGGCAGATAGTCCTGTTGATCTCCCATCCATCCTACCCGGTGATACATGTATTCATTGTCGGCCAGTACCGATGTGTTGGTATAAGGTGGCCGCACGGTATGGGAGGGCGCTTCAATGCCTTCTGGCCAATACTCAAAATCGCCACCGAGGCCATCGTAAAACCAGGTGATTGCCGAGGCAACGGGGATCGCCCACTGCTGGAACAATTCTGAGTAGCCCATGGGCGCCAGCATCCAGCTTGGGACTTCACGGGCATGGGCGCCGCGAAAGAATGGTAAGTCTAGATGGGGGGGTGAGTCAGCCGCGGGCACGTTTAGGTTTGTCATCATGGTTAGCGGTTGAATGATCTCAGCGTTAAAACTTTGCTTCGCCGCCTGAATAAAATTGGGGTTATAAAAAGCTTCCTCCGCTCCATCAAATACCACCTTGCCGCCCAGAGCCCAGAAGTTACGGAACCAGCCAGGCGTGTTGTCATTCGGCGGATCTTTGTGAACCGTGGTTATGGATAGATAGGGCGCGCCTTTTTCGATGAGGTTTATGATTTGATCAGGATCGTTAAAGGCCGGATTCAGCTTGATGGGTGGCGCCAACATGCTTGCGCTTCTTTGTATTTCACGTCCTTCTACAGACTGATTCGCCATGCCATTCATTCCGCTATGTGTACAGGCGAAAGCTTACCACTTTCGGTGGAGAGGCGTTTGTTACGCGGTCAGCCAGTGGTTCAGCTTGATAACCAACTCGTCAGGATCAACTGGTTTTGTCAGATAGTCATTCATCCCAGCGGCCAGACACTTTTCTCTGTCCCCCTCCATGGCATTGGCTGTTAACGCAATGATAGGCAAATTGATCTGGTTGAGTTCTTTGCGAATTTTCATGGTAGCTTCGTAGCCATCCATCACGGGCATCTGGCAATCCATTAAAACACCTTGGTATTGATGGGTCTGGACCATTTTTAAAGCGACAGCGCCATTACAAGCAAGGTCCACCGTCAGATTCATGTCCTCCAGTATCGACAACAACAGTTCAGCGTTGATCTCGTTATCCTCCACAAGCAATATGCGCTGGTCGCTGGTGGACGCTAACTGTTCCTGTTCCAAATTGTCGTGGTCATCAACCACAAGCACCGGTTCCATAGGTAGCGCAATGCGAAAACAACTGCCTTTGCCGAGTTCGCTCTCGAAGGATAATTCGCCGTCCATGGCGTCAGCGAGTTGTTTGCAAATCGTGAGACCCAGACCGGTGCCGCCGTAGACCCGGGTTGTGGACGCTTCAGCTTGTGTGAAAGGCTGGAAGATTTTGCCTAGGGCTTCTTCCGCAATACCGATACCTGAATCCGTAACACTCACACTCAGCAATTGAGACTTATCGGCGTAGCGTACTTTTAGTTCGATTGTTCCCTGTTGCGTGAACTTGATGGCATTACTGAGTAGATTGTTAAGGATCTGCTCTACGCGGAGACCGTCACACAGCATCCACTTGTGGTCGAGTTCACAGTCGAAAATAATCTTGATGGGCATATCTTCGACCTGCTGGCAGGCGCGACGATGTGCCGCCTCCAGTGCTTTTCTGAGGTTAAATTGGGTTCGCTCTATCTCAATTTTGCCCGCTTCGATTTTGGCGATATCCAGCAGGTCGTTGATGAGACCTAAAAGGCTGTTGGAGCTCGTCATACCAATGTCCACCAGACGCCGATGATCCTGTGTCTGCTCTCCTCTTTTTAACAGTTGTAGCACCCCGAGTATGCCGTTCAAGGGGGTGCGTATTTCGTGACTAATATTGGCCAGGAATTCGCTCTTGGCCAGGTTTGCCTGGATGGCGGCTTGTTCGGCGGTTGTTCTGGCCTGTATTTCCGCCTCCAGTGCTGCGGTACCTAAATCGAGTTCGGTGTCCGCGACGTTGACCTGATTCAAAAATGTATAGACGCAGATACTGATAACTAGAAGTGTTGCGAGCTGGTGAAGTCTGTCCTGGCTATTTTGAAATGCTATAGGTGTCAAATTTGCTGGTGTACCGATACTGACCTCGTAGTAGTACAGACAAATAAAACAGGTGATAGAAAGGGTTAACCCAATGAATGCTCCCTGCTTGCGGCCTATTAAGCCACCGAGTAGTGGTAGGGCTAACAACCACATTGATGCGAAGCTTGAGATGCCACCGCTAGAGTAAGCTGCGCCTGCGACCGCTATGGTCATGGTAATTAGTCCGATACCACTTGCAAGGGGCGTGATTCCGTAACGAATAATTAAACCAACAGCCACAGTGCAACCTACAGCACAAATACCCAGGGTGATGATTCTAGAGGCGATGTCCCATTGCCACGCTCGAACACCAAAGACGAGGCACACACAGATAATGCAACATAGCGTTACGATTGCGGTGCGTCGATCACGGTTTGCCCGTGCGGACACTATGGTTAATGATGGCTCCATTAGGCTAGCGAGTCGTGACTACCGGTCTAGTATAGTCATTGCTCATAATATTACTCTCAATACCGACCAAATTACCCCTGGGTCAGGTCAATGATGGCAGGAATTGCAATGTTAACCGGTACATCTGGTCTGTTCTGGGTAAAGGCTGGGCCCGGTTTAGCCTTAATTTCTTTGGGTTTAAGTCTCCTGCCATCGGCAGCATAAACCCCTGAAGTTTTAATGGGTTTACCATCTCGACGATCCACAAACTTCAATCGCTGACCTTTTGGATGCGGCATGTACTTGTCACCCCAGTGGGTCATTGCAATCATCAAAGGTTGTAAGGCAAGCCCTTTCTCCGTAAGTCGGTACTCCGAGTGCCCGGGGCCGTCAGACTTTTCTAGAACTTCCGCCGCAACCAGTTTTTTCAATCGATCACTTAATACATTGCGGGCAATACCAAGGCTTTTTTGAAACTGATCGAAACGCCTGAATCCAAAAAACGCATCTCGAATGATGAGCATGGTCCAGTGTTCTCCGATGACCGAAAGTGTTTGCGCTAGAGAACAGTTTAAATGGTCGAATGATTTTAATTTCATTGTTGCATTCTAACAATAAAGTTTTATGATGCAACTAAATATAGTCCTATTATAAAACTAAAATGATACAAGTTGAGACAGGCTGAGAAACGATTTCAGCTTTTCGCGAGAAGCGTAAACCAGAATTTTTAAGTCGTAAGGTTTTAAATAGTTCCTATGAGTCAGGAGAAAAACATGAAACCAGTTTGTTTTGTTTTGGGTGCCGGTGCAGGCATTGGTGGCACCACTGGCCAGCGATTTGCGCAGGAGGGATATCATGTCGTGCTTTGCCGTCGAAGTGATGAAGCCGGATTGAATGCAATGGTGGCCGCCATTGAAGCGGATGGTGGTTCCGCCTCGGGTTTTCTGATCAATGCGATAGAAGAGGGTGCGATTGAAGAACGAATCGCCGCGATTGAAGCTGACATTGGTCCGATTGAAGTGGCGATCTACAATCTTGGTGCGCAGATTGGTGACCGGCCCCTCAAAGATACGAGTGCCAAAGCATTTGAAATGGGCTGGAGAATGGGCACATTTGGCTTGTACCGATTAGCCTCGACTTTATGCCCGCTAATGGAAGCACGCAACAAGGGCACGATTCTTGTGACCTCTTCTACAGCATCGGTGCGCGGTAATGGTGGGCAGCATTCCCATGCAGCAGCAATGGGCGGTCGACGCATGTTGTGCCAATCCCTCAATGCAGAGTTTGGGCCCAAGGGTATTCATGTGGCTCATATTGTTATTGATGGTGCCGTTGATGCACCGGACACCCTCGGCAAGATGCTGGGTGCAGAAGGGTTTGAGCGGCTGCGAGAATCAAGGGGTAGGGAACATGATGGATTGATGTTGCCAGAAAAAATAGCAGACACCTACTGGCACCTTGCCCAACAACATCGCTCCACCTGGAGTCATGAAATTGATATGCGCTCCTTCTCTGACCGTCCCTGGTGGAATCATTAATCGTCAGCAATCACTTTCTAGAAAGGTAATGAACTATGAAAATTGAATTTCACTATGATTTTGGCAGTCCGAATGCCTACCTCGTTCACAAGGTCATTCCTGCGGTAGCCGAGAAACACGGCGTAGAATTTGAATATGTGCCGATACTACTGGGCGGTGTTTTTAAGGCAACCAATAATGTTTCTCCCGTTGTCTCCATGCAGGGCATCACAAACAAACCGGATTATCAGCGGATTGAAACCGAACGTTTTTGTGTCGCCCATAAAATAAAGCCGCAGGCTGCCAATCCCCATTTCCCGGTGAATACACTAAAGATGATGAGGGGGGCGGTTTACGCCAGAGACAAGGGCTTCTACGCTCAATATATTGAAGCCATGTATAGCGCAATGTGGGAGCGAGCCCTAAAAATGGACGAGGATGATCTGATTGCGAGCACACTTACCTCCGCCGGGCTGCCCACCGAGGAAATCATCGCGGGTATGTCGGGCCCCGAAGTGAAACAAGGCTTGATTCAAAGTACCGAGGCGAGTGTGAATCGCGGTACCTTTGGTTCGCCGACATTGTTTGTGGGTGAGCAGATATATTTTGGTAAAGACAAACTGCGGGATGCCGTCGAGGCGGCTCAAGGCAACGCTTAAACAAGCCATCATTTTGGCTTCTATTGAGCTTAAGAGTTTGAAGTCAGTTTTCCGGCCCCGACCTCAAATTTTGCTAGTGCGCCCATGATTTCAATCAGGCAATCGTCCCGTAATTTTTCTAGCTCGTCGATGCTTTGACCTTCTGCTTGTTCAGCGGTGCCACTTACCATCCGTTCGATCAGTTGGTCATTGAGTTCTGGTGCTTCGAGGTGAGTCCAGGGAAGTTTGAGCGCAGGACCAAATTGCTCCAGCATATGTCTCATGCCGCCTTTGCCGCCTGCGAGGTGAAAGGTTAAACAGGTACCCATGATAGCCCAGCGTAATCCGGGACCGTAGATAATGGCGTCGTCCAGTTGTCGAGTTGTTGCCACACCATCATTGACCAAATGCAAAGCCTCTCGCCACAGTGCTTCCTGTAGCCGGTCTGAAAGATAGCCTTCTACTTCTTTTTGCAACACTAACGGGTGCATGTTCAGGGCTTTGTAGTGGGCTTCAGCGCTGGCCATTGTGGCATGTGAAGTGCTCTTGCCCGGTACCAGCTCAACCAGTGGCAATAGATACACAGGGTTGAATGGATGGCCGATTAGAAATCGATCGGGGTGTTTACAGACCTTTTGAATATCGGAAGGCAGAAGCCCCGATGAACTGGAGGCCACAATGGCTTCTTTGTTTGTCGCCGCATCAATGCGTCGGTGTACCTCATGCTTAATCTCTAGATCTTCCGGGACACTTTCCTGAACAAACTCGGCAACTTTGCAGGCGTCCTCCAGGGTTTCTGCGCAGGTGAGCAGATCAGGGCTAGCGTTATCATTCACACCGTTTTTTTGTAGGGTTGGCCAGAGTCTTTGTATTTCACTTTCGAGCCGTTCAGCAAAACCCGGTGAAGGATCCCAGGCAATCACCGGGTTACCCTTGGCAAGCAGGCGTGCTACCCAACCTGTGCCAATGACACCGGTGCCAATAATCCCGACCAATGTTGGTTTAATGTTATTTCCAGTTGTGTTGCTCATCGCGGTGCCAGCTCCAATGTTTGTCGGGCTTCAGCAGGCGTCAGTACTTTTGCACCCATTAATTCCACAATGGTTCTGGCCCGTTCAACAAGATCAGCATTGGATGCAAGTACGCCTTTGTCTAGATAAAGGTTGTCCTCAAGACCTACTCGAACATGACCGCCGAGTAAAACCGACTGTGCCACCATCGGCATTTGCATAGCGCCTAGACCGAAACTTGCCCAGTTAGCACCGGTCGGCAAGTGATCAACTAACGATTGTACTGTACTGGTGTCGGCGGGAGCGCCCCAGGCGATGCCCAGACAAAGCTGAATTAGCGGAGGGGCATCTAATAAGCCTTCACTCACCATTTGATTTACAAACCAGAGTTGACCTGAATCAAACACCTCTAGTTCTGGTTTAACGCCGAGCGCCTGTATAGCTGCTGCCCCGGCCCGGAGCATATCTGGAGTTGAAACATATACCAGGTTGCCGTCGCCAAAATTGAAAGAGCCACAATCAAGGGTACAAATTTCAGGGAGCAGTTCCTCAATATGCTGAAGTCTTGCCATTGGCCCGACAAGATCTGTTTCATTACCAAAGCTCAAGGGATTCTCGCCAGCACCAATATACAGGTCGCCGCCCATCCCACCGGTTAAGTTAATGATGACGTCGGTGTCCGACTCTCTAATTCTTGCAACCACCTCCCGGTATAAATCCGGATCTCGGCTACCCTTGCCCGTCTCTGGGTCCCGGACATGACAGTGGGCTACCGCGGCACCCGCCCGGGCGGCTTCCAGCGCGGACTCGGCTATTTGTTTTGGCGTAATCGGCACGCCCGCGTGTTTAGTGGTGGTTTCTCCTGCACCGGTGACTGCGCAGGTAATGATGACATTCCGATTCATAGGGACTCCTGTTTAAAACAATAGTCTCATGGTTGCTTTGCAAAATTCGACCTTTGCAAAATTCGACCATGACTCGAAGGATCAGCCGGACTAAAAACTGCCACAGAATCACTGGTGTTGAATAGTTAATGTGATACGTTAGGTAAAATTTTCGATTTGTTGATGGGGAAATCACAATGTCTGACTCACTCCTGCCCGTTCGAGGTTCTCCCGGTTCGCCTTACACCAGGAAAATGCTGGCGCTGTTAAGGTTTCGCCGTATCCCTTATCGCTACATGCAAGGTGCCCATGAAGGCCAGGAAGGTTTGCCAAAACCCAAGGTTCCGCTGATCCCGATTTTTTACTTCAAAGATGAAAAGGGAGAAATGACGGCGGAGGTAGACAGTACTCCCATTATCCGTCGGCTTGAGCAAGAGTACCCGGGCCGCTCCGTGATCCCCGAGGACCCCGCAACGGCATTCATCAATTATCTGCTTGAAGACTACGGCGATGAGTGGCTGACCAAAGCGATGTTTCACTATCGTTGGTATTATCAGGATGACATTGAGATGGCGGGTTCAGTCTTACCCCACTACGGTGACGTGACGCGTCCGGACGAAGAGATGCTCAAGATGAAGCAGGTCTTTTCTGATCGACAAATCAATCGTTTGTATGTGGTGGGCTCAAATGACACTACCGCCGTCGTGATTGAAGACAGTTATAAGCGCTTTCTAGCGTGCTTGAATAATCATCTTAAACACTATCCTTTTATCATGGGTAATCGACCGGGTTCAGCGGACTTCGGCTGTCTAGGGCAACTCACACAATTAGTTCAGTTTGATCCGACTCCCGCTAAGGTGGCGGCCAGCGGCTTTCCCCGGGTTCATGCCTGGGTAAGCAAAATGGAAGACCTGTCGGGAACAGAAGTTACCGGGGATGGGTTCTTGGACGCGGACAATATTCCGCAAACCCTGACAGAAATATTAAATGAGTTAGGCCGTACCTATGTGCCGGTGATGTTGGCGAATGCCGAGGCCTGTGATGCAAAAAGTGATGCCGCCGAGACAATAGTCGAGGGGAAACCCTGGACCCAGGAGCCCTTTCCCTACCAGGCCAAATGTCTGCAATGGCTACGGATTGAATATGCGCGGTTAGATGAAGAAGATCGGAGTCGTGTGGATACGATTCTTGCTGGCACCGGCTGTGAGCGACTGCTGCAGAAGCCTGGATAACGGGCGTCAAAATAGTTGGTTTGAGCCAAATAAATTGATGATTGATACATTGTTTTTGTTAACGGTGTTACTGGTGTTTGATTTTTTGCCTGGGGGCTGAAAGTTGTTACCCGCTATCTGGATAGCGATCAATTGATATGGGAGTATGTTGATGGCAGTCGAACTACCATGAATTACATATGCAATTTGCCGGAAGATCATCAACAACCGCGACATCGCTAAGGATCACAAGATGAGTCGATTAAAAGAAAAGGTAGCCATTATCACGGGTGGCGCAGGGGGCATTGGCAAAGCAGCGGGCAAACTGTTTGTCGCTGAGGGAGCAGATGTCTTGCTGGTCGATTTGGATGAAGCTGCGCTGAAAGCTGCCTGTGATGAGATCGGCAGCAATCGCGTCAGCTATTGTGTGGCTGATGTTACCCGTAGCGATGACAATCAGAAGATGGTTGCAGTTGCGGAAGAGCGATACGGCGGTGTGGATGTGTTACTTGCCAATGCAGGTATTGAAGGGGATGTGGCTCCGATTGTGGGTTATGACGAGGCGCGTTTTGATCAGGTGATGGCGGTTAATGTGAAGGGCCCATTCCTCGGTTTGCAGGCTGCGATCCCCGCGATTAACAAGCGAGGCGGCGGCAGCATTGTCATTACCTCCAGTATGATGGGAGTGACAGGAGGGGCCAACATCACACCTTACGTCACATCCAAACATGCCGTGATCGGCATGATGAAATCCGCTGCTAAAGAATGTGCAGGCATGAACATTCGGGTCAATACGGTTAATCCTTCACCGGTAGACACCCGGATGATGAGAAGCCTTGAGGAAGGTTTTGCACCGGGAGACGGTGCAGCAATGAAAGAGCGAATGGCAGCCAATATTCCTCTGGGTCGTTATGCTGAGCCAGAGGATGTTGCGAAGATGATGCTGTTCCTTGCTTCAGATGACAGCGACTTTATTACCGGATCTGTTTATATGGTGGACGGCGGTTCGACCGCCTAGTCCACCTACTAAACTTAACACAAATCCCCAATTGTTATAACGATCTTACAAAGCCGCATACCGATCGGAGGGTTTCCTGGTAAATATTCGGTACGATGTCGGGTAAGCTGACATCGCCGGCATGGTGAGTGCCGTGTACGGTTCTCGCCACGGCTGACACACCTGCAGCCTGTAGTTTTCGGAAGAACGCCAGTCCTTCATCCCGTAATGGGTCTAGCTCATTGACTGAAATGACATGGGGAGGCAGACCCTCAAGGTCTTCTTTACTTGCATGGGAAGGCCAGGCGAGCGGATTTGTAAGGTATTGATTCTCCGGGTCGTAAACTTTGACGAGGCTCGCCATCATGTCGCAATCCATGGCGTAGCCATTGTTTTCTTCCAGCGACAGAAGGTTTGGCGGGGGGTTAGCGTACGCACCGCTAATGTACGGGCACATTGCATACACGCCATCAACATAATCCAGATATCCGTCTTGTTTGGCCTTTAAAGTCGTCGCGATGGAGAGGTTGCCGCCGCCGGATTCACCAGAAATTGTAATGGTTGAAATCCCAAGAGCAGCCTTGTTTTTGTAGGTCCACTTTAATGCGCTAGCGCAATCGTTTAGTCCCGCAGGGAAGGGGTGGTTGCCTAACTTGCCACCGCCATTTCTGAACTCAACATCAACCACCACAATACCCTCGTTAGCTAGAGTGTTTCTCCAACGCACGAAACTTGGATCAGCGGCGGTCATTAACACCATGCCACCACCATGGGTGTGTAGTATGCAGGGCCGCGGGGTTGTTGCTGGGCTCTTTGGTGATGAGATATACAATTTGATGTCGTTTCCATCCACACCTTTAATCACTTCTGTTCGATTTGTGACGTCAGGAAATTCTGGCATGGCTGCTAGTTCCATTGGGTGCGCCGCCGCGGCAGAATCTTCAAAGGCCTGACAGTAGGCAAGGCACTCCTCATAACTGGAATCAGCGTTTACCGCTTCAACATCACCACCCGTAGGACCAATTGCTGCCAGTACCGCCGCAATACGGGGGTCTGTTCGTTTGTCGGTTAATAACGTCGAATTGGGATCGCCGAGTCGGCCTGGTAGCTCATTGGGGTTCATATACACCTCGAATTATTTGTCTTGGTTTATTCTTGTCTCAATAGTGCCACGCAGAGTTGATATCGAACAGTAGCAATTCGGTTTGGTCATTCGCATTTGTGGAAAAGCCTTGGCACTATTGGACAAAATTGAATTGGATTTTTAATGGCCAATGTAAAAGATAAGGTAGTGTTAATCACAGGGGCGGCCTCGGGTCTTGGTCTTGCGGATGCGCGGCTACTTGCATCCCAGGGCGCCCGCGTGGTGATGACGGACATTGATGAGGAAAGAGGCCGTGGGCTAGCTAAAGATTTTGATGCCGACTTTTTGCTCCAGGATGTTTCCGACGAAAACCGCTGGGATGAGGTGATGGCCCATGTTGAATCTCACTACGGAAAACTCGATGGTCTCGTCAACAACGCGGGAATTGCGATTATTGCAAATATTGAAACCACTTCAACGGATGCCTGGCGAAGGACAATGGCGATTCACCTCGACGGCAGCTTTTTTGGTTCTCAGGCTGCGATTAAGCTAATGAAAAAAGGCACTGGTGGCTCGATTATCAATATGTCCTCCACCGCTGCGCTGGTTGGTATACCAGCCTATCTAGCCTATTCTGCCGCCAAGGGCGGGATTAGATCGATGACCAAAGCCATTGCCATACATTGTCGGCAGGAGAAACTCGGCATTCGCTGTAACTCTATTCACCCCGGTAGCATCAGTACACCGATGGTGCATGAGGCCCTGAAGAAACTTGTTGGGGTTGATCTAGATGAGGCAGAGAGCTCAGAGGAAAAAAGACTTGCGATGGGAATTGGTGAGCCCGATGACGTCGCCTATATGGTGTCCTATTTAATCTCCGATGAATCCAAACATGTTAACGGTGCAGAAATGGTCATCGACAATGGCGATACAGTCATCTAAATCAAAGGCCCTGAATTGAAGGTAATAGCTCGAAGGTCAGGTCGAAGGAGAAATTGGCTATGAACATAACCAATATGGTGCACATCAATATCAATTGCAGCGATTACCAACGGTCAAAACAATTCTATGAGATGTTAGGTTTTGAGGTGTTTTGGAAAGTACCGGAAACCAACACCCCTGAAGTTGCCCAGGCGGTTGGGATGTCTGATTATCGAGTCAATGGTGCGTTGATGCGGCTAAGGGGGTCAGACCCGGCAATGGTGATTGATTTGCTCGAATGGCAAGCGCCCAGAGATAACGCTGCTCCCTATCCGAATCTACATCGACCTGGACTTGCTAGAATTGCACTGCGCCCCAGTGATTTAATGGCTGACTATGAGTTTTTGCTTGAACAGGGTGTAGAAGTGTTATCACCGCCTGCGACCGTGATGCTAGATGAGGTGCACGGCAGCCGATTCTTTTGCTTCAAAGACCCAGATGGAACCTATTTGGAACTGGTGGACTCTTTCTGAGGCGCCTCGTAGATGATGTCTGCAATCGAATCAAAAACTGATATATCCATGCTGACTTGATCAAGGGCATAGCTCTTGGTGAGTCGTGTTGCTTTGTCAAGGTTGTCGAGGGTTGCAGCAACATTCTCGCTGTCGATTTCATAGATCGCCAGATAAGTGTGGGACTGGCCAGGCTGGACCTGGTTTTTGTTGAGCTGAAAACGCTGGGCGCTTTGAAAGCCCTCAATCTGAATCACTTCCGGTAGATGGATATCGGTATACCACCGATTAAATTCCGATTCTCTCCCGGGGACGGGATTGCTCTTAACGACAAATAGCGACTTCAAGTACGACTCCAAATATTCTTGATGCTCTTAATAATCTTGATGCTCTTAATATTCTCAATGCTCTCAGTGGAAATGCAGGTACGTCACCTGGGTTTAAGTGTTTTTTATTCGGAATCCTCGCCCGTCCGTCCTGGCCATGTGGACTTGGGTTGTTTGATTGACTCCGGGCGTTGGTCAAATTGAATGCCCCGCAGGAAATTTCTGAGTATCTGGTCCTGACATTTTTTGTAGTGTTTATGGCCTTTTTTCCGAAAGAACGCACTGAGTTCAGCCTTTCCAATAACAAAACCAGCAAGCCGCATTAATTCGATGACATCTTCAGCTTTTAGATTTAACGCGATTTTGAGCTTCACAAGTACCAGGTTGTTGTTCAGCCTTTCTTCCGGGGCTGGGCTTGGTCCGTCTTTCTTGCCACGCAATTTGTTGATCAAGCCGTTTAAGAAATAGGCGAGGGTTTTGTCCTCACAAGCCATGTAGCTCTCATCCTCTTCTTTCTTTAACCAATCACTCACCTGACTACGTGTCACCGTTAGATCAGCTTCCGAGAATATGCCAATCATGTCGGTGTCTGAGAAATCGAATGAGTAGCGAAGGCTACGGAGAATGTCATTGTTATTGATGGGTATTTCCTTTTTGCTCTATTAGGGTTGTGGGCTTAATTTGTGTTGATCAGACGAATACCGTCGGATTGTATGCTAATCACACGCTTCGCGTAGAGACCGCCGATCGCCTTTTTGAATGATTTTTTACTCATCCCAAATAGCGCCTTAATGGTTTCAGGGTCTGACTTGTCGTGGGCCGCCGCAAATCCATCGTGTTTTTTCAGGTAGTCTAAGATTGTCGCGGTGTACTGGTCTCGTGTCTCCTGTGCTCGACCCAGGGCTAGATCAATTCTACCATCGGGTCGAACATACTTGATAAACCCACCGATGGATTGACCAAAACTTAACCGCTCGAACACCTCGTTTTTATACAACAAGCCCCAGTGGCTGTGTTCGATAATGGCCTTAAACCCCAGATCAGTACTATTGGCAATAATGAGCTGAACTGCCTGACCCGATTTAAAATCATGGGGGGCATCATCATCCAAAAATTTATCAACCTTTGAGGATGCAATCACCCGACCGTCTGCTTGATTTAGGTGAACGTAGACAAGATAGGATTGGCCCGGCTCCATGGGGCGATGCTGCTCGCCAAAGGGCACCAGCAGGTCCTTGTCCAATCCCCAATCCAGGAAAGAGCCAAAACTAGAGTTTGAGATGACCGGTAGATATGCAAACTGTCCGACCACAGCGCTAGGGGTTTGAGTTGTCGCGATGGGCAGAAAATCCGAGTCGTGATAGATAAAAACCGGTAGATGATCACCGGCCTCCAGATCGTCGGAACAGTATTTGTTCGGGAGTAGTACCTCACCAAGGTTTTCCGCGTCAACATACGCACCCTGACGGGTAATCTTGACCACTTCAAGAATGTAGGTTTGTCCAATACTCAACATAATTTTTCTACCACTCCGCCTTGTTCTAACCATCTGGCACAGTCAGGGCTCAGTACCCGGGCTTTTGCTGTTTCGTAAAGGACAAGGTCTTCTTCCGTTAAGACGTCGCGCCAGCGGCCATTTGTCCCCTTAAAAAAGAATCCTGCGGACCCACCCTCAAATATGAGCCCTCTATGATCACCTTTGGCATCTGCTTCGACTGCTTTTGCTTTGATGTTGGCGAAGGTTGTGTTTTCAACAATGCGGGCCAGGTGTTCTGGCGTTGGGCTTTCACCCAAAAATTCTGCGAGTCTGGCGATTGAGCCTTCAAGATCCTCAAGCATGTTGTTGTAGTGCATAAAGTAGAAGTTGGGCAGGTGCCGGTATTCCCAATAGCTCTGGGTGTGGGCCAGATTGGACCAAAAAGGATAACCTTCTGATTCCCACTCAAACCAACCCCGGGTCATCCATTGACGCCAGAGTTCACGAGGATCCTCCGGGCAAGGTGGTAACTTTTCTCCGACGATGTCCGCTGCGTTCATCATGTCCATTGCGATTTGTGTATAGCTCGAATAGTGGTTGTAGAACGACATAAATACGTCGCGGCAGTCACGGCCAACAATCACGTATTTCACTTCAGGATAGTAGGGTAATCCGTCGAGTGGCAAATGGCTTTTCAGAAACCGGCGCCCGGGAATATTCTCCAGGAAGGGACCAAGATCCTCCTTGCTGATGGGCAAGAACCGTGCATCTGGCCAGGGTGTGACGTCGCGAAAACCTGGCATTGGTTCAGTATTTCCGTGGATCAACTCAAGCAGGATCTGCTGGGTCCAGGTCGTGCCAGCCTTATAGGATGTGGTCACGATAATGTCGCTAGCTCTGGGGACGTACGCCTCCCAGCGAGTCGAGTCTAAATGGTGGTTTTGATAGGTCCGGTTGATGCTCGGAAGTGGATCAGACATGTTCGTCTTGCAGTCGATTAAAACGCGGCCCACATCTTATCATGGGAAAGTGATTGGAAGCCGTATTAGCGGACTGCTTTAGGGGGCCGCACCACAGCGTCAAGGGTCGAGAACCAGCACCCAGCTGTAAATATAGGCCAGGGTAAATATACCCGCGCCCGCACTCCAAAAGAGAAGCAGGACCACATGATTGAGCAATGATCGTTTCATGGACGCTACACCAGTGTTAAAGCTCTCGGGTTTTCGAATGTCAGACCGCTCGAAGTCAGGGAGGCCTGATAAAGATCAGCAATTCGGCACAGGGTACGGCTCAGCCCGGGTAGCATTACCGGTTCTAGAGATTCGGCTGCTCCCTGCGTATTGCCCTGGCGAAGCAGTCTGACGCAGGATAGAAGTAATGATTCATCTTGACTAAGGGTAGGCCTGCAGCAGCAGCGAATCTCTAGCTGACGTTGGCTGGAGACCGCTAAAATGGCCATGAGTTCGTCGATCAGCATGGGCGCGTCAGCGTTCTTCACCATCCTGTAAGGGTTAATCATCAACGGGATTGGATCCTGCTTGTGGCGAACCGCAATCAGCCATTGGCGTAGGCTCCAGATAAACAGCTGGCCACCACAGGACAGGCTATCCAGGCTGATTTCTGGTTGTGAGGAAACACTGCGCATGGCGGTTACCACTGTTTCTGATCATGTTAATGAGAATCATAATCATTTGCATAAAGCCTGTCCAGGGTAAATACGTTCCGGTCCTTGACCAAAGACGTTAAGAATTAGGAATGGGCGACTCATCGGGAAATAACAGAGCATGGCTTTGCGTGAGTTTGGGCCAAAGGTTAAAAAGGTCAGGGTCCCGGACATTGAATGTTGTTGCTAGCCTGTTTTCAAATTCCGCAAAGGATTCCATTCGCCTGGTCGACACACCGGAGCTGGCAACGGTCTTGGCCACCAATCCGATCTGAATGTCATAGCCCTTGTCATTGAAGCTTTGAAAAACCAGGGCTCGCACAAACGGTGAGTCTTCATTGGTTTGCAGCCAGTGACATTGAGTATCTAAAAGTTCCTGGTCAGCTGTTTCAGTGAGGAAATCGAAGCTCGGCGCACCGCCAAATTCGTGATTGTGGAACCGCCAGTAGCCGTCGGGCAGGCGTTCGAGTTGCATCGCAAAGCCCCGCTGTTGAAATCGACCTTGCTTGAGTTCTATGGGCTCAATAAAGCCATCGCCAAAACCCGTATCTACGATCCACTGCTGACCTTCAAGATTGACCAGGATCACCAGATGGTTGCCAAGGGCGCTATCACCCCTTAATGATCGAGCAACGCCGCCGCTAAGATAGGTCACATCAAAACCGATTTGTTCCAGTGACCAACCTAGCAAGCCGTTCATTTCGTAGCACCATCCGCCTCGTTTGCGAGTCACCAGTTTGGCGAAGATATCATCCAACCCTCGACTAACGGTTCGTTCGAGTTGCACATCCAGATTTTCGTAGGGAATATTAAGCAGATGCTGACGTTGTAAACCTTTAAGCGTTGCCAGATCCACGCAAGGTTTTGCGCTGAATTTTATTCGGTCTAAATAAGCTGGCAATGAGAGCATTATTGGAGTCCTGCTTGAGCTTTGGCAGCCATGGAAACTTTTAACGCTACATCTCCATAAAACACATAAGCAAGGACCGTGGGGTTCTCACTCCTGTTAAAGGATTGTTTAGCGCGGCGAATGGCGTCAGCGATTGATGCCTCAGAGTGTTCGGAAAATTGCTTTGATAAATCGGTATAAAATCTTTTAGAAAACTGTGCGGCGCCCCGATCGCCAAGTTCCCACAGGGCGGAGATAAAACCACGGGAACCCGTATCTGTGAGTGCTTGAGACCAGCCATCGACAAACCCAGCTGTTGTCTCCGATAAGCCGACCTCGCAGGCGTTAAAAAAAACCAGAGATGGGTTTTGACTGCGGTACAGCATGCCCCGCCAGTTTAGTGCTCGTAAGCGTTGATCTTCTAAAATCAGGCCGTAGTCCGTGACATTTTTGGCGTCATTGCGTTGGGCGTAACCATGTCCTGAATAATGAATAATTGAAGCATTTGAACTTAATAGCAGTTCTTTAACGGGAGAGTATTTTGCATCAATATTTTCTGAACTTTGTCCAAATAACTCGCCAATAAACCGTGATTCTGATGCGGTCGCGTAGAGCTTCATATTGCCTTCGTAGCTTGGTGTCACCAGATAAACCTTGTTGGCGATCAGGCTTTGTTCAGGAATGGTAAAGTCACTGGGGTTCTTCGGGATAATCCAACGACCCATTGCGTGGGTCAAACTTAAAAACTGATCGGTGCCCTTCGGGACCATCAGTTCCCAGGGAATACTGGGTTCATCGGTGTAGATCTGAATAGAGGTGAAGTTGTCGCCAAGTTTTTCCGACAGCTCTTCGTAGGCTTCGATAAAACTGGGTGGCGCAAATTGCTGATAGAGTAGCTGGCCGAATCCCACCATATAGTCCCGTGTCACATATTCAAACTCTTCTTCCTCGTCATCCTCGTCAATTTTGTCATCAGCTACCGGCGCTGAGCGGCCTGATATTGAAAACTGTTTGAATTTTGGGATCAGCCATTCGTTGATGTTTTCGGCTAACACAATTCGTTGGTGTCGGGTTTCAATATGTGGAGACGTCAGAGTGATGAGGTAATCGGTGTTGCTGCAAGAATCCCAGTCTCTTCTCATATAGATGGTCAGATCTGCGGTGGAGCGATGCTCGTTTAAATGAAATCCCTCAGCTCCGCCCAATATCTCTTCGACGTTAGATTGCTCTGTAGTATTCGGACTACAGCGGTTAGCGGTAGGTTTTTTCCGGACCACAGAAATAGGTTTTTGTACCCGAGCCAGATACTGGCCTTTGAACCAGAAGGTTGCGTACAGGCGTCGATTAACATCTAACTTTTCTGAGTCTCGAGCGATCAGCTCAAAAAGGGCAGGGGAGGAGTCTCCGTTTTTCGGTAGCAGTATTTTGCTTTTGTTCGGAGAGGAAAAATCGAACCCAGAAGCGGATAGGACCACATCTATTTCCCAGGGTTTATCGTCCTGCTCCGGTAGTTGGAGTTTGAGCCGGCCCTGCTGATCCGTTTGACCTTGTATGACGTCAACCTCGGGGGTGATCAGCATCTCGGTAAGGGAGATCATGACGGAGATAGAAGCGTCAACGGCAACCTGACTGGGTGCCTCGATGGTGGGATAACGACGTACTTCAATCGGAGCCGGGATTTCCTGTGCTGCCTTCTCTTCCTGTGCGCGATGGGCGGCTTCTCTTGCGGCAATCTCCGCCCGCCTTCTAGCGTCATCTACCTGTGGTTCTTGACGTTGTTTGGCAGCTGCATCTCGAGCTGCTTTTTCTCTGGCTGCTATTTCTGCTCTGGCTGCTTCGGCTGCTCGATCGTCGATGGAGCCGGGGGAGGCGGATCCATCAGAGATTGAGGTGCCGCTACAGCCAACCATGAACAGCAATGCAACCCCTGCCATGAGTCGCAGCAGGACCGTCCTAACCTGAATCGCCTTCATTTGAATCAACACGATACTGTCAATATTGTCATGAGCGCCTCAATATCCTGGCCCGTTTATCTTCACCGTCGTGGGACCAGCCCGGGGCTAAGAGTAGATATCGACACCTATCACCCCAGCTATTGGTCCGGTACATGTCTTTGAGTATGTTGGCATATTCTCCAAAGGCGACCTTCAGTGGATTGTAGGTATCAATATTCTTAGTAAGTCCGTAAACCACGGGCTCCCCATCTAGTTCCTTTGAAAAGGTACCAAACATTCGATCCCAGATGATCAGCACGCCCCCATGGTTGCAATCCAGATATCGAATATTGGATGCATGATGAACGCGATGATGGGAGGGTGTATTAAAAACAAACTCAATAAATGCAGGAAGGCGACGGACCAATTCCGTATGAACCCAGAATTGATAAAGCAGGTTGATGCCAATGACCGTAAACATCATCAGTGGATCGAAGCCTAATAAGGGTAATGGCAGCCAGAAGAGGTACTTGTGGGTGCGCTCCCCCACACCTTGACGGAGCGCTGTACCGAAATTGAGCTTTGTTGATGAATGATGGGGCACATGGCCGGCCCAGAAGAAACGGACCTCGTGGTTGGCTCGATGAAACCAGTAGTAGACAAAATCATCGAGGAAAAATAACAGCACCCATGCCCACCATTGCCGCCCGACAATATCTTTAAGGGGGCTGAGTTCATGTAGATAGTAGAATGTAATAAAGGCGATTGCTTTGGGTAGGAAGTCGATCAATGCCGAGATCACGAGCATTGCCATGGAGACGAAAAAATCTTTACCTTGATACAGCTCCATATGCCGGGATCTGGAAATCAGAACCTCAGAGACAATTGCGAGAACAAACACCGGCAACGCTAAGCCGCCTAGATCATCCTGGGAGAGTTGGTCTATTGCAGATTGGAGGTTCATACCGATCACGTTATCCAAATTCGTGGAGGCTATCATAGAGGTCCGAGTAGATAATTGTAATATGAGAGTCGCCGGCGCACAGTGTAGTACTCTCGCTGATTGCCACTAAACAACAGGAGGTAGAGGTGCTACACACACAATTTTTGCTCCGGAGCCTAGTAACACTGTTGCTTGTTTCCTGTAGCAGCCAGTCGCCCAGGCTAGCTGATACAGAAGTTGCTCCAGATGCGGTAGTCAGCGCGCAACGCGAGGCAGAACTAGACGACTTCGTCCTGGGGAACTTTACCTTCGTTCTCATTCATGAGCTGGCGCACGTAGTGCTTTCAGAGAAACAGATTCCAGTGCTCGGCTCCCACGAATCCGCTGCAGATAATATTGCAACCGTACTCCTCACTTCAGGTGAGCAGTTTAATGTTCGCAATCCAGAAAAATTCAGAAAGTTCGCCGGCTCAGCCTTACAAGCTTTCGACAAGTCCTGGCAAATGAGCACCGATATGAATCAAGCGATACCTTACTGGGATACCCACAGTCTCGGCATCCAGCGATATTATTCGATTTTGTGTTTGATGTCTGGAGGTCACACGAATAACAGCAATCTGAAACTTACCAGAAGCCCAGACCTTCCTCCATCCAGGGCGGCTGGTTGCGAATATGAATACAAACAAGCGTTGCAAGGCGCTAAGTGGATTCTAAATAACTACGGTTTACAGCCAGGCCAGGTTTCTGGAGCAAAGGCACGGTTTGAATATGGGCAACCCCGAAGTCTCAGACAACAACACTACTTAAAATTGATCACGGAACAGGGCTTGTTTGAATATACCGTGAATGAATTGACCACGCGGTTTGCACTGCCGGACCAGTTCACCGCTCGAATCATGTCTTGCCGACGGCCTGAAGCTGCCTGGCAACCCGAGAAACGAGAACTGGTGATTTGTTATGAAATTTTTGATGCCTTTGAACAGATTTACTTTGCGGAATAGCGGCAGGGGCTGTTTCAGGATTGCCCTTGGGTGTATAAGGAAAGGCTACCGACAAAAGCGCCAGGAGAGAAGTGAATGCCCTACGTAGAAAATAAAACCATTCATGATGCAGACTCCCATGTCATGGAGTTTCCAGAGAAGATACTGGATTACGTAGAAGCCAAATATCGCTCGGATTTACAATCAAGAATCAAGCCGGTGCCCGAGAGCTGGGTTGAGGAGATGACTCAACTGCATGATGATCCTGATTTTGTCGCCGGGGCCGAATCAGAATTGATGGCCCGTCGTAATCACAAAGCCGTTGGGGCTTTTCGCTCAACGGATCGCCCCAAAACCCTGGACTACCTTGGTTTTGCCAGTCAGTTGGTGTTTACCACCAGCGCATTGAGCAACTATGATTTAGAGAGGGGCTCGACTAACGAGCTTGCCCTTGCGGCTGCTCGAGCCCACAACCGCATGATGGCGGATTTTTGTAGTGTAGATGAGCGCTTGCTGGCGACGGGTTATGTTCCCTTAGTGGATATTGAGAAAGCGCCGGAGATCGCCAGAGAAGCAATAGATCTTGGCTGTAAAGGCATTATGATTCCATCGACCTGCCCGGTTGGGCACTCGCCAAGCCATAAAGGATTTGATGCCCTGTGGGGGTTGGTGCAGGAAGCCGGTTTGCCCATCCTGTTCCATGTCGGCGGTGAAGACAAAATGAACCAGGACTACACCCGCAATGGTGGCGCCCAGGTCCTCGACTTTCACGGTGGCGCAGAAAACTTTACTGCACTGACCTATATGTCTATTCCACTAGCATTATGGCAAACATTGTCAGCCCTGATTATGGATGGTGTATTTGACCGCTTTGAAAATCTACAATTTGGCGCCATTGAACTTGGCGCGTCCTGGGTGCCCAGCTGGATGCGGTTTTTGGACTCCGGAACAGCCGCTTTTATGAAAGGTGAGGAGCGATTGCAAAAACTCTCGGCAAAGCCAAGTGAAATTGCTCAGCGTCAGTTTAAGGTCACACCTTATCCCCATGAGCCCACAGGCTGGATCATTGAAAACTCCGGACCCGAGATGTGCATGTTTTCATCGGACTTTCCGCATGTGGAAGGTGGCAGAAATCCCCTTAAACGGTTTGGTGATGCTCTGGCTGATATTTCTCTAGCGGACCAGCAGCGTTTTTATCGAGATAACTTTATCGACTTGATGGGTAAAGGTCTTGATTCCAAACTGCATGGTAAACGTGACTGGGCAATCCCGACATCAAGCTAGAGCCTTTCACTAAGAGCCTTTTACATAGAGTTTTTCATATAGAGAGATGGAATGAATTTCGAATTGACCCAGGAAGAAGCGCGGGTGATGGGATGTCTGCTAGAAAAAGCGGTCACCACTCCGGACCAATATCCATTAACACTAAATGCGTTAACCAACGCCTGTAACCAGAAATCCAGCCGCGACCCTGTCATGAGCCTGGAGCAGGGTGTCGTACAACGCACTACCCGCAATCTGGAGGGAAAATATCTGCTTCGCACCCAGGAAGGCAACAAGGTGGAGAAGTATATCCAGCGGCTTTGTAATACACCGATGGCGAAGTGGCAATTCAACAGCGCTGAATACGCAATTGTGACCTTGCTGCTGCTTCGGGGACCACAAACCCCAGGAGAACTTCGAGCTAGAGCTGGCCGCTTGCACACCTTTGAAAACAACGCGGCGGTAAGCGAGGTGCTTGAGGCATTCATGAACCGAGAAGACGGTGCGCTGGTATCAAGACTCCCAAGGAAAGCTGGTCGCCAGGATCATGAGTACATGCATCTTTTTAGCGGCGAGATCGAATCCGTTGCGATGGAAGCGCCGCTGGTTTCTGATAGCCCGTCGCCTCGGCGAGAGGACAAAATAGAAAAACTCGAAGCCAGAGTCAGCCAGCTCGAAGCCGCATTGGTCACACTAGCGGAAAAGTTAGGTGAGACGGTGGTGCTGGGTGTTTCAGATAGTGAAGATGGGGTGTAGGGCTAGCTGTTTTATCTGCTAAACGTTTTTGTATACGTTTGATCTGTGGCCGACCTTAACTACTTGTACTACTAGCCTTAATTCCTGAATTTCGTAAATGATCCGATAGTGGCCGACTCGAACTCGATAGCGCTCCTGGGCAGAGAGTTTGGTGCATCCATCGCCTCTAGGGTTATCAGCTAACTCGTTAATCCGAGTCAAGATACGCTTAACATCAACCCCATCGATTTTGCGTAAGTCTTTGGCGACAGACCGCCTAAAAACTATTCTATATTTTGCCATGCTTCTTCAAATCTTTGAGCAAGGCCTCATAGGATACTTCTGGTTCATTAACTCTTTCTTCAAAGGAAGCCAGGTCTTCCTGGTCTTCCGCTAATTGCATCCTTAATGCTTCATCAATGATTTCTGAAATCGATTTTTGGCAGGATGCCGCTTTGATTCGCAATGCCTGGTGGATTGTAGGGTCGAAATACACGGTAGATCTTTTAGATAGTGTGGCCATGGTCTGCTCCGTCAATGATCACATTTTAACGCTATAACGTTATAGCGTCAAAATGCTGGAGCCACCTGGTAGCGACTGGGCTCATACCCTGGCAATCGCCTATCGTTTGGCAGATGACGTCGATTGGTGCTGTGATAAAGCGATATTCTAGTGGATTGGCTCAACTTACAGTGTCGACCGTATTCGCGCCATCACAGCCTCGGTGACGGCCTCAGGGTGGCTTTCCACAATCCAATGGCCGCTGTCTAGTTCGATTACTTCAAATGGACCGGCCATGTAATTCTGTTGCAGTTCAACCGCAAGGCGGCTTGTGACCGGATCATTCTTGCCCCAGATAAACAATGTTGGCGTTGTGACTTTCTCGGTAGGTTGATTAAGACCCTCTAGTGCGCCTCGGTACCAGTTTAATGCGCCGGTTAATCCGCCAGGTGCTTGGAAGATAGCAAGATATTCCGCCACATGTTGTGCTGGGTGTTGGTTATATAGTTGCCGCAGCGCGGAAAAGTCATCCGCGCTTAAGCTAAATTCCGGTAACCAGGGTAACCAGTAAAAAGCCATGTAGGCGCTTTTGTTTCTGAGTTCCGGTTCTAATTCAAAAGATTCAACAATGGCTGAGATATGGGGAATGGACAATGCCGAATATGATTCGACCCGCTCCGGTGCGGTGAAAACCGTTTGCCAGCCGACCACGGAGCCCCAGTCATGGCCCACTAAGTTGAATGTGTCAAAGCCGACCTTATCAGCAACCGCAAGGACATCGGAGACTAGATTTTTTGCACTATAGGCGTCTCGTTCAGTTGGCCGCGCGCCTGGGCTATAACCCCGTTGGTCAAAAGCCACAACACGATATCCATCTGCTGCGGCCTTTTTAATGAGCGGTTCCCACATGATGGAGCTTTCGGGAAAACCGTGGAGCAGTATGAGGTTGCCCTTTGGGTTGTTGTTATCAAAGCCTGCAACCCGCGCGCGGAAGGTCCATTCTCCAGCTGGGATCTGAACCAGTTCACTACTGTGATCGTTGGAGAACGTGGGGAGCGCTGCGGCGGCCTCACCGTATTGAGATTCTTTATCGAGGAATATCCAGGAACCAAGCCATGAGCCCACAGCAAGCAAGAGGAGTAGGGCAAGGATAAGTGCAAAAAACCATTTTAACGCTTTGACGATAGACATTGAATTGACCTCTTGACGAGAGACTGACTGTACTAATTCCTGAGTTTACGCTGGGCAACTTCCATCATGATTAAAACCTGACAGGGGGCGAACTGCTCTAGCAGGGAGATGGTTCTGTAGTTGGTCCATTCAGCGACAGCATCAAATTTTTCGGTTCTCTTGAAGTTTAATTCCTTTAAGCCAACTAAACACTCACCTTGCATCTTTGCAGACTCAACTTCGGACTTTGAAAGGGCAACTGTTTCGTATCTCTTTGCGATAGCGTCATGTGTATATTCGGCACCTCGTGCAGTAGGGCTGAATACCCAAACGAAGGTGAGTATTGCGAGAAATTTTAAGCTGGTGTTGATGTAAGCTGGTCTCGACCATGAACAAAACTGGGTAGGAGATAGGTGAATCATGCCTTTAACTTTCCATAGTTTTCCGGTGATAAAATGCCGTGGCCTGCGCTAGATGGTGCGGCTAACTATCAGGCTTTATATAAAGTAAACGCACCGATAGCAATAAACCCGATACCCGCAACATAGTGAAGATATTTCTCATTAATGTATTCTGAAAGAAAGGTGCCGGCTAACACCCCCAGGGCAGAGGCAACAATCAGTGCCGCTGAAGCGGCGAAGAAAACTGTGTATTTGCTCACATCTTTGTCTGCAGCAAACAACATGGTTGCCAATTGTGTCTTATCACCAAGTTCAGCCAGGAAAACCGAGGCAAAAATTGTTAAGAAAATCTTCCAGTCCATTACTGTCTACCTTACTAACCAAAATAATCGTTTTAATCTATATTTCCGAAAAAATCGTAGGCTAGGTTACCGCTGCGCGCAATCTCATTGCCATCTTGAGTCTTTCTTCATCTGATACGAGTTCATGGCTTGAAACCTGAAACGTATCGTCTGTGTATCTCGGAATAACGTGAACGTGATAGTGCCACACATCTTGACCTCCCGCAGGCTCATTGTGCTGGCGAATCGATATACCATCACACTGTAAGGCCGCCTTTAGAACTACGGCTGCCTTTTGTGTTGCTTCTAGTATTGGCTCGGCAAGATTCAATGGTAATTGGTACAGGTTTTCTATGTGCTGTTTCGGTACGACTAAGAGGTTTCCTTCATTGCCTTTCTTGTGATGCTTTGCTGGAAATACGATCACTTCATTGCTTTCAAAAATGATCTCGTTTTCTCTACTTCCGTAATCCCCAGAGACCAGCTTACAAAACGGACAATTATATTTGTCTGGAGCATACATCCGGACCACCTCATCATTTTGTACTTTCACTTCGCTTGCAACTTCCTAAGTTCTAGGAGTCTGCCGTGGTCAAGCATTCTGACCGTTTGCCGACAGCTATCGACTTGTAAAAGCTGCCCTTGTTCGGCAAAAATCGCGTAGCTCGCACCTGCAATAATAATGTCTGGGCTGCAACTTGATCTAGATTGAAGGTCTTCACCATAGATAAAGAATTCAGGCTTTGACGTGAGTAATCCGTATCCTGTCGTACCTCCTTTGAGAATTTCAGGTACATCGTATTCAGCTTGCTGCTGATGAGTTTCTGAATTGTAAGTTACCGTCGTAACGGTGATGATAAAAACATCGTCGGCGTTGGCGTACGACTCTGATAAAGAAGATGAGTGGCACGTACATGCACTAGTAGAATGAAAGAACATCAAAAGAACAATTGCGAACAGTAGCTTATTCATCTTACCTGGCACCTGATTTTAAGATTACGACCCAGGGCTGCATTGGAGGTCCCTGACGGGTATCACGAAATAGTGCACGCTGATGCGCTTTGTGAGTTGATTTTACTAGGATGAAAGCAATCAACCAAACTTCTTCATCATGTATCTAAGGCCATGTTCAATTTTCAAGTCTTCCCAGCCGTGCTTAATATAAAAACCGTAGGCGCGAAGGCTGGTATCCATGTCCGTAGTCAACCAGATGGACTTGCATCCCGTTGAGTGAACCCACTGTTCGACATTATTCAGTAGCGACTTGCCTATACCCTTACCTTCCAATTCAGGTAACAACGCAATAACCGTGAGTTCACCAGCATCGTAGTCGCCCATCGCAAAGCCGACCACTTTACCATCTTCTTCGGCTAGCCAACCTTTGTGGGAGCCTTGAATTGCAGCCCGCATAGATTCAACAGTAATACCTATGGTGACCTTTCCCCCAAAAATAGAACCATGATCTCGATGAGATTTCCAGATAATGTCACCCAATGGAGATTTCAGCATGAAGAAGAAACGTTACAGCGAAGAGCAGATCATAAAAGCAATCAAGCAGCATGAAGCCGGTACCAAGGTCGAAGATATCTGTCGCGATCTAGGCATATCCAACGGCACCTTCTACAACTGACGTAGCAAATACGCAGGACTTGAAGTCAACGAGGCGAAGCGACTAAGAGAACTTGAGAGTGAGAACAACAAGCTCAAAAAGTTGTTGGCTGAGAAGCTACTTGAGAACGAAGCGATGAAGGATGTCCTCTCAAAAAAGTGGTGAAGCCTGAAGCAAGGAAGCAGGCGGTTAGCCATATGATGACAGAACACAATTTGAGTGAACGTACAGCATGCGGATTGGCTTCATTGAGCCGCACTGGATATCGCTATGAGCGTAAAGCTCGTCACGATAAGACACTGCGACGGCGGCTAAAGGAACTTGCGGCAAAACAAGCTGCTTATGGCTATCTGTTTCTTCACAGACTTCTGAAGAACGAAGGGTTAGTGATCAACAAGAAGCGAACTTATCGCATATATACCGAGGAAGGATTGCAGGTACGGACCAAGAAGCGTAAGAAACTTCAGCGGCCCAGACAGCCGATGGTTGTGCCAGTCGAACGTAATCAAAGATGGTCAATGGACTTTGTCTCTGATCAGTTAAGTAACGGTAGAAGGTTTAGAGTCCTTAATCTGCTCGACGACTACTCTCGAGAAGTGATCGATCAACTTGTGAGCTTTTCCATATCAGGTCAGCAAGTTGCTCGATTTTTGGATCAAGCGATTGAGTCTAGAGGAAAGCCTGCAACGGTTGTCTGTGATAACGGTACCGAGTTTACGAGTAAAGCCATGTTCTTCTGGAGCCAGGCTGCCAAGATAAAGCTTGGATTTATCCAGCCAGGTAAACCGACTCAGAATGCGTTTGTGGAAAGTTTAAATGGCAAGTTTAGAAATGAGTGTTTGAATCAACATTGGTTTAGATCACTAGACGACGCTCGAACGCAGGTCGATGCCTGGCGGTATCAGTACAACCATGTTCGGCCTCACAGCTTACTGAACTATTTAACGACTGTTGTGTTCGCAGAACAGGCAGCTTAAGTTATGGAATCTCATCGAACGATTGGTACTAAGATGGGGAAAGGTCACTAGTTGTGGTGTGTCAGTCCAAGCATTCGATCAATGGTGCGTAGAGCCAGTTGCGAAGATTGGCCGAGAAACCTTTTTTTCCCTCAAAGACATTATTTTGAATCGGCTAAAACATGAACGAGGCAAGTTGAAACACAAATGCCCGAACTGTGGCAGGTTTCCGCTTCCTGGTGCTACGGAGGTAGATCTCCTAGAGGAGGAGGTTAGGACGATTCTAATTAACCTAAATCTTGTTGAAAAATAGAAACCTAAAGAAAACTGATCCAGCCTGTTCTCCTCGGTAGTTTAGCTACATGTAGTACCCGTACCTAACCTGGGGTGTTTCGGCTTCGGGAAGGTACTTTAAAATCTCTCCGACTTTTCTCGCACAACCAATTGTAACTGGGTATTTTCCATCCAGTTGCGTGTTGTTCCAATTCATCTTAGTCAAGCCCAAAACCTCTTCAGCGATGAAGTTGGGGGACTCATCAGATTCAACTATTCTTAGTTCCAGAGGTTGTGGAACGTACATGCCTGTGTAGGTCTGGTAGTACCAGACTGAGCCTCTTGTGTATAGGAGCTGCCGATCGTCTCCAACTTTTGCTAGAGTTCCACGGTACGGCGGGTAGTTTCCATTCCTATATAATCTCAACCTTGAATCCATCACCGTTACGAAATCAACTGAATCGATATGGAGGTCGTTGGCTGCCGCCCTTAGTCCTTCTATTTCTACATCGTTGAAATTTGAAGATTTATGAATAACAACTCGCGCGGGGTAGTTTCCTAGGGCGACCCGGTATTCGGAAAGTGCGGCAGTTAACAATTCGTACGCTTGGTTGGCAGTGAGACGAGGTATTGAGTCATTCTTGTCTATTTCGATTGGAGTTCCTCGGAGAATCAGTCCGTTGCCTAGCTCATCAAAAATTTGAGCTAGGCTAGTGCTAAGTGATTTACGGTCTCTACTTCGATAAAAGGCAATCCCCACAGCACACGATGTTCCTTTTGCGCTACTACTTTTTAGTTTCCAGGGGATAGTAGGCCCAGACTTATAATATAAAGCTGTGCAAAGGTTCCACGCTAAAGTTGCATCATCCTGTTGACGCTTACCCGTTTTATTTGGGTCGATAGACGTTTGTCTGATTAGCTGTAGAGGTTTGGCCAGATGCATAGCTTTTGCCTTCAGAGCCCTTCTGAAATTGAATTCCTCATAATCTTCTTCAGCATCTAGTGTTTCATCCCCAAAATTCTTTTCGGAGGATATAACTTCGAATAGTTCTGTTGGGATGACACAAACGATAATATCAACATTGCGGTTTTGTGCTAAAAACTTAATATTCTCGTAGTATAATTCAATTGCTTTGTCTAACCTTTCTCGGCGGTCCTTAATCTTGATTGTCTCTTTGATATCAGAGTTCTTAATGGTTTTTGAGAGTTCTGACGAAAAAATGAGATCGGCCTTGAAGCCAGAATTCTTTGTAAAACCACAGAATGGTAGTCGTAGATTCTCCTGTTTTACATCTGAAGGTGACGCGATGACCGAACGACAACGTTCAAGCCAGCTCTCCAAAAACTCAACGCATTGGTTCGTTCCTACCGCTCCTACGTAAATTTCTTGCCTTCTTGTTTTTTGGTTCTGGTCATAGACTCCATACTCAAAGATACCTCGGCGCGGACAGATGTGCTCGCCACTTCCAAAAATCAGCCTTGGTTCATCGATATGTTCAATGGTTGTCATGGGGGATCAACGTTGATTGTTTGGAGTCGTCATTCTCTAGTGATACTAGGGGCGCCCAAAGTTCTTCATTCAGATGGCGACCCCCTTCTAGTTCTAGAATTTCCCCAAACGAAATTGACGAGGAGTTATCGGAGTCTAGCTTAAAAAGATCATCTTGATCGATATCTTTTAACCAAGAAGCCAGGAAGCGAAACTGATCGTACAGTGAGCGATTCTTTTCCATCTTTTTTAATCCGCTCAACGGTTTATCTCCATATACTGAGCGCTCGTAATTATCTCCCCAGCTAAAAAACCAGTCAGGTGTAATCGAAACATACCAGCCTGTATCCAAAAGCAAAAACTCAACGGAAAACGAAAAGTGCTTTACTTGAAAAATTTTTTCGGCGTCGTTCCTGTAGTACTTCCTTTCAAATACAGTTCTATTTGACTTTTTAAGCCCCATCCAACTTACTTTCCTTGTATCAAGATCTTTACTCATAGGAAGAAAAATAAAAACATTCTCTTTGTATTGCCATATCACGCGATGATGAAAAATTTTTTCTTGAAGGCTGAGTCGTAAGAGTGATTTGAATACTCGTTCGTGACCAACGTCTACTTCGTAATAGTCAACGGGGTTGAGTTCTTCGGCCGTCCCATCTTCAAGCAAGTGTGAGTATGGGTTATTTGTCTCAATAAGATTATGGAAGGTGATTAAACGAGTGCTGCTGACTTCGAAGCCGGAAGGCAAAGGTTTCTCCATTTTTCTAGAGTAAGCAGCTACTGACGTTCTTTGGTTCTGAACTCTACTACCAGACCTGGTAGAAATTATTTCTGATTTCACCTCGGCGATGTAAAGCCGTACAGGAAGATATAGTTCAACCAAGTTTGTTGAGATTGTTTCCGGTGGCACCTTTGGCGGGTCAAAGTCTTCTGCTGCTAGGCCTACATCGCATCCTCGGAGATATGAGCCCAGTATTTCAACGCATGCCTTTAAAGTCTTTGGTTCAGCTGAGGCGGCTCTAGATGCTATGTCCCGAAAATCTAGGATGTCTCTCTTAACATCAAATTGGAATTTTGACTTATGTACTTTGTCGATACTTTCTTGGCTATAACTGGATTGTTTCTCTTTCAAACAATAAATCAAAACGCGGTCGTACTTGTCCGCTAGTCCATTTTTCATAAAAGTGTCTAGGGTTTCTTTGACTTTTACCAAGCTCTTATCGGAGGTGACCTGAATTGCTACTCGTGCTTCATCGTCCGCGAGATCAATGCCTGGGAAGTTTTTCTGTTCAGTTCCGTTTAGATTTCTAAGTTGTCTAAGGTCAAAAAGCTCTCTAAACAAACCGCAGACCAAATTTTCGCAAACAAGGTTGATGTCAAAGTGCGACATTGCGGCGGATATTTCCACTTCTCTGACAACGCTGCTGAGGTCTTCGCGAAATTTATTTATTAACTCTTGATGTTTCAACTAATATCAGCCTTTTAAAGGACTTTCCTGCAGGTCTATTGTTCCAACATGAGTCAACCTTCAGTTGAAGGAAATAAAGTATCACAGATATAGGGAAATTCGCCTAATTTCACTTGGTTCTTTTAAATGGCTTAGTAATTTTGGGTGATTTAGGGAAGTATCGGTCAAAAACTGAACAGCTACTGGTTACTTGAACTAATCAATACTTGACCCCTTGGCGCAACCGGGCTATTGATACTCTGCCTAACTGATTGGTTGGGTTGTTGCGCGAATATGAATTTTGATACGGATGTGGAGTGTGAGTTCTAAGGAAAAATTAAAAGATGTAATTGAGGGTTTTCTGAAGTCGAAGGAGCCTGGCGTTCTTGCGTTAAAGGGTCCTTGGGGTATAGGTAAGACACATTTTTGGAATAACTGTATTTCGCGCAAACTTGTGAATGCCGAGTTCAATGATGTGATCACAATTTCCTTATTTGGACAGAGTTCGATAGAGGATATTGAGTCTCAGCTGCTTGCGCATTTTTTGGGTTCTGAGCTGAACGAGGATGTCGATGATTCCGGGTCGATAAAAAGGGCGAGAAAGAAGTTTTCGAATTTGCTCTCTCGCTTCGAAGAGTATTTGCCGGGGAGCTATGGAAAGCTTGCGAAAGCCGCCAAAATTCAATACCTATCTAATAAATCGAACTTAGTCATTTGTCTTGATGATGTTGAGCGAGCTTCCAAGGATTTCCCTATAGATGAGTTATTTGGTTTCGTTGAGAAAGTGCGTGAAAAACAGAATTCCAAAGTTGTACTGATTTTGAATGAGGAATTTCTCCTCGAGGATCGAGAAAAAAAGAAAATATATGAGTTGTTTCGAGAAAAAGTTATTGATATTGAAATAACTTTTCACCAGACCCCGGCGGAAACGCTCCTGGTTGCTAACCCAGATGCAAGAGAGTTTATCTATTTCGAACAACTTCAAGCCTCATTGGTTGCTTTGAATATTTGTAATATTCGGTTAACAAAGAGGTGCTTAAGCCACATCGAAACTATTCTTCATGAGTTTGAACACGCGCGGCATTTTAAACTTTTCGCAGAAAGGATCGCTCAGTCAGTTGTGCTTTATGTTTGGATATATCACACATTTGGTTCTGAGCTTCTAAATCTTATTGGTAAAAAGGTGATCCTGGACGACGACATCAGCGACGGAGAAATGACTCCCTATGAAACTCTGATAAAGAGATGTAGAGAATATGGATACCATGGAGCCGAACCGCTTGATGGGGTAATTGCAGATTTGATACTAGAGGGTTACCTGGATTCTGAAAGCCTAAAAGTGAAGAGCGTTTCTGTCGAATATGGCTTAAGGGAGATTGAGGCAAGAGAAAAACTGTGGTCCGCTTGGAATATTTACTCTGAGTCATTTGAACCTGACGAAAAGGTTATGCTTCTAGAGGTATTAGATGTTCTTAACCAGCATGGTGAGTATATTTATCCGACGCAAATTGATCGCGTGATCTCTCTCTTTAGGGGGCTTGGTAGCCAAGCTGGGTGTGCGCAGATTATAGATCTCTTCCTGAAAAAAAATCTAAACAATCGACAAAAGTTTGTGACTAGCGACAGCAGTGGAATAAAGTTCGTGGAGGACGAAGAGTTTAGAACCAGATTAGAACTTGAGTATCGTCCAGAAATCGAGCTCGACTTGCAAACAGCATTCTTGATGTACCGTGAAGGAGGGGATCTATCCAAAGCTCGATTGGCGATAAATAATGCTTCCACAGAAGCTTTAATGGAGGCGCTTACCTCAGGCAAGATCCCTAAAGTTGTTGCTACAACAGCTAGTGTTTTGGGTGACCCGGAGATAAAAAGCGAGAGATTGACGGCAGTGATCGTAGCATTGGGCTCTGATGGTGAATTTGGTAAAGTAAGAGCTAGGTTGCTGCTGGGATTGGAGCTTTAAAATTTCATAGGGAAAAATCTTCGATTGGTGGCAGCTCACAATATTGTATCTCCGTTCTCAATATTGTGGCACTACGGCTAGAGCTCCAACCGTAGTGCGTGTGCCTTATGCTTGCTTTATTCCTTTATCGGAAAAGCTGCGGGGCGAGGCCTATATGATCCGTTAATGAACACCGTTATCTGTAGGACTTTAGGTGTTTTACTTGTGAGCCATTGGCTAGATCAATCAGTAATTCTCTGTTTATTGGAAGGTTTTTGTGCCGTGGGTTATTAAGAAAGTCTTGTATGCTTTCTTGATTGCCGTCTCTCCAAATGACTAACCAGCCGAGCGTTCCATTGGGAAGTTCTCCAAGTGCGAGTTCTGAGATACCATTCTGAGCTAACTGTTCCATCATCTTGTTTACCTCGAAGTTGTAGTTTTGTTAGTTCTCGATCAAATTATGGCGCAGCTATGGTTTGGAGGTGAATTCTGAATCGGATATTGAGGGAATGGGCTGTAATGCCCTATATATGGCGTCCCAGGCAGGAGTCGAACCTGCGACCTACCGCTTAGGAGGCGGTTGCTCTATCCTGCTGAGCTACGGGGACGTGGTGCGGAATTGTACCAGAATTACGTTGTTTGTCTTAGGTTGAAGGAAGTGAATTAGTGAGTGATTTCAAAGCAATATTCGATCAAACCAAAACCATTGCTATTGTGGGCCTGTCAGCGAATACATCGCGGGCCAGTAATGAGGTCGCACAATACTTAATGCCGTATTTTGAGGTAATTCCAGTGAACCCCAATTACGATGAGGTGCTGGGGTTAAAATGTTACCCGGACCTGCAATCGATTCCGGTTGCTGTGGATATGGTTGATGTGTTCCAGCGTAGTGAAAATGTTGATCCTTTTATACAGCCAGCGATTGATATCGGCGCAAAATGCTTTTGGATGCAACTGGGTATTGAGAGTGCCTGGGCGAGAGCGGAGCTTGAGGCTGCCGGCATTATGGTCGTGGAAGATCGTTGTACAAAAATTGAGTTTGCTAGATTGTAGGATGCCGATTGTAGAAAGCCCGTCATAGGAAGCAGCTTGTAACAATCCTGTGGTTTGTCGGGTCCTATCTACACCACATCACCAAAAGTCATTAAGTAACCACTATATGCAAGACACCAAACCGCTATTACTCGAAACGGATTTCCCTGCCATACAACGGGGCAAGCTCGACACTTTGCAGGTCAACCTGGGTTATCTGTGTAATTTGAGCTGTACCCATTGCCATGTGAACGCAGGCCCAACTCGCACTGAACTCATGGATCGAGCCACCATTGATCTGGTGCTTGAGGTTTTAAAGCAAAAAAATATTCAATCCCTGGATATGACCGGGGGTTCTCCCGAGATGAATCCAGATTTTCAATATCTGGTGGAAGGAGCGCGTGCGCTTGGTGTCACGGTGATAGATCGCTGTAATCCTACAATTTTAGGAGAGCCGGGTTACGAGTATTTGCCGGAGTTTTTTGCCAGGCATCAAATTGTTGTGGTGGCATCGATGCCCTGTTATCAGGAGCAAAATGTCGATAAGCAGCGGGGCAAGGGCGTCTATCAAGAGAGTATTGCTGGGCTAAAGAAGCTGAATGCCGTGGGTTATGGCATGCCGGATTCTGATCTAGTGCTTAACCTGGTTTATAACCCCGATGATCCTATTTTGCCGCCATCCCAGGTTGAGCTGCAGGCAGACTACAAAAAGGCGCTATTCGAGGAGCACGGCCTGCACTTTAACGAGTTGTTTGCCCTGGCGAATATGCCCATCAGTCGATATGGCGCGCGGCTGCTCGCGAAGGGAGACTACGTACCCTATATGAAATTGCTGCGGGATTCCTATGCCGAGTCGAATCTTCAAACCGTGATGTGTAGATCCCTGGTCAGTGTTGATTATCAAGGTCACGTTTACGATTGCGACTTCAATCAGATGTTAGACATGCCGCTAATATCCGACAAAGCCAAACCCCACCTGCGTGACCTCCTCAATGAAGATGTAGAAGGCAACGCCATCGCAATTGGCGAACACTGCTACGCCTGCACCGCCGGTCAGGGCAGCAGTTGTGGTGGAGCCCTAAACCAGGGGTCAAACCAGGGGTCAGAGTAAAGTGCCAGAGTAAAATTTACTCTGGCACTTTACTCTGACCCCGCAAGCTAGTGATACAGGTTTTCCTTTGAATCCTGCTCCAGGCTTGCATCAATCCCAGAAACTTCTTCGTCCGTCGCTGGCTGGCCTTTGATCTGCTCTAAAATGATTTTGCCAAGCGTGGGCATTTCTGATCTTTCCATAAAGGTTTCCGGGTTCCACAGGCCTGATCGGATAAAGGCTTTGGCGCAGTGGAAATAGGTCTGGGTGATGTCGACGACAATGGCCAATTTCGGCGGCTTGCCGTTGTGGGCGAGCTGATCCAGGTAGGGCTGATGATCGGTAATATAGGCATTGCCGTTGACCCGCAGGGTTTCATTCATACCTGGGATCAGCATCAGTAAACCCACGCCGGGTTGTTCCACAATATTGGTCAGTGTGTCTGCCAGGCGGTTACCGGGTCGCTCGGGAATCAGCAGCGTTGTATCATCCAATACTTTAACGAAGCCTGGAGCATCACCCCGTGGGGAAGCATCAAGATTACCGACCATGCCGCTTGAAATGACCAGAAAAGGCGATCGCTCGATAAAGCTTTTTGCATGGGCTTCAAGGGCCGGCAGTACTTTCAGCTGCGTTGACGGGCTGACGGTGCCGTTGATGCCCTGGAGCTGTTCAACGGTGCTGATGATGGAAATGTCGGTCGGTTGAGTCATGTCGTTTATCCCCTTTTTTAAATCTTCGGCGCAAAATGCCAGCTTAACAGAAAATTCGATAATGAGAATCACTATCATTATCCCGGTTTTGAATGATGGGCCAGAACTTCAACAATTGTTACCGCAATTGTTGTCGCAACCTACTTCCTCTAATGCCCAGATCATTGTGGTGGACGGCGGCAGCAGTGATTCACCGGAATTGATCTGTGAAACCTTTGGCGTTACCTGTGTGCCGAGCGAGCCGGGTCGCGCAACACAAATGAATACGGGGGCTGGGGCGGCAACCGGTAACATATTGTTATTTCTTCATGCCGATAGCCAGCTTCCCGACGGATTCGAAAACCTAATTAAAGATGCGATGAGTCAATCTCTCTGGGGTCGATTTGATGTACGCTTGAGCGGTAGCCAGTCGATGTTTCGAATCATCGAGTGGATGATGAATCATCGCTCAAGACTGACCGGTATTTGTACCGGCGACCAGGGAATTTTTGTGCAGTCAGAACTTTTTTTTAAGCAAGGTGGATTTCCCGATATTCCTATTATGGAAGATATTGCATTGTCTAAAGCGTTACCTGGGGCGCCTTATTGTATTCGTCAGAAACTTATTACCTCTAGTCGACGCTGGGAGCAAAACGGTATTTGGAAAACCATTTTGCTTATGTGGTCCCTTCGGCTTCGTTACTTTTTTGGTGCCACGCCTGTGCAGTTGGTAAAGCAATACTATGGATGAACTACGGCTCATCATTTTTTGTAAGGCGCCTATTCCGGGCGAGGTAAAAACCCGACTGATTGCAGGTGTTGGAGCCGGTTCGGCGGCGAATATCCACGCCCGGCTCGCAACCGAAACCATTGGCGATTGCCTGGCGGTTGCAGAAGCGCTGCCCCGGGTGAAGCTGGAGCTATGGTGTAGCCCGGATACTGAACACGTATTTTTTCAAGCATTTACCGGCAAGATGTCGCTGCATCAACAGCAGGGTAAGGACCTCGGAGAGCGTATGGCCCACGCCCTGTGTGCAGGCCAGTCGCCGGCCATGCTCATCGGCACAGATTGCCCTCCGGTAAATAGAAACTATCTGCTGAATGCAGCGGACCAATTGCGATTCCATCCTTTTGTGATCGCGCCCGCAGAAGATGGGGGCTATGGCCTGATCGGCATGCAATCTCCCGCTGGGGATGTCTTTAGGGATATTCAGTGGAGTACCGAACACGTATTACAAGAAACCTTACAACGGTGCCTGGACAAGTCGATTAAGGTGTTACAGCTACCGGAAATCTGGGATGTCGACGAGCCCGCTGATCTTGATCGCTGGCTCGCCGGTGTTGAACCCGAGAAGTCGCCCTAGGCTTATACAACACCCAGATCAATTAAGCTTTTTGCGCCAGCCTTGATGGCGTCTTCAGGCGATCGAGGATTCCATCCCAACGCTTTAGCTGGGGTGCAATCGTAATCGACCTGCTGGCCTAGAGACTTGACGGTAAATGCCATGACCGGGTCAAACAGCCCAAGAATCTTGATCACAAAGTCTGGCAGTTCCCGGGAAGGTAGTTTCTTGTCATAGGCCGGAAACTCATTGCTCAAGCAAGCCGAGATGGCTTTAAACCAGCGAAAGCCATTCGCGCACAACAAACGTTGGCCGTTAGCTTCAGGTACTTCATAGGCGAGTCGGTGTAAGTTTGCGACATCTCGAACGTCGACGATGCTAAATCCCATATGAGGGATCATTGGGTATTTGCCCTGCATCAACACATAAACCGCTTCCAATGATGAGCCGTAGTCAGCTTCCAGGGCTGGGCCCAGGACCATGGCCGGTTGAATGGTGGTGAGTTCCATGCCCTCGTGTTGTTTGACAAAATCCCATGCGGCCTGTTCCGCCAGCGTTTTGCTCATGGCGTAGGGGTTTGCGGTGGGATGATTAATATCAGTCCAATCCGCTGCGGTTTGCGGCGCGGAGTCACCTTTGTCATTGCTACTGACAGCTGCAACGGAGGAGGTGAGTACTATTTTCTTGATACCCGCCAATTGTGCAGCTTTAAGCACATTCAATGCGCCTTCCCGGGCAGGGATGATTAATTCATTGGGGTCTTTCGGCTGCTCGATCGGCACCGGAGACGCAATATGTATTACCCCATCACAGCCGGCGACGGCTTCTGCCCAACTATCTGGCTCGGTGAGAGAGGCAGCAACAAACTCCAGATTTTGAATATGCTCGGTATGTTTTGAGAGCATGGTCTTAAGGCTTTCCGCCCTGGCAAGATCCCGGATGCTGCCTCGAACTTCATAGCCGTTGTTCAGAAACTCGAGTACGGTGTGGGTGCCAATAAAACCCGATGCACCGGTGATCAGGACTTTTGCCATTGTTCATTACTCCCTTTGGAAATGTTGAATGTTAGTGCTTACACCGCTTACACCCTTTACTAATCGCCTTCTGCTACTCACCAAAGACGGCGCGAGGGATGACAATCGATAGTTTGCTGGTGTCCGGGACGGCGGGTGGGGGGCCTTGATCTCGATCTTCAGGATCAAGCAGATCAGAACCGGGAAATGCCAGAGACATGCCGCTGGTGTCGGGATGTACTTCTTCAACTTCAACTTTCAAGGTTTCCAAAACAGCTCCGGGTTCATCCAGGCCAAAATCTGGAGCATCTACCTTTGGTGCACTAGGTTTTGATTCAACCAGAGGTGAGCCGTCATTTTCGGCCACACTTAAGCTGCTCAGGTCGATATCAAGTTTAACGGTCTCTTTAGGTGCAACCAGCGGACTGCCGTCGTTCTCAAGCACGCTCATACTGGACAGATCTATATTGGGCGCGGGGGGTGGTGGGGCAGGTTCAACCAGATTGCCCTCATTCGGCGCCAGACTTAAATTTGTCGTGTCAACCGGCTTTGGCGGTGCAGGTGGCGCTGAAGAAGATGCTGTGGCTTGTGCTGTAGATGGTGCCGCAGGTTTTGCAGCGGGGGCCGGTGCGGTGGCATCAGCCTTAATGATTTTCACCCGAACATCAGCCCCTACTTTCTTCAGGGCACTGCCATATTTTGCCGCCTCCGCTTTGTCTGCGGTGCGTTTTAAGACAATAGGTTTGCCGGAAAACAGCATCTGCATTTTTTCCGGTGAGGCTTTGAGCATCTTGGCGAGGTGGGCTTTGACCGAAATGATCTGAAAGCCTTCGACTATCCCGCCGCTGAACACAATCGCATATGTTACGTCAGCCATCGAATCCAATCTTCTATTGGGTGATTAACCTCGATGGTAATGTAAATATGGGTAAATGCCTACTGACCCTCGACCGGAGTGCTGGATGGCGGAGTGAGGTGTTTGGCGAGAAAGACCTCCATCGCCGAGAGTGCGGCCAAGCGGGACTCACTATTCAACATATAGTGGGTACCGGTATCCAACTCAACATAGGTACTGTCTTTATCCAGCTTCTTGAGTTTGTCATGCAAACGCTCCGTCTGCCGGTAGGAAATTCTCGCGTCATTGGTTGATGCGATCAAAAGTACCGGTGACATGATTCGCTCCGCCTGGTGTTGCGGTGAGACATCTTTATCATTTGCTCCCTGTAGACCCATTTGTTTGATCCAACTGCGTCCGCCGATGGAGTCGCGGTCCACAGCCTTAAGCTGGGGCAGGTTAATCACGCCATTTACGGAAACCCCACAGACATAGAGGTCCGGTTGTTGGATTAGACCCATCAATGCGGCGTATCCCCCGTAGGAACTACCGACCAGACAAATACGCTCGGGGTCTGCAATCCCCTCGTTGATTAACCATTGAGTGGCATCGGTAACGTCCTGCTGCATGAGGCCACCCCATTGGTTTTCACCCAGCTTCTTAAAGCGTTTACCGTATCCAGTACTACCGCGGAAGTTGGGTTTTAATACAGCGTAGCCGCGGCTGGCGAAGAACTGGGCGTTATAGTTCCAGGCGGCAGAATCTCTAGCGCCAGGCCCGCCGTGGGGGAGAACAATCATCGGCAAATTTTTACCGCTACCGTTGCGCGGCAGCGTCAAATACCCGGGGATGATGGCTCCGTCGGAGGTAGGAATGTTAACCCGTTTTGTCGGAGCACTTTTTTGTGGATCAATCTCAGCTCGCGCCTCTGCAAAATAGTCGAGTCGTTTTGTATCCCGGTTGTAGAGAAAGTACTGTCCCGGGTCAGTATCACTTTCGGCATGTATCAGGTACAGGGCTGCATCTCGAGCTTTATTTGTGATACTCACCACCTGGCCGGGTAGTGCCTTTTCTAGCCCCCGCTGTAAGGGTCGAAAATCTTTGTCGAAGTATTGCTCCCGCCTGAAGTCATCGGTAAAGCCAACGCCAATCACCGCATCGGTCTCGGGGTGGGTGATGGCAAAATCGATATCGACCTCGGGATGGGAGAATAGTGTTTCAACAACTTCCTCGGTCAGGATATTGACTAACAGCATACTCGAGGTGCCATATTCATTTGTTGCGGTTACGTAGAGTTGCCCGGATTCTGGGCCTATCCCTTCGAAGGTATATTTACCATTAAACTGCTCTGGGTTGATCTCGGTCCAACTGTCATCGAGGTCCTTATACAGGAATCGTCGCTGGGATGTTCTTGGCTTATAGCCCGTGCCGAATCGAATAATGCTATTTGCGTCGGCGTACCACTGGTTAATGCCTTTTCGTGTCGATTGGTACTTTTGCCTGCCACCGGTATTGACGTTAACTTTGTAAACCGTCGCATCGCCTTGCAACTCAAAATCTAGCTCAACCAACATGTGTTCCGGGTCATGGCTGAGTCGATCAACCACCCGCTCATATTGAGAGTTGAATTTTTCTGAGCCCTTGCCAAAGGCGGCCTTCTTCGGTTGACCTAGCCATCGGACTAAAGGGTCAGCCACGTTGTAGCTAAATAGGCGGGTTTCGGTGGTTTTCTTTCGGAAAATCTGACGGTCCAGGGTCATGTGAATTTTGAAGATAATCACATCGTCTGATTTCCAAAAAAAGCTGACCAGTTCAATCTCTTCATCCCAGGGCGGAACAAACTGACGGTTAGATCCATCCATGTTTTGGATGACGAGCACTCTGCGGCCTTCAAAGGGAATAAAGTGCGCGATTTTGGTACCACTAGGGGACAGCCGATATCCGCCTATGGGTAGCCTGGCGAAAACTTCCGCCGGAATATTGGAAAGGTCGGTCGTTTCATCCACTCCATTGGTTCCATCCATGCCATAGGAAGAACTCAGCCAGAGACAAAAGAATAGGCAGCAGGTAGCTCGCACATGGGCTCCGGAGTTAGTGTGGGAGTACCAAAACTAATAGAGCGCAATTTGAAGCGCAACCCAAAATATAAAAAGAAGCAGTGAATTGATTAAGAAGTGAACAAATCCCTAACGATTTGTCTATTTTGCGCAAGCAGAACCCGAAAGAGTTGTGCTGCTAGGCCCGGGTAATACTTAAGCCGGCATCGCTGCCTTTAGCTGTGCCGCTTTTGCCGTAAAGGTTTGTGCTGATGGGGGCACCCTTTAGGATGTTAAGAATTTGGCGGCTGGTGGTTTGTGCGCGATGGGCGATCTTGGCGTTCACCTCATTCTGGCGGTTACATTTCATGACAATTTTTTTCAGATCTGCCCAATTGGCAATGAGTGTCTCGCGACCATACTCCGGCTGTTGCTCGATTAAGGCCTGCATGCCCGCTTCATCGCTGCTGAGTTTGCGTGAGGTAAGTAGATTTAGGCGAAGTTTGGTTTGCGCGTCGAGGACCGTGAGCAATGCATGTTTGCGTTCCAATACAGCGGCAAAGGTGTCGAAGTCTCGATTTACCAGTAGCTGCTTCTCGCTTTGGAGCAGCTCAAGTAATTCTGTATAGCCGGAAAGGTCCCGGTTGACGAGATATTGAATGTCGTAAGGAGGGTCCAGATTCGCATCCATGCGAGATACTCCTGTTTTATATGTCTAGCTCGAACTGAGCGATTTTCGCAGCCAGGCGCGATGGGTCTACGGAATAGTTACCTTCCCGTAATGCGTCCCTCAAGTGGGAAACCCGTTCCTGATCTACCTCGGGCAAGCGTTTCAAGCTGGCTTCGATGTCCTGAAGCTGCTTGGCCTCAGTACTCAAATCCACTTTGTCGCCGCTGGGGCGAGGAGATTCCTGGGCAGTTACCGCCTTCTCCGGACCCTGAGGCTTCTCGCGGCTGCGACTCGTATGGTTCTGAGTCGGCGTTAAGCCATTGATATTGTTAACCATTTGACTGGTGAACCTCGTTATAAGCTATGTATGGTTGCTGGTTATTCAGCATATTCTTTCTATTCACTTTAGGTTAGCGGCCAACTAGAGCGGCACTTTAGAAAAAAGTGAAATTTATTTTCACGTTTTGTCAAAAGTCATCTACAGGGGCCATTTTGACCGCGTTGGTTACGGAAAGTTAAAATGGCACGTGCACTTCCCCTGGACCTTTTATCCAGCCTTTGACTACTCTATCGGACGATTCATTCCGAACATTAATTTGTTCGTTCATGCCGCCGGTTGCCATGGCCACGCCGGGCATCCGAACTACGAGCTCGCCTCTGCTGGCCACAATTACAACGTTGTCACCGCGGCTGATCAGATCAGGAGTTTTGAGCATGCCAGCGGTAAGTGGCGTACCCTCTCGAACCGAACGGGTGATGACTTTTCCCGTCGCTTCAGGAATAGCAGACAAATATTTCCTATGATTCGCCAATATGTTGACGGGGGTCGTGGTTAGCTGATCCCGCATCAACAGGGTTTGGCGACTCACCGCCGTTGCGGTGGTGACAACAGCCTGGTGGATTTCGATCACCGCCGGTAGATGCAACACAAAGGTTTCACTACATTCTGCCCGGACCAATACCCGACTTCGGATTCTATCGGAGCCGTGCAGGCTCAATTCCGGAAGCTCGCAATCTTCGATGGTAAGCCTTGTGTCTGGAGGGCGCACGGTGATATTGATTTCCAGGGCCTCGGGGTAAGACTCGTCAATCTCTTCGAGCAGAAAACTCTCTACCTTCTGAACCAGAGCGCCCGTTGCTGCAGCTGCATTAGATGCCCCCAGGACACCGATGGCCAGAATCATTAACAGAAGCAGGTTTTTGAGTTGCCGGTTCATGGACATCGCCTATGCTTTAAGAAGTGATTTACGCAACCGTCAAAGCAACGACGGTTTCGGGTCTCAGGCTGAGTAGGTAGCAACAGTTATGCCAGCCTGGAGATAAAACTCAAATCGACTGTAATAAAGGCTGGAGTGTCGAGTGGCAGGAATAATGGAAAGTGTGAACCAGCGAACTCAGCTGGTGGGACAAAATCGGCTGGAGTTGCTGCTATTCAGGCTCCGGGGCAAACAGATGTATGGCATCAACGTGTTTAAGGTGCGCGAGGTATTGAACTGCCCACGCCTGTATAACATGCCAAAACAGCATCGTGTTGTTCGGGGCGTCGCCCATGTTCGGGGCTCTTCAATTTCGATCATTGATCTGGGTGCCTGTGTGGGCATGCCGGATATTGAAAAACCAGAAGACTCCCTTGTCATCATCACCGAATACAATATGAAGATTCAGGGGTTCCTGGTGAATTCAGTGGATCGGATCATCAACAAAAACTGGGAGTCGGTTCTACCGCCACCCCGAGGGGCCGGTAATAGTAGTTATCTGACCGCGGTCACCCACAACGATGATCTACTAATTGAAATTCTTGATGTAGAAAAAATCATTTCTGAAATTGCACCTGTGCAACAGACCGTTTCTGAAGATGTGATCGCAAATAGTCAGGGTAACGACAAAAAGATGGACCGTAAGGTACTTATTGTCGACGACTCTGCGGTTGCCCGTAAGCAGATCCAAAGAGCCCTTGAGCAACTTGGACTTGAGAGTGAACAGAAGAAGGATGGCAAAGAAGCCCTGGATCACATTCGCGGTATGCTAGATGAAGGGTTGCGACCCCAGGATGCCTACTTCATGATTATCTCCGACGTTGAAATGCCAGAAATGGACGGCTACACCTTAACGGCGGAACTCAAAGGTGACCCCCGTACCGAGGACATGTTTATCTTGATGCACACTTCCCTCTCAGGGGTCTTTAACCTCAATATGGTGAAGAAGGTCGGTGCTGACGATTTCCTTCCTAAATTTAAAGCTGACGAACTTGCCCAACGGGTCGCGGACCTGGTTGCCGTCAGCTAATCCTTGCCTCGCCTGGGTCTATCTATTGCCCAGGCGGCAATTCCTACAGGCAGTATATTGCCGCTCCGGCAAGCATCAAAAAACCCTAAGTAATTGAAATAAAACAATAATACCTGTTGGCACAGGCTTTGCTCTATAGGCTATGAATCAGTTTTATCTGGAACTAGCCATGACAATTAGCTTCGCCAACGCCCTCGGAATTCACCCAAGTGCCATGGAGTTCCGCGCCAAGCGTGCGGAGGTCATCGCCAATAATTTGGTCAATGCGGATACACCGGGATACCAGGCGAGGGATATGCGCTTCTCGGACGCGATGAAGTCCGTCGCCAGCCCCAGCGTCACGCTTCGCACCACGCGCAACGGACACATAGGCGGCAAATTGGCGTCGCCATCCTCTGATCTTCTCTACCGCACGCCGCTCCAACCTTCCCTTGATGGCAATACAGTTGACCCTGAAATTGAGGAAACCAACTACATGCGTAATGCCCTCGAGTTCCAGGCCAGCTTCACGTTTTTAAACGGCAAGTTTAAAGGTCTGTCTAGCGCCATTCGTGGCCAGAACTAAGCGCCGGGAGTAGATCATGTCGCTATACAACGTATTTAACATCACCGGCACCGGGATGAACGCCCAGTCCATTCGATTGAATACTACCGCTAGTAATCTGGCAAACGCCCAGACAGTTGCGAGTAGTGTTAACGAAACCTATAAGGCGCGGCATCCGGTATTTTCCGCAATATTTGATAATGCCTTTTTAGATAAAGATCAGCAGGGTGCGTTTGATGCCGATGGCGGTGTTCGTGTCCTGGGTATTGTCGAAAGTGAAGCACCTTACGATTTACGTTATGAACCCTACCATCCCATGGCTGACGAGGAAGGTTATGTGACCTATCCCAATGTCAATGTCGTGGAAGAAATGACCAATATGATCTCGTCTTCACGCAGTTACCAGATGAACGTCGAGTTAATGAATACAGCAAAAACAATGGCCCAGCGAGTATTGACCCTGGGTCAGTAGTCCTTATTAAGCTGAGAGGCGAGAAGCAAACATGAGTGAAATAAGTTCAGTACAAACAAATTCAGTGGTTCAAGACCTGGCGATTAAGACCCAGGAAAAGAACAAGGAGCTTGATAAAAACGCGTTCCTCGAATTGATGGTGGCCCAGCTAAATAACCAGGACCCGCTAAACCCCCAGGAAAATGGCGACTTTATTGCGCAACTTGCTCAGTTTAGTTCCGTCGAGGGCATCGATAATTTAAACAGCACGGTGGAGGTGATGTCTTCCAGTCTGCAATCTAGCCAAGCGCTGCAAGCTTCTGCACTCGTCGGTAGAACGGTACATGTTAAGACTGATAGCAGCTTCCTTGCACCGGAGGGTGAGGTGACGGGTTCAATTAAGCTGGATAACAGTACAACGGATCTTAAGCTCGATATTTCTAATAGCGCCGGCGTTTTGATCGATCAGATTGACCTCGGGAGTCAAGCCCAGGGTGAGATCCGCTTTGCCTGGAATGGTAAAGACAACGACGGAGTGCCTTATTCCGCCGGTGAATACTTCTTTAAGGCTGTGAGTAATAACGGCTCTACCGAGGAGCAAATAGATATCTCACTTTCGGCCAACGTAGACAGCGTTAGCATTAACCCCGACCGAAGTGTCCTGCTGAACATTCAAGGCAAGGGGCCGATTGCACTTCTAGATGTTGAAGAAATTCTCTAAGCACACGAATTTGATACGAGGAACACAATATGCCATTTAGTACAGCCTTAAGCGGACTTAGAGCAGCGTCTAACGATCTGAAGATCACCGGTAACAATATTGCTAATGCCAGTACCACGGGTTTCAAACAATCAAGGACAGAGTTTGCCGATGTGTATTCTTCTAATGCGCTAGGCAATGGTTCGCAGCAGGTTGGCTCGGGCGTGCAAGTAGGTACCGTGTCCCAACAGTTTGACCAGGGCAGCATTAGTTTCACCAGCAACAGTCTGGATGTTGCAATTGATGGTGAGGGATTTTTTATCCTCAATAGCGAAGGAACCACTACCTATACTCGCGCTGGTATTTTTGGTCTCGATAAGGACGGTTACATCGTTAATAACAACGGCTCGAGAATGCAGGGATTCTCAGCAAATGAGCAGGGTACCGTCAGCGGGATTCTGGGTGATGTGTTTATCGAAACCGGCAACCTCACACCACAGCAAACCACCGCTGTTAATTCTCAGGTTAATCTCGATGCTGAAGCTCCGATCCTCGCACAATTTGGTACGACAATTTCTTCCCTCGGTCCACAAATTGGCGCAGCCCAGGGTGGCGTTGCCTTAGATACGCCTTCAATTCTTGCAACTTCCGCCGCGCCAACACCTTTTGATTTTAGCGTCAACAGTAGTTCCGCCATTACTTCTAACTCACCGATCACCCCCTTCGATTTTGGTGTGGATAATCCAACGGCAGTGACAGGTTCCCAGGCTTTGGTTGGTCATGACTTTAGTGTGAACAGCCCAACCACATTGTCATCGCTCTCTGCGCCGACCAATTTTAACTTCGCGAATAAATCGTCTGCAATTGCGGCAACCGCACCGGTTACGGCATTCGACTTTTCCGCGGTAGGTGCTAACGCGGCTTTTGATGTGACCATTGCCAACGGTAGCGGTGGTAACGGTGATACAACCGTCACGATTAATCTGACAACTAGCATTACAGATATCACCACATTGCTGGCGGACATCAACGATGATCTTGCGGGTATTGACGTGGTTGCGGTTGAAAATCCTGCAGCTTCCGGCCTGATTGAGTTTCGAGCCGCTGTTGCCGGAGAGTCTTCTACGGTAACAGTTGATAACTATGTGCCCGGTGGTGTTGGTGTCACAGCGGCGGATGTCCAAGCGGCCCTCGGTGGTATTACAGATGGTAGTGCAAGTTCCGGTTCAACCTTTGATATCACTGTTGCCGGTGGCACCAATGATGGTACGGCCGTGATCAATTTGACCGCCAATATTACTTCCTTCCAGTCACTGCTCACGGATATTCAGGATCAGTTAGTGGCTTCAGGTATAGGGGTGGATGTTCGAAGTGACCCCTCTAACAGCGGACGTTTACAATTCTTTTCTACCGACGACGGTGTTGCCAGTTCCTTAACCGTTGATAACTTTGTCGCTGGAACATCCGACACTACCGCCAACGACATCACAAACCTTTTGGGTGTTTCCGACGGCGCGACTAATATTGCCGCGGGTGCCGGTGCAATAGGTGCAACGGGTTCTCTGACCTCTGCGACCTTTGATGTCACCATAGCAAACGGATCTGGGGTCGGTGGCAATCGAACCGTCACCCTGAATCTAGAACAGAACTTTGCCAACGGTGATTTAGACACCCTTGTCTCAGTGATTAATGCGCAATTGGATGGTCTTGCCTCTCCTGGAATTGACGTCCGGGCCCAGGAAGATCCCGACAATGCTGGTTTGCTTCAGTTCTATGCAACCGTTGCCGGTGAATCGTCCACGGTCACCGTTGATAACTTTCTCGTTTCAGGCATTGCCGGTGATTCAGTCACAACCGCTGCGGACATCATTGGTGTGTTGGGTGGTGTGACGGATGGGGCGACCGCGGCAGATGGTATCAATACGTCTGCTAGTTTCGAAATTCGCCTTAGCGGTGGGGCTGATGGCACCGCAAACCAAACGCAAATTATTACGTTAGATAGCAATGTTCAGACGCTTCAGGATCTCATCACCGACATTCGTGATGACTTGACCAACACCGGTATTGGCCTTGATGTCCGGGAAGATCCAGCCCGACCAGGCCAGGGCATTTTGCAGTTCTTCTCGACGGTACCCGGTGAAGGTTCAACCATTGAAATTGACCCCCGGGTTGCCCTGTCTTTAGGTAACGGTGTTACCCAGACCAATGTAGAGAATGCCCTTGGTCGAATTCAAATGGGTGCCTCTAATGCGACACCTGATCCCAGTGGCTTTTCCGGTACAACCGGTGAAGTCGGTAACTTATCCGCCGCAACCTTTGATATTTCGCTGGCCGGTGCAACCACCAATAACGGTGGACCCGTCACGATTTCACTGGATACCGATATCCAGACCCTGGATGACTTAATTGCCGATATCCAGGACGAACTGCGGATTTCCAATATTGCGGTGGATGTTCGGGAAGATCCTGACAACGCCGGACGACTACAATTTTTTGCGTCGGTTGCCGGTGAAGAATCTACCATCACAGTGAATAACCTAAATACCGCCAATCCTGGTGTGACGGCCGATAATCTGGCCCGGGTGCTAAATCTATCAACAGGCGTGACGGAAGTCGGCGTGGCTGCGGTAGATAATGGCTACCCCGTTCAATCGGTTGATGTGATTAATTCAACGGATCCGATTAACCCCGTAACCACCACGGTCACTACCCTGCCCGGTGAATCTGCCGCTGAAATTTCAGCACGATTTAATGATGTTGCCGGGGTTAGTGCCAGCGCTTCAACCACCGCACGGCTGCCTTCTGCGGATTACCTTAACAACACGGGGAACCTGGCAATCACAGTAAACGGTGTGCGGTTTACCTCAACGGATCTTGCGAGCCTGGCTACCGACATTAATGATTCGCCTTCTTTTCAAGGTATCTCAGCGGAAGTGGAGGCCAATACCGGGGATCTTATTGTGACCGCTGCACTGGGTAATGATCTGGTATTTACCATCGATAGCACGGACGTTACCGACAGTATCAGTGTTCAAGGCCCCAATGGTCAGCCTGCTGTGTTGGATCTGGTGGGTGGCGATTTGGCCGCGTCAGTTGGCGGCACCGTCGACTTTATTCTGGATGAGGATGTCACCTTGGCAAATGCTGATCCCGATCGCACGGCGTTATTTGGTGCACTGGATGAAGATAGCTTTACCGAATTTCAGATTAACAGTTTTGATCCCACCAATCAGGAAACCTATAACTCAGCAACGTCCGTAACGATTTTTGATAGCCTCGGTAACTCCCATGTAATGACTCAGTACTTCGTTAAAGAGCCCTATCGTGCTGATGAAGTAGGTTCTGCGCAAAACCGTTGGACCATGTACGTACAGATAGACGGCGTTGATGTCGGGGATCCTGATCTAACAGCAGCCCCACCCGAAAATACCCAGCCGACCCAAGCGGGCTATCGATTACAGTTTAACGAGGCAGGTCAATTAGTCGATTCAGAAACCCCAACCATTCATATCACCAACTGGGTGCCCACGGATGAAGATGGCAATCCAACGGGAGCGCTAGCACCTATCAACGTTTTGGCTGGTGCTCAAATTCCAGTGCCGAATGACCCTGCAATCAGTTCGAATTTTGTCATTGACCTGAGTAGTTCAACTCAGTTTGGCAGTGTCTTTTCCGTCAGTAGTGTCGATCAGGACGGTTTTACAACAGGTCGGCTAAGTGGCCTTGATATTGCGGATACCGGCATTATTTTTGCGCGATATTCCAACGGAGAAAATCAGGTCCTGGGTCAAGTTGCCCTCGCAAATTTTGCTAACGTCCAAGGCTTACAGAACCTCGGTGGTAGCGGTTGGGCTGAAACTTTTGAGTCCGGCGAACCCGTTGTGGGTTCACCTAGAAGTGCGTCATTGGGCTCCCTTAACTCCGGCGCCCTTGAGGACTCTAACGTTGAACTCTCGGACCAGCTGGTCAACCTGATTATTGCGCAACGTAATTTCCAGGCCAGCGCTAAAACGATTGAGACGGTCGACGCGGTGACGCAAACGATCATGAACCTGAGGTAATGACCAGTGGATAAGCTGCTATATGTGTCCATGACGGGTGCCAGCCACAATGCAAAGGCTCAAACCCTTCACTCCCATAATCTGGCCAACGCCAGAACAACGGGCTTTCGTGCTGACCTGGCTCAGGCGAGAAGCATGCAGGTTTTTGGCGAGCATTTTCCATCCAGAGCCTATTCTCTGACTGAAAATCCAGGCACTGACTTTCGTCCCGGCAGCTTAATTGAAACCGGTCGTGATCTCGACGTGGCAGTGGAAGGTGATGGCTTTATTGCCGTTGAAGGCCCCAATGGCGAAGAAGCATTTACCCGTGCGGGCGACCTTATCATCGATAATCTAGGTAACTTAAAAACCGCCACCGGCATTCCGATTCTGGGTGATGGTGGACCCATTGTCATACCACCATTTGAAAAACTCGAGATTGGAGCCGACGGCACGGTTTCCATCCGGGGCCAGGGGCAGACACCGGAAGCTTTAAACCAGGTAAACAGAATAAAGCTTGTTAACCCCGACACAGCAAACATTTCGAAAGGCCCCGACGGTCTGTTTCGCCGCAATGATGGTTTGCTGGAGCCAGAGGCGCCGGGCATTCAATTGTCCTCGGGCTTTTTAGAAACCAGTAACGTCAATGCCGTATCGGAAATGACAGAAATTTTAGCGTTATCTCGACAATTTGAATTGCAGGTCAAGATGATGAAGACCGCAGAAGAAAACGACCAGACCTCAGCTCGATTGCTGCAGGTTAACTAAAGAGGCGAACTCGATGTTATCAGCACTATGGGTAAGTAAAACGGGATTGAGCGCTCAGGATATTGCGCTGACAACCATCTCGAACAATCTGGCCAACGTCAGCACCACGGGCTTTAAGAAAGACCGCGCGGTTTTTCAGGATCTGCTTTATCAAATTCAAAAGCAGCCAGGTGCCCAGGCATCCCAGGAAACCCAACTGCCTTCCGGATTACAACTGGGTACCGGGGTCCGAGCTGCCGGGACACAAAAGGTGTTTACCACCGGTGATCTTCAAATTACCGACAATGCCCTGGATGTGGCAATTAACGGGCGGGGTTTTCTCCAGGTACAACTACCTGATGGAACGCTTGGCTATTCCCGGGACGGCCAGTTTCATCTGGATGCCAACGGCCAGATTGTGACCGCCAAAGGTGACCCGATCCAGCCCGCCATGACAGTTCCAGAAGCGGCTCAGTCCGTCACGATTGGATCCGATGGTACGGTGTCGGTCCAATTAGCAGGAGACGTTAACCCCACGGAGATCGGTAACATTCAATTGGTCGATTTTGTCAATCCCGCCGGCTTGCAAGCCGTCGGTGGCAACCTGTTTCGTGAGACCGCTGCCAGCGGTGCCCCCCAGGAAGGGACTCCTGGGCTTAACGGATTAGGCACGGTTGAGCAGGGTGCGCTGGAGAATTCGAATGTTAATGTGGTCGAAGAACTGGTGAATATGATTTCGACCCAACGGGCCTACGAGATGAATTCTAAAGTGATTTCAACCGCAGACCAGATGCTGCAGTTTGTGAGTCAGAATCTGTAAATACATCTAGTTGTTCAGTTCGCTGGTTTTTTTTGTTCATAGAGCACCTGGGTAGCCGAGGCTTTGGCCACCAGGTCATTTTGAAGATAGAAGCAGCACTCGACAAAAATCGATTTCTTGCGTTGTTTGACGACGGACCCTTCAATGCGGAGTTCACCGCCGGTGACCGGTGCAAGATAATGAATGGTCATATCCGTGGTACCAAAAAAGACGCCATCCTCAAGGACAGTCATGGCGGCCAGGCCCAGCACCTGATCTGCGAGACCGGCAATATATCCACCAAATAGCGCACGACCGTGAAACAGCTCAGGGTCTACCGTCCAGCGTTTCGACACATGGCCGGGATGCCATGCATCTAGAGTGCCTAGCCCCAACTTTTGGTTTGCGAGGGGTTCAGGAGTGGTGCCATTGACGTAGCCATCCAACATATCCTGCCAAAAGCCCATGGGGTACCTTGTCCGTAGATTGAACCCAAAAAAGTATCACAGCCATTGTCCATAAGCACGCTTCACTAAGGCACCCGCAGGACGTTCTACAAGCCAATCTACTAGCCGATATAAAGCACAGCCAGCCAACGTTGGCCCGAATCCTGCTCTTACCTCGATAGAAAAGAAATTCGCGAGATAAGTGGCAAGAAATTGCCCATTGCGCGGGAAAAATTGAGCGTAACCGGCAATGTTGCCGCGTCGCAGCAGGAGGCAGAGATGGCTAAGAAGATATTTATTGTAGGCTTGAGCATGGTACTGGCGGGTTGCCAGGGGCTTGAGCAACCTATGCAGGACGATCCCTTCTACGCGCCGAAATATCCTGTGTCAGCGGTTCCAGCGCCCCAAACAAGCGGAAGTTTATTTGCGACCAGTGGCTATACGTCACTCTACGATGACGCTGTTGCACGGCGGGTAGGCGACATCATTAATGTCCGTCTAAACGAACAGACCCAATCATCCAAGTCGGCCTCAACCTCACTCAACAAAGACAGCAACACGTCTATGGCTGAACCGACTATTTTGGGTAAACGCATCACCGTCCCACCGGCAAACAATTTGAGTTTGACGGATTTTGGTAGTGAGTCTGAGTTTTCCGGCAGCGCTGACAGTGATCAGAGTAATAGTTTAAGCGGCAACATTGCGGTCACGATAGCCGAAGTATTACCGAATGGAAGCTTTGTGGTTCGCGGAGAAAAGTGGATGCGACTCAATCAAGGAGATGAGTTTATCCGCATTTCTGGATTGATCCGGCCGGTAGACGTTGACTCAAACAATTCCATCGACTCAACCAAAATGGCCAACGCCAGAATTAGTTACGGTGGCAAGGGTACGTTGGCCAATAGTAACGAAATGGGATGGTTCTCAAAGTTTTTTGTTAACCCCTTGTTTGGTATCTAACAGTGGCCTCGGGAGTTTTTATGATCGACCTTAATAAAACAATTATCGCGACATTGTTATTTTGTCTGGTGACTTTTCCAGTTCAAGCACAACGACTCAAAGACATGGCGAGCATTGCCGGCGTGCGTTCCAATCAACTGGTCGGTTACGGTTTAGTGGTTGGACTAGATGGTACCGGTGACCAGACGACCCAGACGCCATTTACAATTCAAACCTTCAACAACATGATGAAACGGTTTGGCATCACGCCACCGGCCGGTATTACACCTCAGCTCAAGAATGTCGCTGCCGTTGCGATTCATGCGGATCTACCTGCTTTTGCAAAGCCCGGCCAAACGATCGACATTACGGTGTCCTCTATTGGTAACTCGAAGAGCCTTCGTGGTGGATCATTGTTGATTGCACCCCTGAAAGGTATTGACGGTAATGTCTACGCGATTGCACAGGGTAATCTTGTGGTGGGTGGCTTTGGCGCCGAGGGGTCTGATGGCTCATCGATAACCGTGAATGTACCGAGTGTTGGGCGAATTCCAAACGGTGCGATGGTCGAGCGAGAACCGCCTTCCGGCTTTATGCAGGGCGACCTGACCTTCAATTTGCATCAGCCAGATTTCACCACGGCAAAGCGTATTTCAGATTTGATTAACGAATTGCTTGGTCCAGATGTTGCCTACGCCCTCGATGGCGGTTCCGTTCGAGTCAGTGCGCCGATTAGCGCAAACGAACGTGTTTCTTATCTTTCGGTCCTAGAAAACCTCCAGGTGGAAGCCGGTGAAGCGGCCGCCAAGGTGATCATTAATTCGCGCACCGGCACCATCATTATTGGTCAGCACGTTGAGGTGTCTCCGGCGGCGGTAACCCATGGCAGCTTGACGGTGACAATTTCAGAGTCCTTCGGTGTTAGTCAGCCCAATGCGCTTGGTGAAGGTGAAACCGTTGTGGTGCCTCAATCGGAAGTCGACGTGGAGGAGGAAAACAATCGCATGTTCCACTTTAATCCCGGCGTTTCCCTCGAGGATATTGTTGCCGCGGTGAATCAGGTGGGCGCAGCGCCGGGGGATTTGATGGCAATTTTGGAAGGTTTAAAGCAAGCCGGTGCATTAAAAGCTGAGCTGGTGGTTATCTGATGAGTTTTGCCCTTGAAAGCCGAATGGACATGAGTCATCAGCTTGCCTCGGCCCCGGAAGTCGGTCGTTTGCAAGCGGCAAAAGAAACCAACAATCCTGAAGCGCTAAAGGCTGTTGCGGAAGAGTTTGAGTCGTTGTTTATGAACATGATGATGAAGTCCATGCGTTCCGCCAATCGGACCTTAAGTGAGGGAAACTATTTCAATTCATTCGAAAGCAAAATGTATGAAGACATGCTCGACGAAAAGCTGAGTGTATCGTTGAGTAAAAATGGCGGTCTTGGTATTGCAGATCTTTTAATGCGTCAGTTTACACCGGGCCCCGCTTCCACCGGCTATGAGCTAGAGATGGGCGCTTCTGAAAAACAGATTTTCCCAGCCGAACGTCGTGCCGGATTTGATGGGCCCGCGCAATTTGTTGAAGCCCTGCTACCGAAGGCGGAGGCAGCTGCCAAGGCGCTCGATACCAAAGCAGAGTTTATTGTGTCCCAGGCGGCGTTAGAAACGGGTTGGGGCCAGCACGTGATGTTTACCGGGGACGGCACTAATAGTCATAACCTGTTTGGGATTAAAGCCAATTCGGCCTGGCAAGGCCCAACCGTCAGCATCGATTCAGTTGAAGTTGAGTCCGGTGTTGCCGCAAAGGTCAGCAGCCAATTTAAGGTGTATCCCGACTACGAATCAGCCCTTCGCGACTATGCCGCCTTGATCAAAGGCAATGATCGATATAACGGTGTCGCGGGCGCGCAAACCATTAAAGACTTTACGGCCGGGTTGGAGCAGGGCGGGTACGCAACTGATCCCCGCTACGGTCAAAAAATTGCCAGGGTATTAGGTGACTTAAAGAGCACCCACCTGACCATGAGGAGCGAATAGTATGTCATCGGCATCACTTCTAAACATTGGTGTAAGTGGCTTATTGGCGAATCAAGCAGCGCTGCGTACCGTTGGTCATAACATTTCAAATGCGGACTCACCGGGCTACAGTCGTCAGACCGTTGATCAAGCTGCAACCACCCCCCAGTTTTCCGGTGCGGGGTATCAGGGCAGCGGCGTTGAGGTTGAAGGTGTCCGCCGTGTTGTAGATGATTTTACCGTCAGTCAATTGCGACTGGACAGTAGTGTTTATCAGGAGCTGGAATCCTTCTCCAATAACATTGAACAAATTGACTCTTTGCTGGCGGATGTGACAACTGGGCTTGCGCCTGGGATCCAGAATTTTTTTGGATCGTTACACGCCGCAGCGGATGATCCCACCTCTGTACCCGTTCGGCAGCTTGTGATTAGTGAAGCAGAAGGCATGGTACAAAGGTTTAGTACGGTTCAATCCCGGCTGGAACAACACAACGACACCTTGAACAAGCAACTAGATACCATCGCCAGTGAAGTATCGAGTCTTGCCCAGGGTATTGCCGACCTGAACAAAAACATTGTAGCGGCTTCTGGCCGGGGCCAGAACTCTGCGCCCAACGATTTGCTGGATAGACGGGATGAGTTGTTACGACAGTTGTCGGAACTTGTTTCGGTCAATGTTGTAGCAAAAGAACAAAACGCCGTTGATGTGTTTATTGGTAGTGGTCAAGGGCTGGTGGTAGGCGATCGGGCAAGTCGGCTAGAGGCCGTGCCCGGTGAAACGGATCCGTTTCGTCAGGATCTTGCCTTTGTCAGTGGCAATGTCCAGCAGACGGTAACCCAATTGATTACAGGTGGTCAGTTGGGGGGCATTCTAAATTTTCGGGATCAGATTTTAGATCAGACGATAAACAGTGTTGGTCGTATTGCCTTAACCATTGCCGATAGTGTGAATAAGCAGCACGCGCTGGGTCTTGATCTGGATGGATTATTTGGCGGGCTTTTTTTTGCGGACATCAACTCAGCGCAAAATACCCGGGCCAGAGTGCAGGCGGACAAGGACAATCGGTCCGGCAACGAGACCCAATTGAGTGTCACCATCTCAGATACCAATCAACTGACGGAGTCCGACTATGTTCTGTCGTTCCCAGGGCCGGGTGGTCAGCGTTATGTCCTGAGTCGTGATGGTGAAACGGTTCAGAAAGGCATCTTGTCCGGCGCACTGCCGGACACCATTGAAGCGGAAGGATTTGTCATCAATGTTGAGCAGGGCGCTATCCAGGAAGGTGACCGATTTTTGGTGCAGCCCACTCGATTTGGCGGCAGAGATATTCTGGTGGAAATTGAACGCCCGGAGCGACTGGCGGTGGCCTCGGCCATAAGTGGTCAGGCGAGTTTAGGTAATAACGGTTCAGCCAAGATTGTCTCAACCCAGGCGGTTGACGTCACAACGCCATCCTTTGATGTGCCTGGTGAACTGGCTCCGCCGCTGGTGATCGTGTTTACCAGCCCAGAAACCTACAATGTGATGGACAACACAAATCCAGCTAAACCCGTTGATCTAGTTCCACCTCTGCGTAACCAACGATTTACCCCTGGCATTCAGAATCAGATGCTGCCGTCATCGGCCGGACAAACCTCGGTCACCAGCGATGGCGTGTTGGCCGGTCGCTTACCGAATAATGTCTCGTTAGCGCCGATCGAAACAACAACCAATGGTTATGCCAACGAGACCATAACAATTACCAGTGTAAATCCGAATACCGGTATTGTTAGTGTTCAGCCATCCATTGAAGTTGCGGCTGGAGACCCGGCGTCTTCAATTGCCCGGGGGCTGAACGCATTAACAGGCGTTACCGCCAGTGCTGTGACCACAGTGAGTTTGTCAGAATTTGAAAATTCCGAAGACAGTGTGCTGCCGATGGTCATTACCATCAACGGCATTACCTTAAATAATCCGGCGGACCTGAACGAACCCGAGTTGCTGTCACCGAACTATCTCGCAGATCTGATTGCGGCAAATGATCAGTTTGCCCTCGCTGGGATTTCGGCGAGAAGTGATGGTGAGACGCTTGTGTTGACCTCAATTGCCGGGGATGACATTACCGTTGGGGTTCGAGGTGATGCCGGTGACCGATTCCTATTAACCGACGAATTCGGCGGTACGCTGCCGATTAGTGGTGCGGGTGGTAGTACACCTGCAGAACTCACGGGCACCGCGGACGTTTCCGCGGGTTACGATTTTACGCTTGGTGGTCCATACCGCCTGAGTCTCAATGTGAACGGTAGTACAACCGAGGAGATATTCCTCGGTGGCAATCAGGTGTTGGGTTCCGATGTGGTGCGTGAGTTACAAACAAAAATTGACGCATCAAATATTAGTAACGGTGACATTGTTGTCTCGATGGATCTCCAGGGCCAGATAAGCCTTACGACAAGTACCCGGGGTGCAGACGCCAATATTCAAATCATCGATGTGTCTCCCGGCTTGAACCTCGCCCTGGGTTTGACACCTGACAGTTCCGTCGGCGCGGAAGTGAGAAATGAAGTCACCGTCGGTGGTGTGTTAGATGTGGTCATGGAGGAGGGTGTCAGTCTTGGCTCTAGTGCGACCCAGGTAACCGGTAATCTGTTTACCGCAAATCCCGAAGCTCGCAGCACTTATCTTGGTTACCAAATTACAATTGATGGTATTGCCCAGGCCGGCGATAAGTTTGTGGTTGAGTTCAACACGGATGGCGTTTCCGATAATCGTAATGGCCTTGCCTTGACGGCAATTGAAACCCAAAAAATTCTCGAAGGCTCGAGTGTCACCATGCAGGATTCTTATGGTCGACTTGTTGAAGTTGTAGGTGCAAGAACAGCACAGAGCCAGGTGAATGCAGAAGCCAGTGAGGCTTTACTGCTTCAATCTCAGCTTGCCCGGGACGCTATTTCCGGTGTTAGCCTCGATGAAGAAGCCGCGGACTTGATTAAGTACGAGTTGGCTTATAACGCTTCAGCCCAGGTCATCTCCGTAGCGAGAACCTTGTTCGATACATTGCTTAGTACATTCAGGTAGATCATTCAGGTAGATCATTCATGCGTATTACGACCATTCAAACGTTCAACCGGGGCATTGCTGATATTCAGCGGGTGAGCAATGCGGGGAATGACACACAGGCGCAGATTTCGAGTGGTCGGAAGTTTCTCCGCCCCTCAGATGACCCTGTTGCGGCGACTCGTATATTGCAGCTTAATCAGGAAATTGTGTCCAGAGAGCAATATCAGCGAAACATCATATCGGTCACAAACCGCTTATCCCTTGAGGATTCTGTATTGACCGGTGCCTCAGACGTTCTGCAGCGGGTCAGGGAAATTGGCGTTCAACTGGGTGACGGTTCTTTAAGTCAGGAAGATCGTGGGTTTCTCGCGGAAGAAGTGAATATCCGCCTGGGCGAACTCCTCGGGCTATTTAATACCAAGGATGCTAACGGAGAATTTATCTTTGCCGGTTACAAAGGCAATACCCAGCCTTTTGTAGACGGTGGGGGTGGGGGTTACAAATTTCAGGGTGATGAAGGAGAGCGGCTTGTTCAAATAGGCGCGACAACCTATATCGCATCCCGGGATTCAGGCAAGGCACTTTTTGAAGAAGTTGATTCCGATTCGCAAAGTTTTGTCACAACCAATAACCCCCGTAACACGGCTGTTCCACCGGCGAATATCACCGTTGGACAGGTGTTGGATCAGGAGACCTTTGATGCATTTTATCCGGAAGATGCCTATATAGAATTTGGTGCTGCGGATCTGATTTCACCGCCGGGGCTCAATTACACCGTGCGCCGCTCTTCGGACAATCGGGTGATTGAGGGCCTGCAAAATGAACGATTTGTATCGGGAGATCAGATTGTCTTCCAGGGAATTGGCGTCAGAATAACGGGCACACCGGATCCAGGAGACAGTTTTATTATTGAGTCTTCCTCCCAGCAAAGTGTACTGACAACCTTAGGTCGCATGGTGGAAGGGTTTAGAAGTTTCGATGATAGTCCACTGGGTAAACAACAGGTGATTGATCTGGTTTCTGCGAGTCTAACTAATATCGACAATGCCCAAACCAGCATTCTCGAAGCCCAGAGTAAGGTCGGTGCAAGACTGAATACCCTTGAGAGTACCCAGTCATTGCACGAGCAGGTTGACCTTGTTAGTCAGGACGTATTATCGCAGCTACAGGATGTTGATTTTGCCGAGGCGGTAAGTCGCCTCAGCCTTGAGACTTTTGTGCTTGAAGCTGCGCAGCAGAGCTTTGCGCGAATATCGAATCTATCGCTTTTTAATTCTCTGTAGTAAAAAATTATTCAGCGTTCACGACAATGTAAGCTTTATCTGGCGCAGCACCTTCCAGCACTGTTCGATAGGTGCCTTCGACATTGTCACTCTCAATGATGGTCACCCACTGGTCAACATCAGCGATAAATCGTGCCCAGGCTTCCGCTAACAGGCCTTGAAATTTCTCGGCTCCCCACTCTGCATGGCGCTTTTGGATCTGGCTAGGTGCAAAGAACATACTCGGTGCAGCCCCCGGTAGGGTTTTAGGGTCCTGGCCTCCCCGGGCGTCATAATGCGTAATTCCCACACCACAACTATTAACCAGATTACTGTTGAAGTGATTGTGAATTGCCCCGAGGACCTCGCGGTTACCTGACATATCCACATAGGCGGTGGCGACACCGGCGTCCATTGAGGCGACATTGTCATAGGTCACAACTTCATCATATAAACCCATATTGGTGACAAAGTCGGCGTTACCCTTTGAGGTTAAACCAATTACAAGGATGCCACGGCTTTTTAACAGATAAGCCATTGAGAAGGATGTTTTACTGCTGGCGCTGGAGAGCACGATTTGTTTTGCGCCAAAAAAGTCATTGTCGGCAAAAAAATCGTCCAGTACAAATCCGGTCGTAAACAGCGGCCGATAAATCATCTGGTGATTATCCTGTGCCGCTGGGTAGCCGTTTTCGGCTGTCATCAAGCTGTATTGGTTGTAGGTCGGAGGCAGGGCTGCGCGATGCTCGGCACCGTCAAATAGTCCGCGGTCGTTGACTTTTTTCGGTTCGATGACAAGGAAGCTGGACATAGGGTAGTAGCCGTAATATCGCGTGCCAGGCTCGACTTCCGCGCATTGGCTTTCAACCACGGTACCAATTCCCCAGACGGGAATGCGGCCCAGGTCGCCACTGGCAGGAAAAAATTGCCAGTAACCAATCATGTCGCCGGCTACACCATAGGTAATGTTGTTGGCGGTAAGTGCATAGCGTTCAACTCGAATCAGGACCTGGCCTGATTCGAGGGAAGGTTTTGTCGTGGCTTCAATGGAGGTATTGGCAAGATTGCTGCGTTCGACCAGAAAGTTGTGAGTTCCCATGGGGGCGGCCCTTTTTTATGACTAAATACGAGGGCGCATCATTCCTGTTGGAGTATGTAACTGTCAAATCCCGCTTGAGTTAACAATAGGGCACCGAGTTCAGCCCGGCGACCGGGGGTTGCAACCACGTAGACCGTATCCGGAGACAGTTTTGCAGCTTGATCCCGCAAAACTTGCAGGGGAATATTAGTGGTGCCTTCTAGTATTTCGACTTCAATTTCGCTGGGATGCCGAACATCAATCAGGCTGATCTTCTGTTCCCCCCCGGCAATCACCTTTCTTATTTCATCAAGGGTGACATATTCCGACGCCGGTTTGACCAGTAAGTGATTAAATTCCTGTTTTCCCAGGCGCATGAGTACACCCCGGGTCAACATGGTGATGGTGGCGTTACGTTTCTTGTCGCTGATGAGGGCGTCCTCGCCAAAGAAACTTCCAGGACCCATCCTGGCGAGGTGAGCCGTGCCGTCAGCATCTGTGCGGTCAATACTCGCCTGACCTTCTTTGATGACATAAAAGTAGTCGCCAGCATCGCCCTGATGGATCACCTCGTCCCCTTTGTCGTAGTTCACCGGTGAAAAGTTCTGAAACAATGCTTGAATATTGGCGGGTGGAATAAATTCGAATAATCGAGAACCCAACAGCCTGGACATCCAGTCATCATCCATATCTTGATCTTCTGCCGCCTGATCCACGGTCATGATGAGATCAAGTGTGTCCTGATCCATCCGTAGAAAATGACAGTCAGCGGTTGCGATGGCAGTGTGTTGATAGTGATCGCCTTCCTCAAGGCAACGATTGCCCTCGGGGTCATCCGCCGACAAATGTGCAGTCGTGAATGCGGCATCCACAAGATCAATACTGCCACTGGCTAACCACCAGCAGGCCTCCCGACGGTCTTCACGCTTAAATAGCATCTTACCCTTTGGTACACTTTTAAGGCTCGCGGAATGACAGGCTTCGTCTAATGCTGTGTGGGCAAGCAAATGGAAGGGCGAAAATCGCCCGAGCAACTCCGGTGTGATGATCAAAGCAGGTGTCCTGAAAAATTTTGACGATTAACTAAATATAGTCAAAAAAAAGGCCGACAGGGCGCCGGCCATGAAAGACTCTACCTTTACTGCTGTTTCGGAAGAGTTAGGACTACTTAATAAGACAGGCATAGTCCCCAAAATGTTCTCTTCCCCGAGAAAAATTTCTAGAGTCGTTCAGTTTCGGTTCAGCTCAGCCACACTTTTGACAATGGAACTGGTACATCCCTTTGAAAACATAAGGGTTTTCTTGTTCAAAGATATGCCAATTATCCAGGTCCAAAAAATCTGCTTTGGGGCCAAATCTATTCCGAAAGACCTCGTCCACGCCTGGGCTCAAGGGGCTGAAACCTAGAAAGTCGAGGTCATTTCGATCCAGTAAGCTTTTGATTTGAGGTATATCAAATTGGTGCTCCTGGACGTGAAAGAGCAGGTCGCGACATTCAGATGCCGTGTAAAAATCCCGTGATGTTTTTGCTAAGTTTGCCTCAGTGTCTATATGGTCTGCCCGGGTTGTCCGAATGTCCTCTAATGTCGCGGCAGGATTGTCGACTCTCGCACTATTCACGCCAATCTTGTCTCTGGCAATGCGACTATATAGTCCGATACGAAGTAAGCCATCGCTGCGAAGCCGTTTCAGCAGTATTTTTAAGCCTGCTTCAGGGTCCTCCATATGATGGAGTACGCCGGAACATTCGATGACATCGAATTTTCTATCGACTGCCTCGAGGTCAAGAATGTCACCCTGGCAAAATTCAACGTGCTGGTCGAGTTTTAGCTCGATCGCCTGTCGCTTTGCATAGGATAAGCTGGGGAGGCTTAGATCCAGTGCTAGGATTTTGATGTCCTGGCAGTTTGCCGCCAACCAAAGAGGTTGCTTGCCGGTACCAGCTCCAGCGATCAGGCAATCAATCGACTTGCTGAATTTTTTGGCCTTCCGGGTGGCCGGTTTGATGGTAGGGAACATTTCCAGATACCGGACTTTTTTGTCCGTAATAAAAATGTGCTCCCAGCGAGGATAAGGGTTTTGTTCGTATTGATTCATAACGGCCTTCGAGACATCTCGAATGATGGCGCCAAGTTGAGTGATGGAGCCGCCAAGTTCTTGCTCAGTTGTTCGGTCGATCAGTGTCTTTTTTAACAACGGCTGAATGGCTGTTGGCCACTCCTGGATATTCGAGATTTTAAGTTCGCGGCAGAACGAGAGATTGCCAATAGATTCGAACATTGCATACAGCATTAAAGGTCCCAGGTGCTGTTGTAGCTGCGACTCATTGTGAACTTCGGTTTCGAGTAGTGTTTTGATTCCGAGAAGTACAACTCGTTCTGAGTCCGTCACAGAGAACGCATACTCGACTCGTTCAGCATGCTCCGCAAGAGCGATGACTATCCCTTGCAATTCTTCAATCAAATCGCTTTCAAGGGCGAGGGTAAAAACCTGGTTGCGCAACTGATTGAGAAATATTTCAACATGGGGGTCGGCTAGTATCAGATGACTGATTGCATGGGGTAAGAAGGGATCCGCAATAATCTCGGAGAATTCTAGCTGAGCGTCGTCTTTCTCCAACTGAAACTTCTGTTTCAATAGTTTAATGCTGATGCGATCTACGCTTGTGTTATCCAACGCGGGATTGTTGAAATACTCGATTAGATGCTTTTCAAAGGTCGGCGAAACGATGGGTTCCTGCATCTCGGATACGCAACGCAAAATGTGTTTTTGCAATCGGCTCAATTGCTTTGGGTCTAACTCAGAGGCAATCACATAGTTTTGATAAGCGTCACCGGGTAGGCCTTTAAACCGTTGAGCATCCGCCATTAGCAACAAAGCGAATAGCTCTGCCGGCTTTGCCGGGTCGAATCGGATAGCCTTAACAACGGGTGTCAAAAACTCCACGGCTGCGCTGAATTGTTCAGCGCGCATCAAGTTCTGCGCTTCTAGTATCTGTGCTGCTAAGAATGGTTCGCTGATCGGGGATGTAACGTTCATAGGTTCCTTCCTGTGATCGTGATTGTCGAGCTAGTGGCTAATAGTGTGTTGGGGAACTTGAGCGTTGTTGGCGATGATTGCCCGGCTTTCTTTTAAGGCATGTTCTTTAGCTTGATTCCGTTCTAGTCCCTGTTCGACACGGGACAGTACCTGTTTGTGCTGGGTCTGAATTTCAGCCAGATCAATCAGTATCTGTTGGAATAACACCACACAAATAGGTGACTCAAAGAATTGATCAATCAATGCCTGGCGGGTATCCGCGAGAACTAACAGATCATCCCAGCTGGCGCTATCTGCCAGCCTTGAGATGGTTGAAGAAATGTCGGTGATTGATTGCCATTGAGACACCTGCTCATTGAGCTCAGCGTCTGTCCATTCCATGGATAAATCTGGGTTTTCTTTAATCAAGATTTCGATTTCCTGCCGATACCTATAGTTAAGTATAGACAGGGAATCAGACTTTGCCTGATATCGGTCAATTAATTGACCCGATTCCCACTCTTCAAATAGCCGAGTTCTGGCGTTCAAGTGTCACCCTGGCATGACAGTCAAAAAAATCGATTAAAAAGATTAAAGGAATTATCAAGGCAGTCGTTATTAGTCATTGAGCTGTAGTACTTCCTTCGTTTTGTTTGTTAGGAGGTACTTGGATTAACTGAGCAAACGGTTGCACATGCGTGCTGACCAATGGAGTAAGAAACCATGCCTCAAATTATTAATACAAACATTGCGTCTCTGACGGCTCAACGTAACCTGAACTCTTCGCAGTCTGCTAACAGAACTGCTCTGGAACGGTTATCGTCGGGTCTTCGGATTAATAGTGCAAAGGACGATGCGGCCGGACTTGCTATCTCCACGCGTTTCTCATCACAGATCAGAGGTTTATCTGTGGCGATTCGAAACGCTGGTGACGGTATTTCCCTCGCACAAACAGCGGAAGGTGCGCTGGATTCAATTACAAGTTCATTACAGCGTCTACGAGAACTAGCGCTGCAGTCTTCTAACGCCACTAACTCTGACGTTGACCGAGAAGCATTGAACGCTGAAGCACAGCAGTTGATCTCAGAGATCACTCGAACGGGTGAGCAAACTGACTTCAACGGTACTAACTTGTTGGACGGTAATTTTGCCGCTTCTTTCCAGGTAGGTGCAAACGCTGGTGAAACTGTGAGTTTCGGTATAGCCGAACTTACCGCCTCCAATCTTGGTGGTGGTCGAACTGCTGGTGTAAGCGCCATCGGTTCAAATGCAGGCCTAGCAAATGGTGACCTGGTCATTAATGGCGCCGTTGTAGGGCCATCTGTTGCATCTGACGATACTTCTTCTTTTTCTGACTCGCCATCAAGTGCGATTTCTAAAGTAGCTGCCATTAACCGCGCGAGTGATGAGTCCGGTGTAATTGCCGAAGTGCTTACCAATATTGCGGCAGGTAGTGTGCAGAATGAAGCCACTGGTGGTAGCGGAGCTACAACCGGTTCTATTACCTTAAACGGTGTATCAATCGCGGTAGCAACCGGTGATGTGGATGAGTCCGCTGACCGATCAGGTATTGTTGCGGCCATTAACGCTCGAAGTGGCGAAACAGGTGTTACCGCTGTGGATACAGGCACTCGTTTCGGTGGTGTAAACCTTGAAGCCGCAGACGGACGTAACATTAGCCTGGAATTTTCATCAGGTACTGTCTCTGCCGCTAGCACGGGTTTGACTAGTGCTGAGACGACTTCCGGTGGTTATACCTTAAGTGCAAAAACTTCCGGGAGTGCGATTGTAATTTCCGAGAGCACCGGTGATATCTCTAATTCAGGCTTAGTAGCTGGAACTTATACTTCGAACACGGCGGCGGTAGCGTCAACGGTTCGAACATCCGAAGACGGCGCACCTGTTGTAGAACCACAGTTCGACACGCCAGCCGTTGCAGCGACTGTTACGAGTACAGGCGTAGGTACTTTAGGCAACTATTCCGGAGCAAACGCGCTCGAATTTGACGTCACGATTAGCAATGCTGTAAGTGCGTCTGAGAATGGTACTTTTACAGTTAGCGTCAATGAAGACCTTACTGGCGACTCTACCCAAGACCTCGCTGATGCCATTAACGCATCGATCAATGGTTCTATTGCGGTTACGGCCAGCGTGGACAGTGACGGCAATCTACAACTTGCTCGAGACTCCGCTGAAACGGGTTCCTTGACGGTAAGTAACTTTGCGACAAATGGCACGACCACAGGAGCAGCAGTTGCCACAGCGCTGGGTGTTACTGATGGCTCTGTTGGTGCAGGTTCAGACTTGATTTCTGAAGACACTGTAATTGATGCGGTTGCTGCGTCGGTAACAGGTGCATCTGCGGCTGATACTTCTGGCCTTGGTGGAACAGTCATCGATAGTAGCAATCGAATTTCTTTCGATATTTCTATCGCTGATGCCGAATCTCAATCGGCGCAAACAGTATCCGTTAGATTGGATGGCGATGTATCTCTCAATTCGCTTTCTGATGCGAGCGAAGTTGCTGATGCAGTCAACGCAGCAATCGCTGCAGCCAGCACTACAATTGGTGTTACGGCTTCAGTAGACGCAAACAATCAAGTGGTATTGTCCCGTGACACTGCTGAAGCAGGTACGGTAGAAATTTCTAACATCGCTGGAGCAGGGGCCGTAACTGATGATATTGCCGCACAAGTCTTAGGCTTCTCACTTGATGATTCAGAAGGTAATGGCACCATTAGTACTAACGGTGCAAATGCGACAACAGTTGGCGAAGTCAATGCAGCTGCTGTTTACTTCAGTTCTGGTAACAGCTACACAGCCGGTTCAGAATCAGAAACCTCCATTGCCTTTGAAACAGGTGTTGCAGCGGCAGCGGTCTTAAGTACTGGCGCTGGAGGTAATACAACATCAGGCTCAACCGGCATCAATATGATTGCAGCTGGTGCAATTGAGTTTTCACTCTCGCTTGATAATGGCGAAGCACTCACTATCTCAACTGCAGCCCAGGCTGGGGTCACAGATGCTACTCAAGCTGAAGTGTTAAGTGCTATCGAAACGGCGGTTGATACAGCCTTTGGTGCCGGTGAAATTCTCGTCAGCTTTGATGACAATGAGCTCGTCTTTGAAACTGGACCAAAAGGTTCTGCGAAGAGTCTGGAAATTACAGCTGTAGTTGCCAATGCTGGTTCTGATGCACTGGATCTAGATGGTGCTGTCGGTCTTGTTGCCACCGGTGACGGTGGAACTGAAGCGGCCCAGGTAACCCTATCTGCAGGCACAACGCCAGATTTCGGATTTGACTTTAATAGCACGGTCACCAGTTTCCAAACAGGTGATAGTGGCTCTCTGGTAGATCGAGACAACCTGTCGTTTGATATTTCTTACAATAACGACGGTACGATCACCAACGATACTATTACGTTAGATACTGACAGTAGTCCTAAAGGACCATCGCTGGTCGTCGAAATTGCTGGAGGTGAACTTGCTGGTGCTGGTGATGAGATTGATGGTACAGGTGCATTTGGTGCGATCGCAGCCAATGATATTTCGTTTAACCTGACCTACAACGGGGTTGATGTGACATTCACCAATACCGGTATTTCATCGGATGGTGCTACTCTTGTCGCGGACCTACAGGCTAGCATTGATGCTAACCTAGCTGTTGCGAACGCAGGTTTTAGTGCTGCAGATGCTTATACAGCCGGCGATGTGCAGGTCAGTATTGATGCTGATGATAATATTGTCATCACCGCTAAAAGCACTGATGGATCAACAAGTCTGGGTATCTCAGCTTCTGCCGGTGCTAACGGTGCGACCGTGGCGAGTGTCACCACAGGTGAAGGCGCTGCCTATGTGGTAGGTTCTGGCGAGATCACCTCTAGTACTTATCAAGGTGATGCTGCGGCTAAGGTAACATTTAGTGGTGGCTCTCTCGTAGAGACAACTGCCTTTAACGGTAACAACAACGCTGCGACATTTAATGTCAGCTACACAGCGGATGGAGTTACGACAGAAGGCGTGGCGACGCTTAACACGGCGGCCGCTGCGGATATGGATGCATTCCTGGTCAACTTCCAGGCAGCACTTGATGTTGCGACTGGCGGTACGCAGAGTCTGATTGCTTCCTATGACACCGTTAACGACGACCTGGTGATCACCAGTGTTGATTCAGGAAGCGATGTGTCCTTTGAAATCTCTGGATTTGCCTCTGAAACAGCGGGTAGTTTGACAGGACTTGGTGTGACCACAACAAGTTCCTTTACTGCCAGCGGTTCTGATTTTGATGCGGATGCAGCTTTCCTTTCAGATGTAAACGCAAAAATCGCTGCCTCAACTATCGGCACCGATGTCACTGCGTCAATCGACAAGGATAGTAATCTGGTCTTTACAACAGCGGCTACCGGTGAAGCGATCGAGCTTACGGTGGGTAATTTTGTCGGTAGTGCAGATGCCCTGGATGCTCTTGGTGTTGAAGGTACTGAGCGTGCCTATGGTCCGGAGTTGGTAATCTCAACGGGTCTTGCTTCAACTGCTGGTGATGCAGGTGGTGATGGCGCAACCGGCATCGACCTCAGTGGTGCGGCAGGTGCTGGATACAGCTTCGATATCTCCTTTAATGGTGGATCGAATGTGACCGTGGCAGATGCTGGTGGTAGTGCACTTACAGACGCGACCGCAAATGAATTGGTCCAAAGCATTCAGACTGATCTAGATGCAGCGTTTGCAGCGGCACCGACAACATCTGGTTTTGGCACAGACGGATACGCATCTGGTGACATCATTGTCTCAATGAATAACTCGGGCGAACTGGTTTTTTCCAACACTCGAACGGACGCCAATGCGTCACTAGAAATTACGGACACCTCAGGTACCACAAGTTCTTTAGAGATTGCGGATACCGGTGTTGTAGCACCCACGAACTACGATGACGGTGCGGCCCAGGCTTCCATTAAAGAAGCAACGGGTACAGCAGTAGATGCGACCTATGCATTTGAAGCGGCAAATTCAGCGGCGACGTTTGACATTACGTTCGACGACGGAACAGGAGCAGCTGCGTTCACGGGTACGGTGACGTACAACGCTGAAAATACTGCAAATACCCGGGATGAGCTGGTTGCGGATCTGCAAACAGCGATTGATGCAGTAACTGATGACGCTGGTGACATTGTAGTGAGCCTGGATAAAGATGGCTTCCTCTCCTTTGCAACTGGTAGTGATTCAGGTGCGGGCGTCTCCTTTACGATTGATAACTTTACCGAAGGTTCAGCCGGTGGCGCACTTGAAGCCCTTGGTTTAGGCGATGGTAATGCCACGGCATACGAGACACTATCTTTCTCAGCAACAGGTACGGATTCAAACATTACAACTAATGTTTCCGGAACGTCTGAGACGGATCTAGGCCGGGATCAGCCTGATCAAAATAACACCTTGACAGTAACTGGACTTCAGGGCGGTGATGAAACTATCACTCTGGAAGGCAGCTACACGGATCGTGAAGCCATTGTTGAACAGTTAAACGATAAGTTGACCAACGCAACGGCGTCACTCAGTGAATCTGGTGTGATTACAATCACTGACAATGACATCACCGCAGATAGCGAAGGTAACACCGTTGCCGTTACAGGCACCGCCGCTACCGAGCTCGGTTTTGATGGTAACGGATTTGCTTCTGAAGGCGTTATCAATGAATCGACGAGTGCAACAGTAACGGCTGGCACCCAGGTGATCCGGAGCCTGCTTGATGGCGACCTGAGAATCAACGGGGTTAGCGTTGCGGCTTCTCGTGCTTCCGATGATACGGCCTCTAACGAGTTGGCAGACAGTTCAACTAAAGCGGCTAGTGGTATCGCGATTGCAGCGGCGATCAATCGTTCGACAGAAACGACAGGTGTTACTGCTTCTGTAAACGCAACTGTAGTAAATGGTGGTACTTCTAACACTGATCGGACTGCAGACGGCGACTCTGGTGTGGTTTACATCAACGGTATTTCCACAGGCACACTAGCCCTGGGAACCGACAAGGAAACCAACCGGGCTAATGCGATTAGCGCGATTAACCAGATTTCTGGTCAGACCGGTGTGGCTGCATCCGACAATGGTGGTGGTATTACACTAACTGCTAGCGACGGTCGTAACCTATCTGTTGCAATCGACACATTGGGCACTAACTTCACAGGCGCAAACATTGGTCTAAATGAAAGTGTTCAGGGTATCGCAGAGGCAGACTTCTCTGGCGAAGGCACAACCTACGCCGAAGTTGCTGCAACCACTTCATCAACTATTCGTCTTGAGTCTTCTAGGGAATTCACAGTAGGTGCAGGTACGAACGGTGCAGTAGGTGATGATGGTTTTGGTGGTCTTGAAGGACTAGGCATTAAAGCCGGTACCTACGGTGGCGCTGAAAGTGGACAGTTCTTGAATGAAGTGGATATCTCTACAGTTGAAGGGGCAATCTCTGCTCTTGATGCTCTAGACAATGCGCTGACTTCAGTATCGTCCGAACGAGCGAACTTAGGTGCGATTCAGAACCGATTGCAATCAACCATCGATAACCTGTCGATCTCGGTTGAGAACTTGCAGTCTGCAAACTCTCGAATTTTGGACGCTGACTTTGCTGCTGAAACAGCAGAATTGTCCAGAACTCAGGTACTGCAGCAGGCTGGTATCTCAATTCTCGCACAGGCAAATGCTGCTCCTCAGCAGGTTCTGTCACTCTTGCAGTAATAGAGTCCAGGTAAATTGGAGTTGCATTATTAAGCGGTTAGGAAGTTGGCGTTTTATTCAGACTTTAAGCAGAGCATGGCTAAAGCGTCAGCGACCCGACCAATTCGAGGTTCGTTATGACTATCATTAATCCACAAAGCACGGCCACGGCTGAGCAGCGTTCTGGAACGCGGGGTGGACAACGAACGGAGGCGAGTAGTAGTCCCGCAGTTTCAAGTGGCAAGGAATTGCCGCCCGCTGAGGCAAAGGATGTCCCAGCAACAACATCTGCAGTTGCAGATGAGAGTAGAGAACAGTTAGCAAATGCAGTGGCAAAGCTAAATGACTACATTCAATCAGTGCAGCGTGACCTAAGGTTCACGCTTGACGAGGCCAGCGGACGATCGGTGATTACCGTAATCGATAGCCGATCCAACGAGGTCATTCGTCAAATACCCGAGGAGATAACCTTGAGTCTGGCACAGAAATTGAATAACGAAGAACCACTGCTGTTGTTTAGTGCCCAGGTTTAGAAAGTGCTTAGAGATCTGAAGCGTTTTAAACAAGGTGTAAGGAAACACCTGGGGTCTTAATCAACACAAGTAGCAAACCGTTCCATCTCCGATGGAACAAGCCGGAGTCGCAGTAGGGCCTAAAAACCCGCCTGCGACTTTGGTGTTTCTACCATCATTAGAGGTTACGATTGTGGCAGCAATACAATCATTAGGCATTGGCTCAGGTATTCTCACCACGGAATTGGTGAATGATCTGGTTGCCGCCGAACGAGATTCCATTGACCTGCGATTGGATCTGCAGAAGTCGGAATTTGAAGCGGAAATATCCGCCTTTGGCACCATTACGAGTGCCCTGGAAACACTTAAAGTTTCAGCTGATGCGCTCAAGGCCCCTAGCGCCTTGCAAGCTATTACAGCGAGCAGTAGCGACGACAGCGCGTTATCTGCAACAGCTTCTAGCCTTGCCGAAGCTGGTTCCTATTCCATTACCGTTAACGAGTTGGCCCAATCCCATTCATTGGTGACCAAATCCTTTGATGAGATCACCGATATTATTGGCACCGGGGAACTTACCTTTAGATTCGGTACCACAACATTTAGCGGCAGCGATTACGACGATTTTGAGTTAGACAACACCAAGCTGAGTAAGACTCTCATTATCGATTCTAGCAATAACACCCTGGCATCCCTGCGGTCTGCAATAAACAACGCTGACTTCGGTGTTGAGGCCAGCATTGTTAATGACGGTTCGGGTTTTCGTCTGCTACTTTCAAGCGAGGACCCGGGCGTGTCCAATAGTATGGAAATTCTGGTTGCCGGTGATAACGGCAGCGGACTTTCTCAATTTGCGTTTAACGGTACCTACAATGGTACGGGAGAAGTTGGAGCGATTACCGAGGGAGGATCAACTGACCTTTCTACGGGCATCGATTTTTCCACCGGCAATGCTGTATTCACCTTTGACCTGGGGGTCACGACTGATATTGAAGTCACCGTGGATGCAAACGCCACTACCGACCTTGGTGGCGGGGGCGGTACGGCGGAAGACAATCTGATTGCGATTCAAACCGCGATCGATACCGCACTTGTTACAGCCGGCTTGTCCGCGGGGGATGTTGTTGCGTCTCTTGATGCTGAGGATGGCGGGCTAATCTTAACCACCCTGGCCACAGGTTTGAGCGAAACCATCGAAGTGACCGCCGATGACGGCGTGCTTGGGTTAAATCCAAATCTGGGTCAACGCTTTGGTTCCGCCGGTAGCCTTGAGCAAACTCAAGCGGCACGATCGGCAGAAATCGAAGTGAACGGCTTAACGATTACTCGAGAATCCAACCTCGTCACCGAGGTGATAAACGGGGTTACCCTCAACTTAAAATCCGCTGATATTGGCAAGCCGATTAGTCTGAGCCTGGAAAGTGATAGTGCCGCTATTATTGAAAAGGTACAGGGCTTTGTTGACGCCTATAACGAGCTTAAGGTGCTGACTTCAGAGCTAACCAAATTTGACCTGGCGCGAGGCGAAAGTGGTCTGCTACTCGGAGACGCGACCTTACGAGGGGTTAACTTCCAAATCCGTAATGTGATGAATTCTATTGTTGATGGGATTACGGATTCTAAGTTCCGGACCCTATCGGAGGTTGGTATCACGACGGATCAGGACAATAGCTTTTTGCTTAACCTTGATGCTGGCAAACTATCTCAATCCATCGAAGAAAATCCCGACGCTATAGTCAGTTTGTTTGCGACCAATACGTCTGCCTCGGACCCCTTAATTGAAGTGGTGAACACCAGCTCCAATACCCAGGCCGGAGCCTACACGGTAGAACTCACGCAGGTGGCGACCCAGGGGAATTTCCAGGGTGACACGCTGGCAGCGCTGGATAATCCGATTACCATCGACGATGACAATGATAGTTTTGTCATTAAGGTTAACGGCGAAACATCGGGCACAATCAATTTGACCCAGGGCGCATACGCTTCAGCGGCAATTCTCGCCCAGGAACTACAGCTTCGAATTAATAACGACGACAATATTTCTGAAACCAGCGATACGGTTACGGTGAGCTACAACACAACAAGCCAGCGTTTTGAGTTTCAGAGTAATGAGTATGGCTCCAATAGTTCAATATCTTTTGTTTCATCGGACACGGATGTTGAAGCAGAGCTTGGATTTGGTGCAGGTGTCGGCACTGTAAACGCGGGACTGGACGTTAAAGGCACAATTAATGGTGAAGCAGCTAGCGGTAATGGTCAGTTTTTAAGAGCCACTGAAGGTGCCCAGGCAGCTAAACCGGGTTTTGTTAGCAGCAGCATCCTCAATGATTTGAACGTTCCTCTTACCGTGACAACTGGTGAGGTCAATGCCGGCGACTATGACTTTAAACTGAATATAGATGGTATCACCTCCGGAACCATCTCAATCGCAGCTGGTACCTATGCGACTGCCCCGGAGCTTGCGATTGCATTACAGGCGGCGATTAATGCTGATTCCGTCCTTGTTGCCGCGGGGAAATCAGCCGTAGTCGATTTTGATCTTGGGATCGGAAACTACGGGGTGATTTCAAGCAGCACAGGTGCTGCGTCCTCAGTAAACTTTACCGAAATATCCGACAATATGGTGAGTCAATTTGGCTTTGCCGTGGGTGGCGGAACAGCGGGGACAGCGGCAACCGGTGATCTAAACGAGGCGGCTGGTCTGCGAATTCGGGTCCTGGGTGGTACCCTGGGTGATCGAGGTACGGTGAGTTACATTCAGGGTACGGCATTTAAATTGTCGGCGTTGTTTGACTCAATGCTTCGGTCTGGGGGTGTGCTGGATGTCAAAGTGGACTCACTGTCTGACCTGTTGGCGGGAGTTGAAGAGTCCCGGGTAAAACTGAATGAACGGATGGATGCCCTTGAAGCTCAACTCAGTAGTCAGTTTGCCGCGGCGGACGGACTGATTTCACAATTGAAATCCACTGAAGACTTTCTTAGCCAACAGCTTAGTATCCTAAGCGAGGCATTTAAGAGTGACTAGAAACTCTGTTACGGCCACCTTTTTTGGCTTTATAGAGCGCTTCATCTGAACGCTTGAGAACTTCCTCAGGGGTTTCTCCCTTGGACTTTTCTGCGACGCCAATGCTGATTGTGACGGACACCTTTTTGTCGGCTTTTCGATAGGAACCTTTTTCTCGGCTTTTTTGGGATGACTTGTCTTCTGCTTCGACGGGGCGTTCGCTTTCACGAATGACCATTTCATATCCCTCGATGCTTTTTCTTACCTCCTCAAGGAAATAGACAGCGTCATCAATCTGCTTGCCAGAAAACACCACGGTAAATTCTTCACCACCGTAGCGATAAGCCTTGCCGCCACCTTGAACTTTACGTATTTGACTGGCGACCATCTGTAATACCTGGTCGCCGACGTCATGGCCGTGGGTATCGTTAAACTTCTTGAAGTGATCAACGTCCAGCATTGCAATGCAGTACTGTCCACTGAGGGCCGTAAGGCTTTCGTTTAACGCCCGACGTTGGGGAAGTGAAGTGAGTTCATCCCGGTATGCCATGTTGTAGTAATCACGCATTAGCCCAACGCTCAGGGCGATGGCAACCGCAATTAGAAATACCTGGGTAGTGGTTTCCGGCAGGTGAAACAGCAGCAACGCCGCGAACCCTGCGCTGGCGGAAAACAAGCTATGGGTAACAGGAGATTGTGAAACGCTACTTGCCCCCAGGGTAATCAACAATGCAATCAGAGCCACAAATGCGGCGGGTTGCGATTGGTTGAGATACTCCGGCCAGGACGGCAGCGCGGTAAAAAAGAGATAGGGTTCAGCTTGAAGTCCAAACCGGTTAAGTAGGAATAGGGTGGCGACGATCTGGGCGAACACCAACGTGACCCGCATGATTCCTGCGGTGGTCAGGGTGCCGCGTTCCGGTAGGAAAGCAAGGGTCGCGAGGTTAACGGGAAACAGGATCAGGGCGATGGCTTCAACAAAGGGTATGTCAGCACGGTATTGATCAACCGAAAGTAACACCAGACCAAAGGTTGCAGCGATAAGGGATCTGCCACGATTAAATGCACTGGCTATCAATGCAACCAGCAATAGGCTCGCGTAGGGTAAATAGCTGAGTAATATAATGGCATCCGAGGGTAGGCGGCTAATGTTCTCCGCCGCAAAAAATGCGAAACCAAATAATATGGTTGGGAGAAATAAACTTTGGCCTAAACGATCAATCATTGTTGCGGAGTATTCTTGATAGAATTCTGGATAGAATTCTGGATAGAATTCTGAATGGCGTTCTGATCAGCGTGCGCGACGTCCTCAAGAAACGCGTTAAGCCGTTCGAAGCACCAGTCCAATCGATGGGGTGCGGTGATTTCGCCAACAAACACATGCTCTTCTGTACCACCATCCAGGTCTACTTTAATCAGTTTCTTGCGATGTGCGCCCCAACGATTAAAAACCTGTATTGCGCTTGGGGGATAAATTGTACTGTCATTTTCCATATACATCATGGCCAGCGGAACCGTAAACCGACCGAAGTCTAAGCCGCCGACATAGTCGACGGTTTTTTGCATTTCGATCAACGCCAAAGTGGAGTAGCGATGTGTCCAGGCCCGGGCCTGGGCTTCCGAGACAGGTTCCCATTCATGGTGTCGACCCAGGATTAGATGGACCCAGTATTTTGAAAAGGGCCAGGTCAGGAGAAAACCAAAGGAGCTACGAACTCGAAAATTTGGTGAGAGAAACAGACAAGCATGAGTCTTGTTTGCGTAAATCGGATTGTTTAGTAACCACGATGCAATTGTGCAGCCGGTGGAAGTGCCGATAATCACAACCTTCTCACCCAGACGAGTTGCCAGATCAAAATGATCGGTAACGCTTTGCAGCCAATGTTCTGCCGGGGTCAGCATGCCGGCTTCCCCCTCGCCATGACCCGCAAGACGTGCCTGGACCACGTTGGCCTGTTGCGCCTGGGCCAGGCGACTTGTGAGCGGTGCGGTTTCCTGCCAGGTCGCGGAGAAACCGTGCAGATAGAGAAAGCAAAGTGGCGTTTTGTTGGGTTTCTCCGGATTGGCCCATTCAATATGGGCCTCGGTACCGGGAATTAAATTCGGCACATGGCTTTCCTGGCCATCTAGCCAATCGGCAAGTTTATCGAGGGGAATTTGTGGAACCTGGGAGTGCCGTTCCGAGGCATCCAGTTTAGGCCTGGGGGCAAACAGAAAGAGCCCAACCAGCAGACCAGAAAAAATGAGCAGATATAACATAGTTCACCCAGCACGTTTAGATGCTGAGTGTACCGAATCCGAGAGCGCTAACCCAGTCTAGCAACGTTGTCAGATTGCAGCTGACAATAAAACTGAAACATATTGCCAAAAATATCAGGCGCTGCTTCTTCTAGCTTGTCCCAGTTTTCCAGATTCACCCGGCGTGGGTCCGAAGCAAAATGTTTATCAAAAGCGGTCTTGACATCAAAAGGTAGGTTTACAAAACCTAAAAACCCAAGCCCGACACTCTCTACGCTGGCTTTAATAGACAGCGGCGAGAACAGATGTTCTTGTACATGGAACAGAAGGTCCCGGCAGCCGCTTAGATTATAAAAATCAGAGGATTGTTTGATTGGATCCAAATCGCCACTGACCTGACCGTCAAGCACCGCCTGGCGGAAAATCCGAATATGTTCGTTATCAGCGGCTAGCTGGTTTTCAGCGATTACATGTCGGGCGTGGGTCACAATGCTCCTTGCACGTTCGCTATACAACCCGACTTTCATTAGCCCACCAGGTACCAACAGTTTGGTTAGGGCTCGCCAGCCTTCGAGTGGATCTTCCATGTGGTGCAGCACACCCGAGGATTCAATAATGTGGTATTGATTGCGGGATTGAAGTTCAAGAATGTCGGCCTGAAAGAATTCAATATTGGTGACTTGATGCTGCCGCGCTTGTTTTGTTGCGTAGGCGAGGCTCGCCTTCGACAAATCAATGGCGGTGACCTCAACATTGCGGAAGTATTTTGCCACCTGCAGCGCATGTTTGCCGGTTCCACATCCGGCGATTAACACCCGGATGGTTTGATTGTGAAGAAACGACGGCGGTGTAAAACCCTGTAATTCAGCGGCAAGGGCCTGACCGTAGTCCGTCGGTGTAGCGTAATTTAGGGACCGCCACCTTGGGTATGGGTTTTCTTCATACTGCTGCCCAACAGATCGGGACGTGCTGTTTTGCACCGGTGTTAACGACTCAATTCTGCGCTGTATTTCCAGCTCTTTTTGCGGTTCGTATAGGTGTGGCTCAATCACGGGTTGAACTTCCCCTGACCATGCGATTAGAGGTTTTCGCAATAGATGATCGCGAAAACTATTGTGGTGTAGCAGGGAGTACATGCTCAGCAGCAGCAAAGGATATTCGACTTCGCTGGTCTGCCATTCCCGGGACAAAACCGTGGTACTGACCATCATCTTAAGTTCCCGAAGCACTTTCTCTTCTGTTAACGAGACAGCGTAAACAAACTCATTGTGAATGCACTGTAGGGATATACTGACCAAAAATTCCATAAATCGGCTGTCGATTTTTTGCTGATCGATCGATTCCTGGAGAATACATTGCCTGCATGCCGTTAAAAATTCTTCGATAATTGGATTCTGAAATTGGCAACGACGAAGCGCCAAATTGAGCAACTCATCTTCTGATAGTTGCTGCGGATCAAGGGGAGAATTACCTCTCACCAGGTCATATTTATGTATCAAGAGTGATGCCGCAAGATTGGTCAGCTCACTATGGTCAACGTCATCGAACTTTAAATAACCCAGTAGTTCCTTCTCAAGTTCTGGCGAGTAGTAGTCCGCCTGAATATGTCGAATACACTCAAATAGTTTGGTTTTGATGTGCTGATCGGTTGGGTCGAGCTTAATAAGCTCTCTGTAGTCTGCAAACGCCTCTACAAAGGCGCCTTTGCGAGTTCTGGTGTAGGCGAGGGATGCTTTTGCTCTGGTTGTCCTGGGCGCAAGTTGTTCCGCACGCAGAAATTGTTCTTCAGCTTTTTCGTAACTCTGGGTTGCGAGAAATATGTGGCCTCTGGAGTATGCAAGAGACGCTGACTCAGGTTCGAAGCTCAATGCTGTGTCGAGAAACTGACCCGCTTTGTTCAGGTCACCCTCATCCAGTGCGATCCTGCCCAACAGGTTTAAGGCGTCGATATTATCGGTCTGCTTTAACAATACTTTTTGCGCCATTGTTCTGGCTCGATTGCGCAGTTTATGGATTCGACCCTGATCAGCATCCGACTCGTTGTAAGTGCTATCGAAGGCAAAGCTAGCTTCCTCCAGCATCTTATTGACCTTTCTGCGTAGTGCAGGAGTCACGTTGCTGCGAGGAATCGCGTCTTCTGAGAGTTCTGCTCGTTGTTTCAGATTTTCCATTTTTTATACCAACGTCTATACCATCGTTTCTACCAATGTAGAAACCAGTGTTTTAGATCAATCGCTGTAACCCGATTTCTCAACTAGATTACTTTCACAACGAGAAGAGCAAGATGCGGGCCAACATTTTCATAGAGCCGGTGAACCCTATTTGGAAATAAATCGTTAAAGAAAAAATCAAACGTGCCGTCAACTACTGTTAAGAAACATGAAGGATGTGAGACTGATGTACGGATCTGGCGCGAAGCATTACCAACAAATGAACGTTCAAACCAGTGTGATGGATGCAAGTCCCCATCAATTGATTACCATGATGATGGACGGCCTCATCAGTCGATTGGCCATGGCAAAAGGATTTATTGGTCGCCAGGACTACGAGGGTAAGTCTCGCTGCCTTGGCTCTGCAATCACCATTATTGGGGCTTTGCAGGATGCTCTGGACGCTGAAAAAGGCGGTGAAATTGCTGAAAATCTGGATCGGCTATATTTATATATGACCAGACGCGTGTTTGCAGCGGGTGTTGCAAACGACGTGGATATTATCGACGAGGTAATTGGCCTCGTTAAGACCATCAAGGAAGGCTGGGATGGCATCAAGGATGAGGTTCAAGTGTGATGGGTTTTGCTGTGTCTCAAGGGATTAAGACAGAAAATACCGAGCTCTGGTTGTCACAACTCGCTGAATTGCGGGCAAAGATGCAGAAAGCCTTTGAGTATCGACAGTGGCAAGATCTTGCCGATTTGGACAATGACTGCCGCTCGGTTGTGACACAATTGATTGGTCAGGCAGATGCGTCTGTTCTGGCTGCGCTTAAAGAAACCTTAAGTTTTTACTCACATCTGATCAAAGATTGTCGCTACCAAAAAAATGAAGTTGCGGTAGAAGCCATCTCCATGCGCCAGTCACGGGCCAGTGGTCATACCTACCACCAGATGAACCATTTACGATAAAAGCTTGCTGATTCTCAAGCAGAGCCTAACTGAACTCCAATCGGACCCATGCCTAACGCTTATCTGAGTTAGGCACCCTGCGTCCAGTAAGTCCCAAACTCGTGTTTTGTCTAGTTTTTTTATAAAAAAAGACAAATTGCTGACGCCGCCAAAAAACTATCGCCATTGATTTGACAATGCCTGATTTCCGTCTTTACTTGTAACTGTTAGTGACGACATTACGTCGTTTACATATCTTAAATGATTTGCGGTAACGAGCGGCAAAGAGACAAGGCGTTAATGGCATGTGGCGAGATATAAAAGTATTACTGATCGAAGATGACGCGGAACAGCGGAGAGATATTGAAGTTATTCTCAATTTTCTTGGCGAGACCGTAATCAGCACAACCCTTGCGGGCTGGCGAGATGCCATCGAAGCAGAGGTTCAGGACCCTCGAGAGATTTCCTGTGTGTTGTTTGGTGTTCACTGCGACGAAGAAACCCTTGAACTGGCGCTGGATGCTATCGATGAGTGGGATACCACTGTCCCGGTACTGCTACTTGGGGATATTGCGCGAGAAGTCCTGTCCGAGGAATACCAGAGCAATGTGATCGCAAACATTTCACTTCCGCCAAGCTATAACAAGCTACTCGACTCATTACATCGGGCCCAGGTATACCGCGAGCACTACGATATTAGTCGAGACCGTGAAGTTGGCCGAAACGCCAAATTATTCCGCTCTTTAGTCGGCACTTCCCGGAAGGTCAGCGCCGTCAGAGAAATGATGGCCCAGGTGGCTGACAAGGATGTCACGGTCCTGATTACCGGCGCCTCCGGTACCGGTAAAGAAGTGGTTGCTCGAAACCTTCATTATAATTCGCCGAGGAGAGACGAGCCCTTTGTCCCCGTGAACTGCGGTGCGATTCCTTCAGAACTGTTGGAAAGCGAGCTGTTTGGTCACGAGAAGGGCGCTTTTACCGGTGCAATCTCTAGCCGCCAGGGCCGATTTGAACTCGCCCAGGGTGGCACATTATTTCTTGATGAAATTGGCGATATGCCGTTGCACATGCAGGTCAAAATTCTGCGAGTCCTGCAAGAGCGTTGCTTTGAGAGAGTCGGCAGTAACGAGAGCATCACCACTAATGTGCGTATTGTCGCTGCAACCCACAACAATCTTGAAGAAATGATCGCCGAGGGTACCTTCCGCGAGGATCTGTTCTACCGATTGAATGTATTCCCCATTGAGATGCCTTGTTTAAAAGAGCGGGTGGAAGATATTCCATTGCTGCTGAATGATCTAATTACCCGAATGGAAACTGAAAAACGCGGTTCTATTCGTTTTAATTCCGCCGCCATCATGTCCCTGTGTCGACATGAGTGGTCTGGCAATGTTCGCGAACTTGCGAACCTGGTTGAACGCATGACGATTCTGCACCCCTACGGTGTGATCGGCGTGCAAGATTTGCCCGAGAAGTTCCGACATGTTGATCCCGGTGATGAAGATGATATTGCTGAGGTCCTGGAGTCAAGTTCCGACTCCCAGCCAAAGATCGTTAACATGAACGATACTGCGCTGTTGCCCGTTAACGGGGTCAACTTGAAGGACTATCTCACCAAGCTTGAGAAGGATTTAATCCAACAGGCGCTGGACGACAGCAACAGTGTTGTTGCCCGCGCTGCCGACAAGCTACACATTCGCCGGACCACTCTGGTCGAGAAAATGCGCAAATACAATTTGCAGAAGTAGTTTCCTAGGAGTCTTAGGTCTTAGATAGCAACGGTTTCCTCGCAATGATTCGGGGGGCCCATTTCTCCGCTAGCTGGCGGAGAAATGGTATGCCCAAAGCATGGCGGATTCTGTGCTCTACAGCCTGATTATTCTTTGCTCTTCATCTTGGGCACCGCGAGAAGACGACCAAGCTAGCGGAGAAATGGTATGCCCAAAGCATGGCGGATTCTGTGCTCTACAGCCTGATTATTCTTTGCTCTTCATCTTGGGCACCGCGAGAAGACGACCAAGCTAGCGGAGAAATGGTATGCCCAAAGCATGGCGGATTCTGTGTACTACAGTCTGATTCTTCGTTGCTCATCATCTTGGGGGCCGCGAGAAGACGACCAAGCTAGCGGAGTAATGGTATGCCCAAAGCATTGCGAAATCCGTGCGACACAGTTTGGGTGTTCAGTATCTTAGCCTTTTAAGCCAGTAAACAGTTTCTCCGAGACGGGTCACCTTTTTGACACTAGATCTAAGTGTTCATAACGAAAAATCGCTAACACCTTGATACAGGGGGGTATTTCGCAACTGGCACGCTAGTTGCTGTATTGGAGTAGGTGTGACCGCAAGTCGACAGGAAGTTGACGGCGCAACAGCAAAGGAAGACGGAACAAGAAGGATGAGTAGCGTAAAGAGATTTACAGGCAAGGATGTCAGCGCAGCGGTCACACCTTTTTTGATACAGCACATGAAGTGCAAAAGGTTTTGTAACGGTTAATAGGCAATCACGGAAAAGGATTTTACAGTGAGAGGATCATCTGTACAGCAAGCCGCGATAACCGATCAGGCAGCGGCGGAACGACTTAGTCTGGAAACGGCTTTCCAGAGTTTTTCGCAGGTCTCTGCGCAGTTGTCCGAGTCCTATCAACATTTACAAGACCACGTTTCGGAGCTCCAAAAGGAATTGGTGGAAAGCAACAAGGAAAAGTTGCGCGCTTCGATCGATAAACAACATATTGCAACCCGCCTGGAGCATCTGCTGACGTTGTTGCCCGGTGGTGTTGTAGTCCTGGATTCCCAGGGAGTTGTTCAGCAGTGTAATCCCGCCGCTGAAGACTTTTTTGGTGCTGACCTGCCCGGTAAGCGCTGGACGCAAATTATTGAACACAGCTTTTCTCCTCGCCTTGATGATGGTCACGAAATATCCCTAAAGGATGGACGACGGCTCAGTATCGCAACCCGCTCGATGACGGGAGCCGGCTTACCCGGTGGGGGCGGGCAATTGATTTTACTCACGGACCAAACTGAAACCCGGGAGTTGCAAGCCCAGCTAGGCAGACAAGACCGGCTGGCAACCATGGGCAAAATGGTGGCCTACCTTGCTCACCAGATTCGAACACCGCTTTCCTCGGCCATGTTATATGCCGGGCACTTACAGAATGAATCATTGCCCGATAAACAAAAATTACCCTTTGCCGGTAAGTTAGTTCTGCAACTTAAGAACCTTGAGCAACAGGTATCTGATCTACTAATTTTTGCCCGGGGCAGTCAGGCAACGGAACAAGAACTTTGTATTTCAGATTTGCTACATCGTCTACAACGGGAAGTTGCAACTACGCCAACGCTTGAAGCGATAAAAGTACAGTACGTGAATGAGGCCGAAGACGTTTACCTCACCTGTAACCCTAGTGCGCTGATCAGTGCCATTTTGAACTTACTAAACAATGCCCGGGAAGCCAATTTAGAGACCGGCCATGTGTCGGTTCTTGAAGTCACAATTTCTGCTCGCCTTGCACCCCAGCAGCTATGCCTGTGTATCGAGGATAACGGGCCAGGGATTAGTAAAAGTGAAATTGGGCGAGTGTTAGAGCCGTTTTATTCCACCCGGGCTAAAGGCACGGGCCTTGGTCTCGCCGTTGTACAGGCAGTTGCCAAGTCTTTGGGCGGCGACCTCAAACTCGCCGCAGCCCAAACCGGTGGTCTCAGGGTAGAACTTTCGATTCCCGTGAGCGTTAAGCAGCAAAAAGTTAAGCAGCAAAAAGTGAAAAGGAATTATTGATGTCGAAAAAATGCATCCTGGTCGTTGAAGATGATTATGAGCTTCAAGAAGCCGTCGCTGAAACACTAAAGCTGGCGGGCTTTAAAGTCCGAACCGCCAACAATGGAATAGAGGCCTTAGGCGTGTTGGAACGTTGTGAGGTCGACATGGTCGTGTCCGACGTCAATATGGATGGCATGGATGGCATTGAGTTGCTTGAAAACATCCGCAAGACCCGGGCTCAACTACCCGTATTGATCGTAACCGCGTACTCCGATGTGGCCAAGGCTGTGTCCGCGATGCGGTTGGGTGCCGTCGATTTTATGATTAAACCCTTTGAGCCAGGCGTGCTCATTGAAACTGTCCGCCAGCAAGCAGGAGACAACGCTGCCGTTAAGCCGGTGGTTGTCGATCCTGTTTCGAGGAAGTTGTATTTGCTAGCTAAGAAGGTCGCGTTAGCGGATTCAACGGCTTTGTTATTGGGTGAAAGTGGTGTCGGTAAAGAGGTTGTGGCCCGATTTATCCATGAAGAATCCCCCCGGGCAGCTAAACCCTTCGTTGCAATCAACTGTGCGGCGATCCCTGAAAACATGTTGGAGGCGACGTTATTTGGTCATGAAAAAGGAGCTTATACAGGTGCACATAGCAGCCGAGAAGGTAAGTTTGAGCAAGCTGAAGGTGGCACGCTCTTACTGGATGAAATTTCAGAAATGGACCTTGGGCTACAGGCAAAATTGCTCAGGGTTCTACAGGAACGTGAAGTCGAGCGTCTTGGTGGAAAGTCTGTCAAAAAAGTTGACGTTCGGATCATTGCCACCAGCAACCGAAATCTGGTCGATTATGTTAGACAAGGTCAGTTTCGTGAAGACCTCTACTATCGCATCAGCGTTTTCCCGCTTCGAATTGAGCCTTTACGAAATCGTCGGGAGGATATTCTCCCGCTCGCAGAACAAATGGCGAAAACATACTGCCGGCGAATGAATCGTCCCGTTATTGAAATGGATGCCGAGGCGAGTGCCGCACTTCGAGCTTATCAGTGGCCTGGTAATGTCCGGGAACTTGAAAATGTTGTGCAAAGAGCATTAATCCTGCAACCAGGCAACCTGGTCGGTGAGGAAGATCTGTTTTTGGATCCTATGTCTACTGTTGGGTCTACCGTTGGGTCGACTAATGATTCAATCCAGGTCGGACCTGCGTCGCTGAGTTCGTCGGATTCGATCGACAACGCTGATGAAGGAAATCTAGAGGAAAACCTTAAACACAAAGAGTTTCAGCTCATCATAGACGTGCTGAAAAAAGAACGAGGTAGTAGAAGCCGAACCGCCGAGCAGTTGGGTATTAGCGCCAGAACACTGCGCTATAAGCTTGCGCGGATGCGTGAATGTGGCATTGACGTGAATGCAGAGCTAGCGATCTAAAAAGGAGAGTTGAGTATGTCTGATCGAATGGATATTCAGAATGTGCTGTCACAAATGCGCACAATGAAATTGCAGAGTCAGGGCCCCGAGGCTCTGGCGCGAATGGATCATGCCGCAAACGTTTCAGGCACCACTAAGGTTGGCGAAAGTCACGAGGCGACCCGTAGCTTTGGTGACCTGATGACCAATGCACTCGATACCGTGAATGAGTTACAGCAAGAGTCCGGTCGATTGTCTTCGGCGATAGAGGCGGGAGATGAGGGAGTGACCTTAACCCAGGCCATGATTGCGTCGCAAAAAGCATCGGTAGCCTTTCAGGCAGTTTCAGAAGCTCGAAACAAACTGGTGAGTGCCTACGAAAAAATCATGAACATGCCCATCTAGTGGAGTAGACAGTAATGTCAGAAATGTCCGCCGTGGCGGAATTAGACGAACCGGCGATGACAGAAGATCAATCGCAACAAATGGACTCGTCTCCGGTTGCTTACGATTCTATGGATTCGAATCGGTATAGGTCGAATGATGTGGTGTCCGGTTTTCTTGGCCTGCCCATGCTGCGTCAGGTTGGTCTGCTTATCGGTCTTGCCAGCGTTATCACATTCTCTGTATTGATCGTGATGTGGAGTCAAACTCCCGATTACAGACCTTTATATAGCAACCTTGAACCCAGCCAGGCCTCGGCAATTGCCCGGGTGCTTGAAGAAAATGGCATCCAATTTACGGTTGAACCTGAAACCGGCATGGTCCTTGTTCCCACCAGCGAAATTCACGATGCACGGATGCAGGTTGCTGCTGCGGATGTGATTGCAACAAAAGACACGGGCTATTTGATTCTGGATCAAGAACAGGAACTAGGCACGAGTCAATTTATGGAAACCGCCCGCTACCAAAGAGCAATTGAAGGTGAGCTGGCAAAAACAATTTCTAGTTTAAAAACGGTCAAGAATGCTCGAGTGTTACTCGCGATCCCGAAACAATCGGTGTTCGTTCGGGATGCTCGCAAGCCGTCGTCTTCGGTTTTTGTTGAATTGGTTAATGGTCGGGATCTTGAGCGGCCCCAGGTGAAGTCCATTATGCACCTGGTTGCCAATAGTATTCCGGAGATGTCCTCGGATGATGTGACGGTTGTTGATCAAAATGGCAACTTGTTATCGGACTTCGAAGAGGACTCGGGGATTGGCGAGACCGAGAAGCAGTTCCAGTTTTCCCAAAAGGTTGAAGAGGATTTACTGTCTAAGATTGATCAAATCCTCGGGCCGATTCTAGGCCAAACAGAATTTAATGCGCAGGTCGCCGCTGATGTCGACTTTACTTCGGTTGAGCAAACCCAGGAGATGTTTAATCCTGATTTGCCGGCGATTCGCAGCGAAGAGACCATGGAAGAAACTCGCGCCGGTGGAGACGAGGGTGGTATTCCCGGAGCGCTCTCTAACCAACCTCCTGCGGCCGGTGCGGCACCGGAGGAAGCGGTCGGCGCCGAGGGTGAAGCGCCTTTACAAATCAATCGGCAGCGAAAACAAGCAACACGCAATTACGAGCTTGATCGCACAATTAGCCATACCCGCCATTCCGTCGGAAAGATCAATCGATTGACGGTAGCGGTAGTGCTAGATCACCGAAGAATTGTGAATCCTGAATCCGGCGAGATGCAAACCGTCCCCTGGGAAGATGAATCCCTCGCAAAAATGAATCAGCTAATCCGGGATGCGATTGGTTACAGCAATATTCGTGGTGACCGGGTGACGGTAATGAGTGAACCTTTTGGCAAAATCGACGAGGTTGTACTGGTGCCGCCGGGTTTTTGGACGGAGTCCTGGTTTCTAACGATTGTTAAGCAGGTGATGTTTGGTTTGCTTGTGGTGTTCCTGACTTTCTTTGTACTTCGACCCGTGTTGAATATGTTGGCGGGTCCGAGTGCCGAGGATCGTATGAAGGATCTGATTGCTGAACAAGAATTAGAGCGCCTTGCAGAGCAGGAGTTAGAAGCGGAAGAAGAAGCGATGCAGGAAACCGTGACCTTGAGTGGTGGCGAAGAATTGCTCCTGCCAGGTCCTGGAGATATGTACGCACGACAGCTGGATACGATCAAAGCTCTGGTGGAAGAAAATCCAGCGCGGGTTGCGCAGGTCATCAAAGAATGGGTATCAACGGAGAGTTAAATGGCTGAGGAAACTAGACCAGAAGTCAAAATGTCCAAGTTAGATATGGCCGCTGTCCTATTGATGACGTTGGGTGAAAGTGGCGCGGCAAAAGTGCTGCAGCATCTTGGGCCAAAAGAAGTCCAGCGCGTGGGTTCAGCGATGGCATCACTGCAAAACGTCACAAACGGTCAGGTCGAAATGACCATGACCAAAATGATGCAGGAGGTGGAATCTCAAACCGGGCTTGGGATTGGTTCTGACGACTATATTAAGGCAACCCTGGTTAAAGCCCTGGGTGCAGATAAGGCCGGTGGCTTGATTGATCGTATTCTGATGGGTGGAAACACCACGGGACTGGATACATTGAAGTGGATGGACTCCCGTTCGGTTTCAGAAATTATTCGTTATGAGCATCCACAAATTCAAGCGATAGTATTGGCGTATTTGGATCCAGATCATTCCGCCCAAATATTGAGCCATATACAAGACCCACGGGTCCGTCAGGATCTTGTCATGAGAGTCGCGGCATTGGATTCGGTGCAACCGGCGGCATTGCAGGAATTAAATGACATATTAGAGAAACAGTTCTCCGGTTCCAGTACCCAGAGTTCTGCAATGGGTGGCACTAAGGTTGCGGCGGAAATTATGAACAATGTGGATTCGATACTTGAGTCCGACATTATGACGGCGATCTCTGAAGTGGATGAGGAGCTCGCAGTTGAAATTCAAGACCTGATGTTTGTCTTCGATAATCTTGCCGACGTTGATGATCGTGGAATCCAGACTCTGCTTAGGGAAGTGTCGTCGGAAGTGTTGATCACGGCGCTCAAAGGTGCGGACGAATCAATGCAGGAAAAGATATTCAAGAATATGTCCAAACGGGCAGCCGAATTGCTGCGTGATGATTTGGAAGCGAAAGGCCCAGTACGGGTGAGTGACGTTGAAACTGCCCAGCGTGATATTCTGACCATCGCCCGCAAGATGGCTGATAGTGGTGACATTATCCTATCCGGCGGTGGCGATCAGATGATATAGCCATGGGTTTCTTATCTGACTTGCTAGAGATGCTCCCCCGTGGCTAAGTTACCCGGTCGAATTCCCGCGTCCCAGGTTTCTGGCTGCTCCGATTGGATTCCACCGGAAATTGCCGGTGGGCCGGGTGATAAGTTGATCCGAGTCGGGTCCCAGCGCCACCCCGGCAAGATGGATTTAAGCAAACTCCGCCGTCCCCATAGCAGAACATCGGCTAAGCCTTTGGATAAGCCCCTTGATAAGCCTCTTGATAAGCCCAGGGATAAAAGTCTTCCGCCAGAAATGGCCGCGTCAACGGCAGCCATCAAAAATCAGCCAGAACCCGTCACAGAATCGGCAACAGATCCGGCAACAGCACCGACGTTACCCGCTGATGCTACGCTCGACACAACAGCCACCGCGGATCTAGCTGAAGCTGCTGATGTCGCAGGAGCAATAGAAGCAGGATATGCGGAGGGTTTTAAAAAAGGCGAAACTGAAGGTTTCACTAAGGGAGAAAAAGCGGGATACGATCCTGGGTTTGGCGCCGGCAGTGAAGCGGGTCGAAAAGATGCTGAAGCTGCCTTTGCAAAAGAAGTTGAGGCACAACGCAATGCAATTGCCATATTGCAGCAGGCATTTTTAACGCCGCCGGATCTAGATAAAGCGCTACATGATGGACTAATAGACCTGGTGACCGAACTGACTAAAGTAATTGTTTGCCGGGAGATTAATACCCAGCCCGAGTTCATTGCACAACTGGTTGAGCAGGCGTTGCAAGCCCTGCCTCACGGTGCTGAAAATCCAAAGGTTCGAGCAAACCCCGCCGACATTGAACTACTGCAATCCATGAGTTTGCCCGATGTGACGTTTATTGCTGATAAGGCAATCGCGCGGGGTGGCTGCCGGGTGGTGGCGGGCCAAAGTGAAGTGGAGTCCGGACTAGCGGAGAGAATTCAGCAAGCGCTCATTGCCGCCTGCCGCGGTGAACAGGTGCCGTTAATCGAAGAGGCTGAATTGCAAACCATTGAAGCTGCAATAGACCCTGATCCGGTTGATCATGCCTAACACCAGAATTCAGCAATTTAGCGATAACCTAAATTCCTATCAATCGATGCCGGTTGCGAAGGGCAAGTTGGTGCGGGTGACCGGTATGCTCCTTGAAGCGTCGGGTTGTCAGACTAGCCTTGGCGGTGTCTGTCGCATAGAAGATGGTGACGAGTCCGCGGAAGCAGAAGTTGTAGGGTTCGAAGCAGATCGCATTTTTATGATGCCCGTTGGCAATCTAGGTCGATTTAAGCCCGGCGCAACCGTGGTACCAATACCGGACAAAACAATTGGCGTGGGTGATGCATATCTGGGTCGAGTTATTGACGGTAATGGAGAGCCCCTGGACAGCAAGGGTCCAATTGTTGCGGATGCTTATGTGCCCGTGGCAAACACCGCGATCAATCCGTTACATCGAAAGCCTATTAGTGAAGTTCTGGATACCGGCATTGTGGCAATCAATAGCTTGATGACCGTCGGTCGGGGCCAACGCCTCGGCTTGTTCGCCGGTAGTGGTGTGGGCAAGAGTGTGCTGCTGGGAATGATGACTCGATATACCGAGGCTGAGGTCATTATTGTCGGACTAATCGGTGAGCGGGGCCGTGAGGTTCAGGAATTTATTGAGCAGGTGCTAGATGAAAAGGGTTTAAACCGGGCGATTGTTGTTGCAGCGCCGGCGGATGATTCACCAACCATGAAAATTCGGGCGAGTTTTCTTGCCACGCGCCTGGCGGAGTACTATCGAGACCAGGGCAAGCAGGTGTTGCTGCTGATGGATTCGTTAACGCGCTTTGCCCAGGCCCAGAGACAAATCGCATTGGCCGTCGGCGAGCCCCCCTCAACAAAGGGTTACCCGCCATCTGTATTTGCCAGGGTGCCAGAATTGGTGGAGCGTGCCGGAAACGGTGCCGAGGGTGGCGGTTCTATTACTGCGTTCTATACAGTTCTGGCGGAGGGTGATGATGTCCAGGATCCCGTTGCGGACTCGGCCCGGGCCATTCTCGATGGTCATATCACGCTGTCCCGTTCCCTGGCGGAATCAGGCCATTACCCCGCAATTGATATTGAGGCCTCGGTGAGCCGAACCATGCCCAATATTGTACCTAAGGAGCACCTTGCCCTGGCTCAACGGTTCAGACAGATCTATGCCCGGTACCGACATAACGAGGACCTCATTACCGTTGGTGCTTATAGCAGCGGTTCTGATAGCGATGTGGATTATGCGGTCGAAAAGTTTCCCGAAATGCAGCAATTTCTTCAGCAGGGAATCCACGAGGGACTACGCTTAAAGGAGAGTTTGGGTAAGCTAGAAAAAATATTCTGACCCAACTCGCCTAAAAACGTGTGGGTATGTGAGTCATGAATAATAAGCGACATCAGCGACTAAACAGTGTTCTGCAACTTGCAGAAGTAAAAGAGAACAGCGCCGCGGCGGAATACGCCAAAACCAAGGACAACTGGGAGTTCAACCAGTCTAAACTTAACGAATTACGCGCGTTCCGAGACGATTACCAAAGCCCCTCCAGCGATACGGCGTTTTCCCCCGATAGATTTCAATCTACCCGACAGTTCTTGAGCCAACTCTCGCAAGCCATTGATCAACAAGAAGATCAAGTTGATCAGATGTTGGGTCGTATGAAAGCTGATGAGGTGGTTTGGAATGGTCATCGGGTCAAACGCAAATCCATCGAAAAACTCATTGAAAAACGAGTCGCGGAAGTCAAAAAGCAAGAGCAGCACCAGGAACAAAAACAACTGGACGAAATGATCCGCCCACCGTCCCGGTTATAGATCCAGCGCCGCCAACCAGTAAAGATTTTATGCCCACCAACACCTGAAGTCGGTCCGTATCCCTCGCGCCTCGAAGCTGCAAAAAACGAAAACAAGGCGGGGATAATTACTAGTCAAGGCTGAATTGTGGTCTATCCTTTTATTGGTAACCCAACATAAGTACTACACATAAGCACTACACATAAGCACTACACATAAGCATTACCCAAACGGACGAGGATTGAACATGTCTATACACGCATCACCTTCAGACGATGGACGCGGTCTCACAATCAATATCGAAGGTCGATTTGATTTTAGCGCTCATCAGGATTTTCGAGAATCCTACGAATCTTCAGATGGCGAGCCAGACGAATACTGCGTAGATATGAAAGAAACCACCTATCTGGATAGCTCAGCCCTCGGCATGTTGCTGCTACTGCGCGACCATGCTGGCGGCGATACAGCAAACATCAAGATTGTAAACTGCAATCCAGATGTCAAAAAGATCCTGACGATTTCCAACTTCGAGCAGTTGTTCTCCATCGACTAATCACCCTAGTGACATCAGTATGAAAGAGACAATCACTGTACTGGTGGCGGACGATAATGATTCGGACAGACTTATTCTGTCTACGATCCTGAAGCGGCAAGGACACGATGTTCTAGAAGCTGCTAATGGTCGCGAAGCTGTCGATCTGTTCACCGAACACCGACCACACCTGGTGCTTTTAGATGCATTAATGCCAGAGGTTGATGGTTTTCAAGCTGCACGAATGATTAAGTGTGCGGCCGGTGAAGACCTTGTGCCGGTCATTTTCCTGACGTCCCTAAAGGATGCCTCGTCCCTGGCGAAGTGCCTTGAAGCTGGAGGTGATGACTTCCTGAGTAAGCCCTATAACAGAGTCATCCTCGAAGCGAAGATTCACGCGTTTCAGCGCATGCGCCAGATGCATCAGACCTTGCAGAATCAGCGCGACCAGATCGCCAAAAACAACAGCTACATGCTCCAGGAGCAGCGTGTTGCTAAAGCTGTGTTTGATAATGTTGCCCACAGTGGTTGTCTGGATGCACCCAATATCAAACATATGCTGTCACCGTTATCTGTGTTTAACGGTGATGTATTGCTCGCAGCTTACAAACCATCTGGTGGTATGCATCTAATGCTCGGCGACTTTACTGGCCATGGTTTGCCTGCAGCCGTTGGCGCGATGCCGATGGCCGAAATTTTCTATGGCATGACAGCAAAAGGTTTTGGTCTAAAAGATATTGTTCGTGAAATTAATTTAAAGCTGAAGTCTATTTTGCCCATTGGGGTTTTTTGTTGCGCGGCATTTGCGGATGTTAGCTATCGAAAAGGATCCTTGTCTTTGTGGCTGGGCGGATTGCCCGATTGCTATTTGATTCGAGCCAATGGTGAATTAGAAGTATTCAAGAGTGATCATGTACCCATTGGTGTCATTGATTCCCGATCTTTTAACGACAGTATGTTCGAAATACGAATGGAGTTAGGTGACCGATTTTACCTCTGGTCCGATGGTATTCATGAAGCTCGAAACCTGCGGGATGAAATGTATGGTGAGCAGCGGCTTAAAGACCTGTTTGTCAATAATGAGGATACCGAAGCGCTGTTTGGACAGATCCGCCTTGACGTGACAAACCATATTCATGGTAGTGAACGGGACGATGATATCACCATGTTAGAGGTCAAGATGGTTGATCCATCTGAAATTCAAACTGAGACTTTTAAGGTGGAGATGGGCGCCATTTCTGGTCCCACGGATTGGAAGATGAGCTACAAGCTTGGCCCCAATACGCTCCGTGACTTCAATCCACTTCCTTTGCTGTTACAGCTGCTGATGGAAGTGCCGGGGCTAAGACCCCATAGCGGTACCCTATATACGGTCTTGTCTGAGCTTTATTCCAATGCGTTAGAGCATGGCGTGATTGGCCTGGACTCCAAGCTTAAGTCGGATCCTCGAGGCTTTGCGGAGTATTACCAGAAACGAGAAACCGCACTAGAAAACCTAAACACAGGATACGTTGAGTTTACCTTCGAGCATCTTCCGACCGTTGAAGGGGGCAGCCTCTACGTCCAGGTTCAGGATAGCGGTGAAGGTTTTGAATACGACAATGAGTCGTTCAAAGAATCTCCAGACGAGGGTTTCCATGGACGTGGAATCCCACTTATTCGTAATCTCTGCAAACGAATTCACTATGTCGGGGCGGGTAATTCAGTGGAAGCAGAGTTTGAGTGGTTGCAGGAGTCTTGATATGAGTGATTTGCATCTAGACATGGAAGCGCTGGCTGAACTCGAAGATATTATGGAGGACGATTTTGGTACTCTGCTTGAGACCTATCTCGAGGATGCCGAATCTAAGCTTAAACTCATTTCTGATGCCCTCGGTGCCGGGGATGCTGAAGCCCTGCGGGAACTTGCCCATAGTTTTAAGGGCGCCAGTTGTAATGTTGGGGCACTGCCGTTGTCCAGACTTTGCGAAGACGTTGAACAATTGGCAAGACTCGACAATATCATAGATATCACCCCGCTTTTGCCGGGGATACTTAGCGAATATAGCCAGGTTAAAAAAATCCTCCAGGAAAAAATCTAAGCCGTTATTAAGAGCCGTTATTAAAAGCTGCGACTAGTAGGACCCTAATCGGAGCTTCAACAACGCTATTGGCACGGGTGTTGCAAAATTCAGTTATCGAATCTGAATTATGAGCCTGAAATATTATGTCATTGCCGCCTGTTCAATCCCCTCTGCCAGAATTGCGCAAGAAGACGCCAACTGTTAAACCCCCTGAGCCCATAGAAAACAAGGCTGACAGAGACTTTAAGGGTTCTCTACATGAAGCAAGGCGTGCAGCAAAGGATGCGGCCCACGAAGCCACTGAGGCTAAAAAGGACGCTAACGAGGCGAACAAAGCCGCTGAGGAAAAGTCCGCCCAAACGGCAAGTGGCGGCAATGATCTGCCGGAGGAAGAGCAAGTTGAGGGACAAGCAGCCCCGGCGACAACAAGTACTGATCTAGCAGAAACAGCAACCAATACGCTTATTCTGCAGCTCGGCGGTGAAGCACTGGCACCAGCTGAGGCTGACCAGGCAGTCCTATTGGCAGCAAAATTTGTTGTAGAAAACATCCCGAAGACACTCCAAGCAGCAACCGCAGACCTTGGCACAATGTCTTCACAATCCAATAAGCCTGAAGTGTTGGCCCGGCTCCAATCTTTTATTGCGCAGACCACCGGTAATTTGCAACCAACCCGGGGCGTTGCAGATAGTATGTCAATAGAGAGCTTTGAGAGCACTGCATTAAAGGAGTTAGGAAAAGTCTCAACTCAAACCTCAACCTCTACTAACGACACGACTAACGCGCAGTCCGCAGCAGCCGAAGCTAGAGCGATAGCAACGCCGATAAAAACTGAGCTGGTGATTCCCCAGCGGGTAGGTTCAACGGATTGGGGTGAGGCGATGGCGGGCAGGATTACTCTGATGGTGAATCAAACCATCTCCACCGCAAGAATACACATTAATCCACCTGAGCTCGGTCCAATCGAGGTAAAGGTTAATTTGAATCATGATCAGGCGAGTGTGCAGTTTACCAGTCAATCTGCGCAGGTCCGTGAGGCTCTCGAACAGTCCGTACCGAAACTCCGAGAAATGCTTGAAACCGCAGGTTTCTCCCTGGCCGACAGCGGCGTAAGTGACCAGGGGCAAGAGGGTTTCACTCAATCTGACGGCGGCCCAGACAGCGGTGCTGAAGATACAGGGCTGGAGGATGAAAGCATTTCCCGAACGGAAGTCCGTCAATCGATCGGGCTGGTTGATGATTATGTCTAGGCGTTAATTGCTGAAGCATATTTGGCCTCAAAATTCCCCGGCTAAGGTGACCGCCCCAGCACTGTTTAAAGCACTGTTTAAAGCATTGTTGACATCCACCAACTTCGTCAGATCTTTGACGGAGTTGGAATTGCCGACGCCCTAACCCTGTCCTAGCACCGGTCTGCAAGCCCCCAAAATCCAATAAAATTTTACTTGCCCGTTCTAGTTGCTTGTTCACAGCTAAAGTCTCACGCAACGTCCCGAATTCTGTTTTCAACCGGCCTAATGCGGGTCTTTGATCAATAGGAAATTGGTGTCGCTGCCGCCGCCAGGCGTCTTTTTCTGTGTGGTCTACACTTATCGGTAGAGGCGTAATCCCTATTGTAGTTGCCGGCTTGTACGAGTGGCACGCGGATTGCTTGACACAGTAATTAAGTTTTCACGACAAAATATTGGCATGGCAGACGAAGAAGAAGACGTAGCCGCTGAAGAACAAGTAGCGGACGGTGGCAAGCGCAAAAAGCTGATCATAATTGGCGCTGCGGTTGTGCTCCTATTGGCCGCAATTGGCAGCGGCGCATTTTGGTTTCTCAGCGGCGACGACGAAGCAGAAGTTGTGGGTGAAGACGGTGAAGTTGTCGAAGCAGATGCCGAAGGTGGCTTGTTTGCCTCGGGTCCAGGTAAAGCGATCTATCACAAACTGAAGCCGAACTTTGTCACAACCTTCGAAGCTAATAGTCGACAGCGGTATGTGCAACTTGAGGTCACCCTCGTGACCCGGGAGGCTGAAGTGATCAAGGCGCTGGTTAAGCACCAACCCCTTATTCGAAATGCCCTGGTTATGTTAATCGCAGAACAAGACTACCTGGAGTTACAAACCAAGGAAGGTAAGGCAGTGCTGCGGGATGCAGCCGTCACGACCGTACAGGGCATCCTCGAAACGGAAATTGGAATTCCGGGCATCGAGCAGGTGTTGTTCACAGAATTCGTCATGCAATAGGAAACACATGTCAGTTCAAGACTTACTCTCACAGGACGAAATTGATGCGCTGCTCCATGGCGTAGACGATGGTGATATTGATGTTGATGATGACGTCGATATTAAGGAGACGCGATCCTGGGACCTGACCAGTCAGGACCGAATCGTTCGCGGCAGGATGCCAACGTTGGAAATGATCAACGAACGTTTTGCGCGCTACACCCGAATTAGCTTGTTTAATCTGCTGCGGCACAGTGCTGATGTAGCCGTTGGTGGCATACAGATTATTAAGTTTGGTGAATATGTTCATACACTTTATGTGCCCACCAGTCTTAATCTGGTGAAGATTCGTCCGCTGCGTGGTACAGCACTTTTTATTCTGGATGCCAAACTGGTCTTCAAGCTGGTGGATAACTTTTTTGGTGGCGATGGTCGACATGCAAAAATTGAAGGTCGAGAATTTACCCCAACGGAGCTGAGAGTTGTGCAGCTGGTGCTTAAGCAGGTTTTTGTCGATTTAAAAGAAGCCTGGTCGAATGTATTTCCCGTTGATTTTGAGTATATGAGTTCCGAGGTAAATCCATCGCTCGCAAATATTGTTAGCCCCAGTGAAGTAGTGGTTGTGAACTCGTTTCATATTGAACTCGATGGTGGCGGTGGCGACCTCCATGTGACCTTACCCTATTCGATGATTGAGCCGATCCGAGAGCAGCTAGATGCTGGTGTCCAAAGTGATGTAACCGATATTGATGATCGCTGGATCAAGAGTCTGCGTCAGGAAGTGTTGAACTGTCAGGTAGATCTGAACTGCAAGATTGCAGAACGAGAAATCATGCTGCGGGATCTTGTTGATCTTGCACCGGGTGACGTTATACCAATCGAATTTAGCGATGAGCACACGCTGACCGCCAATGATGTACCGATGTTTAAAACCAAACTTGGCTCAAAGGGGGGCAACCTGGCTCTTAAGGTGCTAGAACCTATTCGATTATCCGAGGGCTGAGCAGAATGCCGCAGTATCTACTTAGCGACAAACAACCGGCTTACCCAGTGAGCGCTAGCTCTACAGCAGAACAAAATGTAAGGAGACACCATGACAGATGAGAATGATGATCTGGTTGAAGAAGGCCTGGAAGAAGATGGCATGTCTGATGATTGGGCAGCTGCCATGGAAGAGCAGGAGGAAGTCGAGGCAGGTGCTGCGGACATAGCAGCTCAATCCCTGGACGAGTTTGTTGATGAGGCCCAGGGCATGATTGTGGACTCCGATAATCCTGACTTGGAAGTCATCCTCGATATTCCAGTCAACATCAGCATGGTTGTTGGCAGTACTCAGATTAATATTCGAAACCTGCTGCAGCTTAACCAGGGTTCTGTCATTGAGCTAGACCGCCTGGCGGGAGAACCCCTTGATGTCATGGTCAACAACACGCTAATCGCCCACGGTGAGGTAGTTGTGGTGAACGAGAAATTTGGCATTCGTCTCACCGATGTTATTAGTGCGGCTGAACGCATTCGCAAGTTAGGTTAAAGATGACCGAGCAGGTTGTTCAAGTCGGTCTATATCTTGGTCTAATTGTGGTTTTGATTTTGGCCTTCGGTTTTGTCGCAAAACGCCTTGGGCAACACAATTTTCAGGGCGGTGGCGCGATGAAAATCGTCTCGAGTCTGCCCCTTGGCATAAAAGAAAAGTTGCTGTTAGTCCAGGTTGGAGATCAACAAATACTGATTGGCGTCACCCCAACAAATATTTCAAGGATTGAAAGTTTTGATGGGGTTGTGCTTGAACCTGCGCCTAAGAGTAAATCCAGCACAGGGGGTGGTGGCGACTTTCGTCACAAGCTTCAAGAAATCATGCAGCACAATCAAGCCCGTTAGAGACTGCGGTTTTTTAAAAGACTCGTCTAACGACAACTTAGAATCTACTGAAGGGTTTAGGGATGAACCGATTCATATGCCTGCTGGCGTTGCTCGTATTGCCTCAGCTGGTATTCGCAGAAGACCAGAGTGTGCTCAGGTCAATTGCCAATAACCCGGCGCAGCTGGGGATTCCTGCTGTTACCATGACGGAAGCAGCCGATGGCAGTGGCACCTACTCGGTAACCCTGCAGATTCTTGGCATCATGACGGCACTGACGGTATTGCCCTCACTGATCATGATGATGACCAGCTTTACTCGCATCATTGTGGTATTTGCCATTCTAAGGCAGGCGATTGGATTGCAGCAGACACCATCTAATCAGGTGATGTTAGGGCTCGCCTTGTTCCTGACGCTTTTTATTATGTCTCCGGTATTGGAGGAAGCCAATCGCGTTGGGCTGGCACCTTATCTTGCTGAAGACATTGGACCGATCGACGCGGTCGAAGCAGCGTCGGGACCGTTCCGCGAATTTATGTTAGCCCAGACCCGGGAAGACGATCTGGCGATGTTTATTCGAATTTCTGGTACTGAACGTCCGGACACCGCAGATGACGTGAGCTTTTTTGTCTTGACCCCTGCATTCGTGACCAGCGAATTAAAAACCGCATTTCAAATTGGGTTCCTGTTGTTTATTCCGTTTTTGGTGATTGACCTTGTGGTGGCCAGTGTCTTGATGTCGATGGGCATGATGATGTTGTCGCCGATCATCATATCGTTGCCATTTAAGTTGATGTTGTTTGTGCTGGTTGATGGCTGGGCGCTGGTTATTGGATCCCTCGCGGGAAGTTTTGGGATTGGCTAGGAGAACTGTATGACACCGGAAGTCATTATTGATGTATTCAAAGACGCCTTGATGCTGGTGGTCTTAATGGTAACGGTCATTGTGATTCCCAGTCTGATGGTCGGTTTGATTGTCAGTATGTTTCAGGCTGCGACCCAAATTAACGAACAAACCCTAAGCTTTCTGCCCAGGTTGCTTGTAACGCTTGGCACAATCATGGTCCTGGGACCCTGGTTGATCACGCTACTGATCGAGCATGCCACGCGGCTCGTGACCAACATTCCTTTTCTGATCGGCTAGCAAATGCTCTTTGATTTCACAGAGCTAGAATTGCTGGGCCACATGAGTAGTTTTCTCTGGCCGCTAATGCGGGTCAGCGGGTTTATGTTGGTGATGCCAATATTTGGTACCCGGGTTGTATCGGCCTATATTCGGGTTGGCCTCGCGAGTCTGATTGCATTGATTGTGGCCCCGACCCTGCCGCCCATGCCCGAGGTGGATCTGCTTTCGGTTCAGGCTTATGTAATTGCCGCTGAACAGCTACTGATTGGTATCTCGATGGCATTTATTGTGGTGGTGCTGTTTCAGATATTTATTCTCGCCGGGCAAATGATTGCCATGCAAATGGGACTTGGTTTTGCGTCAATGATTGATCCGAGCAACGGTGTGTTAGTGGCCATTGTCAGTCAGCTCTATCTGATGCTCACGACGCTGATTTTTCTCGCAATGAACGGTCATCTGGTTGCCATAGAGGTGCTGATTGAGAGCTTTAGCGTATTACCCGTCAGTAAAGAATGGCAGTTAGGCGTCTTTTTTGACGTCGCGCGGGCCGGTACCTGGATGTTTGCGAGCGCTCTGTTTGTTGCCCTGCCTGCGGTGACTGCTATTTTAATTATCAACTTTGCCTTTGGCATCATGACCCGTGCCGCACCTCAGTTGAATATTTTTTCCCTGGGTTTTCCTTTTACGATGCTCTGCGGCCTTACCATCATGTGGATTGGCCTATCGGGATTTTTACCGCAATACCATCGTCTGGTCTCCGAATGTTTATACCTCATCAAGAATATGTACGGGGGTTAGGCATGAAATCCCCCTGCCTAGAGGTTGCCGATGGCTGAAGAAGACAGCAGTCAGGAAAAAACCGAGGAACCGACCCAGAAAAAGCTGGATAAAGCCCAGGAAGATGGACAGGTTCCTCGCTCGAAGGAGCTCAACACGCTAATTGTTCTCGTTGCGGGAGCCGGCGGATTGCTAATATTTGGTCCGCTGTTTTATTCCGTTGGCATTAGCGTCTTCCAGGATAATTTTATCTTCCAAAGGTCTGTCCTTTATGACGAACGGCAGATGGGCATTCATCTGGTGGATGCTGGCTTGAATGTCATGCAGATGACCTTGCCGTTTTTTCTGGTGATGCTGATCTCTGCCTTTTTAGGTCCAGTGTTAATGGGGGGCGCGCAAATTGCCCCCAAAGCGATGGCGCCAAAATGGTCCAGGATGAACCCGGCAAAGGGCATCGGGCGAATGTTTTCGCTCAATGCATTGATGGAGCTTGTTAAGGCCCTGGCCAAATTTCTAGTGGTCGCCGTCGCCGCGGTTTTGATTTTGCACTTCAGCACGCCGAGCATTAATTTGCTTGGTCAGCAAACGATGGATGTCGCAGCACCCTCGGCGGCTTACATCATGATCATGGCTTTTTTCTTGATGAGTTTGTCGATGATCATCATCGCCGCAGTTGATATCCCGTTTCAAATTGTTGAGCACGTCAAAAAGCTCAAGATGACCAATCAAGAAGTGAAGGACGAAATGAAAAACACCGAGGGTAAGCCCGAGGTGAAGAGCCGTATTCGACAACTGCAACAGGAAATGGCCCAGGGTCGTATGATGTCCGCAGTACCGGATGCCGATGTTGTGATTACCAACCCAAGTCACTTCGCCGTTGCCCTCAAATACGACCCCGCCAACATGTCGTCACCGCAACTCGTGGCGAAAGGGGTTGATAGTGTCGCCGCTATGATTCGGGAAGTGGCTGATGCTAATCAGGTGCCCATTGTGAGTTACCCCATTCTCTCCCGGGCCCTGTATTACTCAACTGAGCTGGAGGCCTATATTCCCGAGGGACTCTATGTAGCGGTGGCGCAAATTCTTGCCTACGTTTTCCAATTGAAACAGTACCAGCGTGGCAGTGGTGCTGCACCGAGACCTCTGGGTCAGTTGGATATCCCCGATGAGTTTGTTCAGATGGCCAATAAATAAAGTTGGCCCCCTTCTTGCTCTACTCCTAAGTGTAAACGGAAAGCGTCATTTTTTTGGTGGCGCATTTGCAATGGAGTTTTGCAGCTAGATGTTAATAAGCCCTAATGCCATTGGTTTCAATCGGTCGAGCGCCCTCGATACAGTCAAGGGGATGCGCCATTCCGGGTTAGGTGTACCGTTATTATTGTTAGTGATTCTGGCAATGATGACGCTGCCGGTCCCGGCGATTCTGCTCGACCTGTTGTTTACCTTTAATATCGCCATGGCCCTGGTGGTATTGCTCGTGGGCGTTTATGCCCAGCGACCGCTGGACTTCGGTTTATTCCCCACTATTTTGCTGGTCGCAACCTTGCTGCGGTTGTCCCTAAATGTCGCGTCGACCCGGGTGGTACTGTTGGATGGGCACAACGGAGGTGATGCCGCAGGTGCAGTGATTCAAGCCTTTGGCGAAGTGGTTGTCGGTGGTAACTATGTTGTTGGTCTGGTGGTATTTCTGATTCTGGTCATCATCAACTTTGTGGTTGTGACAAAAGGTGCCGGGCGAATTTCTGAAGTCAGTGCCCGATTCACTCTGGATGCCATGCCCGGTAAACAAATGGCGATTGATGCGGACTTAAATGCCGGCATGATCGATCAAGAGGAAGCGCAACAACGGCGGACCGATGTCTCTGCCGAAGCAGACTTCTATGGTGCTATGGATGGTGCCAGTAAGTTTGTTCGAGGTGATGCGGTTGCGGGCATTCTCATTCTTGTGGTCAACATTGTTGGCGGTCTGGCCATTGGCATGGCCCAGCATGAACTTTCATTTTCTAAAGCCGTTGAAATTTATACCCTGCTAACCATCGGCGATGGTCTGGTTGCCCAGATACCTTCTTTACTCCTGTCCACCGCCGCGGCGTTGATGGTAACCCGGGCGAATTCCCTGCAGGATCTCGGTACCCAGGTGATCCGACAAATGTTTGACGACCCGAAAGCCCTGGCCGTGACCGGTCTGGTGCTGTTCATTATGGGCGTGATTCCAGGTATGCCACATTTTGTGTTCCTGACCCTGGCGGTTGTGTCCCTTGTTGCGGCCTACATCATTAACTACTTACGCAGTCAGGCGCCGGAAATTGAAGCCCGGGAACAGCAAGTGCTGAAGGATGAAGCGGCAGCATCCGATGCGGCGGAGCCAAAAGAATTAGGCTGGGGTGATGTGGCTCCCGTCGATATGGTAGGTCTCGAAGTGGGTTACCGATTGATTCCCCTCGTCGATAAATCCCAGGGTGGTGAGCTACTCGGCAGAATCAAAGGTGTACGAAAGAAGCTCTCCCAGGAGTTGGGTTTTTTAATGCCCTCGGTGCATATTCGCGACAATCTAGAACTGCTGCCTAATGCTTATCGAATCACAATGCTCGGTGTTACCGCCGGGGAGGGCGTGGTCCATCAAGATCGAGACCTTGCGATTAATCCAGGCCAGGTGTTTGGCCCCTTGGACGGTATAGAAACCAAGGATCCTGCTTTCGGTCTAGAGGCAGTCTGGATTGAACCTTCACAAAAAGATCATGCCCAGACCCTGGGTTATACGGTGGTTGACCCGGGAACGGTGGTCGCCACCCATCTTAATCAAATCATGAGTACCAAAGCGGCCCAACTAATCGGCCACGAAGAAGTGCAACAAATGCTCAACCTACTCGCTGCAAGCTGTCCGAAGTTGGTCGAAGAACTGGTACCGAATGTGGTGAATGTGGGGAGTTTGTTGGCGGTTCTGCAACGACTACTTCGCGAGAACATTCCCGTACGGGACCTTCGCACCATTGCTGAGGCGTTGGTTGCTAGCAAAGGGAAAGACCCCGAATCGCTACTTGCAAGCGCAAGGTTGTCATTAGCGCCGGTCATTATTCATCAGCTTGTGGATGGTGCAATGGAAGTTCCTGTTATTTCCCTTGATCCGGCTCTAGAACAAATAGTGCACAAAGCCTCTCAACAGGCGAAGCAGATTAACGGTGCAGATTCTGATGAGTTGGTGCTAGAGCCAGGCATGGCGGAAAAGCTGCACAGCTCAATTGCAGAGGTGGTTCAACGCCAGGAAACCAACGGCGCGCCCAGCATTCTATTGGTATCACCCCAGATCCGCTCCGCAATGTATCGCTTTTCCCGTGGCGCTTTACCCACACTTGCGGTGCTTTCTTATCAGGAAATACCTGAGGACAAACAAATTACGATTATCGCCTCGATTGGAGACGTCTAAACAGATGTCTGAGCAGGAGTAAAAGATGCCCATACACAAGTTGATTGCGAACAATGCAAACGAAGGACTCAAACGTATCCGGGAAGAACTGGGTCGCGATACCCTCATTCTTAAAACCGTTAAGCGCAACGGCAAAGTTGAGTTTTTTGTTGAGGTTGAAGAGAGTGTAAATGAGAGTGTTGAGGAGAGTCTTGAGCTGCCCGAGCCCGAGGCTCGGACACCCATGGCGACCAACAGCCGCACTGCCGAAAAGCCCGAAGACAACGGCCTTAAAATTCAGTACCGGGACGCCCGGCTCAGAATGCTCTCGGACATAGCAGCTAAAGCTGATGTTGTCGGCGAAGCCAATATTGAACCGGACAGCCCACCCGCACCTGAGCGAAAGCGAAGAAATGCTATGCAGGGTGAATTAACCGTTAAGGGTTTGATCGAGGGGTTAGAGCTGACGCCTGGAATTGGTGCAAGGCTCAGAGGTTATAAAAGAATAGATGAAGTGGTCGACAATTTGGCCCTCATGATTCGCCCAGGTCCTGCAATCACCCAGGGTATTCACGCATTTGTCGGCCCGGCTGGAAGTGGTAAAACCACAAGTCTGGTGAAACTGATTACCCGCCACATCATGCAATTTGGTGAGGATGACTGCGCAATCATCAATTGTGACCGATACCGGATGGGCGCCCGGGAGCAGCTTACCCGGCTTGGCGAACTTATGGGTGTTGATGTATTGCATGTTGGGCCAGCACTGGAACTCAATCAGGCCATTGCCAATGTCCACAAGCGACGTTTTGTGGTGATCGATATGCCGGGTCTTGGTATGCAGGATGAGCAACTGAGCGGTGAACTGTTCCGTCTCAGCAGTAGCCACTACGATATTCAACGCTATCTGGTGATGCCGGCGAATTTGCAGTTCAGCGCCATGCAGATGGCCCGGAGCTGTTTTGCGGGAAAAACCGGTACCAGCTGTATTTTGACCCGTTTAGACGAAACCAGCTCCCTCGGTGCTGCCTTGAGTTTTCTGGTTCAAAACGAGCTACCCCTCGCCTACACAAGCGACGGACCCCACATTCCAGAAGACATTAGCCTCGGTCGGGGTGATGAGCTTATGCAATCGGCATTGGCTTTGATGGGCGGACAATTTGCTAAAGCGGGTTTGTCCGACTTAACTAATAGAGAAACGTTTCGTCATCAGGGTGTTCCGAACGGGCAAATCCCACGATCGGACGTCCTGCATAAGGAAAAAGTTATATGAGTAGTCATCCCGTACAGGTTATTGCGGTCACGGGCGGCAAAGGCGGCGTCGGTAAATCAAATGTATCTTTAAATCTAAGTCTTGCGATGGCAGAACTCGGTCGACGAGTGACCCTGCTGGACGCAGATCTAGGTTTGGCCAACATTGATGTGCTGCTCGGCCTGAAATCTAATTGCACTCTGGAACAGGTGGTTCGGGGTGAGAAGGACATTAGAGACGTGCTGGTGCGGGGACCGATGGGTATTAATGTGGTACCTGCGGCCTCGGGTATTCAATCCATGGTGGAATTGGGTACCGCTGAACACGCCGGATTAATCCAGGCATTTAGCGACATAAGCGATCAAATGGATGTGTTGATTGTCGACACCGCCGCCGGCATTTCAGAAACCGTGACGAGTTTTGTTATGGCAGCCCAGGAAGTTGTGCTGGTGGTCTGTGACGAGCCAACGTCGATTACCGATGCCTATGCATTACTGAAACTGCTGAATATGAAGCATGGGGTCGACCGTTTTCGTTTTGTGGCGAATATGGTCAAGACCAAACAGCAGGGTGCGCTTTTATATAAAAAGTTGGTGGGCGTCACCGACCGATTCCTGGACGTGGCAATCGAACACGTCGGTTCGATTCCCTTCGATGAAAATGTACGTAAAGCGGTACAAAAACAACGGGCAGTCTATGAAGCCTATCCGTCTTGTAAGGCGTCATTGGCATACAGGGATCTGGCTTTGCGAGCAGATAGTTGGCCAGTGGCTTATAGCCCAAGAGGGCACCTGGAATTCTTTGTTGAACAGCTCGTGGCCCAGGGTGGCAGATAGAGCTTTAGGACATCAATAGGGCTTCGTTGAGAGGGATTTCGTGACGGTAGCAAGTGGTATAGAAGTGTATTCAGAACTGCAGGAGCAAACACCTGAAGCATTAGTTCGAAGCTACGCACCATTGGTCAAGCGTATTGCTCACCATATGGTGGCGCGTATGCCGTCGAGCGTGCAACCCGATGATCTGATTCAGTCCGGCATGATTGGTTTACTCGAAGCTTCAAGCAAATACGACCCGGGAAAAGGTGCCTCCTTTGAGACCTATGCCGGGATCCGTATTCGTGGTGCGATGCTAGATGAAATTCGAAAAGGTGACTGGGTGCCGCGCTCGGTGCATAGAAATGTGCGTGAGGTTGGCAAGACGATGAAATTGCTAGAGAACAAGTTGGGTCGCGATGCCTCTGATCGGGAGGTTGCCGAGGCAATGGACATGACGCTGTCTGAGTACTTTGACATTTTGAAGGATGCCCAGGGTAGCAAGCTGTTCAGTTTTGAAGAAATACCCGGTAGCGGCGAGCCCGGTATCCAGTCCGATAGTCCAAATCCGATGGATCAGATCCAGAAGCGAGATTTCCAGCGCTGCCTGGCGGAAGCCATATCAACCCTGCCCGAGCGAGAACAGTTGGTTTTATCTTTGTATTACGACGATGAACTCAATTTAAGAGAGGTCGGAGAGGTGCTCGGAGTCAGTGAATCACGGGTCAGTCAGATCCACAGTCAGGCCGCATTGCGGCTTCGTTCCAAACTAGAAGAATGGATTAACTAAAAAAACTGGCTAGGTTCGGAACTGCATCTAGACTTGTAGTAGAGGTTAACAACACACCTTGTCAGATTAACGTGTTTAAAGGACGGAGGCTTCCTTGGACAAGCAAATGAAAATCTTGATTGTGGACGATTTTTCCACGATGCGCAGGATTATCAAGAATCTACTTAGAGACCTGGGGTTTACCAATACCTCTGAAGCAGACGATGGTAAAACTGCATTGCCGCTGTTGCAGGCCGGTGACTTCGACTTCCTGGTAACGGATTGGAATATGCCAGGTATGACGGGCATTGACCTTCTAAAAGCGGTTAGAGCTGACGCCAAGTTATCGGACCTACCGGTATTGATGGTGACGGCGGAAGCAAAGCGTGACCAGATTGTTGAGGCTGCGACAGCGGGCGTTAACGGCTATGTCGTAAAACCATTTACGGCAGCGGCATTAAAAGAAAAAATTGAAAAGATATTTGAGCGCATCGAAGCTGGGTAGCCAGTCTAAATGGGTTTGTAGCAAATGGACTCGTAGTCGTGTCACTCCACCAGAATAATGAAAGAGAAGACGATGGATCTAGATTCACAACCATTTGATAGCTTGCTGAAAGAAAAGGCACAGCTTCTGCTCGATAACCTCGATCAAGGAATCGTTAGTACAGCGGTTCAAGAGTTACTCGACATTAATGATGCGAGAAATGACAACCTTTATACCCAAATTGGGAAAATCACTCGAGGTCTGCACGATGCCATCGGCAACTTAGAGTTTGCCACTGGCGATGAGACCGATGCAGAGCGAGACGTACAGGCCAGAGTTGCCTATGTCATTGACCTCACTCGAGATGCTGCGAACAAGACAATGGACCTGGCGGAAGAATCAACGCCAATTGCCGCAGAGTTAGGTAGTGCCTCAACTGCGCTGCGAGGTGACTGGGAAAAACTGGCCAATCGAGAACTTTCAGCCAAAGAGTTTCGAGAATTATATAGACGGATTGATGACTTTTTATTGTACGCCGAAGACAAGAGTAATCAACTTCACAGCAATCTAACTGACATTGTGGTGACCCAGGGTTATCAGGATTTAAGTGGCCAGGTGCTGCAGAAGATCGTCAATATGTTGAATGCAACAGAGAGCGACCTTGTTAGTTTGTTAGAAATGGCTGCCAATATGCAAACCCCAGATCAGAACGCTGAGGTTGAGCCACAAAAATTGTTGACTGAAAATCACAAGGACATTCTCGCGGAGGGGCCGTTGCCAGACAGTGCAGCGACCCTAAAAAGTCAGGCCGAAGTAGATGACCTGCTGTCGAATCTTGGATTCTAGAGCAGCGTTGGGCAAGGAACAAGCATGAGCGACGACGACGAAATACTACAGGATTTTTTAGTGGAAGCCGGGGAAATCCTGGAGCAGCTATCTGAACAATTGGTAGACCTTGAGCGTATGCCGGAGGATGAAGGCCTACTGAATGCAATCTTCCGAGGTTTTCATACCGTAAAAGGCGGTGCCGGATTCCTTCAATTTGATCCGATGGTTGATCTCTGCCACGTTGCGGAAAATGTGTTCGACCTGCTGCGTAAAGGGGAATGCCGGGTTACCTCCGAGTTAATGGATACGGTGCTCCGGGCTCTGGATTCCGTGAATCTGATGTTCGATCAGATTCGCAGTGGCGAAGACTTAACGGCAGCGGAACAGGACATTATTGATAACCTCCAGCGTATTGCGAATGGTGAGGTTGCAGAACCGGTTGCGGAAGTTGTCGCCGAACCCGAACCCGAACCTGAGCAAGTAGCCGCCAGTCAGGAAGACGCACCTGCTACAGCTGGGGGTGATGATGATTTTATTAGCGATTCAGAATTTGAAGATCTACTGGATGCGCTGCAGGAGCAGAAAGCTGGAACAGGCGAATCCCCCCCTGCTGAATCGGCGAATGTAGAGGCTGACTCCGGTGGGGTGCCAGCAAAAGATTCCGATGAAATCACTGAAGAAGAATTTGAAGCGCTACTCAATGACCTACAAAAAAATGGCAAGCCTGTAGCGGCCCCCGCCGACAAAGTGGAGGGCGAAGCTGAAGTTGTCGCGATTAGTCCGTCCGCTGCAGTCCCGGTCACTCCTCAAGTAGTCACCCCTCAAGTCGTCAAACCAGTATCCGAGGCCCAGGGACCAGCGAAGGCCCCAGGAAAGCCGCCGGCCAAGATTGAAGCAACGGGCGAGGCGACCGTACGTGTTGATACCAAGCGTCTGGATGACATCATGAATATGGTTGGTGAGTTGGTACTCGTCAGGAATCGATTGGTTCGACTCGGTACAAGCTCTCAGGATGAAGAATGGAGCAAAGCGGTTTCCAATCTCGATGTGGTTACTGCAGATTTGCAAAGTTCGGTGATGAAAACCCGAATGCAGCCCATCAAAAAAGTGTTCGGTCGATTCCCCCGTGTGGTACGAGACCTAGCTCGTAACCTGAGCAAAGAAATTAATCTAGAGCTTGTGGGCGAAGATACTGACCTTGATAAAAATCTGGTTGAGGCACTGGCTGATCCACTGGTCCACCTGGTGCGCAACTCCGTTGACCATGGTATTGAGCTACCGGCTGATCGGGAAGCCGCGGGCAAGCCACGCGTTGGCACAATCCTATTGTCAGCAGAACAAGAGGGCGATCATATTCTGCTGACCATCGATGATGATGGTAAGGGTATGGATCCTGAAGCGCTGAAACAGATTGCGATAAATAAGGGCGTTATAGATCCCGATGCGGCCGATCGATTGAGCGATAGTGAAGCATTTAACCTGATTTTTGCCCCCGGCTTTTCCACCAAAGAAGTGATTTCCGATGTGTCCGGTCGTGGTGTGGGAATGGATGTGGTGAAAACCAAAATTAACCAATTGAATGGCACGGTTGATATCGAATCCAGTATGGGTAAAGGCAGTCGGATCATCATTAAGGTGCCGCTGACGTTAGCTATTATGCCAACCCTTATGGTGATGCTGGCGGATCAGACCTTTGCTTTGCCGCTCGTCAGCGTCAATGAAATTTTCCATTTGAATTTAAAAGAAACCAATGTGGTAGATGGCCAGGAAGTCATTATCGTTCGGGGCAAGGCTGTGCCTCTGTACTATCTGAGTCGATGGCTAGTGCCCGCTAATGGCGTGGCTGTGGGTGAGGATGAGCGACATGTTGTAATTGTCAGTGTCGGAAATCAAAGAGTAGGTTTTGTTGTTGACCAATTGATTGGTCAGGAAGAAGTTGTGATTAAACCTCTCGGCAAGATGCTTCAGGGTACCGATGGCATGGCCGGCGCTACAATCACGGGAGACGGTACAATTGCTTTGATTCTTGATGTACCAGGAATGCTCAAACGCTACGGATAGCGTCTAAGAGGTGTGACAGATGGATCTGCTCAGCCTGTTCGGCATTGGCATTGCCTTTGCGGCGATCATTACAGGCAATTTTCTTGATGGTGGTAATCTTGCGCCGCTGCTAAATCCTGCTGCGGCTCTGGTAGTTGTGGGTGGGACTATCGGCGCGACATTGTTACAAACCTCATTTGCCTCCCTACGCCAGGCCATAAAAATGTTGTCCTGGGTAATTCTGCCCCCGAAAACAGCTCCCCAACCCCTGGTGAAGAAGCTATTACAGTTAAGTAAAACTGTCCGCAGGGACGGGCTACTTGGTTTAGAAACTCTTGCCAAAAAAGAACCTGATCGAATTTTAAAAAAAGGTCTGCTGCTGCTTGCGGATGGATTTGAGCCGGACCGCATTCGATTACAGCTAGAAGAAGATATCCACACGATTCGAAGCCGGGATGGTCGAGCCGCAAGCATTTTTGATCATATGGGTGGTTATGCCCCCACCATTGGCATCATCGGCGCAGTGATGGGTCTGATCCATGTCATGGGTAATCTAAATGAACCGGACAAAATTGGCGCAGGGGTGGCAACTGCTTTTGTTGCGACAATCTATGGCGTTGGTTTTGCCAATCTGTTGCTCTTTCCTATTGCGGGAAAACTAAAAGATCTGCTGCAACAACAGGGCATGAGCCAAAACCTAACACTTGAAGGTCTCGTTGCAATTGCCGAGGGTGAGCATCCCCAGATTATTGAAATGCGCTTGCGTAGCATCGCCGGGCTGCCAACTTCATGACGGGCCACAGAAATGCTTACTCGGATGCGTATCTAGATGAGTCGCCCGCGAATAACCGTGACCGATGGTTACTGTCCTATGCGGATTTGTTAACGCTACTGCTGGCATTTTTTGTTGTGATGTATTCAGTCTCCGCTGTGAATAATGACAAGCTGGCGCTGATCTCGTCGAGTCTCGCCGAAGCTTTTAATGAAGAAGCTATTAAACAACAAGAATGGACTCGGCCGGATAAATTGATCGAAGCGCTCGCCCTCGATATTGAGGGTGCCACTTTTGATTTTGACAGAAGTTCCGGAGTCGAGTTTACACTCTCTTTACCCGGTGAGCTGTTATTTGCATCCGGTAGCGCCACGTTAAAGGCCGGTGCGAGAGAGGAACTTGCTCGACTCTTACCGTTGTTGCACGCATCAACGGCGGGGCTGGTGGTCGAAGGGCATACCGATGATGAACCGACCCAGGGCAAAACCTTTGCCTCCAATTGGGAATTGAGCGCTGGGCGGGCAGCAACCGCCGTCAGATTTTTAGAGGCATCCGGCATCGAGCGAAACAGATTGTCGATTGTTGGTATGGCGGATACAGCTCCTATTGCGTCAAACGAAACTCCAGCCGGACAGGCGAGCAATCGTCGAGTGGTGTTTAAGGTCCAGGCTATGGATTGGCAACGGGTTGAACAAATGTCGCCATTGCCTTCACGGCAAAAGGACATTTCTGAAACCTCAGAGACCTTGAGCAGCCCACCAACCCTCCCCAATCTAGATGAGATTGACCCGGTGTTATTAGAGGAGCTACTACGAAATATCGAAGGGGGTGGCAGCTAAGATGAAAGTCATCACCGTTGCAAATCAGAAAGGTGGCGTCGGCAAAACCACCACCACCGTTTGTATTGCCGATGCTCTCGCGGCCCGCGGCCATAAGGTGTTGATGCTGGATCTTGATCCCCAGGGTTCGCTGACCAGCTATCTACAAATGGATCCCGATCAGGTTGAGAACACGGTCTACAATATTTTTGACGGTGACGAACCACTCATTCCCCGGGAGAGTGGCTTCGAAAATCTATTTATTGCGCCGACATCCGTTGCCCTCGCCAATCTCGAGAAGCGAGCTCAAACTTTAAAAGGTAAAGGGCTGGTGGTGAAAGAGTGGTTGCAGAGCGTCACCAACCAATATGATTTTGCGGTACTAGACACGCCACCTGCGTTGGGAATGTTGATGATTAATGCATTAGCAGCCTGCGATCAGTTGATTGTGCCTGTGCAAACCGATCATCTGGCTTTAAAAGGTCTCGAGCGCATGATTAAGGTGTTAGAAATGTTGGCGCAATCGGGCAGAGCGATTGATTATCACCTGCTACCGACCATGTATGATCAACGCACCAATGCCAGTCGCCGTGCTCTGCAGGTGCTCAGGAACAAGTATGCCGGGCATATGAGTGATGCCTTGATTCCAGTGGACACAAAGCTGCGGGAGGCGAGTCGCCTGGGTGTGCCGCCAACGTTTTTGTTTGCCGGTAGTCATGGGGTAAAAGCATATGGGGCTTTTGTTGACCAACTTTGGCCGGTAACCGAAGCGGAGCCTCTGCTCAATGTATGATGATGTCCTGCTAGAGGTACAAACGGCGCTGGCGGAAGTCCATACCCCTGTTCTCGACCAGAGTCCTGTGATTCTTCCTTCGGTGTTGACGGACTACCTCGACACACTGCTCCAATCCGCAACGGAAATCCCAGAATCCCGGATGGAGCACTTTCCCTGTTTGCGGTATCAATTTGGCGTTCATGAATTCTTGATGCCCCTGTCCCGAATTCAAAGGATCGATCTGGCGGAAAAATTACGTTTTCGCTTCCGTATAAAAATTCCGGGTTGCGAGGGTGGAAATCGATTTATGTTGCGTCTGCATGGGTCTCCGAATTGGCTATTTTTTGATGATTTGATTGGTCTAGAACGTGTCGAGAGTGCTGAGGTGATCTGGCGACCGGCTGCGGAGCGGGCGCCCTGGTTTATCGGCACCCACAAACACCTTTTGTGCCGGATTTTTGACCCCGATTTGTTAATTGAAAGGCAATAAAAACTGGTGATCGATCGAGGCTGGTCTATATTTAATAGAGAAACTGGGTGTTTGGCTCAAATTTAATCCGCGGGGTCTTGATCGCTTTATGAATATGCTGGCTCAACAAAATATTGATGATCCCATTTTGCAGTGGGTAACCTTTCGCCTTGACGGCGAGACCTACGGCGTAAACGTCATGCAGGTCCAAGAAGTCCTGCGTTATACCGAGATTGCACCGGTTCCCGGTGCGCCTCAATACGTGCTGGGCATCATTAATCTCCGGGGTAACGTTGTCACGGTAATTGATACCCGAAATAGATTCGGCCTTAAGGAAGGTGATATTACAGATTCGACTCGTATTGTGATTGTTGAAGCTGACGAGCATGTGGTTGGGTTGCTGGTAGATAGCGTTGCAGAGGTGGTTTATCTCCGCCAGAGTGAAATCGAAAATCCACCCAATGCTGGCCATGATGACAGTGCTCGATTTATTCAGGGCGTCTGTAACAAAAGCGAAGAATTGCTGATCCTGGTGGAACTTGAAAAAATCCTGACCGAAGAAGAATGGTCCGACGTAGAGCATGTGTAGATGATGTTAGCTCCCGAAATTGCTCTGCTTGCCTCCGCAACTGCGCTACTACTCACCCTATTGAACTGTTTGTTGGTGATATCTGCACGGCGCGGTTATGCCCAACAATTGGCAGAAATCCGGATCGAAATGGATGCCAATTTGTCAGCCAGTCATAGTCTTGCCCGGCATGTCAGAGCACTACAGAAAGGCGACGCACCCGCTCAGCGTGCAAGAGATGAGGGGAATGATAGAGAGGAGCGATACGATGCCCGGCATCCCAGTAATCGCCACCTTGAGTCAGTTGAAAAACCTTTACGTGATTTGATGGATGAGCCATCAAAAACGAATACGATGTCGCTGGCAGAAAAATTAGGCCTGTCACAGAGTGAAGCTGAAATCATTACCCATCTACGACCCCGGCATAAACAAAAAAATCGAGTGAGTGAATCGGTTTAAACCGCTAACCGATTTGTTTAATCATCATAGGGCGTCCGCCCCGCTAACATATAAGCGAAGGACATAATCTCCGCCACCGCAATGTATAAAGCCGGTGGCACTTCTTCGTTTAAATCCAATCGGTATAAGAGTTCCGCCAGTTCACTTTGTTGAAAGGTCGGAACCTCAAACGCTTCTGCGATTGCCATTATTTCCCGGGCCAGATCCGCTTCACCTTTTGCCGAGACCTTAGGCGCTGAGACGCCGTCATACTTTAAGGCAATGGCTTTTTTAGCGTTGGCTTTGTCTGCGGGATTGTCTGCGGGATTGTCTGCAGTAGTGTCTGTGAATTTATTCATCAAGCAATCTCATTGACGAGCTGTGTCGTGACCTGGGATTTTGGTGGCGGTGGATCTCCCTCGTGCACTCCAATCTCCAGCCGCTCAATACCATGGGGCGAGAGCACGTTGTCTAAGCGGGATCGGAACTGCTGTCTTTGCTGTTCTATCTGTTTGCGGGTGTCGTCCCGCTCTGCCCAGAAGTTCATTTCAATCTGGCTTTGATTGGTCAAGACAACAAACGCGGTTACTAGACCCAGCTCTTCAAATTCAAATGATAATCGGACCGTCCACTGCCGAACTTTGTTGATAGTCGATTCTTCATCTTCGGTCTGGGGTTTTTCGCCGGAATATCGTTCCCGGACGATACCTAATTCAAACTGAAAGGTGTCCAGGCTATTTTCAAATCGACTTAATAATTCTCCACGTCCCAGCTCCGACTCTGGCCCCGCACCCGGTGCTCGGATGGCACTCAGTAGCGTACGGGCGAGGAGTTGGCTGAGTTTGGGTAGCTGTTCTTGTTCCGGCTGGCCGGAGGGAGAGGTCATTAACACCGATTTGAGTAACGGTAGCACCAGTTTTAGCAGAGGACTCACCGTTGAATTTGGCTGCAGTAGATTTGCAATTTGACTGGAATCTTTAAGTACACTGGATTCTGGTAAACCGGCAATAAGACGGCTTAGTTGTGTTGTTAGTTCCGTGGGGGCTTTACCATTGGAAAGCGCCTGGCTGATCGCGTCCTGCCTGTTATTCGCGTTTAGTGCGGTACCGGATTGAAGTAGGCGACTGAGTTCGCTCGGGATTAGCTTCGGCTCGATTTGGCTTAGTCCAGGGGCCATATTGGTGGTCGGATTCACATTGGGATTGGCTGTTTGTCCGCTCAAGGCTGTCTGCCCGCTCAAGGCTGCTAAAGCCGTTTGTAATGTTGTGGCCAAAGGCGAACCTGGGGTCGTTGATGTGCCTGCGGTTGGGTTTTGCGCACTCAGGGCTGTTTGTCCGCTCAGGGCTGTCCGTCCGCTCAAGGCTGTTTGTTGGCCCAGGGCTGTTTTCCCGCTCAAGGCTGTTTGTGAGCTCAAGGCTGTTTGCCCGCTCAAGGCTGTATTCAACACCGAAAGTAGGGCGCTTTTTAGGCTGCCGGAAAAGGGTAATAGTAGTCGTAGGAGTTTGTCGGCAATCGGTTGAATCTGCGGATCGAGGCGTATTTGACCCTGACTTTGCTCGATGATGACAACCTGTCCCGGAACAAGCCGGGTTGCGGTTTGCAGTTGTAGCGTTTGTCCCGAGGTTAGTGCTTTGAGCTGCACCAATCCATCAGCGTTACTGCTCACCACCTGGGCAAGGGAGCGCTGGGCGGTGGTGTCCCCTTGTCTTGTGTCTGAGTTTTTTGGGTCCTGTGGCGCCTGTCCGATGCGCGGAGTTGCGACAATCGGACTGGCGGGTTTGATTTGCATAGCCGTCTCCTGAATGGGTTATCGGCTGGACTTGTCTGGAGTTTAGTGACGAACTGCAAGATGGCGCATTGATGCTCATTCTTTTAGCATGTGCCCCAGTTAGATAGCCAAAGGGATACAGATTTTGAAGAGTTCTGCAGCAAAGCCTGCCGTGATTGCCAGAGGAGAGACCGGAGGAGAGACCGGAATAGGCCGCGAACTCTCCAGACAACTGATTGTTGAAGGTTGTGATGTGGCTAATGCAGCAGCCTGGCAGCTGGCTTAATGCTTAACGTAGCAAACCTCCATTGTGAGCGGGATCAGCGCGTCCTGTTCAACAATCTTGCGTTCGAAGCAAGTGGCGGTGACATTCTCCAGGTTGAAGGGCCTAACGGTGCCGGTAAGTCGACATTGCTGAAGATCCTGTGTGGCATCTATGATGACTATGAGGGTGACGTTGAATGGCAGTTGGAAGACTACCCGCTCTATCTTGGGCACCGTGCTGGGATAAACGATTTTCTAACCGTTGCTGAGAATCTTGCCTGGTTAGCGAGTTTGCATGATCAGAGCCTTAATCGAAGTCGAATTGAAGCAATACTGGCCCAGGTAGATCTCGGCGGCTATGCCGATGTGCCCGGTAGTAATCTTTCCGAGGGGCAACGAAAACGTGTCAGTCTCGCCAGATTCTATGCCTTTACCAACAGAGTCTGGATTCTTGATGAGCCTTTTAGCGCAATTGATGTAGCGGGTATTGAATCCTTTGAAAACCTCATTCAAACCCACGGCAATAACGGTGGACTGGTGCTTTTAACGAGTCATCAGCCATTGCGACTGGCAAATGTTCGGCCACTCATATTGAGGGGCGCGCACTAGGTATGTTCATTGCGACGACTCTACGATCAATGCGCATTACCTTCAGGCAACCCTCGGAGTTCCTGAATCCGCTGTTCTTTTTTGTCCTGGTGATTGCGCTATTCCCCCTTGGGGTCGGACCGTCAGAAAAGACCCTGGCGTTGATTGCCCCCGGCGTGATCTGGGTGGCAGCGCTGCTCGCGACCCTGTTGTCGATGGAATCTCTATTTCGTAGTGACTTTGACGACGGTTCTTTAGATCAAATGCTTGTTGCGCCCCGGTCGATGCTCCTAATGGTGACGGGCAAGGTGGTGGCGCATTGGATTGCGACGGGTCTGCCTTTAGTCCTGATAAGCCCTGTATTGGGCTTAATGCTCAGTGTTGATGAGGCTGGCATCAAAGCCATCTTGATTTCTCTACTGCTAGGTACCCCCATATTGAGTTTGTTGGGGGCCGTTGGCGCAAGCCTGACGGTTGGCTTAAAGAAAGGCGGGGTGCTGATTGCACTGCTGATTATTCCCTTGTATGTGCCGGTTTTGATTTTAGGCACATCACTTATCCAAACCGCACAATTTGGTGGGGATTATGACGGCCACATGCTCTGGATGATGGCACTGCTTGCCCTGACAATTGGTACCGCGCCCATTGCAACTGCCGGTGGTATCAAGGTTTCCCTTTCAAAATAGCTGCCTCGGCCGTTTTGATTGCGGGGCAATACCACAGGGTGTATTCGGCGTGGTACATCACATCGGTGCACCGGTCGGAGAATGGCGGTGATTGCATGGCATGGGCCCACATATCTCGAACGGCGTGGTAAACGGTTGTGTCATATAGATGTTCGTGAACCTTCGGCCCAGGAAATATCACGTTGTCGCCGGTATAAAATATCACTGAAAAACGCGGCGCACCCCAGTAGACCAACGGGCCAGGATCAATCTTATTGAGTTCCTGGTACTTCATAACCATAGGCTTTTGATTGTAGTGATGGTCTTTTATGTATCGATCGTAGGCAACGCTATATAACGTGAAGAATATCAGAGTGCTGGTGATCACAAAGGGCATCAGCCAGCGGCGCGGTACTAACCAGTTGTCTAGATGTAATGCGATCAGCACCGCGGCGGCGGGTAAAACCGTGAGTACATAGGTGATTAAAATATTCTGCGCAACGGTGAAAAAAAGCAGGGGGATCAGAAACCAGGCCAACAGGTAGATCGTGAAAGATCTGTCCTTTTTAAGGCTTTCCTTGAGCGCTCTGAAACCACGGTTGGTGAACAGGCGAAGAAACACAATGGGGCTAAAGGGCAACAGGGCTACCATCATATAGACCCAGATTGTGCCGTGGGGCTGATCTTTAACGCCGCCGTAGAGGTCGCCGCTCCAGGCGGTCTCGGTAAATCTTAAAAAGTGCTCGCCGACAATGAAGTATTGAATAAAGCCAGGGGTCTTGAGCTCAGCCAATACATACCAGGGTAGAGCGATGGCAAGCATCAACGCCAGGCCACGGAACAACGCAATATTGGCCCACCAACGCCGCCATTCGTTATTCATGGCAACCCATGCACCGCAGGCTAAGCCGCAAAGTACCAACGCAACGGGTCCTTTGCTCATCAAACCCATCCCCAGGCCAATCCACATGATCCAGACAAACGTGCGGTCCTGATGAATGATGGCGCGCCAAAAGCCAATCATGACCATGGTGGTAGCCAGGGTGAGCAACGGGTCGGTGATCACCGCACCGGAGGTATGAACCACAAGCCAACTGGCCAAATACACGGTTGCCGCCACGAGCCCTATATCAGCGCTGTGTTCCCGTCGCATCCAGCGATATAGCAGGAATGCGGTTGCCAGGGTAAAGAGCAGACTGGGTAGGCGGGAGGCGAACTCATTAATGCCAAAGGTCGCAAAACTGACCGCGAGAGACCAAAAAGCGAGGGGCGGTTTGCCCCAAAATGGCAGATCTTGAGTAAACCAAAGGGTGATCCAATCGTTGTAGTCGAGGATTTTGCGGGCCATTTCAGCGTAGCGGGCTTCCGAGAAGTCCATTAGTGGCAAATAGCTTGACCAGAACAGACGGGCTGCTAGTAGCACCACAAAGAACACGGTCCAGCCGGGGTGTTGGCGCAAAAATGCAATCAACCTGGGTACTCAAAAAGGAATTGGCGCGGACATTAACAAAATGCAGCTAAAAAATCCTCTGTAGGTCCGTCCGGCGCTAAGATTCTGGTAAACTTCGGCGGCATTTAACGAGGCAATCCATCTGTGTGGAAATGGATTCATAAATTCGGCTCACCCAGGCCATTTTTTGAAATTAGCGAACGCTGTTTACCCTGGCTGGGCGGGCTGGCATTGTTGACCCTGACTGTTGGTTCAATCTGGTCGCTGCTGTTTGTTCCCGGCGATTATCAACAGGGTGATGCGATGCGCATCATGTATATGCATGTGCCGGCGTCAATTCTCGCTCAGTCCAGCTATATGATGATGGCCACAGCGGCGGCGGTCTTTTTGATCTGGCGGATCAAATTAGCGGATGTAGCGGTCCAGGCAATCGCACCGATTGGTGCTTCTATTACCTTCCTAGCCCTGGCCTCGGGATCTATCTGGGGCAAACCGATGTGGGGAACCTGGTGGGTGTGGGACGCAAGGTTAACCTCTACCCTGGTGTTGTTCTTTTTGTTTGTGGGGATTATGGCGCTGCGCAGCGCAATGGAAAACCGCAACAGCGCCGGCAGAGCCACCGCAATCCTGGCGGTGGTCGGTGTGATTAACCTACCGATCATCAAGTTTTCGGTTGAGTGGTGGAATACTTTGCATCAACCGGCAAGTTTTACTCTGACGGAGAAGCCCGCCATGCCCGTGGAAATGTGGCTGCCGTTGCTTGTGATGGTCATAGGCTTTTATTTGTTTTTCTTTACCGCATTGCTGATGCGCATGCAGACCCAAATTCTCTCCAGGGAATACCGTTCCGATTGGGTCGCACGCTTGATCGAAAAAAATGGGATCGAAAAAAACGGGATCGAAAAAAGCATTAAAGGTAAGGGTGAGCAAAACAATGCAGTTTGAATCGCTCCAGGAATTTATCCAGATGGGCGGCCATGGCCCCTATGTGTTTAGTGTGTTTATCATGAGCGTACTGGTTCTGGTCGGCAACGTGTTGCGTCCGCTATATCAGAAGAAACGCTTTTATCTGGAACAATCTGGTCGTCGACAAAGAGATCAATTATGAAATTTGGCAAGATGAAGAACCACCGGCGCAATCGCTTACTGCTGATTGCTTTTTTGGTGTTTGGCAGCGGTACTGCGGTGGCGTTAGCGTTAAGCGCGCTGAATGAAAACATCAATCTATTTTATGCGCCGGAGCAGATTGTTGCCGGCGAAGCCCCGGTTGGTAAAACGATTCGAGCTGGCGGCATGGTTAAAGATGGCAGTATTGATCGATCAAAAAAGGATCTAAAGGTTCGTTTTGTGATTAGTGATCTTCAGGAGTCTGAAGTGACCATCCAATATGAAGGTGTGCTACCGGATTTGTTCCGTGAAGGGCAGGGTGTGATTGCGTTGGGCCAACTTGGCGACGACGGGGTTTTTATGGCGGAAGAGGTGCTGGCTAAACACGATGAAAATTATATGCCACCGGAAGTCCTGGATGCCTTGGAGGATGCCCATAATGCCTCTAACAGCGATGCCAAGGCGCCCAGCTATGGCGCTGCAAAAAGCTACAGCAGTAAGGCAGAAGGACAGTGATTGCAGAAGTAGGTCACTTTAGTTTAATTCTCGCCCTCGGCCTGTCGTTTTGTCTTGCGGTTGTTCCCACCCTTGGCATCTATAAAAATAGAGTTGCCTGGATGCAGCTCGGCAGCAGCCTGTCCGTGGGGGTTTTTGTTTTTGTCTTCATAGCCTTTTGCTGTCTTGCCAATGCATTTTTAGCCAACGATTTTTCTGTGGCTTATGTGGCTCGTAACTCCAATACTGCATTGCCTGTGGTGTATAAGCTATCCGCAATCTGGGGTGCCCATGAGGGGTCGTTCCTACTGTGGATTCTGGTGATGTCAGGCTGGACAATGGCCGTGGCCATGTTCAGTGGCGGGCTTACCCTTGATATGCGCTCCAGGGTACTAGCTGTTCTGGGCGCGCTGAACGTTGGTTTTATGTTGTTCCTGCTGCTGACGTCAAATCCCTTTGATCGAACCTTGCCGATATTCCCGGCAGAAGGCTCTGACCTGAATCCTCTACTCCAGGACTTTGGCCTAATTGTGCATCCACCGATGCTGTATATGGGTTATGTGGGTTTTGCCGTGCCCTTTGCCTTTGCCATTGCGACGCTCACCAGTGGCAGATTAGATTCAGCCTGGGCGCGATGGTCCAGACCCTGGGCAAATGTTGCCTGGGGATTCCTTGCCGCTGGCCTCACCCTCGGTAGCTGGTGGGCATATTACGAATTAGGTTGGGGTGGCTGGTGGTTCTGGGATGCGGTAGAAAATGCAGCCTTTATGCCCTGGTTGATTGGTACGGCGCTGATTCATTCGCTGGCGACAACCGAGAAGCGCGGTGTGTTTAAGAGCTGGACGGTATTGCTTGCGATCTTTGCCTTCTCCTTTAGCTTGCTCGGAGCCTTCCTGGTCCGATCAGGTGTACTGACCTCGGTCCACGCGTTTGCGGTAGACCCAGAGCGTGGCATGTTTATCTTAATGTTCTTAATTCTAGTTGTGGGCAGCTCACTCACCCTGTTCGCTGTTAAGGCCTCGGGCATTAAAAGCGAGGCGGGGTTTGATAGCACCTCCCGTGAAACCTTCCTCCTCACCAATAACCTGTTGTTAGTTGTGGCCACAGCCGCTGTATTGCTTGGCACAATTTACCCGCTGATTTATGAGTCAATGACCGATGGTGCAAAAATTTCCGTTGGCCCTCCCTACTTTAATAAGGTGTTTGTCCCTATCGTGTTGTTACTGTTTGTCACCATGGCAATCAGCCCAAAATCTCGCTGGAAATCAACGCCGCGATCCAGGCTCATCAATGAGCAGATTGTGCCCCTGGGCGTATCGGTCCTGATCGTGACCCTACTGAATGTGTTGTTTGCGAGCAGTTTTGAATGGGTGGTAGTGGCAACTAACGTAATTGCCATGTGGATATTCCTGGGCCTGCTAATTGACCTATGGGCAAAGGTTGCCAACAAGCGGGATCAAATTGCAGCACTGTTTAAGCAAACGCCGTCCTACTACGGCATGCTGCTGGGGCACCTCGGTATTGCCGTTGCGTTAGTTGGTGTTGCGGTGACGATTTACTTTAGTGAAGAAAAGGATGTCCGACTCGAAGCTGGCCAATCCGTCACGCTGGCGGGCTACGAGTTTATTCTGGTGCAAATGAACCACGTCGAAGGCCCGAACTATGTTTCGGATCAAGGTGAGATTCAGGTGAGAGAAGACAACAAGACCATCGTGACCCTGTATCCCGAGAAACGTCTCTATAGAGCCTCGGGTAGTGTGATGACCGAGTCGGATATGGACGCTGGAATATTTAGAGATTTATATGTTGCCCTTGGCGAGCCCGTGGACACCAACGCCTGGGCCGTGCGGGTACACTACAAACCTTTTGTCCGTTGGATCTGGTTCGGCGGATTACTGATTGCGCTAGGCGGTTTTGTGACAATTTTAGATCGACGTTACCGGACCGCGCGACAGCGTAGTGCTATACCGGCAGTGGGCGTGACCGCATGAGTGAGTCTGTACCCACGCCCACACCGACATCCAGGGAAGCTCCGCAAACAAGCAATCTGCGCCGGATCCTGCTGATCCCACTGGCGTTATTTTTTGTTCTGATTACAATTTTAGCCCTGGGCTTTAGGCTTGAGGATCCCCACCTGCTGCCCTCGGTGTTGATTGACCGTCCATTCCCAGAATTTAGTCTGATGGAGTTAGAGGAGCCCGAGCGAACCCTGACGGTGCAGGATCTAAAAGGTGAAGTGGCCCTGGTGAATGTCTGGGCGACCTGGTGTCCTAACTGCTTGATTGAGCACCCGGAGTTAACGCGTATTGCAAAAGAGGAAGGGGTTCCGATCTATGGCATTAACTATAACGATGAGTCTGAAAAAGCCCGCCGCTGGTTAGAGCGCCACGGTAATCCATACCGCTTTAATATGGTCGACAATGAGGGCAAGCTAGGTATCGATCTGGGTGTCTATGGCGCACCGGAAACTTTCCTGCTTGATCGTCATGGTGTCATTCAGTTCAAACATGTCGGTACCGTCACGCCGGAGGTCTGGTCCTCGACCTTAAAACCCTTGATCGAGCAACTGAGGTCCAAATCCTGATGCGCGGTTTTGCTTTTGTTGTGTTGCTCACGATCTCGTTGTCGGGTGTTGCTGCGATTGATGCCTACAGCTTTCCTAATGATGAGCTAAGAGATCGGTATCACACGTTGATCGATGAGTTGCGCTGCCCCCAGTGTTTAAACACCAACCTGGCGGGGTCAGACTCGATGATTTCAAAAGATCTGCGTCGAGAGGTGCACCGTCTGTTGTTGGAAGGTCAAACCGACGAAGAAGTGTTGGATTTTATGTACGAGCGCTACGGTGATTTTATTCTTTACGAACCACGAATTAAAAAAGGCACTATCGCCCTTTGGTTTGGCCCCCTGGCACTACTGTTGGTTGCGCTGCTGATTGGGTTTCGAGTCGCCAGACGGAAAACCGCAGTGGTGGAGCTAAGCGAAGCTGAACGTGAGAAAATTGCTCAGCTAATTGAACCTTCTAACGAGAAAACTTGATGATATTTTGGATTATCGCTGTGGCATTGAGCCTCGGGGCGGCAGCGTTTGTGTTGGTGCCAGGGTATTTGTTAAAGCATCAGGAAGAGTTAGGAGACCGCACTCGCGCAAACATCACCATCTATGAAGAACGCGCGGCTGAGTACGATGTGATGCTTGCGGACGGTGAAATTTCTCAAACCGAGTACGACACATTTATTGTCGAGCTAAAAAGAAATCTATTGTCTGATGCGGGTGAAGCCGTGACTGTTGGGGAAAGAAAAACCGGCCGATTGCCCTTAGCCTTTGCGCTGTTGGTGCCCATATTTGCCTTTATTGCCTACTCGGATCTGGGTTTATCCTGGGGTGCTATTAATGATGTTGCCCTGGCGGAGTCTCTACGTGCCGACAGTCCCCATGACCAAAATGCCATGGGAGAAAACGTCGAAAAGCTAGCAGAACGGCTCAAATCCCAGCCGGAGAATCACGAGGGCTGGTATATGCTTGGTCGGTCTTATCTGAATTTGGGTCGATACGAAGAATCCGCTGAAGCTTTTGCTCATCTGCTTGAAACCTTCACCGAAGACCATAGCCTGTTCGCCTTTTATGCCGAGGCACTTTATATGGCGGATGATCGCAGTGTCACGCCCCGGGTGTCCGCTGCAATCGAGAAAACCCTGGCGCTAAATCCCCACGACATCACCATGCTGGAAATTAAAGCGTTGGGTGCCTATCAACGGGGAGAACTACGGGCAGCCATTGGATTGTTCCAAAAAGCCCTCGGCTCCGGTGCTGAAGGTGAACGAGCAGATCTGATCAACCGCGCCATTGTTAGAATCCAGGAAGACCTTGGGGATGCGCCTATGATGGCTGAGATGATGGCCGAAGCTGCAGCGCCGTCTGTTTCTGAGTCAGCCACAACTCCTGATACAACTCCCGCTGATACGACTCCTGATATAGGTCGCACCCTTAAAGTGTTAGTTGAAGTAGCAGATTCTGTTTCGATGCCGGCCACGACGTCGGTATTTGTTTTTGCGAGAGCTGTTGGAGGTCCACCCATGCCCCTTGCGGTGCAAAGAATGACCCGGGCAGACCTGCCTACATTGGTGACCCTGGATGAGTCCATGGCCATGATGCAGGGTATGGGGCTTAGGAATTTTGATACCGTTCAGGTAGTCGCCCGGATTTCTTCCTCGGGCATCGCCAACGCAGGGCCAGAAGACTATCAAGCGCTCTCGGCGCCTATTGATCTGACCGGCGATATTGAAGTGATTAAGCTCAATATCAGTAAGAAAGTGAAAGATTTTTAGAGTCTTTTAAGTGTCTATTAAGGGTTTTGAGGCCTGCAGGCCACGTCTTTAGCGTGGCTCAATAGTACGTAGTAAAGATACGTAATCCATGATTTAATCCTCGCACTAAGAATAAACCAACAAAAATAATTGCGAGCGAATTGATATGAGTGAAGCGATAGCCAATACCGACCCCTATTCAGTACCCCTCAAAGACATTGATGTTTCCGATCCAACCCTCTACGAAACAGATTCTCACTGGCCGTATTTTGAACGGCTAAGAAACGAGGCACCGGTACATTTTTGCGAAACAAGTTCTTTTGGCCCCTATTGGTCTGTCACCCGCTACGACGACATCATGGCGGTGGATAAAGACCATGAAACATTTTCTTCATTTCCCGGCATTGTCATTGGCGATCAGGATCCGGAATTCACCGTAGAGCAATTTATTGCGATGGATCCGCCGCGACATGATTCCCAGCGCAAGGGTGTGACCCCGGCCGTGAGCCCCCATCGTTTATCAGAAATGGAACCGCTGATTCGCGAGAGGGTCGGGGAAATCATGGATGGGCTGCCCATTGGTGAGAAATTCAACTGGGTTGATCGGGTCTCAATCGAGCTCACCACCCAGATGCTGGCGACGCTTTTTGACTTTCCCTTTGAACGTCGTTCGAAGTTGACCTATTGGTCTGACATGGCAACATCGAGTGCAGAAATTGCCGGCGACGACAGTGTCTCGAAAGAGGAAAGAGAAGCGGCACTTGTGGAGTGCCTAACGGAATTTACAGAAATCTGGAATGAGCGGCTGGGTGAAAAAGCCGAAGGTCGAAGTGATTTTATTACACTGATGGCAAATTCACCGGCCTTCAAAGACATGAATCCCATGGAGTATCTGGGTAATCTTATTCTGCTGATTGTCGGCGGCAATGATACAACTCGAAATTCGATTTCAGGTGGCGTTGTCATGTTGAATGAAAACCCTGCTGAATACGATAAGATCCGCAAGGATAACTCCCTGATTCCTAATATGGTGTCAGAGGTGATTCGGTATCAAACACCACTGATGCATATGCGCCGGCTTGCAACCAAAGATACCGTGCTGGGTGGCCAACATATCAAAAAAGGCGACAAGGTTGTGATGTGGTATGTGTCCGGCAATCGGGATGCTTCCAAAATTGACCGCCCAGACGATTTTATTATCGACCGCAAGGGTGCGCGCAATCACATATCCTTTGGCTTCGGTATTCACCGTTGCATGGGCAATCGGCTTGCCGAAATGCAGTTGAAAATTGTCTGGGAAGAAATCATGAATCGCTTTAGCAATGTGGAAGTTGTTGGTCCAGTGGTCAGAGCTAAATCGAACTTTGTTCGAGGCATTACTGACCTGCCCGTTGTCCTCCATGCGAAGTAGGCAAATAGGCGGGTCAATTCACTGATGTCTAGCTCGCAGCGATCAGAGGTTCAGTTCTCTAAGAAAGTGCTCAAGATGAAGGAACTCGAATCGCGGACCGGCGTTAGCCGTGAAGCGATTCGGTTTTACATCCGTGAAGGCATCCTGCCACAACCGGAAAAACCCTTAAAGAATGTTGCTCACTACAACGAGGACCATGTGTTTCGCATTCGTCTGATTAAAAAACTTCAAGAGGAGAAGTTTTTGCCCCTGGTCAGAATTAAGGAACTGATGGCGTCTGCGGAGTTATCCGAACTGGCAACCATTGGTAATCTTGCGGATTTTGAAATTGCCTTTTCGAGTCTTGTGAATGGTGAAACACGGTCCTCTGATACAAACCTGACTGAACTTCTACAGAACAGTGAGTATTCTCGAGAAGACCTCAATCGCATGCACAAAATGGGCATCATCCAGATCAAGACCGAAGGTAATGTTGAGTATATTGATCGTTCTGATGTGAGTGTTTTAGAAAAGTGGTCCCAGATCCAAGCCCTCGGATACCACGATCGGTTGGGCTACGATCTAGACTTTTTGTTGCAGTATGTTGAGGCGACTCGAAAAATAGCGCTGCGGGAGGTTGATCAATTTTTTGCAGTGTTCGCCTCGGACCCTGTAAAAGAGTCCGCAGAGCGTGGTGCAAAAGGCGTACAACTGGTCAACGAGCTAATGGGACAACTCCATACCCGGGCCGTTCGGGCCAGGATTGCGGATTACGTGGATCAGTCCTCTGCACATTCCTCTGTACAGCCCTCTGTACAGCCCTCTGTACAGCCCTCAGACGATACAGATCAGCTATAGCCCTCCATCGCTAGCTTTGATTGAATTGACGATCGAAGCGGATGTGATCACACTCGATATTTGCACCCCATTCTTTTTTCACAACTGTGTTTTTTAATAATCATGTTTTTTGGCGGTAACCCTATGACAGATTTGCTTTCCCCCCTCGGCTTCAAAAGCGGACGAGAAATGAAAAACCGCTTTATGCTGGCGCCACTCACCAACCAGCAAAGCCACCCGGACGGAATCTTGTCTGAGGAAGAATTCACCTGGTTAACAAAGCGTGCTGAGGGTGGCTTTGGTCTGACGATGACCTGTGCGGCTCACGTCCAGGCGAATGGTCAGGGATTTCCCGGTCAGTTGGGGGTGTTTGGCGATCAACATTTACCTGGCCTAACGCGACTCGCTGAACATATTAAGCGCCACAACAGTCTTGCGATTTGTCAGCTCCACCATGCCGGCATACGTTCTCCGGCAGCCTTGATCGGTGAGGCACCCGTCGGTGCATCTGACGATGAAAAAACCGGTGGCCGGGCGTTGAGCCTCGAAGAAGTACACCAACTTCGAGACGACTTTGTTGCCGCTGCTATGCGCTGTGAGCAAGCCGGATTTGATGGTGTCGAACTGCATGGTGCCCATAGTTATATTATTTGCCAGTTCCTGTCGGAAGAAACCAATCAAAGGACCGATGAGTATGGCGGTAGCGTTGAGAATCGAAATCGATTGCTACTCGAAATAATTGACGGCGTTCGGGCTGCCTGTGGCAAAAACTTTATGCTAGGTGTTCGACTTTCCCCGGAACGCTTTGGCTTGAAGCTAGCCGAGACAACCGCCCTTGCTGAGCAGCTTATGGTGGCCGGTAAGATCGACTTTCTAGATATGTCCCTGTGGGATGTATTTAAAGAACCCGAAGAAGAAGCATTTAAGGGTAGATCTTTGATGTCCTATTTCGCCGAGCTTGAGCGTGGTGATGTACGTCTTGGGGTGGCGGGAAAAATTCGAACCCCGGCCGAGGCTGAAACTGCCATGGCGGCAGGCGTCGACTGGATTATGCTGGGCCGGGCGGCAATCCTGCATCATAACTTTCCCGATCTGTATGCGGCTGATAAAGGCTTTAAACCGATTGAAAATCCCGTTTCCCGACAACACCTGGCGGCGGAAGGTCTGTCGGAAAACTTTATTAGCTATATGGGTAACTGGCCTGGTTTTGTAGCGGAGGAAGCAGTGGAGGGATGACCCTTAGAACAGATCCGTCTTAAAGAAGTCATTAATTTTAGCAAAAATCAAAACCTGACCCTTGCATAGTTGAGCATAAGTGGCAAAATGAAATGGCGTTCAAGAAATCGAGCGCCATTTTTGTTTATTCATCTTGATAAGCAGTTTGACTAACGATCCAATTAACAATTGGACACAACAAATAGGAGTAAAACGTACACTTAAACGGCCTAAACTCAACTAATTCCTAAGGGTAATTCAATAAGATGGCGAAAAGATCTTATGTAAATGGTTCATCAAACCGACGTAAATCCACCGAAGGGAGAAAAAGTAAGAAGCACAAAGATCACAGGCAAGCTGACCGACACAGTGCAGATATTTACACGCTGCCTTTTCAAACGGGAAGTTTCGAATCCTCGCTATTCGACTCCTCGAATTACGACTCCTCAAGATCTGGGGGGCCCCGTGACACAGCCTACAAATCCAAACGCTGTGTATTACCTCTCGAAGCAAAAACCACCGCTCAAAAACGCTACATCAATGCAATCAAAAACAATTGTTTGACCTTCGGTACCGGCCCAGCTGGCACCGGGAAAAGCTATTGTGCTGCTGCACTAGCTGCTGATGCATTGGAGGCCGGGAAGATTGAACGCATTATTCTGACCAGGCCTGCTGTGGAAGCTGGAGAGAATCTGGGTTTTCTGCCCGGAGACCTGAACGAGAAGTTTGCGGTTTATATCGAAGCTTTTAGAGACGCCTTAAATGAACGATTGGGTTCAGGGGCTGTTGATTATTTTCTGCGGCATGGACGAATTGTTGCCGCACCTCTGGCATACATGCGTGGCAAAACCTTTCAGGAGGATAGTTTTGTCATTCTCGATGAAGCGCAAAATACATCTGTGGCTCAAATGAAAATGTTTTTGACCCGTATTGGTGAAGGCTGCAAAGTCGTGGTGAACGGTGATATCGATCAAAGTGATATCCGCGGTCCTAACGGTTTATCTGATGCTCTAAATCGTGTGCGGGGTTTACACAACGTTTATGTCCATACCTTTGAGCGGGAAGATATTGTTCGAAGTGGGTTGGTTAGAGACCTGATGGATCGTTATGAGGTTCCTAACGAAGATTAGTTAAACATAACCCTATCCAGGATAAAAAAGGCCGGTATTTGCCGGCCTTTTTTATGGGGCTTAGCCTTGTTGAAGTAGCAGGCTTTGCATCCGTGCACGGCGAGCTTCAGGGATTGGAATCGATTTCCTGGCAACAAGATCCATAGAGATAGCCAGTGCTTCAGCACCCGTGACCATCTGGCCGGTATCAACATCAAAGAGTATGTGCACAAAATGCTGTAGTTTTTCTGACAAGCTCTTGATGCCGGACAAGAGTTGATAGCGACTGCCTCGTTTCAAATGACCAAACCGGCTCATGCGATATTCGAGCACAGCGCCACCCACAACACCTTTACCTCGTTCCTCACCTTCAAATCTGGCAAACAGATTCGGCATGGAGTCGGAGTTTCGGCCCATATACATAAACATTTGTAGGTATCCGTCGGGGTCGCACTCTTCTGGCTGTATCACGCCACGGCCGATCACGGCACAGCCCATGGTGATTAACTCATCGGCACTCAGACCAGCAAGGTAAAAAGGCTCAGCTTCGATGCCCCTCGGCATTGCGTAGTCGGGGCAGTCAATGGTTTTTATACCATCAATAGAGAAGCTATCTTCGATGTTGGTGTCGATGTTGATGTCCACCACATAGGTCGCCAGCACAGCTTCGGTTGCGGTATTCCGAAGTTCGGTCATGACCCGTAGTCGATTGCCGGTTGCCGCGATGATTCCAAATAGCCCCGTCATAGGAACGGCAATTCTCGCTTCAGCCTGGTGGCGCATATGCTGGCAGGAAACATTGCGAATTATTTGGTTAACGTTATCCAGGGTGGCCAGTCCCGCCTCAATCAGGCCGAACTGCAAAGTTTGCTGCATCTTGTGGGCGAAAAATCGAACGTTTAAATGGTCGTTCTCATCACATTCCCAGCGATTCACGCTGCCGGCATATACGGGAATTAACATCAAATAACTCTCAAATTCAGGATCAGGGTTTGTTTAGGTGGCCGCACAGGGCGATTGGCACACGATACCATTGTTGGGTTTCTCCGGGTATGCCGCGCTCCTGCCAGCAAGCGACTTTACCGTTTGGGCCCCGGACCAGATCCGTTGATTGACCGGCGCCATTGGTGCCACTGACATTAACTGCATTTGCTGCCATTAAGACGGGCGCTTCCGACGCTCTTTGATAGTTCGGTGTTGTTTTGGGTAGCCATTGCTCCAGACTAAATCCCCGCGGAATAGGCTGCGCTGCATTTTCACGAATGTTGTTCACAACAGATGTGATAATTCTGCCACGGTCGAATGCGGGTGGCTGGGTGGGTTCGTTCGTTGAGTTAGGTTCTGCTTCACGTTGATCTGAGGACGGAGGCTTGTCGATTACGTTATTCACGACTTCAGTTGTTATTTCTTCCGACGGTTCAATCACATTGGTATCGGGTTCCATTTTTGATGGCATAGGGGGAGGGTTTACGGAAGATACAAGGGTCAACTTTAAAGTAGGTGACTTTTTGCTCGGCTTACTCGTATCAAAAACAATAGGCATCATTAATAAACACAGATGCAGCGACAAAACGATGCCGAGGGCGTAAATAAGGCGATGGTGTGACACAGATAGCATTCATCTTAGAAAGCTACAGCGTCGGCGAGTTCCACTTATTCGTAACGAAATAAGCTAGTTAATACCTGATGGTTGAACGCACTGGCTAAAACTCTGAGGATACGCTTGCAGTTGCTGAAACCAGCCGACCGAGATACATTCGCCAATGTGCTGGTTCAGTTTGATAGAGGCGCCACTCTTTAGAAGCCTATAGCATTGATTCAAAGAGGTTTGAAATGCCCCAGAGCATCTGTCGGCGGACTCAGATAAACAGCTGACCAATTCCGGTTCACACAGGGCGCGTTCCAGGTTGTGATAAATCTTGGTCAGTTCCTCATCATTCATATGCTTTGCGCCAGGTGTTGCCTGCCAGGTACCTCTACAACCATTGGCAAACTCCCATTGTCCCGTTGCTTCGATGTCGTCCATCTTGCCGTTAAACGACGTCACCTCGCCGCGGCCCAATGCCAGGCCGCCTGCAATAATGCCTGTGTTGTTTACTGTAGCTTGGATATCGAAGGTTAATATTTGATCAGTAACTATGGAGCCAGAGATGGCCTGCTGGTAAACCTCAAGATGACCTCGGCCACTTACACAGATTTCATTGAAGTCACCTCTGGAAATAGAGGGCTTTAGTTCGATCCAGTAGAGGCCATCCATGGATTTTACTGGGTCCGGAGCGTTGCATCCTGTAAGCACAACCAGGACAAGAATAAATGTCGCATAGCACCTCAAGGCGCAGCCTGGGCACCCCGAACCAGCTTGCCGCCAAGGGTGCCGGTTGGCTCGCCATTTTGGAAGGCCACGGCGCCCGCTACGATGGTGTATTCGTAACCGGAAGCTTTTTGAATCAAGCGACGCCCACCGGCCGGTAGATCGTAGACAACGGTGGGTTCATGAATCGTCAAATTCTCAAAATCAATCACATTGATGTCGGCTTTATAGCCGGGTTTGAGTACGCCGCGATCCAGCATGCCGACCTGACTGGCGGTTTGCTGGGTTTGCATATGAATCAAGTCTTCTAACGGTATTTTGTTGCCGCGGGTCCGGTCTCGACCCCAATGCTGGATTAATGTTGTGGGGAAGCTGGCATCACATAATGCGCCGCAATGGGCGCCGCCATCCCCCAGGCCAAATATGGTGTAGGGATGTTTCAGCATCTTCTCGACAAAATCGAGGTTCCCCGGCATATAGTTGAACAAAGGATGATATATAAGCGCCTTGCCATCCTTCTCCAGTAACATGTCATAGACATATTCAACAACGGTTTGACCTTTTAGTTTTGCTAGCGCTTCAAATGACTCCTCGGGACCCGGCTCATAGTTTGCTGGCTCGCCCAATCTAAACATCTTGTTAAAGCTGGTGACGATCTCCATAACCAGTGGCACAGAGAACTCAATCGGGGTTTGACTAAGCAGTTCGGCTTTAAAGGCGGGATCCCGCATCTGGGCAACACGTTCTTCCAGGGGAAGCTTGTGTATATCCCGGTAAGCAGGGTAAATCATCAGTGGATTAAGGGATGCGGTTAGACCCATTAGAATGCCCGTTGCTCTGGGTGGTACCTGGCCGTACATGGGTAAGCCGTCAGCCTGAGCCGTATCCAGGGCATTCAACAATTGCTCCCACCATTCTGGGCGCGCATCCTGTTGCTCGACGGTAATCGAGACGGGTCGCCCGGAAGCCTCAACCATACTGCGGAATACCTTAAACTCGTTTTCAAAATCGTAGAAGTCCGATATGCCCTGTAAGACACCGGTTCCGGTTTCGCCAACCGCCTTCGCTATGCCGACGAGCTCTGCTTCGAGGGCAGTAACGGTAGGGGCGAGAACACCGGCTGAATCTTTGTGTTTCTCGGTTCGAGAAGTGCTAAACCCTAGTGCGCCGGCATAGATCGCGTCCTGAACAATTTTTGCCATTTGTTCAACTTCGTCAGCCTGAGCGGGTTCATGCTGTACACCCCGATCTCCCATCACATAAGCGCGTACGGCACCGTGGGGAATTTGAGTGCCAACATCTATGGCAAGGGGCGACTTGTCTAGCGCATCGAGGTACTCAGGAAAGGACTCCCACTGCCAATTTAAACCTTCATGTAACGCGGTGCCGGGAATGTCTTCCACGCCTTCCATTAAACCAATCAGCCAATCTCTTTGATCGGGTTTGCAAGGCGCAAAGCCAACACCACAGTTGCCGGTCACAATTGTTGTTACACCATGATAAGTAGAGGGGGAAACAAATGGATCCCAGGTAACCTGTCCATCATAGTGAGTATGAATATCGACAAAGCCCGGCGTGACAATTTTGCCTTTGGCGTCAATTTCTTTTGCACCCGGTCCGATATCATTGCCGATGGCAGCAATACGATCACCGTCAATGGCAACATCCGCCATCACCGGAGCGCTACCCGTACCGTCGTAAACTTTACCGTTGCGAATGACTAGATCATGCATATTGATTCCCTCTTTTAGCGCTTACTCTATCATTTTAAGTTGCTGGTATAGAGTAAAGGGTTATACCCCTCGTGACAAAAGTCTCAAATAGCGACAAACAGTAGAGCAAGGAGCGTGATTGATATGACGCCTAGTATGCGTGTTCGGCGCCTTGATGTGGCAAGCGCATCAACATAAGAATAACTGGCATCTTTGGCGAGCTGTGGGCCCACAAATTCAACTCCAATGACATCGGACAATGCGCCGAGCAGGAACATTTTGGCCATATTAAGGGGTGATCCGTAGACTACGGAGTTCGCAATCTCGGCGCAGGCGAGTGCTTCTGGCAACCAGCGTGAGTTGTAGCGTTCTGTTGCGGTTTGAATATCCGGGATATCCTTTTTTAGTTCGTCGCTTAAACACTCTCCTAGAACAGTGGCGGCTTCTAATGCTGCATTGACGCCCTGGCCAACGGGCGGGAAGGCGGTACCTGCATCTCCTAGTAATACGCATCGATTTCCAACCAGGGTCGAGCATTCCACCGTTCTGCCAGTGTGGTAGACATCACGTGCTGCATAAGCCTTTGTTTCATCATCACTGACATAGTTACCAAGGGGGTTTGATGCTGTGCCTGATTGCGGCCGAACGACAATGTTGGTCAATAACTCCCGAACGCTTTCCATTGTGCCTATTGGCTTGTCATCGGAGTAACCCATCTGCACATAAAAATCCTTCGCCAGGGATTCGGCGACCACATCAGTTGATTTGTGGGCAGCTTCCGCATCCAGAATTGCGCCGCCGACAGCCCAGGGCCGCAAGGAAAACAAATGCAACAATGCTGGATCAAAGGCTGTAGCTGGATCGTTAGTATCAAGGTGAAGAATGCGACTGTAGTTAGGGATTGAGTAACGCGTTGTAGTGAGTAGCTGTTTGTCTTCGAGGCTACGACGAAAAAGTGATCCTGCCCCATCCGCGGCCACAATCAGATCAAAATTCATTGATTCCTGAACGCCGGTTTCATTCGCAAACGTGAGCGTACCACTGTGTGGATCAATGCCGGTTGCTTGAGATTGCCATTTGAAAGTCACGTTGGTATTGCTGGTATTCGCCTCAAGTATGGCTTTTAGTTCATGGAGCAGGGCGCTACAAATGTCGCCGCGACTCCCGGTCCAGCCACCTTCACTGTATGGCAATGTGCGTCGTAGTTGATGTGCCTGGATGCCGCGGAATGGAATTAATTCTTTGTCGAAGCGTGCAAGCAACTCATCGCCAATACGTTGGATAGCCAGTCGGCCGTGACCCGTGACATCAATCGTATAGGAGCGATCTGGGTTTGCTCTAGATTGCAGGTCATGATCATCTTCCTGCTCAAACAACGTGATTGTGAGGGGAACTGAAGACTTATTCATCGTCACCAGTGATAGCGCTAGCATCAAGCCAGACGGGCCGGCACCAATAATGGCAATCTCAGTATGCGCTTTATTTGTCATTGCGCGAGTCTAGCACTCCGTTGTGAATTGGAAAATATAGTCAGCTCGTTGGTCAGCGTTAGCGATCGCCAGGGAATGAAACAAAGGCATAGTTAATAAGCATGTAATACAACGGGAGCAGTGGCAGTACTGCACCCACATTGGCCCAGAAATAGGCGTTTCTGGTGAGTCTTGTTCGAATATATTGTTGTTTGGGTAACCAGTAGCTGACGATTTGAATCAAAATTGATATGGCCAGGTAGACCTGCCAGACAAATGCACTAAATACAGGTTTGTTGTCCAAATAGGCGAAAAGGGCGATGAAGGCGAAGAGGTGAAAGGGAATGGTAATCAGTTCTTCTAGCTGAGTTGAGAAGGGTATATCAGCGTAGCCACCGGTTAGTTTCAGATAGATTTTCCCAATGAGTGCAATAGCCAAAATGGTCAAAAAAAGTGTCGTGAACCAGTAGAGTATTGTTGTCATTTTGATTCCGTTAATCGGCCAGCGTAAGTGGTGACAAAACCTACCAGTAGGCTTTTTTGTCCAAATACGCGAGGAGCTTCGCGTTGGTGTAGGCAAAGAAGAACGCCAGCGGCGTTGAGATTTCTAGTTCTTCAGACGTGAGCCAGGAAACGATGCCTAGAGCCAACATTAAATACTCCAAGTTCAGCATGTAGGAACGTTTATTAATGCCCAATGTGAAAAATTTAATGAACCAGGGTTCACTCTTCCATTCGTTAGTTTCTTTATCGATCACAATGATTTCCTCTGTCAGTTTTGAAAGTTCAACTTCAAAAACAGAGGCGAGGGATTTTAGAGTCTCTAGGCTCGCCTTGTTGCCAGCTTCGACTCTTTGAATGGTTCTTAAGCTAACACCAGTGAGTTGAGCGAGTTGCTCCTGGGACCAACTATTTTTTTCTCGTAGCTTCTTAACAATCATGCTGATTCCTCACCTCAGTCAGAGGAGATTATTAGCGGGTTTTAGATCTGTCGGTGACGACATTAGGCCGCCAACGTAACGACATGATTGAATTTTGATCAAAACAGAGGTAATTGCACGTCACGAAATGAACATCTTCAATCTAGCCATCACTAATATAGCGAGAAACTTCATCGGGAATGTCGGATAAGCAGGTACGTCGTCAGGTAAAACTGCACCTTCCGGTTTGGACTTCGTCTGGATACGCATTTTTGGAGCCGGTGTTGGGCCATCAAATCGAGCGCGGTGCATCGAGAACCAATGGCCCTTTTGAAAGTCCAGGAATAGATAGGTACTACAGCAGGAAGCAACAACTCTTTTTGTCGTTGATGCTTCAGTGAGCCTGTGGTTCTCTAGATGCTCGCTACCCTTAATGCAGTCCATTCTATCTTTTCGATACAACAGGAACTCAGTGCCGCCGATCCCATCTAGCACCGGGGGTGCATTGGGCCGCTCCTCTAGTTGGACAGCCGCTGCCTGACAATCATCACAGTAGCAGACGGCGCTGATAATCGGTTCTCCAATGGTTGCGAGTTCCACGCTGCCGCACGCGCAATGAACGGTTCTATTGGTTGTTTTTGAGGCCATTGTTAGAGAACTCGCTCTTCTGCTTTTAGTTGTCTTTCCTGCTTACCTTGCCTATTTACCTTGAAAGTCAGGTTCTCGCTTCTGGGCAAATGAGGTCATACCTTCCTTGGCATCTTCGGTTCTCATCAGCTGGAGAAAATTCATATAGACGTGATGGACGTGGTCGTTAAATTGCTGAGCCATCCCCATGCGCATCAAACGTTTTGCAGACTGCACGGCGAGGGGGGCGTTCGCAGCAATGTCAGAGGCGAGCTTTCGAGAAAATTCAGTCAGCTCGTCGTTCGGTACCACATGGGCACACAATCCCAGTTCTTTGCATTCGTCAGCGCCAAGGTTGCGGGCGGTAAAAAATATTTCCGCAGCCTTTTCCCAACCCACTAGTCTAGGCAGGATCCAGGTACCGCCACTTTCCGGGACAATGCCGCGCTTAACAGGTGTGGGTGCAAGCTTGGCAGTTTGGGCCATCACTCGAATGTCGCAGGCAAGCGCCATGTCCATACCAAAGCCAGCGGCCGCACCGTTAAGTGCGCAGATAACGGGCTTTTCACAGTTGTAAATCACGGCCGGTGGAAACCGTTTTACATCGAGCGTGACGGGGATTGGGGCAGCGGTATTGTTCCCAGCCTGGGAACCTGTTCTGGATTGAGCGCCAACCACATCAAGCCCGGCACAAAACATTCGCCCTGCACCGGTCAGGATGATCGCCCGCACTTGCTTGTCGTCTTCAGCCTGCTGAATATATTGGCTGACCAGTGCCATCATTGAGCCACCCAAAGTATTCATCTGTTCAGGGCGGTTTAAGGTGATGGTCGCGATGCCATTCTCAATCTCGTACAGGGTATCCTGGCTGGTCATGCTATTTCCTTAGGGTTAGTTTTTCCGGATCTGAATTTTTGCGTCAATCTTCACACCATCCTGTAGGTTGGACAGCTCATATGCGGTTCCGTCAATGATAATAGGCTCGTATCTGCGTCTCTTATAGGTAGCCTCCGCTGCCTTAAGTGCCGCTTCATAGGTAATATCACCAATCACATCGGTGACTTCGATGTCCTTAACTCGTCCATTCTTACCAATGGTATAGGTAAAATTAAACGCGCCATCCTTATCGACTTCATCTGGGGCGAAGGTTGTTCGAGGTATTTTTTTTGGGGTGCAGAACAGGGCTTTGCAGACTTTGGCAAAGTCCTTGCCTGATTCAGGCCATCGGGTTAGTTCGCAGGAATCTCCTTCGCACTCTAGGCAATGTTTGAAGGTGGTTTGTCGGCGCGCAACAACCGCTTTAATCTGATCCCTTTTGATGACCTGTACGGGGCAAGCCGTGGCGGGATCAGCGCTGGCATTAAAAGCGAAGAGTAAGCAGGTTAGGAAAATCCCGTGCGCCCAGTGATGGGTTGTTAGTTTTGTTGTTTTCAGCAAACTCTAGTCGCCATTGGTAGTGGTGATTCAACCTAAGGTGCCAGAGTTATTGGCGCAAGTAAATCCCGCTAGCAAAACGAGAGCAACGATTTCTTTGCTCGGCTGTACACAAATTGATCTACCAGTGCCAAACTTGATCAGCGTGCTCGTAGAGATTGACCAGAGCTGTGCGCTTAATCTTTTTAATGCCTGCCGTGAGAGTCAACTGGTCCAGACCTCGCTCGACAAGATCTTCTTCAACTACATAAACTGGGACATTCTTTTCAACCAAACTAGATAGGTCGCGTTTCAATTCCGCGGGCTGTGTTTGTTGCCAGCTTCCAATCTCCAAGGCTGGCTGAGGTTCATTAATCACGGCATATTGCACGCCATGGCCAGAGAGCAATAACATCAGGTCGGCTCCTGCGCCCTGCATGGATTGGGTTAACCACAAAATGGTGTCATCCTGTTCTTCAGTTGTCGTTCGGAACGCCTGATCAATTACCTGTAGTGCCTTCATGTTGATTACCTTGTACCAATAGTCAGTGTATTAAATGCTTCACTCGCATAACGCCATAGATCGGGTGGTCCGCCGCGACCACAACCGTCTATGACTTCATTGACTCCACGCTCATCGACGCATAATCCACAGTTGATCCATTCAAAACTCAGATTCTTCTCAATCGCTTTGGCTTGCATTGCTGCGACCCATTCCCGGCTCATTGGATGATCCTCTTCCTCGGTTTCACGTCCGTGAACCGCGTTTCCATGGGGCTGTTGTTTGGCGAAAGACAAGGCTACGGCGCCCTCGTAGGCAAACACTCGCACGTTGGCACCGTGTTCCAAAGCGCTGTCCAACAATCTGAAAAAGGTGACGGTTCGCTCATGTTCAAAGGGCGGATCCATAAAGGCAAAGGTTAATGTTTTAGTCTCAGTCATGATTTCGTCTGGCTCCTAGTTCCAAATGACTTTGTTGCCGGAGAGCATTGCATCTATGACTAGATCCACGCTGCCTAGGTCAACTCTAGATTTGAGTGCTGCGGAAGCAATTTCTCTTTGTCGTAACGAAAATTCATCCGCGAGAATTTTCACTCCGCTTGATAACAACTTATCGAAAACGGGTGACTGAGCAGCATGTCGGGCCGGGGATACGCCATTTTGAACCAGCAATACGCAGACCTTATGTCCTGCGTCGTGCAAACTTTGCATCAATTGGTACTGGTAGCCTGTCCGGGTTTCGGTGTAGGGATCCTGGCTTTGCACAAAAAAGTATTTAGACATCTTCGTCTCCTGGAATTAGTTGAATTTTTTCTGGTTGCTCATCTAATAGATTTCGGCGGACCAGAAAGTCTCCGAAGCGCTCATCGGCTTGACGCTGGAGGACATACCGTTCAAATAAGCCATCTAAGAGCTCGATAAAGTTGGCTTCATTGATGTTGCTGGCATATAAGCTGGCCAGACGATCACCTTGAAAACTGCCGCCGAGATAAAGGTTATACAATCCCGGTGCTCGGCCGGTTAGGGCGATCTCTGCTAACAGCGGTCTTGCGCAACCGTTAGGGCAACCGGTGAGTCTCAGGGTAATCGGTAGGTCAACTCCATGTCTGGCTTTAAGCCGATTGAACACTGAGAGTAGTCGAGGGGTATACCTTTCGGCCTCGGCCATGGCTAATCCACATGTGGGTAAGGCAACACAACTCAGGGTATGGGCCGCTTGATGTTCAGGTGTTAAGCGCCAGCTGAGTCCCAAATCGTCCAGGCGCCATTCCACCTGTTCTTTTTCATAGTCACCGATATGGGTGAGTTGCAAATTTTGATTGGTGGTCATTCGAACACGACCGCCATAGTGTTGGAAGAAGGCGGCCAGTTGCGCGCGAACAACGCCATCGACGCGACCGCTTTCGATGTATAGAGTCGCGTGCCAAAGCCCCGCGTCGTCCTGTTCCCAGCCGAGCCTGTCGCCATTTTGCTCAAAGTGAATGGCTCTTGCTGGTTCAAGGGGTGCGCCCCGGCGTTCGGCTAATTCAGACTTAAACCAGTCGGTACCAAGGCGATCCAGGGTGTACTTAAATCGTGCGCGGTGGCGATCTTTGCGGTCGCCAAAATCTCGCTGAATCATCATGACGGTTTCAGCCAGTTCAGGTGCCTCGTTCGCGGCGACAAAGCCAATTTCTTCCGCCAGCCGTGGATAGCTGTCTTCTCGGTTATATAGCTGGCCCATACCTCCGCCGACACAAACGTTAAAACCAACCAGTTCGCCAGTTTCTATCACCGCAATAAACCCTAAATCCTGACCATAGACGTCTATGTCATTAATCGGTGGAATTGCATAGCCCACCTTAAATTTTCTCGGCAGGTAAAGTTCGCCGTAGACTGGCTCTTCGTTGTCCTGGGTTGTGGCGGGTTGCTGATACCAGATTTCAGGATAGGCGCTTGTTTTGGGTATTAGGCGATCGCTGGTTAGTTTGGCGAGGGCCGAAACCTGCTCATGGATCGTCGATAGGTTGGGATTGGTGCCACTGACGACCCCGCGACTGTCGTCACCACAGGCTGCTTTAGTGTCGAGGCCTAGATCTCGAATCCCTTGCATTAAATGCCGCAGATGATGTTTTCGTACGCCGTGAAGCTGCACGGTTTGTCGTGTGGTAATACGTATGCCGCGATCTGCGTAGCGATGGGCTAAATCATCAATGCCGACCCATTGTGCTCTTGTGAGTTGACCGCCCGGAATGCGCATGCGCACCATAAACTGATAAATCGGTTCAAGGTGTCGTTGGCGGCGATTTGATCTTTGATCTCGATCATCCTGCTGATAGATGCCATGAAATTTCATCAGTAAGGTATCGTTGTGAGATACAGCGCCTGTAATAGCGTCAGCTAGTCCTTCCGCAATCGTGCCCCTTAAATGCCGACTCGTAGCTTTGAGTTGTTCGTTCTCATGCAGACTGTCCACCGGCTGGCTGATATCTACATTGCGATCAATCATGTTGCCTCCTAATAAAGATTCCGATGAATACGTTTGTCTTTTGTGAGTTGTTTCCAGGCTGGCGCACCAGCCTGTTCGTCCACAAATGTTTTAATGGCCGCCTCGCACTGTTCAAGGGAGGCTTTCTCGCCACAAAAGTAAATGTGAGCGCCCTGTAAGAGCCAACTCGCCAGTCGTTCACCTTCATTAACTACACTTGCGGCTAACGAGCAGCCATCTGATATTTGAGAAAACGTTGCATTGACGTGACGACAAACCCCATCTTCAAGGGCCTGTTGAATGTCCAACTGGTAAAGAAAGTCATTCTCGAAATCCTTTTCGGCAAAGATCAGCCAGCAAGGTGGTCTGTCAGCTGTTTTAGATAGCGCCTGAATAAACGCTCGATAGGGCGCAATTCCTGTGCCTTCAGCAATCAAGATAATAGGCGTCTCTAACTGCGGCGGCAGGTGGAATCTGCCATTGCGATGGGGATAGAGTCTGACATTATCCCCAGGTTCCAGGGCCAGTAGATATTGCGCTGCGATACCGGGTTCTAAACGGTTGCGAAACGGATAACAATAGGACTTAACCGTCAAATGCAATTCGTCGTCTACCACATCCAGGCTGTTAGCAACGTCGTAGAGCCGAGGTTGCAAAGGACGCAGAGCGTCAACCAGGGCTTGAGGTTCTGGGCGAGCTGGATAAAGGTGGACAAGGTCTCGAATCTGATGGTCCCTCAGGAATTGCCTTTGCTGTGAATTATCTCCGCCAACAATAAGTTTAAGTTCCTCCGACTGGGTAACGTTACTCCACAGCTCAAGAAACGCCTTGCCTGGGATGGTCAGGTCACGGTGTTCTCTTAATACCTCAACCAGCGGTAACGCTAGGCCGGCATGGGTGACAGCTTGTTCTCCGGACAACTCCGTGGCATCTAATATCAGAGCCACGAGTTCCGGTGGGTTGTCCACTAACACGCCCACGGCATCGCCAGGATCCAATCGAAAGTCGTCGTCTTCTAGTGCCAATTCCAAATGGTGGATAGCTGCCTTGCGTTCCGGATGGCTGAGGTTTTGATTTGTTAATACTTCGACACTAATCGGATTGCGTTTGTTGTACTCGACAGCCGACTTAACAATGCTCAGTGGCGCAGGAGTATTTGATCCCAGGTCGATATTGGTAGGAGAAGGTTCGAGTATTTTTAGTAGTTGATCAAACCAGGCGCTTGCTGGTTGCTCAAAGTCGAGATCACACTCTTGTCTGTTGATCAGGCGTTTTGCACCTAAAGATTCAAAGCGATTGTCTAATGCAACTCCGGTGGCACAGAAGTGGTCATAGCTGCTATCACCTAACGCAAGTACGGCAAATGCTAAATCCGGTAGCGCCGGTGCGTCGTCCGCCATGATGGCTTCATAAAAGTCCGCAATTGGCTCCGGTGGGTCGCCATCGCCGTGGGTCGCGGTGATCAAAATAAGGGTTTCTGTTTTTGTGAGTTTGCGAGGACGAACTCCTGCCAGGTCGACGATTTCTGCCTGTATCCCAATACCTTTACAGGATTGGGCTAGCTGCTGCGCAAGCTGGCGGCAGTTGTCGGTTTCTGTACCAAATGCAACCAGAACGGATTGACCCGGGGATTGGATAGCAGTGCTTTCAGTTTGTGGATCCGAGCGTCCACCGGCGAGATAACCACTTAGCCAAAGCGCTTGTTGCCGATCCAGTTGATGGAGGATTGGGTGAAGCTGCTGCCATTGTTCATCATTAAACAAATGCACAGGGGTGGGCGTTTGCGTCATAAAGTTTGTCGAGCTAGAAGATTCAGCGAGTATGCCAAGGGGCTTAAATGCGGGATAATGAAATTAAACTAGATTTCAATGCAACTATTTCGATATAAAACCCTATGGACATCGATCTGGCCCGTACATTTTTGGAAATTGTTCGCACCGGCAGTTTTGTCGCAGCGGGTGAGCGCCTGCATGTGACCCAGACCGCTGTGACTGCCCGGGTCCGTAATTTGGAAGCTCAATTAGGTTGTCGCCTGTTTGTACGCAATCGTGCCGGTGCAAAAGTCACCGCGGATGGCGAACGGTTTGTTGCCCATGCCCAGCAGTTGGTGGGTGTCTGGGAAGCGGCGAGACGAGAACTTCCCTTGCCTAAAGGTGCGGGCACTGTCCTTACAATTGGCAGCGAAATCAGTTTATGGAATCCCTTTCTTGCCCACTGGTTAACCGCCATCCGCAGTATTCAGCCGGAAATCGCGGTGCGAGTCGAAGTCGGCGAACAGCGCTCGATCAACGATAAGATTGAGCAGGGTGTTATGACCGCAGCCCTGGTTCACCAACCAGAATACTGGCCAGGGGTTCAGGTAGAACAGCTACTCGAAGAAAAACTCATTATGGTCCGTTCAACCCTGAGTGCAGAGCCTTACCTATATGTGAATTGGGGTGAGCACTTTTGCCGACAGCACGATGCGGCGCTGCCAGAACTTGCTCGCAGCGCGACTCATGTTGATCTTGGTCCTCTGGCTTTAGAATATCTATTGCAGAACGGTGGGAGCGGCTACTTTCGTACCAGGGTAGTTCAACATTACCTGGATTCTGGAATGATTGAGCGGGTTGAGTCTGCGCCGGAGTTCAGCTATCCGATTTACCTAATTTACTCCCGGGACAAAAAATCCCAATTGTTAGATCAGGCTTTAACAGCACTAAAAGTTGTCGTTGGATCTCTCTAAATCGCCTCTAAATTCTATCCGTTGGCTCAGGGTAAGAGCCGCACCACTTGTATTGCGGTCCCGTCGACCCTATACCAGGCCCAGGTTTTTCTTTCTGGCTTTTAAATAGCGCCAGTCCCGTCTCAGTTCTTTCTGAAGACCAGCCTATTACTTTGTCCCAGGCAAAATGAAGTCTGGTACGAGTTGTTCTCGCCACTGGATCCAGGTTCGAAAGTCGCCGTAGTTGCCACCGGTAAAGCCAACAACCATTTCCAGGCTCGGAATCACAATCAACAACTGACCACCATTGCCCGTAGCTGAATAGACCGGAATTGATTCACCTCGATAGGGTAGGGTGCCTGTCCAGATGCCGTAACCATAATCACCGTCAGCATATATGCTGGTGTGGCTTTGTAGCATCTGCTCAATCCATTCCGCTGAGACAATCTGCGTATCCTGCCATCGGCCTTGATTGGCAAGTACTTGGCCGATTTTCAGAAAATCCCTGGGTCGCATTCGTAAACCACCACCGGCGTAACCCCTACCCATTGGGTCAAGGTTCATATGGTAACGACTAATCGACAGGGGCTCAGCTAATCCCTGAAAAAATAGGGTTTGTAACGAGGTATCCTGAACCTTCGAAATCAGGCCACCTAAAAGATTGATACCGCCGCTGCAATAGGACCCCTGGCTGCCGGGCTTAGCAGTCATGGGTAACGCCAGGGTATATTCCCACCAGTCCGATTCTGCAGCCTGTTCCTGCATGGTATTTTCATTACCAGGTGAATTGTCGTTGTTGTCGTCGCAATCGAAGCCGCTACTCATTGATAGTAGGTGTGATGCCCGTAGGGCGCTCCGGTGTGGAGTACTTTCATCCTGAGGGATGGGTTTTGTAAATTGTTGATATACAGGGCTGCCGCTGTCGAAGCCTGCCACGGCATCAAAAGCCTGACCCGCTAACAATGCCGTGATGGTTTTACTGGCGGACCTGAGGTCATGCACTCGATCAGCATGATAGCCGTAGAAATATTCTTCCAATACCAACTTGCCTTGTCGTGCTACTAGAACCGAGTGAATATAGGGCATAATCAGGCTGTCGGTTTTGGTGTCGAGTATAGACTGCACCAGTGACTGCAAATCGGTAGTGGACATACCAACGGTATCTGCCGGGGCCGTAGCCCACCCGTCTCCCGTATTCAGAGGCGTCCGATACTGATAACGGGTATCCTCTGGGGCGGGATAGTAACCCGGTGCGTTATCCCGGCTGCGTCGGGTAAGTTCGTAGATGCCGCCGCGATTAGGGAACTCAAGCGTAATGTGCCCTGCGTCGGGATCGAAGCTGCCCAACAACAAGGTGTCATCGTCCGGTGAATTAAATTGTAAGGTGCTGCCTTCGACTTTAATGCTGGCAACCCGGGTGAACACACCCTGGTTACGGTCCGGGTTGCGTAGGCGAACTTTGAGGTCTCCTGATTCCGCTTCTTCAATTAAAAAGTAAAGTGAGAATCTTTCAGCGACCGGGTGCACGGTACCCGTCCAGGTATTTTTATCCGTAGTTAAGAGAATGACGGGGGTTGCGTAGTTGGCATACAACACCTTTTTTGGATGTGAAGTCCAGTGGCCTTCAATCCGGTTGGCACTTTGGTTCATGCTACCTTCAAAACTGCCAAGCTCACCGGGTAGGTGAAATGACAGCGCAACTTTGCCCCCCTGTTGCACCGTCGTGATTGGAACTCTCTGCCCTAGTACGTAGGCGTAGCCATCTTTGATTTTGGTTTTGGCTTTGATTTTGGTTTTGTTGTTTGGATGGATGTGGATCGTCAGGTTGAAAGGTGCAGCTGGACCAAATGATTTTTCTGCACCCCAGAGACCCGTAAGTTCGGCATTGGGTACCTGGGCACTTTGTAGCGGCATCGGCAGCAAAAAAATCAGTGGGGTCAGAATAAAGCGCCAGAACAAAACCAGCAGTTTGCTTTTCATTGTGTCGAACTCCTCCGGTGAGTTTCTGCGCCGACCATCGGTCCTCCAAACAGACCGGACCAGGCTAAGCTTCAGATTTAAGGTGCTTAAACACCTGTTCTAAAGCGGAGGGTGACCCCATGCTGCCGTCGCCGGAGAGTGGCATATCGCCGTTGTCGAAATCAGCCAGCGTTGCTTGCCCATCTCTAATATTTTCCGGCACGGGTGCGTTTGTTACGCCTTCGATTTCCGTTGCAAATAGCGGTGCAGATCTAGCCCAGTTCAATCTGGCGAAATAACCACCACCAGCTTCGTGGATGCTGGCCTCAGCCTGACAACTTGAGTGAGCTAGCCAAACAACCATTGCTGAAACCTTGTCCGGTGAGAGGCGTTGCATAACCTCAGCGGGCGCACTGCGAGCAGCTGACTTACCCTGTGATTTGCGTCGTTCATTCACGGAAGCGGCAAAGTCCTGGGTCATTCTAGTGTCGGCCTGGGGAATAAGGATATTGCACTTGATATCCATTTTCAGCTTCTTGGCCTCAAACTGTAGTGAATTGGCGAGGCCAATCAGGCCTGCTTTGCTTGCGGCGTAAGCAGCAACACCTGCGCCGTACATAGCGGGGGAGGATGTCATGATGCAGCGGCCATACTTTTGCTCAATGAAGATTGGCCATACGGCTTTCATTACACTAAACACACCCGTTAGATTAATATTGATTGTGCGCTGCCAGGACTCAAGGGTCAGTTCTGACCAGGTTTCTGGGGTTAAGATCCCTGCATTGTTGACCACAATATCTATGCGCCCATAGGCCTGCATCGCGGTCGCAACAATTAACTCACCTTGCTCTACAGAATCGTAGTTAGCAGTGGCTTCACCGCCCGCTGCCTTGATCTCTGCAACAACCTCATCGGCCACCTTGCCTTCAGGATTTCCTGTGCCGTCGTAGGCATTACCTAAATCGTTCACGACCACTTTGCAGCCCCTTGAAGCCAATAGCCGGGCATGCTCTTTGCCGAGTCCACGCCCGGCGCCTGTGACGATTGCGACCTGGCCAGTAAAATCTAAATTGTCTGAGCTGCTCATAGGTTGTCTAATCTACGGAATGTAAGAGAACGCTGAGTCTAATGCATTATTGCGGGTGGGTCATTTTGCCGTCTCGTAAACACCCCGGTAGCCGGGCAAGGTATACTCCTGGGGACGATTAATGACACCAAAAGGGGCTTTCATGGCCAAGTTATCCTGGGGGCACATCAATGTGAATGTGACGGACCTTGAAGGCTCGATTGAGTTTTATGAGCTGCTCGGCTTTACGCTTGTGATGCCGGGCATTCCCTACCTCAATCTTAATCAGACGGAGGCTGAAACCCTAAACCCCGAGGCTGCTGTGGCCCTCGATATGCCCTTCGAAACAAAAGGGCGTGCTTGCATTATGGAATTGAATGGGGGCTTCCCTAAGCTGGATCTCACTGAATGGGTCGCGACCGAAGAAATGATCGCTGATCCGCTGCTCAACCAGGACACCGGTATTGTCAGAATGTGCCTGGCGAGCCGGGATCTACAAAAGGACTACGAAGAACTGCTGGCGGAGGGGGTGAGATTTTTTTCCGAACCGAAACTTACGGAGGATGGCAAAGCGGATATCGCAATCTGCCTGGACCCCGATGGCGCAATGATCGAAATTATTCAGCTGCATCTAGAGAAGTGGGCGTAAGCCTTCGAAGAAGATCGATTACTAACTCTGTCGGATGCGGACAACTTTCATCACTTCAATGTCGAAGCCCGCAACCTTTTCGACTTCTGGATAATAGGTGACGTTAACCCGTGCACCTTGCAGGCTTCGATATTTTTGCTTGCGCTTGTATTTAAACGGTACGTCATAGCTTTCTAGCATCAGACTATTGGATATCCACGCTCCGGCCTCCACCGGTCGTTGCACGTGACTCACCACCTTAACCATCTCTAAATGATTCAGCTGCTCATTTTTCTTCAGCAGTTTATCTGCGTCTGACTTCATGTTTTACCAAAATCGCATTAGGACAGGTTCAGTTTTAGTCTTCCGATGTAAGCAGCGCCGATACACCTTTTTGAAACAGTGTCGCAGCATCATCACTGCCCTGACTTTTTAGAAAGTCGTTGGTGACGTTGATATAAGCAGGAATTTTATCAACCCCGATGCCGAGTTGCTTAAACTGAGAATAGGCCTGTGTTGCACCCTGGAGGGCTTGACCATACTTACCAGCACTGCCCATCAGGGACGATAGACCTTTTGCATTTTCTGATATGGCCGGTGCTGCAGCCAGGAGTGTATCCATCTCCGGTACCACGCTGCTCAATTGGCTAAAATCCTGGCTGCCAAGACTAGATTTAGCGAGTCCAAAAAGTGATCCCAGACCACCTTTGGCTTGCGTATCGGTTACACCTAGCTGACCTGTGATCATGCTTGTCAGGCTAGCGGTGACTGCGCCGGAGGTGAGTGCGTTGGTCGCTGCGGCTGTTAACGCCTCGGTGTTGGACGGCGTGGGTGTTGCGGGCTTAACCTCAATGGATTGAGTTGTTTCTTCTTCATCTTCGCCTAACCCTAAGAAGTCTAAGGCGCTATCGAACCAGCTATCAGCGGCGTAGCTGTGGCTGGAAATAAGGAGTAAACAGGAGAGTAATATGAATCTAGGCATGGTTTTCTCAAAGTCGAAGTGAGTAAGTTGTCTCTACTGTTGCAGCTTATGATAAGTGGCCGCCGTTCTCATCAATTATTCACTTACGCTTTGCGCCGGGACGCGGTTCCTTAAGTTCTTACTTAGTTGAGGTCGTAGTTGAGGTCGTAGTTGAGGGCGTAGTTGAGGTCGTAGTCAAGGTCAAAGTCTTAGCCACAATTTCCTGGACCAATTCAGTTGAGAATAGGGATTTAGACAGATATTGCTGAACTCCGGAACGCGCCACTAGGATCAGACCTAGCTCAGTTTCAATCACGCGTTCCACATCTACCCATAATAGTGCTGTTTTTGTCGTGGGATTTTGAGTCTGGATGCCGTCTTCATCGATGGTCAAAATCACATCGCTATCGGCGCCTCGGCCAAACATCTGCCGCGCCAACCACCATGCCCGCCGAAATCGAATATGCAGCAGCTCCAGAGCGGCCATCGAAAGTAATATGATGCCGGCCATTGCAGGCTGGTCAGCCAGAAACAGTAAACCCGCGCCGGCGCCAAAGGTGACCGCCGGAAACCAATAGTTGGGACTGGCACTTTTTCCATGGGGCAACGACTGATCGTAAGTCTCGGCCAGATATTCTCGAGTTAAGTTAAATTGGGTCGTGAACGATTGCATAAAGTCTGCTAATGAGTTGTGGCTCGATGGCTGTGAGTAGTGATCAGAATAACGTCTGCATTATGGCATCGAATTCCGTCGAGAAGTCTACAGCCCCATGCAGAGAGTTTACCCTGATATTTCATCAAGCACTTTACTCTGCAACCAATGTTTGTTGTATTGGTCCGGCCATAGTCGAGGGGAATACCAGGTGCCAACAAAACTCACGCCAGACCAGGTTGCACAGTTTCACGAGCAAGGTTTCCTCGGGCCCTTTGAGGCCATGCCTGCTCAGGACATGAAGGCGTTAAGAGGTGAGGTCACAGCACTGCTACAAACCAAGCCAGATCCTTTTCCAGAGGATGGCTGGCATGCGAGTTATATCCCGCGACACCACAATCGGTTCTTAGATTCTGATCTGGCCTATCGGTTATCCACGCTGCCGGAGATGGTGGCTAAGATGAACAGTATTGTCGGTGAGGATCTGTTGTTGTGGCGGGCGCACTTTTTTGACAAGGGACCTGGAGCAAAAGAGATCCCCTGGCATCAGGACTACAACTATTGGCCCCTGGAACCGCCGGTGATCATATCGGCCTGGCTCGCCATTGATCGCGTCACCCGGGAAAATGCCTGTATGCAATTTATACCTGGCTCCCACAGAAAGTTATTACCCCATATCAAAGCGACCCCGGATATGGCGTTTCTCGAAATGGCAGACCCAGATCATGTTGATACAAGTCTTGCCATTGATATAGAGCTGGAGCCCGGCGAGTTTATCTTGTTTAACGAGCGGCTGTTGCATCATTCGGAGGTCAACTCCTCAAACCTGCAGCGCTGTGGATTATCAATTCGGTTGATTCCGCCTATGGTGCGCGTCTTAAAATACGACTCCCAGAACCACGTATTACCGATTGTCAGCGGCCAGGACAAAATGGGTTTTAATCAGACTGATTTTGTCCCTCCCGTTGCGGGCTAGCGCCGGCGGGTCCAGCCAAAGGCAATAACTGCCAAGCCTCTGCCAGCAACAAAGTTTCCCCGCTGGCTAATTTTCACTCAAATTCTTCTAAAGAAGACACCTGCCCGGTCGTTATATATCTCAGCAGCTAGAAAAGGCAACCGTTCGCTGCTGAACTGAAACAATAACGAGAGAATTCAGTTGAGGTAGGTCGGTGGGTTTACCCATGGCAAAGGCAGGATTGTGCCTACGCCAGGCAGTGAATGACCTAACAGTATTTTCGTTAAATCCCTCAATTGGAGCAGATAAGACAATGACCCCTCCGAGTCTAAAAACTCAAATTATCGGACTAACACTCGGCTCTATGGTGCTGCTTGCGGCGGTTATTTCATACCTTATGGTAGCGTCGATCACAGCAGAATTGACAAAGATCCAGACTGAAAAGTTGATGGCCTTAAGAGATGCCAAGTCTGATCGAATTGCTGAATTTTTTAATGAGCGTATGAGCCATATTGAAGTGTTGTCCAAGAGTCGGGACGTGCTTGATTTTAGCGATGCGTTGCTTGCCTCGGGTGAGGCATTGCAAGTATCCAACCATGGATTGTTTCCCGTTGAGCAACCTGAACATGTAAACCTGGTTGCCGAAAACGAGGCTTTCTTTAAGAGCTTTGTCGAGCAGTATGAATATTATGACTTGTTTATTGTCAGCCGTGATTACGGCCATGTCATGTATACGGTGGCGTTCGAATCGGACTATGGGGCAAACCTGAGCCAAGGTCGTTTGAGTTCAAGCGGCCTAGGGGAAGCCTGGAAACAAGCAAAAGAAAAACGTCGCACGGTTTTTGTTGATATGAAACCGTATGCGCCGAGCGCTGGACAACCCGCCATGTTTGTCGCAACGCCCATTTTGAAAGGCGATGAAATTTCCGCCATCTTAATTCTTCAAATCTCCGATAGCGCCATCACAGACGTTATGGGGTTCCGTAGTGGCTACGGAGAAACTCAGGAGGACTATCTTGTCGGTGAAGATAGGTTAATGCGGAGTAATAGTTATCTTGATCCCAACGAGCACTCGCTGGTCGCCTCATTTGCGAACCCAGAACGAGGCAGCGTTAACACCGCGGCGGTACAGAGCGCCTTTGCCGGCGGTACGGGTGCTGAATTAATCCTCGACTACAATGGCAATCCCGTGATGTCGGCCTATTCCACACTTGCTATTGGTGAGGACTTACGCTGGGCGATTTTGTCTGAGATAGACGAGGCAGAAATGATGGCGGTGCCTAACCAGATGGCCATGTATCTTGTGGCGCTCACGGTTGCGACGCTAATAGTGATTGGGATCATTAGCGCGTTGATGATTAAAGTGGGCATTCTCAAACCAATCTCACAATTCAAAAACCGATTGCATGAGATTAGCGAGAGAAAAGACCTAACCCTCAAATTGGATGCCGACTGCCCGAAAGAATTATCTGAAATGGCTCAAACAACCAACGAGTTTTTGAATGAACTGAACCTGCTAATTAATGAAACCAAACGCGCTTCTACAGAAAACGCATCGGTTGCCCATGAGCTATCTACCAGTTCGCTTGGGGTTGGAAACAATGTCGAACGGTCGGTAGGGATCGTAAATGATGCTAGTTCCCGCGCGACGGTGGCCAATCAGGATATTGTTGGTGCAATTGAAGGATCTCGAGCCGGTAAAGCACGGATGATGGAGTCCAACGAGAAGCTGCTCCTGGCCCGGGATGAAGTCCAGAAAATGACCCAGCGGGTAGATGCAACAGTTACCAATCAAATTACCCTGGCCGGTGAAATCTCTGATCTCTCGGAGAAGGCCAAGGCTGTACAAAGTATTCTGACTGCAATTTCTGGTATTGCAGAACAAACCAACTTATTGGCACTTAATGCGGCAATCGAAGCCGCCCGTGCAGGTGAGCAGGGACGAGGCTTTGCCGTTGTTGCTGATGAAGTGCGAGCGCTTGCTGCCCATACGCAAACAAGTTTGAGCGAAATTGACACCACAATCGGCATCATTATCCAGGCGATTAACAACGTCAGAGACAACATGGAGAAAAATACCGAAGTTGTCCAAAGCCTCTCTCAGTTAGGACTAGATGTGGATCAACGCATCGATGAAACCGTTGAGATGGTCAATCTAGCAACAGCTGAAAACGACAAGATTGTGAATGACTTTGAGTTAACGGGGCAGGCAATTGGCGAGATCGTAGAGAAAATGAATAACGTCAACACCGTTGCATCTGACAATGCCCGTAGCGTGGAAGAGATTGCATCCGCCGCGGAGCACCTAAATAGCATGACCGACTCACTAAACTCCCAGCTTGAAATATTCAAAACTTAATCGGCTTGTGCTGATAGGTGCCTCTACCGGCGGGCCAGGGCACCTGCAGAAAATTGTTGGTAAACTTCCGGGTGACTACAACTCAGTTGTGATTCTTGCGCAGCACCTGGGTAAAGAGTTTATGCCCAGTTTTGTCGCGCAATTACAGCAGCGATGCATCCTGCCCGTGATTGCAGCTACCTCTGGATTAAAACTCAAGCCCGGCCATGTCTATGTATGTTCGGGTTCTTCTCATCTTGATGAGACCGGGGATGACATAGAACTGCTTGTTGACCCGCAGAGAGTGCCTCGTTACAACCCGGATATCGACTATCTGTTTGAATCAGCCGCATTGCTGGTAGGTAGATATCCATCTATCGGCATCATTTTGACCGGTATCGGCGACGACGGAGCAAGCGGTTGTCTGAAGCTCACCGAGGCCGGAGCACAGTGTTACGCTGAAGCTGAATCTTCCGCAATTGTTTATGGGATGCCCCATCGTGCAGCCCAGTTGGTTACCAACATCAAAATTGAGCCAATTGAAAAACTCATAGACATCATTGTCGAATATGGGAGTGCCTGATTCGTGTTTTCCTTTTTTAGTAAAAAGAAAAAAAGCCAGGACACCTTACAACCTAAGATGATTGAAGATTATTCAAATGCTCAACCATTGGCTGAGTACTTTGAAAGTGAAACCGGCATTAACTTTAACAAGCAGCCTTCTGTGTTTAAGAGCAAATTGATTGTGTTCTGTAAGCTGCATGACATTGCGAGCTTTGATCTGTGTTTTGAGCAAGTCCTACAAACCCCGGAATTTAGACAGGCGTTTATTAACCATTTCACGACCAATGAAAGCTATTTTTTCCGGGAGCATGCCCAGATTGAAGATATGGTTAAGCAGGCAACCGAGTGTGCCGCTCATATCAATATTCTGAGTATTCCGTGTTCGACCGGTGAGGAGCCCTATAGCATTGCCATTGAGTTGCTTGAAGCGGGCATGTCTACACAAAAATTCACCATTGTGGGTGTTGATATCGACACAACTGCATTGGTCCGCGCAGAAGCGGGTCACTATTCGAAGCGGAGTGTGAGCCGGGTGCCGGTAGAGATTGTTGATAAGTACTTTACTCAGCAAGAGCAGCTGTTTCGCATCTGTGATGAAGCACGTCGTAGTGTTGTCTGGAGAAACCTGAATATATTTGAGCCTGACTTTCTAACACTCGGCACATTTGATTATATTTTTTCCCGAAATATGCTGATCTACTTTGATATGGAGACAAAGCAAAAAGCGCAGCTTGTACTCGCTAGCTTGCTAAAAGACCCTGGCCAAAACGTCTACTATGGACACGCGGATTTGTATTAGCGATAGCACCTGAAACGGTTCGCAATCCGTTACCGATTCCCAAACGCAATAGCTGCAAATCGCTCACCCATACGAATGTAACCTGCAGCGTTTGGATGCAGGTCATCGGGTAGGTCGTGCTGATCCGCCGCCCCGAACAGGGCAAGACCATCAACATATTCCAATGCAGTATCACCGGCTGCTTGCCTCGCGATCACAAGGTCGCTGATGATGGTACGCATTTGTGTCAGCGTTAATGAATTTTGCCGAACTTCGTCATGACCTTGTATCGCGCCAAAGACGGCACGCTTTTGGCCGTCCCGTTCTTTGATAGAGGCGATGGTTGGGCCCGGGACGTCTTCACTAAAGGGGCAGAATATCGGTGAGATCAGAATAATTGGCGTGTTTGGCTGACCTTCTCGAATGATATCCAGAAACCCATGCAGCATGGATGCAAAGGTGCGCCTGCCGAGCGAGTTTTGATTCACAATGTTGATGCCGACTTTTAAACTGATGTAGTCCGCCGGTAAGTCACGAATAGTCTGGGCGACAAAAGGATCTAAATGACATTGCCCGCCAAAGCCAAGACTCGTCAGAGAAAGCCGGCTTAAGCCTGCGGCAACCGCGGGCCAGGTTTGTGTAGGGGAGGCCGCTTCTGAGCAGTGGCTAATAGAACTACCGTGATGAATCCATCTGGGTAGTATTTCCGCCACGGAATCAAAACTCGCGCCCTCGTCTATGCGTACATCACGCACTTCCGCCATCGCATTCACCGGTAACCACAGGGCAATACGCTTTGACCTGTTTGTAAGCCCAGTAAATTTAAAGCAAACCGCGGGCCCGGGTTCTGTCTGGGTTTTTTCCATGGTGATATATCGGATGATGTCTCCCGTATTATGGGACTGGGATTGCACAAGCTCACCATCCACCGTGAGATCAATGGTTGCATTAGGTATTGCTCGCCCCGCCATGATGATGGATAGATGTACATCAATCTCAATCTCGGTAGTATCACTTTGAAATTCAATACGAACACCCGACGGTGTTGAGACCACGCGGTGCATTTCCTCTGGCATCCGTAGCCGGGTAAAAGCGGGGAGACGGCGGGGTGTGATGCCGGTGTCTGTTTGATCAAAGTCGAAGGCGCCAACAAACATGGCAGTGTTGTGTTGTAAATCTATGGATTGCATTGAATGTCTCTGGTAGTGGAGAATTTTTGGATTGGAGTTCGTCGAAGCTAATGATTCATGAGAGGGCGCCGCCGTACCGCACGAGTAAGACAATCAAAAATAAAAATATGCCGGTCATGATTGTTGTGTCCAAAATTCCCAGGGTATGGTCTTCCTCTAACAAAGAGGAAAGTGTGTAGAAGGTCGGGAACAAAAACAATAACAGAAACGTGTTGGAGATCGAGAAGTCCAGGGGTAACTCTGGATGGGATGGATTCATATAGCCTTGATACACAGCGATGCCGTATTCACGCTTACGGTGTGATTGCCACAATATGACGTATTCACTCATACCAGCAAACAGTGCAAGAACCAGAGCGGTTAGAATTGGATTAATGTTTAGATCTTGAATCATGGTAGCAGCAAAGCCTGAAATCTCGTGGCCACCGAATAAGGCACCGGCAACGCCGATGAGAAACAATGCCGCAATCGTCACAAATGAGCTGGGCTTTACGTTGGCGTAAACCAGTTCAAGCCGTTGCGCGATGTCCGCCTCAGACATCGCGAGATTTTCCCTGACTTCGGACTCTTCCTCCGCGTAGCTGGTCAGCAACTTGTAGATGTACACGACAAAGATGGAGAGCAAGATGAGACTTATAAACAGTAGATCCACCACGCTAAAGCTGCTCTCAAATTCGGGTTCCGCATTTAGGGTCAGCCCCACGATCAATTGCGAGGCCGCCTCGAGAAATATATAGCGCTCGCTAAGGATTGGATTGAGCACATAGGCGACGCTCCACAGCCCTAGCCCCAACATTAAACGCCATGCCCAGGCAGGAATGCCCGAGAGATGAGATCGATGTCCCAGCTGAATAACAGACAAGCGCTCCGAATCAATGCCGGTTTCTTGCAACGCCGCGGCTACGTCGGCGTGGGTAGACGGCAGTCCTGCCGCTGCTATGTGACTGTGCTTACTATCGCTCATAGGTTTGTTTTATATTTTTGTTGGCATCGTCAAAACCCTGCATACAGCCACTATGATCGACCGTCTGCTCCGACATGTCGCGTTTCTCTGCCCAGGGCTTCAATATCGGTTGCTCTGTTGCTGGGGTGGTGTCCTGGGGCATAAGCACATCTCCTGTTTCATGCAATATCTTTCAAGCTGACCCCCAACATTGACCTACATCAACGCGCTGGACAATAGCCCTGGGTTAAAGTTGAAGCGATAAATTACTTCGGAGTATTAATTTTGCGTTTTGCGCTTATTGGAATCTTCCTGACGGTGTCTCTCCTTGCAGGAGCGGCGAGCCCGCGACCAGTGAAAGATTTAATGGGGGAGATCGGAGATACCATGCTGAGAATGTTACCGGCAGCTTACGATGATGCGCCGGATCGAACCCTATTGCTTGAAAACCTGATTCGCCTTGAAGACCTGTTAAAGGAAGCAACCCCACACTTCAAAGCGACTGCGAATGGCTCAGATATCACTTTGGCATTGCTTCAGCAGCGATTGGAGGAGGCTAGAGAATTTGGTGTCTACAACAACCCCATTATGCTGCAGCGCGCTGTTAGTGATGCTTTTACCCTGTGTGCGACCTGTCATGTGCAGGATGGTAAAGTGCGGCAGGTACTTGGCGTTAGTAAGCTTCATGATCTGGACGAATACCTGGCGGTTGAATATAGCTTTTTGACCCGGGACTACACATCGGCATTAACCTCTAGTAAAAACTACTTCAAACAAGCCGAGCGCTCAGATAAGCGTGACAATATTGTTCTGCAGCGGATGCTAACAATTGGCGTTGAGGCCAAGCGAGACTTCGCCTTCACCGGTAAGCACCTGACGGAAATTCTGCCTTACCTGGATGAAGCTGGATACAACCTTAAGCGGGTCAAGGACTGGCTACAGGTGCTGGCGCGTTTGAACGGAGAAAAGGAACCACTGCAATCGCCGATTGCAGGCAGTCTTCGGTCATTGGACCGCTTCCTGAACAAGGAATGGCCAGAACTACGACCGCTGCTCAGCTATAGCGAACAGGAAGCCTACTGGGTGGTTATCCGCGGAAAACTGAATCGTCACCTGAAGGACGAGCCCCGCAAGCGAGATCTACCGCAAATATATTATTGGTTAGCGGTTGCGGACCGTGAACTGCAATACCGGTTCTATGGCTCGTTGTCCCGCGCCTATCTAGAATCCTGTATTGTCGACTTTCCTAAATCCCAATATGCACCACGTTGCCTCGATGAGTATGAGTTCCTGGCCCTGATCTCTTTCTCAGGCTCAGCAGGGACCAACATACCTTATGAGGTTTATGAGCGAATTGAAGAAATGCGGAGGTTGTTAAAAGGGAAATAGACTATTGTTAGCAAACCGTCACGGTCAGGAGCCAGCCCATTTCTGCTTACCCCAATCTCGCCCTTGCGATAGAATTTGTCATCGTCGTGGGCGGGGTGTTCCTGCTTTACCTGGCGATCCATTATCTTCGTCTGTATGCAAGACGCAGCATCCTGGGTCGAGCCCGCAGGCGAGTGTTGCAGGAAGCCTTTCCTGACTTTTGCTATCAACCCTATGCCGATCCCCAGGACATCGCTGGATTATCAAAATTTCCGGCACTAGCCGAGAAACTCCATTCCAATACCCTCAATATTTTGTTTGATGCGCCGTCTGAAATTTACAATCTAATCGATGATCACCAGGACAATATAGACAGATCTATTTTTGATTTGCGTACAGCATCAAAACCGGTGAGTGGCGGTCGTGCCTATGCTGAAACCAATACGGTGTTTTTGATTAACCTGCCGGAGCACACATTGACCCCTTTTAGTCTGGTTCACACCAGCAATGGTGATCCGCAGCGAGAAGCTGTCATTAAGCTATTCGACAAGTCGTTGGTGGATTTTTTCCGAGTCCATTCTCTGTTGTTCACGTATGGCAGCCTCGAAGTCGAACCAAATGTCATTCTGTTCCACCATGCCCAACGACTCGACCCCGAGGGTATTCGCTCGACCCTGGATATTCTGACAAAACTCACCGGGCTGTTGATTGACCAGTCTGGTTTTGATCCATCGGGGTAGGTCTCATCGAACCTGATAACTCCCGTCGTTGAAGACATCGGTTTGACCTGGCCCTTATGGTGTTTAGCCACCAGAGACGCTATAAATATGCCTGATTAATGGGGAAGGGTACCGGAAACCAATGAGCGAATTCTACACAGCAGCTCAACGGGCGCTGCAAAACCAGTTTGATACCAAAAACCTGGCAGACCGGCTCGAGAGCGCTATTGTCTCGGAGGATCTGCCGCCGCAACACGCTGAATTTATCGGCCAACAAAATATGTTTTTCCTGTCGACCGTGGATCAGTTCGGGTTCCCGTCTTCCTCCTATAAAGGTGGTGCGGTTGGCTTCGTTAAGGTGGTGAATTCAAAAGTCATCGAGTTTCCTAATTACGACGGTAACGGCATGTTTATGTCCCAGGGCAATATTGTCGATTGCGCGAAAGTTGGGATGCTATTTATCAACTTTGAGAACCCACATCGGCTGAGGTTGCGGGGGACGGCTGAATTGATCACAGAAGAATCTGCAGTTGCCCAACATCCCGGTGCACAAACCATTACCCGGGTGCAAATAGACAGGGCCTGGATGAATTGCCCGCGCTATATCCATAAATTAATCCCCGGGGAATCATCAAAGTTTGTTCCACTCCCGAACGGCACCACAACATTTGCACCCTGGAAACGGCTAGCCGTATTTCAGGACGTGATTAACGATGCAGAACGGGCAGAAGCTGAAGCGTTGGGCATACTCACTCCTGAGGAATATGCCGCCATGATGGCTGAGGATTCATAGTTGGTGTACTTATCCGGTCAACCTACCGAGCCCGCATAAATATTTATTCTTCCCAACTAAATACATCCTCTAATCCGACACCAAATACATGAGCAATCCGAAACGCACTTTCGAGGGAAGGTGAATATCGATTTTGCTCAATTGCAATCACGGTCTGGCGGGTCACGCCTATTTCTAATCCTAATTCAGCCTGGGTCATCGAACCGTGTTGTTCCCGTAGTTCGCGGACCCGGTTTTTAATGGATGGTTTGTTTGCCATCCTTAAATCGATGTTCGGTAGAGGAATATTTGAATTGCATACTCCATTATCTGGCCCGCCATAAAGCTGGCGAATACGGTATAAAAAAGCAGATCGCCATCTCCACTAAACAGATACCAGCCGAGGGACAGAAGAGTACCCACTGCAAAAATATGCGATGAATAGTGACCAGCGCTGTAGATGATTTTGAGCTCTCGCTCGTCTGCGGGCGCATTAGCCTCCTTGGGTGCCAGGGCTGCGATGATGGCATGCCCAAGAGCTGCAATGATGGTCAGGCAAATGGTGTACACAATGACCAGTGGCAGCATGGGATGAGCAAGCTGGCCAGACTCATTCCATATCACGGCAACGGCAATAAAGTAGAAGATGCCCGCCGACAGCAACGCCAACGACATGACCCAGGCAGACTTTTCACGAAATGGCATAGATGGCTCCAATGTAAATAATCTTTAACATTGGCTGATGTTAGGCTGGCTTCCACGGCGTGTCAAATATATTTAACATTCCGTTGTTCGCAAAACCCCAAGCGGTAGCAGGAAGGTTGCTAGTTCCATGGCTGGTCTAAAGTGGTCTCAGCGAATCAGGGGCATTTTGTGAGATGAGGGTCAAACATGCGGTGATCTTGGATGTGTCATCATGCAGCGGGAGGTTTCTTCGGTGCCCGCGCCTCATAGGCCGCTCTCTTTTTGTTGGCTTTGTTGGTTTTTTCGGCTCGCTTCTTATTCTTTCGCGCGTTCTTCTCAGCCAGGATTTTGGTGGCATCCTCTTTTGAAAGGTGAGGATGCTTTGCGGTGAGGGCTTCGGCTTTTTGATCTGACTTGCTCATGATAATTCTCGGGGTTTGAAGGGCATACTAAACACTGGGACCAACGCTCCGGCCAACATACAAGTATCTGATTGGATCGTCTACAAAGAATCATGGGCTACGGCCCTGCTCGGCTGCCAAAGCGTTTCACCGCTCGGCTATTCAAGGTACATTACCTGCCCAGCACACTAAACAAGATCAGAACCCAAATTGGAAAACGCAGTTCACCTAACAATTAACGGCCATGTGCAGGGCGTGGGTTACCGCTACTGGGCCAGATCATTTGCCGTCCGAATGGACCTGCGAGGCTGGGTCCGAAATCTGGCAGATGGCCGGGTAGAACTTCTCGCCATTGGGCAAACTGCGGACCTCGATCGGCTGGTTGACGCCTGTCGTCTTGGCCCTAGCGCCGCAGAAGTCAGCGACGTGATGGTATCTGACATCCAGGCGCCTAGTGGTGTGCAGGGTTTTGAGATACAGGCCTGAGTTACAGATTGAGCTTCGAACGACCATCAAGGGAAACACCATCAAGGGAAACACTATCAAGGAGAGCACTATGTTAGAAAAAGAATTTATCAATCCGCATCCAATGGGCTTCACCAATACCGTGGCGTATACAGCCGGGGGCGTCAAAACGATCATCATTTCCGGTCAGGTGGGTTATGAAGATGGCGGGGTGGGCGATACGTTTGAAGAACAATGCGAAATGGCTCACCGCAATTTGGTGAAAGAACTTAAAGCAGCAGGTGCGAGTGCTTCTGATGTGGTGAAACTCAATTCCTACGTTGTGGATTTAGACTCAGAGCGGAGTAAAACCCTGGGCAAGGTAAAAGCCAAGTACTTTACCCACGCCAATCAACCGGCGTCGACGGTGGTAGGGGTTTCCGCCCTGGTTATGAAACCCTTGTTGGTTGAAGTTGAAGCGACTGCGGTCATTGAAGCCTGATAGGCTGGATCAGTTACAATCACGGCCCTGTCTGCTGTTGTAGTGAGTACCCATGTCATTAACCGCTTTGGCTCCCCTCCAGAATCGGGATTTCCGGTTCCTGCTGTCTGGTTTTGCCATTGGACAAATGCTGATGCCACTGCAGTTCATTACCCAGATTCTCTGGGTGCAGCAGTTTGCCGCGCGGGATATTTGGCTGATTCTGGTCGCCGCTATTGCGGCTAGCCGTGGGCTAGGTGCGCTAACGTTTAGTATGTACGGCGGAGCATTGGCGGACCGCTTTAATCGGCGCAAGCTATTGCTGGTCATTCAGGCAATACAGGTGGGTTGCACACTTTGCATTGCTGCTCTGATGTATATCGCAACCGACCAATTCCTCGGCTACGCCGCATTTTTTGCGCTAACGTTTTTATCCTCGGGCCTGCAGAGTATTGATGGGCCGACGCGACTGGCTATTGTTCCGGACGTGCTCGGTGCTGCGGACACCCCAGCCGGTATGTCGTTAAACCAGATTGCAGCCCAGGTCGCGATGCCGATTGCCATGGCATTCACCGGCATTCTTATCACGGGTTTTGGTTACAGTGGTGCCTACCTTTTTAGTGTGATCGGTCACCTCCTTGCCATCGGTTTTATATTCCTCATGCACTATGAACCCGATGCTTCCCAACAACTCCTGCAGGGCAAACGCTATGGAGTGCGCGAGGTGTTTTCAGATATTGGTGTGGGATTGCGCTGGGCAGCGGGACACAGTGTGATCGCCTGGTTGATCATACTGGTGGTGCTGATGATGAGTTTTGGCTACCCGGCCATCGCCAGCTTTGGACCGACATGGGTAACAACGGTGCTTGAGGTACCTATCGCCAAGATGGGTTTTGTTGTGATGTTCTGGGGTATTGGTTCTCTGGCTGGCGCGATCCTGATGGCACAACTGGCATCCTTCGAGCAGCGTGGTTATCTGATTGCCTTCGGTACGCTGCTGTTCTCAATCTCGTTTCTTATTTTTGTTTCTGGCCATAGCGTGTGGAATGCCATTATTGGCAATATCGGCCTTGGCGCGGGGATGACCATCACCATGGTCTCCAGCACGATCCTGATTCAGCATCTGACCCCGAACGAAATGCGCGGCAGAGTCATGAGCCTATTCCAGCTCAATATGGCGTTTGCCCAACTGATGACCATGCCCGTTGCGATACTGGCGCAAATGTTCACCCTGGAAGCGTTATTCCCCGTGCTCGCCTGGATCACGCTCGCAATGGTGGTGCTGGTGTTAGCGGGACGAAGGCAGGTTGTGCAGGTGACGATTAACAGACGCTAGGGCAGGCTTTTGAGCAAACATTGCGATTCCATCATCCAGGCAATCCTGTTCAACCACATGACTTAACGCCGAATGCATGTTTTGTAGTTGTAAAATTTGTTTTTGAATCTCATCTAGTTTTTGGGTTGCAGCAAGCCGCCAATTACCTTTGTTGTCCGCTTGTTGAAACAGCGTTTTTATTTCTTCAAGTGTAAAGCCCGTTGCCTTGGCGGCATTGATAAAATTTACTCGCCACAGCATTGATTCACCATAAACGCGCTGGCCTGATTCCCGTGAAATAGTCGGCAACAAGCCTCTTTTTTCGTAGTAACGAAGTGTCGAGGCTGGAGTGTCTGTTTTAGACGCAATATCTTTTATCTTCACTATTTTGAACCTCTCGCTTGACTTAAACCATACTTTAACATTTAGCCTGCTCCCGTCCCTATTGGTTTAGATGGTAAAAAGTAATGGTAGAAAATAATGGTAAAGAGCATGGGTAAAAAAGTAGTTGTAATGACGGGAGCCACATCGGGTTTTGGTGTCGATTGGTTTCAAGCGCTCTCAAAAAATATTGACGCTGATTTTTATATCCTTGCCCGCAACCAGGATAAATTCCAGTCATTAGTAGCAGCATCCCCCAGAGACATTCAAAACAATATCCATTTTGTGCCCTGTGAATTGTCCTCCCTCAAGGGTATTGCTGATGCTGTAAGCTCAGTGAAAGGCCGGGTAAGTTCAGTTGACATACTGATTAACAACGCTGGTATTTTTCCGAGCGATCTACCCAGTCTTAATGATGACAACATTGAGCTTACGTTTGTAGTGAATCACTTAGCGCCGTTGCTAACAACACTCTTGCTCGAAGAAGAACTCAACAGAAGTGAATCAGCAAGAGTCATCAATACATCATCCTTCCAACATTTTAATGCCAATCTAAATCTTGCTGACATCAACTTTAGCAATACTGGCTCTAACAATACTGACTATAGCGCCATGCTGGCTTATCAAAATTCTAAGCTGTGTAACGTACTTTCTACCCGGCATCTATCTACGCTGCTAGGCAAAAATATAAGCGTAAATTGCTTTGACCCTGGCATCGTGGATACGGACATGACAAAGGATGCGATACCCAAAATACTCAGCTGGGCCTATCCTTTACTTCTTGTCTTTTTTCGCGATGGCATCAAGGGTGCAGAAACCGGTGTTTACTTGAGCATTGACGAAACAGCTAACAACAACACCGGTGGTTACTACCGTGATAAACGACTCAAGCAGCCAAGCGCCATCGCGCAATCTCAAACCATCGCAGAACAATTGCATCAGATATCGATAAAGCTTATCGAGCCCTATTTGGGCTCCGGGTGAACCTCCCTGATTATTAGCTCGTTTTTACTTTAGTATTTCGTCAATTTGTCGGTTGATACAAAAGCCATTTTATATTGGGTCAAAATATCCAATGGTTTGCCCGTGCCGGCGCCTATGGCTTCGATTTTGGTGCCTGGATTGTAAGTGCCAAACAGGCGGTCCCAGATGATAATTGTACAACCGTAGTTGGAATTGCTGCTGTCCATGTCATGGCTGTGATGCAAATGGTGTTGTTCCGCTGTTGCAAAAAACAGCCCCCACCAGCCAGAACGCAAGGGTAGATTCGAGTGGTTTAACCAGCCATTAAAGAATGCGAAGGCACCCGTAACTGCAATGGCTGCATCGTTAGCGCCGCTCAAGGCTAATATGATGGGGGTGCCGAGAAATAATGTGGCCCATTCCAATGGATGCGTTCGGTCGCTTCGGGCTGCGCCCATCTTCGCAATGTGATGGTGTGTTGCGTGCATGCGCCACCAGAATACCGATTCGTGCTGAACCCGGTGCAACCAATAATAGATTCCCTCCACCGCTGTTCGAACAACAATCGCCCCCAACACAATGCCGAGGGTGGATTCTGGTGATAGTTCAAAGTTGAGCAGCGACATATCGCGAACGGCTCTGAAACCTTCCGAGATAGGCGTTTCGAAATAGTCGGTATAGATTGGTACCCAAATAAAGGCACCCGTTGCCAACCAAAGTGCATCCTCGGCAAACTCTTTTGGTGTTAGCAACCAGTCCTGACGCTTGGTCCAGATCCGCTCTGCAAGCAACACAAGTGGCAACGGCAAGACAATCATGATGAGTGCAAGCAACTCCGGATCCATCCACTCGTAGGTAAAAGCCGTCGCCACCGCGATCATCGAGCCAAGAACCAAAATAGGTTGCGGCAAGCTCCAAATCAGCGCCTGTTGTTTCGTCTGTTGTGTCGACAGATCCGTCGGGTCCATTTCGAGAATTTGTTCTTGCTCAAAATCGAGTGTTTGTTCGCTCATAGTTATTGCTCTTGGATCAATTGGCCAGCGGATGGTTTGGTCTCTGCTTCACTCTCTTCTTCACTTTAGGAGTGCAAAAACTAGACCTGCTTGACCTGTTTTGTGGCCTATTTTTCGAACACAACTTAAAGCGTCGGTGACAACTCAGTGACGCGCCTGGCAAAAGATGCTGCAAACCCCAGTGACACAGGCTTTCAAGGGAAAGCTTATTAGATTGCTAAGCGAAGACTGGATGCCAATAAGGGTGCCGAGAAGCGTTTGATGCTGCTCGGTCTGGATCAAAGCCTCAACCTGCTGTGCTTTTTTTTGCCCGATAATCGCGCACGCACCTGCACTGCTGCACCAAAATTGGTTGGTCGGGGTGATTAGGGCGGATGAGTCCACTAGTTCTTTGTCTCCAGTCCGTATAACCGCCCAATTGCCATCTGGTAATCCATTCTCTCTCCGGACCACAAACAATTGGCAGGAGCAGCATCCGGCAAGGGAAGGGGGTTGGTGGGAAGTGGCGGACTGTAGGGGATGGTTTTGTTGAAGCGATTAATAAACGTAAAGTGATGGCAAGAGGTATCACCTGAATTGGCCGGTTGAATACGGTAAGTCCCTTTGTGTAGTTCTCGGTGGTGGAAGCGGCACAGGGTCACGAGGTTATCGAGTCGGGTGGCGCCACCCTGCGCCCAGTGCTTCACATGGTGAGCATCGGTAAAACGGTGCGCGGTACAACCGGGATACTGGCAGCAGCCGCGGTCGCGTATGCGCAGGGCATGACGAATAGGGCGTGGTATAGTGCGCGACTTTCTACCGATGCTAAGCAGCTCACCATCATTTCCTTCAAGTACGGTGGTTAAACCAGCATCACAGGCCAGCCGCCTGGCGACCTCCGGCGCGAGAAAATGGTGGTCCTGTATTGCGCTGGTATCAGGATCGACTCTGATATGCATAAATACCTGGTAGCGCTCATCCTGACCAGTTGCTTGACCATTAGGTGGATGGGACAAGTAGTGATCGGCGAGTCTAACGAGGGCATTGGCTCGGGTATCATCGTAATCTGCCAGGCTCAAATTTGTTTCCGCGGAAACATTTGTAGAATCTACTTTAAGTTCTGATTCCTTGCGAATATCGTCCACCAGAACTTCCAGGGCTTTTCTCACTAGCGCGCCGTCCTCTGCCCTCAGCTTTGCACGAATGATCACGCTGCCGTCTTCATCGTCGTAGCAGGTGAGAGTGTTGTCTGGTTCAGGGTCTGGGTCAGAGTCTGGTTCTTGTTCTAATTCTGAATCGGATAAAGCATCGTTTGCCGCATCAAAGTGTTTGCAGCGTCGAAAGGACCGGACCAGATGTTCCATATGGGCGCCGGTGCCATGGCGAGCGATCTCCAGCAGATAGTCTTCATTCTCTGCCGTTGCAACCCGCGTGAGAGCACGTACCTTGGTGTAGCTGATCTCACCTTTACTGAAGGCTTCGTCCACCTGGGGCAAGTCTGCAAGGGCGCGGGCGGTTCGAACCTTTTCCCGCGCAATTACGCTGTTCATGCCGATCTTCCAGTTAAGCCAGTGGGAAAAAGACTTAATGCCTTCACCCTGCCAGGCATTTGCTTCGTCAAAGCGGGCGAGTAGTTTGATAAAACGATAGGTGGCAGCGTCGATCTGCGCTGCGAGCGTGAGCAGTTCCTGCTCGAGGTTATTGTTGATGACCGCGCTGTTTTCAGTGTTGTTATCAGTACCGTCCGCCAGCGAGGGGTTGGTGGTATCCGCTGACCGGACACTGTAAGTCTGTGGACTTAAGGATTCTTCTGGCATAGTGGCAAACCGCTATCTATGTATATATATACAGTATTATAGATGGATGGGTTAATGCTGAGAAATACCGGTTTCTTCTATGGAGAGGAGGGCTTATTCGGTCTCTTTTTTGACTAGAGTTTTGCTGCATCGGCAGGGACTGAACTCTTCTGTTCGACTTTGATTGCATGAAAGGAAGTGGCTCGAGTCTTTACAACAATACGGCGATGGAAGGTCAAGCAGGCTGCTCATGCATGAGTATGCGTAGAAAGTCTGCGAAGCAATCCGCAACAGGGTGGGTAATATTAGAATGATCCATTTCTAAAAATGGATTAACCCCCTGTTCTTGTAGCCTACAGTATTCTGTTACAGCGTTAGCGTTGATCCACGCGGCAACCGACGGCAGAGCGCCGTGCATATTTTTATAATCAAAACAAAGCATGTTGGAATAGATTACACCCATGTCGTCGGGATGATGATCTCTACTGTACAAGATTCCGAAAGGTACCAGGAAGGCAGCACAACCATCAGCAATGTTGGCAATTGTTTCGAGCGCTTCATGACTCCAATCCATCCGATGGTCGCGGCCAGGAAATTCCCATGAATCCTGATAGGGAGGGGTGTAGGGCCCTCCAAAATTGACATATCGACCTATCCTGAAAAGGCGACCATCTTTTGAGTTGAACCATTGCTTGATCGGAATACCGCCATGGTTATCCGTGATGAAATCTACATAAGCGGGATCTAATTTCATATAAGGGTGATCAGCTATTCGTGATCTCTCCATTGCTCGGAGTGATTCCAAGTTCAATGGGCCCACTATCGATTCTGGAAAGCAGTATTCATTCATTATTAGCTGACCTCATCTTCAGGCTCTGAAAATAGAAGATAGCACCAATCACAACACCGCCCAATACCATGGCCCATTCGTATGGCCAAATCAGCGCCGCGGGGCTGCCGGGCAAGTAAAGGCAGCCTAAGCCAATCGACAACAGTAGTGCTAGCCGACCGATGTGTTTACCCCCCGCAACCTTAAATGGCCTATCCATGTCGGGTTCTGTGGTTCGCAACCGAAGAAAAGCCCAGGCAACCATGCCATAGGCAATTACCACCATAAAACTTCCCGCATCAACTAACCAAACGAGTATGGTGCGGCCGAAGAACGGCGAAATACAACTTAAGATGCCAATAAACAGGATGCTCACGTAAGGCGTCTGGTAGCGTGGATGAATCTTCGAAAAAACCCCAGGGATCATGCCGGATTTTGACAGCGCGTACAGCACCCGGCTGCCGCCAATAATAAAGGCATTCCAACTCGTTAGGATACCGCCGACGCCTGCCAGAATCATCAAGTTACCCATCCACTGGCTACCCCAGACGTTGGTCATTGCATCTGCTGTGGCAGCGCCGCTGACGGAGAGTTGCTCGGTGTTGAGTGAGGCACCGACAGCCAGGGATATTGCGATGTACCAGACCGCTGCAAGACTGACAGAAAACACGAGTAACTTGCCGATCTGAGCCGGGGGCAGTTTAATTTCTTCGGCACTTTGCGGAATCACATCAAAGCCAACCATAAGGGCCGGCACCATCACTAGTACACCCAGAATACCAACCGCCCCCTTCGTAAACAGGGGTACGCCGGTACCCTGAAACTCAAATACGGTAGCGCCAGAGAGAAAAATAATGCCAACGAGCAGTATCAGTAGCGTCATCAAGGTTTGGACAAAAGCCGCAAACTTGATCCCGATATAGTTAATCCCCGTCATGATGATTGATGCGGTGACACCCACTGCTACCATCGTGATATGGACATCTGCGCCGGCAATCGTCCACAAATAGCCTTTAGCCAGATCAGGAAACACATAGGCAAGCGCGGTGGGTAGTGCTGCGGATTCAAACACACAGACATTGACGTAGGCCATGACGATAGCCCAGCTCGCAATAAAGCTTGCCGTATAACCGAGCGCGCGATGCGTATAGACATGCTCGCCACCCGCTGATGGCATGGCGGCGGCGAGCTCTGCATAGGTCAAACTGATCAGGATCACCGCGACGCAACCAATCGCAAAAGCGATCAACGTCCCCATGGTGCCTGCGCGTAGAAGCCACTCGCCCGTTAGCAATACCCAACTCCAACCGATCATCGCGCCAAAGGAAAGGGTGAGGACTTCACGGCGCGCGAGGGTTTTTGCGAAACTTGCCGGTGCGGGCGTTTCAGGCAATATGGCTTCCACCTATTAATGTCGAGTCATAACACAGAAACCATAACTGACTTTTGGGTGGGGTGGAATGGATAGGTTTAATCTTCAAGCATTACCGGATTTTGCCTACCACGTCAGATGCTAACGATTCGGCAATCCAGTTGCGATAGCATGATTGTTCCCTCGTTGAATCATGTGTACAGGCATATCGGCGGGACAAAATCGCGGGTGGCGAGGCATGGTCATTTTCCGTAGGGATAGAGATATACCCCTTGCTTATTTCATGTAAGCCATCACGGAAGAAATGCGTCAGCTTTACTCTGCGTGAGCTGCTTTGTTCCTTTATTCTGGCCTTATTTCTTAGGATTAGCTTGTTAGGTGTTTTAAGGAAAGTTACTCTCTTCTATTCTTGTAAGCTTCAGTTTTAGATTTTAGGGATTCGAGTCTGTGCTTCTCCTCATCAGCGAGTATCGCATCTCTTTCTTGTTCTAATCGAATTACTTCTGCAGCCGACGCTTGCCTTAAACCTTGCGACCATCCCCGATCAAATTGTAGATGCTTACTTGATCCTCGAGGATATGGATTCATTAATTCGCCCAGGTTCTTCGAAAAGCTCATGTAGCCTTCTTCGTATTCCTTGGGATTCGTCATTTCAGCAATTTCCCTAACACCGTATCGATAAACAAGAAGTATAGAACGAAGACAAAGAATAAAGTGGGCAGGTTCATTATCCTAACTGCCCTGTATGCGCAAGTCTCTTCAGGTCCTACTATCTTAATTGAATCTGACTCCATTTTTCTTTTAAAAGAATCAAACTTAATCACGTTAAATCCTTATCAATCGGAGGTTTTTGTTCAGTAATGAAGGTTAGAGTTAGAATTATAATCGTCTATTCTGACTCTGATCGTCCCCCAATAAATCGTTGGTGGGTGACTATTCTGGGGTTTTTCTACAGCCTTAACGCCGCCCGAGCAACGCGAGACCCATCGGTACCTTGTGTGCGATGGCGTTTGGCCTTGTTAGCTGCTTTATTCAAGTTTGAGACTCTCTTGATATTGCTGTTCAGGAATCTCTCTTACATCAATATTTCCTTTGGCAAAAGCTTTTAGCTTATTGTCATGGCTATAGATAACCTCCGCATTTCTCGTTATTGCTGTGGCTACGATCATGCAATCAGCCTTTAGCTCTTGACGTGTAGCTTGCATTTCTTTTTGAATTTTTCCCACTAGACCTGATTGTTTCTTTTCTCTCCACAATTTTGCGAATAGCGCTGCCGCCTTAGCATCATATGATGGAATATCAAATCCTGCTTCAAGGAGATTAACCACCATTGCATGATGACTAGGTTCGATAGCCGTCAATAGCTCACCTATGACCACAGATGGAACCATAATCATGATCTTATTCGACTTACACCAATCAAAGAATGCCTTGGTTCTATGAATCATTACCTCTTGGTCATTCTCCGCATGCTCCCTTATCCCCCAGATCAAGAGATGATTATCAACACAAACTAACCTCATTATTCGCTTCCTGCTTCATTGCGGAGTGACGAAACAAAAGCATCAACATCAGTGATATTTGAGAATGTGCTTCCAATCATTCCTGACAACTGACCTAAAACAAGCCTTGGGTCGTCGTTGGGGAAGTTTTTCACACTGTGTATTCTGAATTCTTCCAATTCGAGTGTTTTAGAATCCCATTTAGCGAACCCTTCAAACTTTGCTAGAGAATAGAGCTGATGCCCAAGTTGCTTGGCTATATCTTCAGGCACTTCGCAATACAGCGCGCTTCCATCAGTAAGCTCGATCATAGCCTTTGGAGTTTTTCCTCCAACACGAATTACTTTTCCGAGTATCTCTGTTTGTCCAATGATATAGGATGGAGACGGAATAACAGTATTTGGGGAAATTATGGCTAGCTCTGCTTTAGAGCCTGAGCCGATTATTGCGTCGCAATTGTGTCTTTTAGAGAAATTTGACAACACTTTTAAAGACGACATGCTTTGAGGTGAAAGATAGTCGAAATTTTCTTTTTCTATAGCTTCGGCTGCTGATATGAAAGCCGATATGACCGCAACGGAAAAGGTTGTTTTAAAACGTAGTCCAATGCTCGCATCATCAATGGCGTAAACACCAATAATAATATCGTCACGATGCAGTTCAGGATTATTTCGGAGAGCCTCAGAAACAGCCATTTCCTCGACCGACTCAAGAATTTCGGCTATTTCTTTAGAGCGAATGAGGCCTGGCTTGACTCCTTCGCCTCTCAACCTGATTTTTATCTCATCGTCCATATTAATTCTCGAGATTAAATTTTAGCTAATTCTCACAGCATCGAGAAAATTATAGCGCAGCGGAAATTTTGTCCCCGTACCTGTGATTGTCAACTATCATCTTTCCGGGTGCTTCGGATCATCATATCCATTTGACCTGCTTCAAAATGTCGAGCTATTACGTTTACCAGGGCCTCTTTGCTTTGCCGTTTGGACGTGGAAATTCCAAGCCTATTAGCTATGGAGAGTAGTTGAGATGACGTAAAAGAGGCTTCCTCTGATTTCAGGAATTTCTCAATTTCCGCTGGCGACTTCATCTGAAGCTGTTCATCAATATCTGAGGGTAAGGCTGAAAAAGTGTCACCCCCTCTTTTTTTTGCTTCACTTTTTACATGCTTATCAGGTAACAAACTATACTTGAGTGCTTCCTCCATTTCTGAGTCAGGAAGTGAACGAAGAAATTTGGCTAGCGATTCTAATTGGAGAGCAAAGTCATGTGTTTTCATATGATATCAAATAATTCTTACAATAAATTCATCGACGACACGCTCAAGATACCGGGCTTGCTTCTCTGCGTTTTGATGAGCACGCGGCAGGTCGCTGTACGCATAAACCGGCAAGTTCATCTGAGCGGCTGCGGAAATTCCATCTCCATCAGTGACATAGTTACTGAACAAGGCTCCTGTGCCAAGCTGCGCTGCAGTTGAGCGCATGATTTGACTGTGGCCGTCCTTAGGTCCACCTCCATACTCATCAACCATGTTGAAAATTATCCCACCAAACTTTGTATCCGTATAGGTGCCAGGCATGCCAGCATAAGACCACATTGATGTGAAGTCTGTGTTGAATTGATCCATGTAGCTGTTAATCAACGATATACCAACAGTTGATAGAAAGTCTGGAATAGCTGGAACCACATAGTAGTCGCTCGCAAAGAATGCATTTTGAGTGACTAAATTTACGTTAGGAGGGCAGTCGAGTAATACATAGTCGTATTCGTCTGAAACCGAATCTATAATTGCCTTAATTACGGACAATTTCTCAATTTCAAACTTTGTTTCTTCTCTGTGGTCTCTCCCTGAACGCTTTTCTCGTGCGAGTTTCATATCAAGAAGAGTCAACTCTTGATGAGATAAGATTATTCCGATCTGCGTATAAATACTACCTGCCTTAGCACGAACTTGCTTCTCCAGAATTATGTCACTTGCTTTTGCTGGGGTGTGTGCGAAATATCCGTCAAAAATATTTTTTAATGTTGGCCCTGAGTTAGTGTAAGCGTGCGTGATATACGAGCTTGCTCCAATGGCGAGGAAGGAGAGGTTGCACTGCGCGTCCAGGTCAATAAGCAAAACCCTTTTTCCATGACGACCTGCTAGGCCTGTTGCAAGGTGAAGGGTCATTGTTGTTTTACCGACCCCACCCTTCCAATTAATCATACTAACCACCAGTGCCATATTTTTCTCCAGTGCCAATTGAACTTTCAGCAAAAAACGAATTGAGAGCTAACGAAGCTGTAGAAAAACCCATGCTGAATTTGGTGGTTTTTTGACCTACAATATCGTAATTTTTCTCGGTTCTATTTTTAATTGACGATAATTTACCACTATGACACGACCTTTCCATAGTGATGTCCTTTATTAAGGTTATGTACCAGGCAAGAATCTTAGGGCTCAGGACCAAGTGCCGGGTCCAACTACAATCGACGGCGACTGACGTTTATTGGGCGTCGTCAGCTGCGAAGTGCTTTAACTTGATCACGGAAGGCTTCCGTGCCAAGCACCAGTCCAGTGTTGAGGCAGTGCCGGATCGTCTGAATAACATCGGCAGAAAGTGATTGGGCCATCATCTCGCGATAGTTCTTCTGCCGCTCAGTTTCGTTCTCGCCAAGGCCAAGGTAATCAGGGCGGGGTGTCCACATTCCTGCGGTAATACCAAATGCATGACAGCGGTAACTCCACCAGCGATAGTCTCCAGGGTCAGTTGTCATTCCGGCCCGTACTGGATTGAGTTCATTGGCGACCCATATGCCGCATGAGTTCTGACACGACTTGATCGGTAGAGGGTGTCATCAGTAAGTGGACGTGGTTTGTCATGGATACCCACGCATGTACCGCAACACCATTTTTGGCGGCGCCTTTGTGTAAGCTGTGCGCATAGGCAGCCATATCGCCATCGCATGTGAATTATACTTGCCGGTTGTTTCCACGTTGGGCTACGTGGGTTGGATGTTCGGCTGGGCAGAATCGAGGAAGACGTGGCATCTTCGAATTATGGGTCTGAGCAGCGGCGGATGATGTAAGAGATTGGATTGATAGTGTATGGGAAAATCCTGACGATTAGTGATAGTTGGGACTGGTAATTGGTCCTGGCCCCTAAGATTCGTCATTTGTTGTTACGCTAGAAATTTTATTTGGAAACTCATATATAAACTTCATGAGCATTTCTGAAAAGGCGATCAAGTCTTCGCAATCCGATTTTTCCATTAACTTGATTTCGTGAGTAGCTTCATTTCCTTTCTTCCGGATATGATCAACCCAGCCTCTTCCATTTGGTGGCACGAATCCATTTTGTGCCAAGTACTCGACGTACTGGATGAAAGGCTTACCTTCTTCGGCACCTTGCTGAACTCCGATATTCATTAGCAGCTTTCTACATAGGAGCACCGCACCAGTATATGCGTTAGCTGCAACGCAGTTTCTAGCTTCCTTGTACAATTTATCGATTTCTTCTGGCAGGCTTGCCACATCATTTCCTGGGGCAACATCAGGAAATTGCCCATTTGCGGTACTAAAATGAGTTGGTTGATTGCAATGAGGACAAATATATATAGATTGGCGGTCGTCAGAGAAGAACCCTAAAACTGCAGCTACTATTTTTCCACAGTGCCCACAGGTAAATTCTTTTGATCCAAGGTTGCTTGTACCATTCCATTTTATGGACATATCGTTGAACTCTAGTTAGTTATATAACACTCAGTTAGGCAGGCCTCTCGGGGCCATATGCTTCATCGGTGTATAGTGCCTTATGCTCAGCTAAAAAAATCACGTCGTAGGGCATGTTTTTTAGAAGCGCATACTTTTCGATTAATGGTTTGAACTTTTCAGACCCATATGGGGTTAGGCAATTGTAGAATAGCAATCCAAGCTCATACACAGAAAGCTGTGCTCTAACTAGGTCAATATAGTATGAAGGATCTTCTACGTCAGACCGGTCGACAAACTTAATGATATGGTAGAGGTGTCTAAAATAGTGGCCTACGTCTGCTTGATTAGATTCATAGAATAGACGGTAGACTTCAATGATTCTCTCCTCAACTACATCGGATTCGTACCCATCAAATTCATTTCGTAGACGTCGATGAAATACCTTGAAACAATCGCGACCAATAGTAGTGCCAGAGGCATTTGCATTGTCGGCGCGAATATCAATGTCTTTGAGAATGTCGTTCTGGAACTGAAGAAGATTGAAAAATGCGGTTTCGAAGGTTTGTTTGGCTATGCCAATGTTCTGTTGATTCAAAGCGTCTGCCGAGTTTTTTAGTTCTCGCGTTGAATTACTTAGCTCCCTACTTTGCAGCGAAATAGTGAGGAGTAAACCAAGCAGCGCTAAGAATCCGAATATTGGATTCAAGGCGCCACCAATATAATCGCCGAACTGGCCCCAAGTTTCGGTGCTTTGGCTTATTGAACCTTCAAAGTTAACTACATAAGCTCCGACAACGAGGAACATCGCGACTACAGATGCGCCAATTATCCAGGGAAACCATGATGCGAATGTATTGTTCTCGCGAACTCTTTCTTCTTTAGTCATGGTCTGCCTAACATCGCATTGATTGGCGCGTAGCAGCTTCGCTGCGTAGCGTTCAAATGAGTGAAGCGATTGAATCGAATGCCATGTTAGATTCGCCTCACGAGTAAACTCACAAAATTTTTCATTAAGCTCTGATCAGATGCTGAAACGGTTGTTCGTGGGTTCATGCCCCACTGTGATGCATGCACTGCCAAGTTTCTTTGCTCTGAAACCGCCATAAATGAGAACCTCAACAGCGTGCCGATTATTTTCTTGTTTCTTTTTTGATAGATACTTTCCCAAATCCGAGCATTCTCAGCGATAAATTTATCCATCTTTTCATTGAGCGCCCGATTTAAATTCTCATCGTCCTTTTGCACAAGCAGTTGGTCACCAGCATGAAAAATCTTGGAGACTTCTAAAGCCACAATTCCTCTGTGTCCAGTGCCGGTAGATTGTTCGAACAGAGATTCTAGTTGAGATGAAGCCTTTTTTACATTCTTCTCGATTTTCGAGAGTCTGGTTACGCGTTTACACTCTATCCAAACTTTTTTACTACCTACCTGAAACCCAGAGTCAGATGTTGCATTCAAAATCGTGCGGATACCTGCCTGTGGATTATGCATGCGAGCATCAACAACAGCTTCGAATAAGAAATTCCTAGCTTTGGTACTCGTCGTGGTTTCTTCATGCAAATTTACGGGACCTGTCACAGCGAGCTTTAGTTTTTCAATAACGTGCGCTAAATTTGAAGGTGTTTCATCTTTAAAGGCTTCATATATGTCTATTATGTCGTGGACTTCGAACATGGCCCCCATAAATTCTGGAAATATTTCTTTGCCTTCATTTTCTGATGCAGTGGCATAGGCATCTTTCCAATAGGCGATGGTTCGATCATAATTTTGAAGTCGTCCGCTGCCAACGGTAATCCCTAGCGATTCAAGCCATATCAAAGCTTGCTGATAACGATCGTACATCGAAGAGTAAGACTCGGTACTAATCGGCATGGGAATCTAACGAGGCTGTAGACAAACCCAAACCGGGCTTGTTTGTTTTTTGACTAATAACATTGCATTTTTTCCCGTCATTCAGTATCAGTCCATTCTGCCACTATGCCACTAGATTTCCATAGTTCTTTAGTTTCTTTATGTTCTGTATAAGACAATATAACTGCCAATGAACATTCACCTTGCTGGAATCTCGCAGCGAGAACCGCTTTAACCCTTTATTGTGTTCAGGATTGCCGAACACCGGCTCCACCGCTGACATGCGATGTCCGTAAATCTGCTTACCATAGTCACTATCTACCCGATACTTCTTCCAGTCCGTGTAAGTTGGCTTGCGCTTTTCATCGAGCAAAACCGACACCTGTCTCCCATGATCTTTACGGTGATCTGCTTATGCGGGATTACGCATGCACTCGGTTTTTCTCGAACAATGCCGACAATCCGTCAATCGCCACTCAAAGAACATCCTCGCTTTGGTGGCATGATGGAAGAACATCTGATTGCCTACTGGGCCAACACCGGTTTGTTTGACAGGATCAAAAACAAACTCACTGGCGGATATTTTGGTATTCAGTGGTCGTTCTTGTCGAACCCAGTTCGGATGCTTCTTTACCTTGTCATTAAAGCGCTCGTCGCGTTGCCTGAACTGATTGTCCAAGTTGTGGGGTCAGAGTAAAGGGACAGAGTAAGTTCATCAAGTGGTCAGCTCAATGACCTGTTCTCGAATATCGTCTGTACCTAAAACCAAACCAGTGTGTGCACAGCGCAGTAGCTTCGCGAGAACTTCAATGCTCACTGCCTCGCCTATCAGTTGCCGATAAGCATTTGGCATTTACTGTGCGTTTACTCTGGCCTTTTTGCTCTGACTCAAATTTATTGCAAGTTCTATGAAATGGCTATTTTATGCCCATAATTTTTCTGAATTTTTCGTCGGTAGCCGCTCGTTTGATTAATGAACCTTTTAATCGCGGGTTAGACTGATACAGCATCTCATAGTCTTCCTTTGACCATTCGGATGGGCGCTGATGTCTTAACTGTAAGATTTCTAGTTTTGGCAGCTTAGTTACAGGCGTCAGGCCGTCTTGTTCAACGCTAATGGCAATAAGAGAGAGGAACTCTAGGTTTTGTAAATACACAAGATCGGCCAGTGAGATGAGCTTTATCTTTTTATAGTCTTGACCACAAAGGCTGAGTCCTTTGAGTTGGGTTAAGGGACGAATGTCCGCTAGATTATGTATTTTTGGGAAGTTACCTTGAATACCAAGGGATATCAGAGACTTTAGCTTTGAAATTGGTTTTAGGCTGTCAATTCTAGGAGAGCTACCGATGGCAAGATGGGTAAGTTCAGTTAACTCACCCAGCATATCGAAGGTGTTTAATCGGGTGCTATCAAACTGCAATCTTTTAATAGTCCTGTGCTCACAAACCGCACACATCAGACGGTCTGAAATCGCCGTGCCAGGGATAATGACTTTTTCGACATTGGCTAATTGAGGTAACACCTTTAACCATTTTTCTAACTGGTCTCCGCCAAGAAATATGTTCTTGGTTTTGTTGCTGATGGCTTCCTCTGGTGTTGTCGCAAAGCTCGCACTAAGTGAGTTCGATTCGAATGCGAAAAGATCTCTAGGCTTGATAACTGTTTCCATAATCTCTCGAAATTCATCGAGAAGTTCATTTCCTAATTCATATTTTTCTTTAAGCGCCATCTTGTTTACCTTGCTCTATTTGGAGCCCGGGGCTTGCTGGTTAACATTCACAATACCCCGGCAACTCGGGAATTTCATACAGCCCCAGAATGTTTGTCCGCTGCGCGACCCTTTTTTTGATTCTCGCAGAATCATTTCACTACCGCACTTAGGGCATGCAACCTGATTCTCTTTGGTCTCGACGATTGATCGAACATGTTTTGCATGTTGTCGAAGGGTTGCGAAAGTACGAGGGTATCGACCAGATTCTATTTGCTGAATAATTTCCGTAACTTGATCAGACGTAAAAACCTGTTCAGTTTTCGACTTCACAAACCGAATATACCCGCCGCCATAAGTGACGTTCTCCGGCATCTCAGTTTTAAACGTACTATCACCGATGAACACAACAACAGAGTGCATCTGGCTTTCTTGAAGGCCTAGCAGTTGCTCTAGTGCTTTCACGTGTTTGTAGTTCTGATGGAGAGGGTTTTGAAACTTCTGCGTGTGTTTGAATATTTTTTGCGTCCATTGCTTTTGATGCTGACCACCAAATATCCAACCCTTCATGTTTTTGGTTTCAACGACAAAAATTCCATAAACCGAGACGATAACGTGATCAATTTGTGTGGTGCCGTCCTCCGTGGGTAGGGTGACGTTTTTGATTAGATGGTAGCGATCTTTGTCGAGCATGAGTTTGGTTGAAACGTTCACGGCGAACTCGCCCATGGCGCCTTTGAACCAGGGGGAATTTGCCAAGCTCGCTAAGATAATCAGCGGGAGCAGATAGACAAGGTTGGAGAATAACTGATAAATGATGGGGGAGAGATCCATTCGCTATACTAACCTGCCTAGAAAGTGATGGTCTCGGCCTAATGATGAGAGTTAGTGGCGTCACGGCACTTACTAATCTTAGTTCAGGCTGAGTTCTCGTTGATCAAAGTGCCTGAGGGTGGAATCTTGGTCTCAGTACGGGATGCGAGAGCAAGTTTACTCTGTCCCTTTACACTGACCCCATTTCTTGACCCCATTTCTTCCGAACCTCATCACTTTCAGATTTTGAATAGTCAACGCCATCAGCCGGATGGAACTGTGTTTGAATGGTCTCGCCAGATTTGAGTTTAGACATCTTTTTGGATTGGTTCCGCCAGTTGTAAATCTGATTAACGTCGATCCCTAGCTCTTTGGCAACCTGGATCGCTGTGACGCCTTCTTCGTCACATCGACGCAATGCTTCACGTCTAAATTTATCGCTATACGGTGCGTTTTGTTTCTTGGACATACTTCCTCCTAAAGGGAATGGAAGTGTCTACTTTTCGTGGGTAACTCGGATGCATAACACCCTGTTAAGCGGCGAAGACGCCGAGGTTTCAAATGTGATTCACATTTGATCCGCAGGTGCTTCGTCCGAGCGCATGAAATGCGCGACTTAAACTGCATGTTAGGCGGCACTCCCCAGAACAGACTTTTTCCAATTCGGATCACGCCTGTGTTTCTGATTAGGAAGGCCAATACGGAAGACATTCAATTGATATGGGACTCCAAAGTGGTCAGTTCGTGTGGAGAGGTCGCAAGCAAATTCAATCCAACCGTTATTCAATTCTAAAAGTCGTTTTGCAATGTTTAGCCCAATGCCCCTTCCGGATTTGCCAGTCTTCTTGGGGTAAATGCCGGAATAGCCGTCTGAAAAAATGGCTTGGTACTCCTCAGGATCAACTGCCAGGGACACCATCTCAAACTCAAGCAAGACACCAGCCTCTTTCTGATCAATTCGAATGCTCATATCAGACCCACTTAGCGTGTACTTCGCAGCGTTTTCTATTAAATGGTGGAGTACAACCTGCACAGACTCATAGTCAAAAAAAGCGCTGATAGTACCCTCACAATGAATCGGGATGCGGACGTCTTTGTCAGTAAAATCAGGAAAAAAAACGTAAAGAATATTCATCAAAACCTTGTGAACATTATGCGTACGCTGTTGTAAAGATGGTTGCTTCTCGAACATTTTTTGATAAACCGAGAATTCCGTCCGAGTCGCTATCGTGTTTTTTGTTAAATTCATTATGCAACGTGCTGCTGACTTAGGTTCATTCTTGACTATTTCCTCGATCACATCGACGCTCTTCCCAATGTTTCTAGTGAGATTTTCTTGAGGAAATACGCTATAGATTTGCTGGAGGTTAACCGCGTTTAAAGTGGTCAAGTTATGTATCAAGCGATTCGTATTGGAGGTTATGTCATCTAAATAGTCTGATTGAGAGTCTATGAATGCTTCTACCATTTGGCCTAAAGTTTCACAGAAAAACTTAAATCGCTTTGAGCTGCTTACTAAATCATCGTCACTAGTAAAGACAAACGTTTCTCCAGATTTGTTCTGCAACCTACCTGCTCTCAAACGTTTATCTATCTTTTGAGACTTTGTATCAACAGTACCTAGTTCTCGTTTTTCACGTTCATCAAGGTTACAGAAAACAATGTTTCCACGCGGGTCGAGGTGCCTAAATCTTACCTTCACTAAGGAGCTCCTCAGAAAACGTTTCTACTAGCTGCTCAAACTCATAGGGATCTGCATTTTTGTTGAGGAAGGAATCAGCGTCACGAAGAGCGGAATGAAACCGGTCTCCCTTTGTCTCGGCAGAATATATAACAAGCTTCTTGTGGGGGTACTTGTCTTTGATTGCTTTCGCTAGACCTAGACCTTCTTCTTGAAACCCTAGTACTTTTCCAACTCCTTGGATATCCACGAATACAATGTTCGCATCCTTGAGCATAGGCGATTCCATGGATTCAATATCTTTTACTAGCTTAGTGTGAACCCAGCCACTAGTTTGCAGGATTTTCGCGACTCGGAAGCGTGTATCGTCGTCGACTATAAGAATGCGAAGTACATCTTTTACATCCTGGGGTTTCTCAACTGATTCTGGTTCATTTTTATCTCTCCAAGGTTTATACACAAATAATCCTAAGAGAAAAACGCCTATGCCGCTAAAAACCCATTTTAGATGTTCGATTATCCATTCCATGTCAATTTGACCGCGATTCCTTTGCTACTAGAGTTTAACAGGTTCGATGTCCACACCTAGGTCGTGATTAGCATCTAGCCGCCTAACAATATAATGGACAGCTAAATGGCTGTCTAAATCTTTTGTTTTTCATAAGCAGAAACCAACATATTCCTTTGGCTTCTTTTTACAACGTAACCCCGCCCCATGTCTGCAAAAACATAAAACAAGGCACCATAATTCTCATCTCGGAAGTTGGTAGTCCTACTAACTGATCACAAAACGAACAACTGAACGATAATTCGTTTTAATTAGGGCAAAACCCAATCACCTCCCAAAAACCAAAAACTGATTATTAGCCGGCATCCCAGTATCACTCACCAACTCATACCCCTTCTCCTCAGCACAAGCCAACAACACCTCAATGTCGCGTATCCCACTCTCCTCATTCCGCCCCTTCAACCAAACATCAAACCGCGCATTCGATTCACTCGTAAACTCACCGTCGTATTTATACGGTCCATAAAACATCAGTAGGTTGGCGGGTGTTGCAAACATCTGCGGCAGCAGACGCTCGGGCATGATGTGGATGACGTTGGCGGAGTAGAGACTGTCGAAGGGGAGTGGCCAGTCTGGGTTGTTGAGGTCGAGGTAGTGGGGCGGTAATACATTGTTCGGGGCGAGGCGGGTGATGTTGTCGACGAGGCCATCAAAGTATTCGCCCTGGTCGGCGGGTTGCCAGGTGATGTGGGGCAACTCGGTGGCAAACAGTACGGCGTGCTGGCCGGAGCCGCTGCCGATTTCTAAAAGGCGCTGGGGTGCGGTCAGGTGCTTTTTGAGTTCAGCGAGTATGGGTGCCTTGTTGTTCTCTGCGGCTTGAGAAAAGTTGGTGAATTCGATGATTGATGCTCCCCTCTGATTGAGCTAGCAGAATAGGCCAGTTACGTTAAGATGAGCAAATGCCTGATGCGTTGACGAAAGAACAACTGCGGATTTTGACCCAAGACCTTGCTGATCTAAAAGTGAGTTTGGAGCAATTGTTATTGGATACGGAGTCCGGCGCGGCACCGGTTAAGCTTAAAGACAACCAGGGTCGATTGAGCCGCATGGATGAAATGCACAATCAAAGCATCCTGGTGGCGAACCGTAATGTCACCAAAAACCGCTTAAAGTCAGTGCTAGCGGCCCAGGTGCGGGTGGATCAAGGCCAGTATGGTGAGTGCCGGGAATGCGGTGAAGATATTGCCTTCACCCGGCTTAAGGCCTATCCCGAGGCGGATATGTGCATTGCCTGTAAGCAGGCGCGAGAAATCAGTTAGTTCGCTCACTTTGTCGTCTTAGCTTGATTCGCGGCCTAAGTTTGTTTTAGGCTTGCGCCGTTCTGATTCTATTCAGTTTGCAAAAACGGGTCTGTTACCGCACGACATGAACATCAAAAAAGTCACAGCAATTGCACTGCTACTTGCCACGGCGTTATTCGCCCAGGCGATGTTTGCTGTGGATCATGTGCATTTGGGTGTGGTTGATGAACAGGAATGTGTGATCTGTGGTTCGTCCATTAATCATGCCTTGCTTAGTGTTACTGCTGTACCCGAGGTGGTTCCTGCTGAATCTCATCTTATTACCCTCACCATCCAGGCCTCCCACCTGCGCACGGTTGTTGACCTGCGTTCTAGAGCACCCCCTATCTCTCTCGACAGTTAAGCCTTTTTAAATTGCCTTTTTATTTAGCTCGTATTTTGTTGAGAGAAACTTATGTTGAAGTTAGTTGCAGGCGGCCTTTTGGCGAGCCTGGTTGCTGTGCAGTTGCACGCGGCCGAACATGATATTGAAGAAGTTGTTGTGACCGGTCCGTTTCACAAACCCCTGGCGGAGTCTGCATTGCCCATCGGCGTGCTGTCCGGCGAGGCCCTGCGCCGAGAAGCGGCCAATTCCCTGGGGGATACCTTAGATAGCCAGGCGGGTGTGCATTCTGCGTCCTTTGGGCCCGGTGTGGGCCAGCCGGTGATCCGCGGTCAAAGTGGTAAGCGGGTGCAGGTATTACAAAACAGTGTGTTTGTCTCCGATGCAGCGAACCTAAGCCCGGACCATGGTAATGGTATTGAGCCATTGCTGGCCGACAGTATTGAGGTGGTGCGCGGGCCAGCCACATTGCTGTATGGCAGTGGCGCCATTGGTGGTGTGGTGAATGTCATTGACCAGCGTATTCCTACCCGGCTGTTTGAGCAGCCAGAAATCATATTTGAGCAATCCCATTCCGGTGCCAGTGACGAGGATAAAACCCTGTTTGGCATTAATGCCAGTGCGGGTGCTTTTGCTGTGCATGCTGATCTGTATACCCGGCGCAATAACAATGTGGATATCCGTGGTACGGCTGTGGATGAAGAGCGGCTAGAGGCGCTTGAAGCACTGGCGGGCATTGAACATGAGGAGGAGGAACATGACGAGGAACATGAAGAAGAGGCTTCTCCCCGCGGTTATATCGACAACTCCTTTGGCGAAGGTGAGGGTGGCACCTTCGGTGTTTCCTGGGTGCAGGAACAGGGTTTTATCGGCTTCTCTTACAATCGGTTTGAAAGTGAATATGGTCTGCCCAGCGGTGCCCATGGTCATGGCCATGAAGAAGATCATGACGAGGACCATGAAGAAGAGGAAGAAGCCGAAGAACATCACGATGAGGATGTTGCGGTTCGGCTGGCGTTAAAGCAGACACGCTACGACCTGAAGGCCGACCATCACTTTGATAACAACTTTATTTCCGATGTGCATTTTCATCTGGGTTATACGGACTACGAGCACAGCGAGCTAGAAATTGAAGATGGCGTCGCCGAACTCGGCACGCGTTTTTTGAACAAGGGTTTTGATAGCCGGGTTTCAGTCACGACCCGTGAGCGTGGTAACTGGCAGGGGGTTTATGGCCTGCAGGTGAACTCAACTGAATTCAGCGCCAGCGGTGAAGAAGCGTTTATCCCGAAAACCGATATCCAAAACTCAGCGATATTTGCGGTGGAGCGCATGAATACCGGTCGTTACACCCTGGAGCTGGGTGGTCGGGTAGAACGAGCGGATCTGGATCCAGCGGCCTGTGAAAATTCAGAAACGGTGTTTAGCGTCTCGGCCAGTGGCATTGTGGATCTTGAATATGATGCGCGGCTTATTGTCTCCGCCGGTCGTACGGAACGGGCACCGACGGTGGAGGAACGCTATTCCAATATTGATGTGGCGGGTTGTGGGTTGAATACCGAGCTTGTTGCCCACGCGGCGACCAATCTGATCGAGATTGGCAATACTGATCTAGACACGGAAGTCTCCCGCAATTTAGATGTTGGCTATCAACTGCCGATTGGTTCTGCATTGCTTGATGTGTCTGGTTTTTATAACCGGGTGCAGGATTACGTGTATCTAGATCTAACCGGCACGCTAGTTGATGACACCCAGGTGGCGAACTATGTCGGCCAGGATGCTCGCTTTTATGGCCTTGAGGCGAGCCTTGAATTTCCGTTGGTGCAATTAGCAGCGTCCAGTGTAAACGGTCGCATTGCCATGGATATGGTTAAGGGTCGGTTTGATAATGATGATTATGTGCCCCGCATGTCCCCCGCAAGAGTGGTTGTCGGGGTGGATTGGGAGAGTGAACATTGGACCTCCGGCATGACCTTGACCCGGGTATTTGCCCAGGATGATACCGCGCCTCTGGAGTTGGCCTCTTCCGGTTACACATTGTTGTCCGCCTATGGGGATTACCATTGGGACCTCTCAATAGCTTCCGGTGCGGAACTCACCCTGTTCGCCAAGGGAGATAACTTGCTTAATCAGCAGGTACGCAACCACGTATCGTTTTTAAACAACGTGGCGCCGGAAGCCGGCAGAAGTATTCGAGTCGGGTTGCGGCTGCGTTACTAGTCGCGCCTCGATTAGTGGTATCTTCATTTATCATTTATCTGATATGAGTAATCGCTCCGGTAAGGTTTCAATATGAAAATTCAACGTAGAACAGTATTGAAAGGTGGCCTTGCCGCAGCGGCTCAGTTCCTGGTGGGCTGTGGTGCCCTGGCAAGATCCGATGTACCGCTGATGGGCTTTCGCCCGGTGCCCTTTGCCAGGGGTATTGGGCCCATGCCGGTGATCTCCGATGACTATGAATATGAGGTGATCATTCCCTGGGGCACATCCCTGCAGCCAGATGGCCCGGCATTTCAGCATCCCGCAACGGAAACCCAGGCCGAGCAGGTTGGCATTGGCCATGATGGGATGGCGTACTTTCCCATTTCCGAGGATGGTAAACGCGGCATGCTGGCGTTGAATCATGAGTACGGCACCAATACCCATGTATTGGGTAAGCCAGTGCCAGAGAGTCTGGCGGATGTACGCACCTCACAGTATGCCCATGGGGCGGGGGTGGTTGAAATTGCTGAAGTGGATGGCAAGTGGCAGCGGGTGGCAAGCCAAAATGCCCGGCGGGTACATGGTAATGCTGAGACGACCTTTAGTGGTCCCGCTGCCAATAGTCCGGCATTGAAAAACAAAGCGAACAATATTTATGCCGGTACTTTTTCCAACTGTTCTAATGGCCAAACGCCCTGGAATACCTATCTGACCTGTGAAGAAAACTTTAATCTGTATTTTGCTGCCTCGGGGGAATTCACCCCGGACGAATCCCAAACCCGCTATGGCCTAAATAAGACCGGTGCCCGCTATGGTTGGCATTTGTTTGATAAGCGGTTTGATTTGTCGGATCCAAATTTTAAAAACGAGGCGAACCGGTTTGGTTGGGTGATGGAGATTGATCCCTTTGATCCTAAGCAGGTGCCGGTTAAGCGCACGGCCCTGGGTCGGCTTAAACACGAGGGCGCGGGCCATGCGGTGAGCCGTGATGGCCGAATGGTTGTGTATATGGGAGATGATCAGCGCTTTGAACATATTTACAAGTTTGTCTCCGCCGGTAACTGGCAGGAAATGCGCGCCCGGGGTGTTAGCCCATTGGATGAAGGTGTGCTGTACGTGGCCAGGTTTGATGAAGGTGGTCAGGGTGAGTGGTTACCTTTAACCATGGATAATCCAGCGCTAAAAGATAAGTTTAAGGATCAGGCGGATATTTTGATTAACACCCGGCTTGCCGCGACGGCAGTTGGGGCAACGGATATGGATCGCCCAGAATGGACCACGGTTGCACCGAACGGTGAGGTGTATTGCACCTTAACTAATAACCATATGCGCACGGTGCCGAATGCGGCGAATCCCCAGGCGCCGAATCCAAACGGTCATATTATTCGCTGGAAAGACAGCGATGACTTTTTGGGTACAACCTTTAGCTGGGATATATTCTTGATGTCGGACCAGCATTACGACAAGGAAAATTCTTTTGGTAGCCCGGATGGGCTGTGGGCAGATCCAGACGGTCGACTATTTGTTATGACCGACGGCGATCAGCGAGATAAACATAATAATCAGCTACTGGTGGTGGATATTAATTCCGGCGAGATTCGCCGCTTGCTGACGGGTGTGCCCGGCTGCGAGGTAACGGGTATTGCAACAACCCCGGACCGAACAACCCTATTTGCGAATATTCAGCATCCGGGTAAAGGCGACCCAAAGGTCACGAATTTTCCCGCCGAGTTTGACCAAAAGACCATACCCAGGGACTGCACTTTGGTCATTCGTCGCAAGGACGGAGGCATTGTCGGTTCTTGATGCCGGCATGCCGTCAAAGAATTCGACCTTGCCGGATTCAAGGCAATATTCAGCGCCAATAATCAGCAGGTTGTCGTGTTCAACCAGGCCTTCCAGGGACTGGGAGCCGTGGCGTAGTGAGTTGGCAGAAATGCGCGCGTTAGAGCGAACCGCCTGTTTGATCAGTTGATCCTTATCAAGATTGAGGTCGAGCAAGCCTTCAACGGCAGGGCGGATTCGATCGACAATAGATTTTAAGTTGCCGAGGGATTCGGACTTGGTGTTAGCGCTTAAGGCATCAACCGTCGCGGAGACCGCGCCGCAATTGGTATGGCCCATGACAACCACCAGGCGAACGCCAAACTGTTCCGCGGCAAATTCGACACTGGCAATCTGGGACGGTGCAACCACATTACCCGCAACCCGAATCACAAACAGGTCGCCAAAACCCTGATCAAAAATCATCTCCACCGGCACACGGGAATCTGAACAACCCAGCACAACAGCAAAGGGTTCCTGTCTCTCAACCAGGCGACTGCGTTCCACGGCGTTTAAAGACGGGTCGTAGTTAGAAGTACCATCTACAAACCGGTCATTGCCGGCCTGTAATGCGGCCAGAGCATTTTGAGCGTTTTTCATGCCGCGCATTCTATCCTAAGGACTAAATCCTTCGCACTATCTAAACGGGAAATCTAAACCGGAAATCTAAACAGGAAATCTAGACAGGATTATCTAAATCAATGTCTGCGCTTGTGTTCTGCGGTTGATGCTGGGAAAATCAAACAAACGTTTGAATTAATTCTTCGATATGACCTCAACTCAGGATTGTCTGCTTAATGCGGCCGAAGCGCTGTTTGCGGAAAAAGGCTATGCGGCTACCTCATTACGGTCCATTGCGGCCCGGGCTGATGTGAACTTGGCCGCGACCCATTATCACTTCGGTTCTAAAGAAGGGTTGTTGGCCGCGATCGTTGAGCGGCGGGTAGAGCCTATTAATCAAGCGCGGCTGGCGGCGCTGGATGCCCTGGAGGCGGAGGGCAACTTCACTGTTGAATCGATACTGCAGGCTTTCTTGCAGCCCCTAATTCATTCCGAGGAGATAGAGTATCTACCTACTATTATTGGCAGAATCGATAGCGAACCCCACGTTGTGATGAAACCACTGCTCGAAAAACAATTTGGTGAAATGGCCAGGCGCTTTCTTAACGCCATCTCGGTTGCGCTGCCGGATATACCCCAGCAAGAGCTGAAGTGGCGTTTTCATTTCCTCGTCGGCGCAATGCTCAAAACCCTGACCCATCCGACCCCGCTGGGTCTTGGCACTACCGAAGACTCTTACGAAATCAAATTTCAACGACTTATTCAATTTGCAATACCTGGGTTTTCCGCTCCGGTGCCAGCCACATTGAAAACGAAAGGCGCTTTGAAAACAAAAGGCTCTGGAGAAACAAAATGAAACAACTCATTATTGCGATCATCGTCGTGGTGTTTGGTGTTGCCAATATGGTGATGCTGATCAAGTCTGGGCCCAAGCTTGATCCCCATCCCGTTGTACCCCTGGCGCCCCTCGTTCGAGTTGTCACGGTCAACCCTGAAACTATTCAGATGACCGCTACTACCCACGGCACCGTGGCACCCCGCACCGAAAGCGAATTGACCCCCGAGGTTTCCGGCCGGGTACTGGCGGTTTCTCCAGCAATGGTATCCGGCGGATTCTTCAAAAAAGATGACGTGCTGGTCACCGTTGAGCCCCTCGACTACGAACTTGCGTTAGTACAAGCCAAGGCATCTCTAACCAGAGCTGAGAGTGAGTTGAACATTGCTCGCCGGGCTAATTCTCGCCAGATAGATTTATCTGAAAAGAATCTGACCTCTGATTCCCAGAGCGACGACGCCCTGAACCGCTTCCGGGTTGCCGAGGCAAACCTGCAGGAATCCAGAGCCAGGCTGGCAAAGGCTGAAAGAGATTTGGCGCGCACACAACTGCTGGCGCCCTTTGATGGTCGGGTCAGGTCAAAACGCGTTGATGTTGGGCAGTTTGTTAATCGCGGCAATCCCATTGCGACGATTTATGCTACCGATTATGTTGAGGTGCGGCTGCCGATCAAAGACGAAGAACTTGAGTTTGTGAAAATGCCAATTGCCGGTAATTCGAATGCAAGTGACAAGCAACTCGCCGCAGTAAAATTGAACGCCTCCTTTGGCGGTGATGAATATCAGTGGCTGGGGGAAGTGGTCCGCACCGAGGGTGAAATTGATCCACAAACTCGAATGGTTAACGTGGTTGCCAGGGTTCTGTCTCCCTACGAGACAGATAATGAAAAGCCGCCCCTCTCGATTGGTTTATTTGTCAGTGCAGAGATTCAAGGCCAGGCATTCGATAACGTGATTGTCCTGCCAAGGATTGCCCTTCGAGGTAAGTCCCAGGTGTATGTGGTGGATGCCCAGAATCGATTACAGTTTCGTGATGTGGTGGTGCTTCGGGAAGTGGAGGACCAGATCTATATCAAGGGCGGGCTTGAAGCCGGCGAACGGGTCTGTATTTCTCCATTAGAAACCGCCCTGGATGGCATGATGGTGCGTATGCCAATCCCAGGTAATGAGGTAGCAAATCGATGAAACCCATCATCGCCTGGTTCGCGAACAACCATATTGCTGCCAATTTGCTAATGCTGCTGATTATATTTTCTGGAATGGCGGCCATCACCCAGATTCCACAAAAATCCTTTCCAGATATTAGTGTGCCAATCATCACGGTCACGGTGCCCTATCTGGGTGCTGCACCGGAAGAGGTAGAGCAGGGCGTTTGTATCCGTATCGAAGAGGAGTTGGAAGGCATTGAGGGAATCGAGCAGATTCGTTCCTCGGCAAATGAGGGTGTTTGCTCGATTCAGGTTGAGTTGTTTGAAGATACGGACGAATCTAAAGCGTTAGATGATGTGAAGAGCCGGGTTGATGCCATCGACACCTTTCCGGCAGAAACTGAAAAACCCATTGTGACACTAGTCTCTGTGGTCCGGGCGGTATTGGATATAGCCATTACCGGTCCCGACGATGAAAAGACCCTAAAGATTCTCGGCCAGCAGGTTCGAGATGACATTGCCGCTCTGCCCAACGTGACTCAAGTAGAGCTCAAAAATACCCGGCCCTATGAGGTGTCGATTGAAGTGTCCGAAGCGGCGCTGCGCCAATACAATTTGAGTTTTGAGCAGGTCGCAACCGCCGTTAGGCTTCGCTCCCTGGATTTACCGGGTGGCTCCATCAAGACCGAAGGCGGTGAGATTCTGCTTCGAACCAAAGGGCAGGCCTATTGGGGTTCGGAGTTTGAAGACCTGGTGCTGTTTACCCGGCCAGACGGTTCACGGCTAAAGGTTAAAGATGTTGCCAGCGTAATTGATGGTTTTGAAGATACCGATCAGATGCTGCGCTTTGACGGTAAACCCGCTGCTCTGATTCGAGTATCCCGGGTGGGTGATCAGGATATTCTTGAAATCACCAAAACCGTTAAAGCCTATCTGGACCGTGCGCCGGAAAGACTTCCGGAGGGCGTGAAGCTTATCATCTGGAATGATGGCTCTATGTTGTTGCGGGATCGGCTTGATACTTTGTTAAGCAGTGCTCGACAGGGTTTCTTAATGGTGCTGTTATTGCTCGCCCTGTTCCTCAGACCAAGATTAGCGTTTTGGGTCAGTGCCGGTGTACCCGTTGCATTCCTCGGTGCCCTTGCCCTGGCTGCAAATGTTGGATTGTCAATTGATGCCATCTCCCTGTTCGGCTTTATTTTAGTGTTAGGGATACTGGTGGACGATGCGGTGGTGGTGGGAGAAAACGTCTACGCCAACCAATTGCGTACGGGCAATATGTTGCAGGGCGCCATTCAGGGCACGCAACAGGTTTCTGTGCCTGTCATCTTTGGCGTGTTGACGACAATCACCGCGTTTATGCCTTTGATGTTAGGGCCTGGCACCATGGGTCAGATATTTGGTGTGATTGCGACGGTGGTGATCTGTTGCCTGATATTTTCGTTGGTTGAATCCCAGATCATATTGCCTGCTCACCTGGGTAATCAGAGTGTTGAGTCTGAGGTCGGTGAGGTTGGTCTGATGATGATCCCGGTGATGGCCATTATTCTGTCCCAGATTGCCTGGGGTGTGGCGAGCTTTATTAATCTCGTCTGTGTCGCATTGGTGATGGCCTTTGTGTTGTACAAGACCGGTATTGCGCAGGTGGTCTCCCATCGAATCATTAACTTCCAGAAATCCTTTTCGACAAAAGTTGAAACTCTGATCTTCGTTAACTTTCGGCGCTTTGTGATTCGGGCGACTAATGCTCGTTACATCACCGTAGCAATTGCCCTGGCAGCATTTTTATCCGGTATCGGAATTGTCGCCAGCGGGCGATTACCCTTTTCGTTTTTTCCGCCCCTGGAATCTGATCAGGCCATTGCCCAACTCACCATGCCATTGGGTACCCCTGCATCGGTGACCAATGAAGCGGTACTAAAACTGGAGCGAGCCGCTCAAGAGCTGGCGGCACAACTGGGAAATGAATACCCCAATGGTTCTCCTGTTACCCACATACTCTCAGCGGTTGGCAATCAACCGAGCGCCAGTAGTGGCGGCGGACCTCCAGGCGGCGGCAGTACCGCAAGCAGCGGCGGTCACCTGGGCGAAGTCACACTGCAATTGGTGCCGAGTCAAAGTCGTGAGATTGATACCCGGACGGTAGCAAATCGCTGGCGAGAACTGGCGGGGCAAATTCCCGACGCAGTTGAGCTCAAATTTAATACCTCATTGTTTACCGTGGGTAACGCCATTGATATTCAGCTGGAGGGTGAGAATGTTGATGATCTAAGGGTGATTGCAGAAAAGTTGCGTCACAAACTTGCGGAGTACCCCGGGGTGATAGACATCACCGATAGTTTCCGCTCCGGAAAGCAGGAGTTACAACTCAATATATCCCCCGGTGGTGAAGCCCTTGGGTTAACCCTGGCGAATCTGGCCCGGCAAGTAAGGCAGGCATTTTACGGTGAAGAAGCTCAACGTATTCAGCGGGGTCGAGATGACGTCCGGGTGATGATTCGCTATCCCGAGGCCGAGCGTCAATCCTTGAGCACCCTGGATGATATGAGAATACGAACGGCTGATGGATCGGAAGTCCCCTTTGCCACCGTTGCGGTTGCAGATCTCGGTCGAGGGTTTTCTTCGATCAAGCGCGCGGATCGGCAGCGGGTGGTGAATGTGATTGCAGATGTTGATCGCACCCAGATCACGGCCAATGAGGTTTTAGCCGCGCTAGGAGCGGGGCAGATTCAGGAGATACTCAACGACTATCCCCGGGTGAATTACAGTCTCGAAGGTGAGCAGGCGGAGCAGGGAGAGGCAGCGGCGAGTTTAATTCCGTTGTTCTTTATATCTCTGTTTGTCATTTATGCATTGCTGGCGGTGCCGCTACAGTCCTACACGCAACCGTTGATTATTATGAGCGTGATCCCCTTTGCCATGTTGGGTGCAATCTGGGGCCACCAGATTATGAAAACCTTTGACCTTGTGGCGGGGCTTGCCATGATGTCCGTAATGGGTGTGATTGCAGCATCTGGTGTTGTGGTGAATAGCAGCCTGGTGTTGGTTCATAATGTGAACCGGCGTCGAACCGAGGGGCAGAACCTTCACGACGCAGTGTTAGAAGCCGCCATTTCTAGATGTCGGCCGATTGTATTAACGTCAATGACAACCTTTGTCGGGCTGATGCCGTTGATGTTTAACCGCAGTGTACAGGCACAGTTTCTTGTCCCCATGGCTGTGTCGTTAGCATTTGGTGTGTTGTTTGCCACGGTTGTGACGCTGCTGGTAGTACCTTCAGCTTATATGATACTTGAGGACTTTCATCGCTGGCGAGAAGGTGAAGACGGAGACAAGCTGGATAGCCAAACGGCCTAGCGTTTTGTTAGGTCCGCAAGGGCGTCGAGGAGTTCTTGTTTGCGGAATGGTTTGGCAAGTGTTGCCGCTGCGCCAATATTCTTTGCGGTCGACAGGTAGGTTGAAATACCGCCGCGACCGCCGCCAGACATCGCCAACACCTTTAGGTCTGGTCTGATCTTGTGCATGTCCATGATGGTTTCGATACCTTCTTTATTCGGCATAATTAGATCGGTGATGACCACTTCAACATCGTCAAAGTCCTGCAGTAGTTCCAGGCCCCTTTCACCGTCCTCAGCAGCGATGACCTCATGGCCTTCCGCCGTCAGCATTGTGGTGATGAGTTGTAATATGTCTTTTTCGTCATCAATGACCAGGATGAGCATCAGTGAAGTTCCTTTTTAAGTGCTGTTGCCAGATCAGCTTTGATAATTGGTTTGGTCACTATATGACAGTGCTCCAGGCCAATAAGTTGCGAGTTGACCTGCGCCTCGCCGTAACCACTGACGATAAGTACCGGAAGGTCAGGATCAATCTCGCGAATTTTGTGCGTCAATTCTATTCCCGACATGCTCGGCATCGTCAAATCAGTTAATAACAGGTCGTATTGTCGGTCGCTCCGCTGAAAACTTGCCAGTGCAGAATTACCGCTCAGATGCACATCGGCGCGGTAGCCCAGGTCCGAGAGCATAGATTCCAGTATTCGGGCGACTGCCTCGTCATCGTCTACTAAGAGTATAGACCCTTCGCGTTGACCTGCAGATTCAATCGGTGGAGGTAATACTGAAGGCAACTTGTCGGTAGTCGGCATAAAGATGGTAAAGGTAGTCGCGCCGGGCTTGCTGTCAACTACAATCTCCCCGCCGTGTTTGGAAATAATGCCGTGAACCACGGACAATCCGAGTCCTGTTCCTTTGCCCACATCTTTGGTCGTGAAAAAAGGATCAAATATCCGTCCAAGTGCCTCGGCGTCAATACCGATACCCGTGTCTGACACAGATACTGCGGTCATCTCGGTGCCGTTTTTAGAGGTGGGGTATAAATGTATGCTCAGTAGGCCCCCTGCTGGTTCCATGGAGTGCCAGGCGTTTGTGCAGAGATTAAGGAGCACCTGGACCATCTGGGTGGAATCGGCTTCTACTAGCTTATGCCCAGGCGTGATATCAACTTCAATTTTTATCGATGATGGCAATGTTGGACGTAGCAGCTTTAATCCGCTCTGGATACTGTCTTCAAGATCTAGTGGTTCGGTCTTTTCGTCCCATCGGCGACTAAAAATCAAAATTTGTTCCACCAGATCTTTTGCTCGAAGACTGCCGTGTAAGACCTCCTCAAGGGTGGGTCGAATGGGAGAATCTGGCCCCAGTTCCGCCAATGCAACGTCCGTATAGCCTAATATTGGTGTCAAAATATTGTTGAAGTCGTGGGCTATACCGCCGGCAAGGGTACCGATGCTTTCCATCTTCTGAGATTGGATAAGCTGTTCTTCTAAGCGTTGTTTTTCCTGCTCTGCTTCCACCTGCTCGGTGATGTTATGTACTGTGCCCTCAAAACATCCGCCTTTAAATCTTTCGTTATTCAGATAGGAGCCGCGCACTTCAAAATACTGACCTCCAAATTCCGGCTTTAACTGCAATCGAGTGCGGAAGGGTTTTTCGTCCTTAAAGGCTTTGCGCAAAACATCATCGTATTGGGGTAGGTATGTTTCAACGATTCTGGAGCGGAATCTTTCAGTTTGAGGTAGGCCATCATTGGTAAAACCTAGCTGGGTCATGACCTGGCCAGACCAGAGCATTAGATCTGGCTTGAGATCCCACCGAAAACTGCCGAACTCACCGGTGTTCTGGGCGTCAACCAGATGACGCCGACTTTCCTGCAGTTCAGCCTCTGTCTGGCGTTGTTTCTCTGAGCTAATGGCAAGCGCACAAAGGTCAGCGATGGAATGGGCGAAGTCTTGATCCTCTTCCGTCCAGTGTCGTGTGGATTTCAAATTTTCATGACAGATAATGCCCTGCACCCCGCCATCTATCCGGATGGGCACATCAAGTAGGGCAAAAATATTGTTGGGTTGTAAGTAGTCTGGTTCGAATTCACGGGTTGCCGGATGGGTTCGGGCGTCGTCCGCGGTGATAATGCCGTTGATATCAAGGGCTGAAAAATAAGCGGGATAATCTTTGGCTAAAAGTTGCACTGGTTCAGTGCTCACCACACCCTGGTCATACAGCACGAGTGATTCGATCCCGCTTCTATCATCGTTAAACAACCATATACTCGTTCTAGCGACATTAAGTTCCTCGGCGTCTGACTTTAGAATCAAGGCGAGTATTTCATTCAGATTAGGACCGCGTAGTTTTGAGAGTTCCAATAGGATTGACTGGCGTCGGCCGAATCGTTCGGACTCACTCGATGCCTTCTGGGAAAAACGCTCGTTATCAACCAGATACTCGTAGAGTTGATAAATGGCAAATAGGGCAAAAATACTGGCCAGAAAAAAGACTTCGGGTTTTTGGACGGTCGAGATGAAATTAATAGAGGCGGAAAAGAAGTACTGAATAATTGGCTGGACGGATATCCAAACCACGCCGAGGGCGACCACCACAAGTCTCCAGGAGAACCTGATCCAGAGCAGTCGGCAGGCTAGAACGAGCGCACCAAAGCGACAAAGCAGACCCAGAGCATAGAGGGTGGTTGAGATCATATTGTGAGTATAGGCGAGAGCTAATGGCGGTAACAGTTAAACTCTGTTTGCCGGAGCCTAAAAATCAGCGGGATTCTACTGTTCCCCGGAGACAATCCCAAGCAGCTGCGCCCCATACTGGTCGAGTTTGGCGGCACCGATGCCGCTAATATCGAGTAACAGCTCGACGCTGTGGGGTTTGAATGCGGCTATTTCTTTCAGGGTTGAGTCGTGCAGGATGGTATAAGGCGGTAGGCCTTTCTCTTTGGCGGTTTTCAGTCGCCAGTCCCGCAGCTGTTCATATAACAATTCGTCATAATCAATATCGCCGCCGATGGGTTTGTTGCGTACTTTGCCGGGGGTCTTTTTTCGCGCCAGATGCTGTAACCGGAGTTCCTCTTCGCCCTTGAGCACGGGGCGGCAGGCTTCGGTTAACTGCAAACCATTAAAGCCCTGGACATCTACTTTTACGAGTCCGTGTACCACCAACTGGCGGAGAATGCCGCGCCACTCATCGTAGCTGTATTCTTTGCCGATACCAAAAACACTTAAATTATGGTGATTTGAAGACAATATCCGATCGGACTCAACCCCCGTGAGTACATCAATAATGTAGTTGGCACCAAATCGCTGACCGGTTTTGTGGATGGTGGAAAGCGCTTTCTGTGCGGCCTCGGTACCATTAAAGGTTTCCGGTGGTGTGACGCAGGTATCGCAGTGGCCGCAGGACTCTATCTTTTCACCAAAATAGTGCAGCAATGCGCGTCGCCGGCAACTGGTGGTTTCGCAAAAGGCGAGCATGGTGTCGAGCTTATGTTGTTCTATGCGGTTTTGTCTTTCGTCATTTTGACTCACCATCTGCTTCAGCAGTACAACGTCCTGCAGACCATATAGTAGAAAAGCATCAGCGGCGGCGCCGTCCCGGCCGGCCCGACCGGTTTCCTGATAGTAGGATTCGATACTTTTGGGTAGATCAAGATGCACAACATAGCGAACATCGGGTTTGTCGATGCCCATGCCAAAAGCGATGGTGGCAACAATAATGCGGCATTCGGATTTGAGAAATAGATCCTGGTTGCTGTCTCGCTCGGCGGTGGGCAATCCAGCGTGATAGGGCAGGGCGCTAAACCCCTGGTCACGGAGCCATTGGGCGGTTTGTTCGGTTTTTTTCCGGGACAGACAATAGATGATGCCGCATTGTTCCTGCCGGTTTTGGAGGAAAGCTTTGAGCTGTTTGCGAGGATTGTCCTTTAAAGTGATCTGATAAAAAATATTCGGTCGATCAAAGCCCTGAACAAAACGACGTTCCTGCTCGAGACTGAGTCGTTCGATAATTTCGTTTTGGGTCAGATCGTTTGCCGTTGCCGTTAAGGCCATGACGGGAATATTAAATTCACGCTTAAAACATTCTAACAACAGGTAGTCGGGACGAAAATCGTGGCCCCACTGGGAGACGCAGTGGGCCTCATCAATAGCGGCGAAACTGATCTTGAACTGCGTCAGTAGCGTTCTGGTGTCCTGGTTTTGCAGGCGTTCCGGCGCCAGATATAGCAGCTTAACCGTGCCAGCACGCAGGGCTTGGATAACCTCATTTTGTTCCTGGGCGTTTTGGGTCGAGTTTAAGTAAGCGGCGTTGATGCCTAACTGTCGTGCAGCACCCACCTGATCTCTCATTAGGGCAATCAGGGGTGAGATGACAATAACCGTGCCTTCCAATAATAGCGCGGGTAGTTGGTAGCAAAGGGATTTACCGCCCCCCGTTGGCATGATGACCAGACAATCCTGGCCGGCACTAATGGTATCAATGACTTCTGCCTGGGGCGGCCGAAAGTCATCAAAACCAAAGGTTTGTTTTAATATTGCCCGTGGTTGGGCGAGTTGGTTGGGGATCTGAGGCATGGCGACATTATCTCAGATCCCCGCAACCGATGCTGGTTATTGATCGATTGCCTGGTGTCCTGGATGAGCTGTGATCCCGGGTACATCCCCGGCTAATTTTTTTAGACGAGCCAGACTGATTGCGCTGACCGGAATGTTTCCGGAAAAGGTGCCGGCCTCGACACCATTGTGCCACCCCCAGGCAGTATGGGTGGCGTCTCCCACCATGAGTTGCGGACCCATTGTGGTGTTGGCGAGATAGGCTGTTGCACCGGGTGTGTGCCCGGGGGAGTGGATCGCCCAGACACTCCCATCACCAAAAATGTCGATCAACTTACTGTCACCAAATTGCCATTCATGGAGTGCTTTAACGTTGCCGAGCAATCGATCCGTTGTGCCCCGGGTGGCTGCGTTGGTTAGATTGGTGATGGTCGTTTCACCTGGACCTACGTAAACGGCCACCTCAGGACCAAGATCCGTGAGTCCCATAATGTGGTCCATATGAATGTGAGTCAGAAATACGCCGTCGATACCGCCTAACTGATTAGAAATTTCCCCGGTGGTGATGTGCAATTTGATGAGATCAGTGTTCATGGCCATCTTGACGATATAGGACAGTTCTTTGTTGTTCTGGATATCTAAAAACCCCTTTGATAAACCCGAGTCCACCAGATAGGTCCCCTTTGTGGGGTGGTTTAGGCTGTAGGTAAAAATCTGAATAGGCTCCACGCGATCCGATAGCCCCGCGGCTTTTGCCTTTGGGTGTTCAAGGTTCAGTAGTCCCGACAGATCAATGGCCCAGTCTCCGGATACATGTTTTTTAAATTCGATCACGCCGGGTTTTTCCATTGAAGCCAGAAGCTCAGCCATGGTGCCGGGCTGACCCATAGAAGCGGCCTGGGTTTCTTTGGACGTTGGAGCGCAACCGGCTGTGAGGCCAAGGAGGAGTATTGGGGCGAGTAATAAACGGAACACTTTTATGTGCATGGGCAGCCTGTTTGTTGTTAGGGGATATTCCCTGAGTCAGCCATTTTAACTATGTAAATATTCATGTAAATTGCTTAAAAAGGCATATAAGCATGCGTTAATGAATAATCCAATTAGCTGGGAAGATGCCCAGACGTTCCTTGCTGTGATTGAGTCCGGCAGTTTTAGCGCGGCCGGCAAAGCCTTAAATCTTGGCCAGCCTACCATTAGTCGAAGGATCATCAAGCTTGAGCGGCGACTGTCTGAACAACTGTTTATCCGGGGCAAGCATGGTGCTGAAAGAACCAGTGCCGCAGATCGGTTGTTACCGGCAGCACAACAAATGGCGAAGTGGGCAACGGAGTTCGATCACGCGGCAAAAGGCGGGGAAAATCAGATTGCCGGGGTGGTTAAGATCGCCGCTCCGCCGGGTGTGGCGGTGGAACAAATTGCACCTTTTGCGGCGCATTTAATGAAGGTATTGCCGGATATTCGGTTAGAGGTTCTATCAAGTATTGATCATGTGGATCTGACCCGGGGGGCAGCAGATATTGCTATTCGTACCCAAAAACCGACGGAGCCTGAACTCATCGCACTACATGAGTTTCAATCCCAGCCCGCCGTCTATGGGGCGCCAGCCTATGTTGAGAAGTTACGCCAACCCTGTGTCTGGGCGGATCTTGATTGGGTTACCTGGGCCGGTCGCTATCAGAGCGTGACGCCAAGACCCATGTTAGAGAAGCTGATACCAGAGTTTCAGCCTATGTTGGCTTCCGATGACTATCTGGTTCAGAAAGCGGCGGTGAGAGCCGGGGTGGGTGTGATGATCTGCTCGAGATCGAGTAGCGATGAGATTGGAACACTGGTTGAAGTGGATGTTGGCGTAATCTTGCCACAATCGGCCTTCTATATTGTGTGTGCTCGAAGCGTCCAACATGTGCCTCGGATCAAACGAGTGATCGAGGCCATGGTGGAAAAGCTGTCGGGTTAGAGGCACACTCAGGGCACTACCACTCTTTCTACCAACACAAGAAGAATAATCCATGAAACATTCCCTGAAACAATCGATGAAACAAATAGCGCCAGTATTTCTCGTCCTGTTTTTAGTTGCCTGCGGCGGATCGAAAGAAGCCAAAGAAACGGATAGCCCAGAGACAGCAGTAAATGCCTCGGACTCGATAGCTAACGAGGCGCACCATGCCAATACCGTTTCCTGTGATCCGAGTGCAGGTATGACGCTGTTCTGTGGTTTTGAAAACCCCGAAGACCTGGTCATTGTGCCGGGCGGAGAGCAGCTTCTGGTAAGTGAGATGGGTGAGTTTATGATTCATCCTCCAGGCGATCTGGCTTTGTTAGATCTTGCCAGCGGTGAACGCCGTGATATCAATATTAATTGGCAAACGGAACAGCAATGGGGCGCGTCCGATTGTCCGGCACCCGATGCAAAACTGTTTAGCCCCCACGGAATTGACCTGATGCAACGGGCTGATAAAAGGCAGCAATTGCTGGTTGTGAATCATGGCGGCCGAGAATCCGTTGAGTTTTTTGAATTGTCCATGGGTGATGCTGGCTGGGCATTAAACTGGCGCGGCTGTGCGCTGCCTCCAGGTGACCCCTTTATTAATGATGTTGCCGGCCTCCAGGACGGCAGTTTTTTTGTGACCCATATGTGGGACAAAAGTACCCCCTTCGACAAGGTGGCTGAAAAATTGATTGCCGGTGAGAAGATCGGCTGGGTTTATGAGTGGCAGGCGGAAACAGGTTTTGTCATGGTCGAAAACTCCCTCGAACAAATGCCCAATGGCATTGCAGTGAGCGCCGATAACAAAAAGATTTTTGTCAATATCTATATGGGCAACAAGACAATTCGAATTGATCGTGCAAGTGGCAAAGTTGACGGATCATTTGAGGTGCGGCAGCCGGACAATATTACCGTGGATGAGACCGGCACACTGTGGGTGGCTTCCCATCAACACGACGCGATCAATCAGACCTGCACTGAACCAGGGCCCTGCCTGCTGCCCTTCAAAATTGTAAAAGCTGATCCCGATACGCTTGAGACAACCGTCGCGCTAGATCACGACGGCGCGCCTATGGGTTACGCAACGGTAGGACTAAAGGTTGGAGATAAGATCTATATGGGTAGTGCCCATGGTGATCGAATTGCCAGTTATCCTATTCCCTAACTTTAGGCGTTAAGCTCTATCGACGGTGTTTGGTATAGCGAGTCGCTATTGCCTGGGTAGGATCATCGGGCCAGGGGTGCTTTGGATAGCGCCCCTTCATTTCTTTTTTTACGTCTTGATAACTTGAACGCCAGAATCCCGCCAGGTCCTGGGTGACCTGCAACGGTCGCCCTGCGGGTGAGAGTAGATGTACAACCAGTTTAACTCTGCCGTCGAGAATAGCAGGTGAGGTATCGCAGCCAAACATTTCCTGGAGTTTGACGGCAAGCACCGGCGGTGTTTCTTTGTAGTTGATTCTGATATTTGAACCCGTGGGAACTTCTATTGAGTCGGGTACCAGCCGGGCAATTTGCCGCTGTTTTTCATAGCCCATGCGGTCAATCCAGATCTGCTTGATGTCGAGTTTTTTGAGTTCATCGAGTCGAGTGATTGGGCCAAGATAAGGTCCAAGCCAACTCTCGACTTCATTTAACAGATGGTCATCCCCCAGGTCTGGCCATTCTGGATATACATGTTGGCGAATGAGTTGGACGCGCCCCCGCCACTGATTGAAGAGATCGTAACCTTTAAACAAGCCCAGTCCTTCTTTGCCGATATGTCGGCAGATAGCGTCAATTTTTACCTGTTCCGATATATCAGTCAGGGCTTGTCTGGTTAAAACTAAGGCGCCCACCAGGGTATGGCGTTCAGCAATAAAGCGACCGGACTTTTTATCCCAATCAACCTGTGTACTCTCGGATTGCATTGCCTGGAGCGCAGAGTTAAAGAGTTCAGGGTTGAAGGGCGCGGCAATTCGGATTACATCACCTTTTCTTCCTGCAACCCCACCGACCTCAGCAATTGCCAGCCAACGATGTTTACCCAGTCTATCGGTTGGGGAAATTGTCGCACTGCGACCGTTGCTGAGTTGGTAGCCGCCCGCGTGTCGCTTGCGACCAATACGGTCTGGAAATGCACAGGCGACAAGAAAGCCCGGGACGTCCTCGGCCTTGAGTTGGGGTGAGGGGGCAATGGAGAGTTTTTTTAGTTGCTGCTCAAAGCGTTCAGCGAGTTGTAATGTTCGCGACAGCCAACCTCGCTTGTTTTGGGGGCACTGAACTTTTTTTAAAAGGATATCCAGGCGATTTTGGATGTCAGCATTTTGTTCGGTTTTTTTATCTGTTGTGGAAAACGGGTCTCGTTCGGTGAATGACGCCGCAAGACACGAGGCAATTTTGGTCTCGTTAATACTGCTGCCATTAATCAGCATATGTGCAAGCCGGGGTGGCAGGGGCAGCTCCGCCATCATTTTTCCATGGGGGCTAAGGGCTAAAGATTGACCCCGATGATCCACGGCGCCGAGTTGTTCTAATAACTGGATCGCCTGTTGCCAGGCACCCGGTGAAGGTTCGTCCAGCCAGAGAAGTTCTGCGGGGTGTTCTAATCCCCAGTTCAGTAGTTGCATGGCCAGTGGTGCAAGGTCGGCGTTGATAATTTCCGGGCTAGAGTAGGTTGCCAGTCCTTGCTGTTGTTCCTCCGACCATAATCGATAGCACTTGCCCGGTCGTAGCCGTCCTGCTCGCCCGGCCCGTTGAATGGATGACGCCTGGCTGATTTTTCTGGTGTGTAGTCGAGTCAGCGCAGTATTCGGGTCAAATATGGCCTGCCGCTCCAGACCCGAGTCCACCACCACATCAACCCCTTCAATTGTCAGGCTGGTTTCAGCAATGTTGGTAGCCAATACCACTTTTCTCAGGCCCGCTTTAGCGATTGGGGCAATGGCTTTTTGCTGTTGTTCTAAAGGGAGATTACCGTAGAGCGGTGTAATCATGGTGGTTGCGTCGACCAGCGGACCCAGAGCGTCTGCGATCCGGCGTATTTCGCCCTCGCCGGGTAGGAAGGCAAGTAGGCTACTATCCGGGTTTTGGTCCAGGGCAAGCCGAATGGTGGATACCATCTTGTCGGCAATCCTGTCTCTGGCTTGGGCCGGTGCTCCATAGAGGATATCAACCGGAAAGCTTTTGCCTTCGGACGTCACAATAGGAGCATCTCCCAATAGCTGTGCCAGCCGATGTCCTTCCAACGTTGCAGACATCACAAGCAGCTTTAGGGGTGTCTCGCGAAAAACCTCACGGCTTTTTAAACAAAGTGCGAGCCCAAGGTCTGCATCTAGACTTCGTTCGTGAAATTCATCAAAGATGACCAACCCAACTCCCGCGAGTGCCGGATCATCCTGAAGTCTTCGAGTTAGAATGCCCTCGGTGATCACTTCGATGCGGGTCCGGGCGCTCACCTTTGAGTCTAACCTCATCCGGTAACCCACTTGATTGCCGACGGATTCGCCGAGTAATTCCGCCATCCGTTGCGCTGCGTTGCGAGTTGCGATGCGGCGCGGTTCCAGAACGAGAATGGTCTGGTCTCCCAGCCAGTCAGATTCCAGGAACTCCAGGGGCACAATTGTGGTCTTACCAGCACCGGGAGGCGCTTGCAGTACTGCTTCGTCCCGCAGACTTAGCGCATCTTTGAGTTCATGTAGAATCCCATGGATAGGAAGGTTTGTTATCATGGTCGCCAGTATACTGTGCAGCGACGGATATTGTGGGTTTGCACGTACCATAGGCAAGTGCGACTAACACGTCGTATTAAAAGGATCCTGGGACACAACTTTGGCATTGCCAGTCAGTTTTCGATACATATTACTTACCCTTGCGTGTTTGCCTGGTTTATTTGGCTGCGGCAGCGCGGGCGGCATTCCCGCTGGAGCGTCTAATGCCAATTCAAATGCCAACGCCAATGGTAAGGCGATTAATTTGTCCGGTGCCTGGGAAGTTGACTACAAGCTGACGGAAAATGCCCAGGAGAAACTGTTATTTCTCTATGAAATTGCCAGCAGTCAAATTCGCCAGTCCCAGCGTCGCAGGGATGATCCGAAAGCGATGAATCAACAGGTTGTCCAACGCGCCATCGACGATCTGAATGGGCTTATTAAGTTAGGCACCCTTGCCGATAGCATGAACCAGACAAATGTCCTGCGTATTGAGCAGGGTCCTGACTATGTATTGGTGAAACGAGACGATGATTTTGCCCTGACCTGTGAACTCGTTAAGGACAAATCCAGGCTTTCTAATGTCCTCGGCTACGGATTGGAATGGTGTGGATTTGATGGCAATGGTCAACTCACCTTTGTTTCTCGACTGCCCGAGGGGCTCGATATTGTTCATCGCTTTATGCTCTCGGCGAACGGCGAGCGCTTAAGCGTTTCGACAACGGTAAAAACCCCAGCGCTCTCGGACGCCTACACCATCAATCGAGTTTACATGCCGTTTGAAGAGGGCAGCAGCCTCTATAATTGCGAATTTACCCTTGAGAAAAAGAAAACCTGTTGGCTTGGGCCGGCAGAACAATGATGCTGCGTTTCCTCATTCCCTTTTTGTTTGTCCTGGCCTCCTGCACGAGTGCGCCCCAGGTGCAGGAGCCTTTGCCAGCACCCATTAATGTATCGCTTAACTATTCCACGGGCGGGCAGTCCGCTTCTGTCTCACCCTTAAACGTGTCGATTGTGTTGTTTGCGGCGGAGGCGCCGGGTACAGGCACTGTGAGTCGAATTTATGGGCCGATTCGTGAAGCGGAATCAGCATACCTACCGGTTCAATTGCGCAATACTCTGGATGAGTCCGGATACTGGGGGGCGGTAAATGTAGTGCCCTCAAAGGATGTGGCCGCCGAGCTGTTGGTGACGGGAAGCATTGTTGAGTCCGATGCCGTGAGCCTGGAATTGGCGATTGAAGTTCGAGATAGCAGGGGCCGGGTCTGGCTAAATAAGGTCTATCGAGACTACGCCACCGACTATGGATACGAGACGCTAGAAAACACCGCTAAGGATCCTTTTCAGGATCTGTTTAATCAGGTTGCCAACGATATGTCTGAGGTTCAATTATTATTGCAACCTGAAGACTACGTCCGAATTCTGGATACCTCGATGCTGCGCTATGCCATGCTGTTGTCACCGGAAGCCTTCGCACGATATCTGGTGATTGATGACAGCGGTGAAATACAGGTGCAGGGACTGCCGGCGAGAAATGACCCATTGTATAACAGGGTCCGCCGCATTCGAGATCGTGAGTACTCGATGCAGGATGTGGTTGATGAGCATTTTGAAGACTTCTACAACAACATGCAGAAAATCTATCCCTATTGGCGGCAATCAAGTTATGAGCTGCTGGTGTACAACAATCAATTAGAGAACCGAGAATATCGTGGATCACGTTCTGGGAGTTGGGCTGCGGTTGAATCCGTTTATCGGACCTATAAAGAGTTAAAGCTTAATGAAGATGAACTCAGAGAGCTGGCATCATCCTTTGAGCGAGAAATTTCTCCAACCGTCACGGTTCTGGAAGGGCGGGTGATTGAGTTGCAGGGAACCTTAGCCGATCAGTACAAAACCTGGCGCAAACTGCTTCGAGGAATCTATGCAGAAACCACAGGTTCAATACCGGCTACCTGAGCTTGGATTTTTTGGCGCGAGCGCCTTTTCTACGGCGGCAAGAAGGTCATTGGGCCGAAAGGGCTTGGGCAGAAAATGTGAATATTCCAGTTCAATTGGTATGTCTCGCATACCCGACATAAATATCACCGGCAGATCCCGCCAGTTTTGCCTGAACTCGTCTGCTAGTTGGATACCGCTAATTCCGGAAGGCAGTTGAATGTCGGTGAGCAGCAAGTCGGGTTGTGCACTGTTCAAAACAAGCTCCTTAGCTTCAACACCATCCTCTGCGACCAACATTTGATAGCCAGCTTTATCCAGTACAAATTGTGCGATATTTCTTAAACTTTCGTGATCCTCAACAAGCAGAATGACAGCTGTTTTGGGTTTGCTTGTCGGGTGGTTCTGGGGCTGTTGTTTTTCGGTAAATTCAGCTGATGCCTCGTGAGCGGGCAGGAAGATGGTGATGCTGGTGCCTTCACCTGGCTGACTGTCGACTTCAATCTTACCGTGACTTTGTTCCACAATACTGGCGACCGTTGCAAGACCGAGACCTGTACCCTGCCCGACCTCTTTTGTCGTGTAGAAAGGTTCAAATATATGGGGGATCGCTGCAGGGTCTATCCCCGTGCCATTGTCCCTGACACAGATGGTTGACCAAAGGACATCATCTTCCTGGATATTTTCAGTATGTATGTTGATTGTGCCACCTGAGTTCAGGGCATCCCTGGCATTCAGCGTCAGGTTCATGATGACCTGTTCCAGGTGTCCCGGGTCGGCATGCACAATGCCAAGCTCACTATGGAGGTCCGTCGTAATTGTAATATGGTCACCGATTAGTGGTTTAAGCAGATCGACTAGAGCTGAGATAAGCGTATTCAGATTGAGGTCCGTAGGGGTCATGTCATGTTTACGGCTCACCACCATCAATTGGCGCGTTAACACTGCGGCGCGGTCAGCGGCATCAAGACATTGATCTAGCACTTTTCTTTCCGGTGAGCCTTCAAGGGTTGAGGATTTTAGAATTTCATAGTTACCCATAATAACGGTGAGGATGTTATTAAAGTTGTGGGCGATACCCCCAGCGAGTGTGCCAACAGCTTCCATCTTTCGAGCTTGTAGTAGTTCTGATTCTAATTTGCGTTGCGCCGTTACATCCTGGAGCGTGCCGTAGACCTTGTTGAGTTCCGAATCAATAAAGATCTCGCCGGCGAGATGTCTGCCGTGAATAGTCTTAAAATCCAGGGCTTTGAGTTCCCCGGTTTCGACCGCAGCAAATAGTGTGTCACTGAAGTGTTTGCGGTGCCCCTTTGCGACAAGCTTGATCAGTTCATCATCTTCCGGCACTTCTGCTGGCGTTGGCACATCAAACAGTTGAAAAAGTGTGTCGGACCACACTGGTTTTCCGAGCTGGAGGTCATTCTCCCAACTACCCATCCTGGCGTTAGCCTGTGCTTTAGCCAGATGCGCTTCTCGCACTTTTAGTGCCTCGGCAGCTAAGCGATATTTTTCTTCACTTTGCTCTAGCGCGTTGAGGTTCTTGACGTTGGTGATCGCCAGGCTGATTTGTCGGACCGCCTGCTCACAGTAGTCGATTTCTTGCTCCGTAAATTCGTGCCGCTGGTGGAAAGAAAACAGCACTGCACCTAGTTTTTTTTGCCCCTGCAGGAGCGGCAGGCCAAGCATACTTTTTGTCGGGAACTGGCGGGTAATTCTGTTGCTGGCGTATTTTGAGTTCCCCGGGTCCTGGATAACCAGCGGTTTATTGGCTTTTAGTACCGCCGCGGTGATGGTGGGTTCGCCCGGTTTTGGAATGACGTCCTTATACAGGTTTCGTAAGGGGCCATAGGCGGCCCCTGGGCTTGCTGAGTTAGTGCTTTCATCCCAGAGTGTAATAAAACAGCCATCAGCGTCAATGATCTCCGCAAGCCGGTCCGCCAACAATTGCAGCAGTTCGGCAAAATCCCGAGTTTCCAGGGCGGCAAAGGTGATGTCATTGAGTACCGATAGAAAACGCTCCCGGCTTATGGGCTTTTGGTGTTTCTGCTCAGGGTCATCCGACATGCTCAACGCTCTTGGGGTAGATCATTAGAGTTCCGGCCTGCCTAACAAATGCCATTTTAGTGAAACTGTGCTGGATTCTTTAGCATGTGAGCGGGTCCGTGGGGACTATTAATGGCAGAATTTTCGCCATAAACCGCTTCTTTCATTTTGCTATAGACCTTTCGGTTAGCACCGAGTCGAGATAGTTCTTCTGCTTTTACGATAGCTGCTGGCAAAAGATTCTCAATGGGTTCTATTTGTTGCACAAAACCGGCGGCAAGGGATTGAGGCCCAGCCCATCGTTTGGCTTGCATCACGGTCTCGAAATAAGCATGCAACGGCATCTTGTGCCGAAACAGGGCAAGCTCTGGGTTGGGTATTACCATGCCAATATCGACTTCGTTGGCACACATAAAGCCTCTGTCTGCTCGTTGTAGGCGGCTGTCATGGCACAGGGCGCACATAAATCCAGCGCCAAATGCGTGGCCGTTTACCGCGGCGATTGTCGGTACCGGTAATGTAATGATGCGACCCATCAGAAACATAAACTCAACGCCAAATGCGTCTCGATCTCCACCCCGATGGTTTGCATCGTCGGAGGCACGCCATTCTAGATCCAGCCCGTTGGAAAAGAATTTTTCGGTCGCGGAGGTTGTGACTAGAGCGGCGGGGCCTTCGCTGGCTTCTACCTCGTCCAGCGCCCGGGCAAACTCTCTCACAAAACTTGTATTCCAACGGTTTTCGCCGTCATTCATCGTGAGAACAAAAACGTTGCCTTCGCGGGTCAAATCTATCATTAGGGGTCCTTGGTCATGGCGCAAATTAGATAATAATAGATTATGTCAGGTCACGGTTGGCTCGAATAGTATTCCGCTAACTCCGCAATTTCGGCATCCGAGAGCATTGCAGCCTGGGCGGCCATAATTTGAGCCATACCACCTTTGCGCTCGCCTTTCTTATAGGCTGTTAATACCTGCGCCAGATAAGCTTTGTTCTGGCCGTTCAATTTAGGATAGCTGGGTAACAGGGTTTTTGCACCGGCTTCTCCGTGACAGGTCCGACAGACAATTTCTTTTGCCGGCGGTGCTGCAAAAACGGCTGTTGATAGGATCAAAAACGACAAGCTGATAGATATTTTGATGAAATGTGTCATGGGTTCTCCGAGCTTTCTTAAAGGTTACGTTTTGAAGCAAGATGGCTTTGATTGCAAGCACTGACTTTTGTGCTCAAACATGCTTTAGTTTAGACGTTGAATAGTAATAATGGGGTACCCATGGCAATAGCTGCCGGGGATTTCGGAGAAAAGATCGAGGTGAGTGCAGAGTTGGATGCAGAGGTTGACGAGGAAGAAATTCTTCAACAGCAGCTTGCAAACCGTCAGGTAAAGGGTGATCGCGAACGCTCCGTTGTACTGCGGGTCTACAATTATTTCCGCATTATACTTTCCTTTTTACTGCTGATTGTCTTTTACGAAGTTCCAGATCAGACATTTGTGGGCAGATTTGAGCCACGCTGGTTCCAATCGATCATGTTGTTCTACCTGATGTTCAACGTGGCTGCTGGATTTACGGTTTTAGTGTCCCAGACCTCCCGATTCAAAACCGCGGGCGCGATTGCTGCCTATACCGCAATTGATATTTTTTGCCTCACCCTGGTGCTTTACACCAGTGGCGGTGTTGAGAGTGGCCTGGGCTATCTGCTGGTATTCTCGGTTGCCTTCGGTAGTGTGATGCTGGGCGGGCAAATGTCCGCTCTGTTTCCTGCGCTGGCAACGGTCAATTGTATTACCAGCGAAGTTTATCTTCAGAACACCGGCGCGGTAGAGGGGTCCCAACACTTCTTTGAAGTTGCCATGCTCGGAACCTCCTTTTTTATTGTGAATTTCTTTTTCCAGTATGTATCGGAAAAGCTACTGGAACGTGAGGCGGAGGTTGTGACACTGGAAACCCTCGATCACTTGCACAAGATTGCAGAGCGATCTCGCGAGGAACTTGAAATCTCTAACGAAAGATTTTCGGTGCTACTCACGTCGACAGGAGAGGGTGTGTTGGGATTGGACGTCCAGGGCAAAATCACCTTTGCAAATCCCAGGGCCTGCGGGCTCCTTGATGTTGACTACCTGGATCTAATCGATAGCGATGTCCAGCGCTTTATGATTCCTGAGGAGCATGACGGAGAAGTCCGGCAACAGAAGATCCTTGAGCTGTTAAATATTGCGGCGTTGTTTGCCTACAACCCTTCCCGATGGCAAACCGCCAGGGGAGAGTCCTTTATTATTGACTACAGCTGTGAAGCCACCGTGAATAATGTGGGTGTTCGGACCGGTGCGGTGTTGCTGTTTAGAAACATTACCCAGGAGCGCGAAAACGAGGAGCGGGTACAGTATCTCGCCAATCACGACGACTTGACGGGGCTTGCCAATCGCACCAGTTTTCATGAGGTGCTGAAAAGTGTAATTGCCCGTACTTCTAGAACCAATCGATCAATGGCAATTCTGATTGTTGATACGGATCATTTCTCAGTGATTAATGAGAAGGAAGGCGAGGAAGTCGGTGATGAAATTCTGAGAATCCTGTCAGACCGACTCGCGCAGCTTGTTCGGGAAGGCGATATGGTCGCCCGGCTCCATGGAGATCAATTTGCGGTGATGCTGGCGGATTTGGATCAGACCGAGGATGCGAGTCTGGTTGCCGAGAAGGTGATCAAAGAAATTGCGCTACCCATACCGATCGGCGATAGATTCATCACCACCAGCGCCAGTGTCGGCATAGCAGGTATGGGAGAAATTCAAACCAGCGCAAACGACCTTATTAGCGCCGGGCTATCAGCGGTCGAGAATGCAAAAAAAGAAGGGCGTAACACCTTCCGCTTTTATAATCCTGATATGCAGCAGAAGGCTGAAGAAAAACGCCGCATTCAAATCTTGCTGCGTACGGCAATTGAAAACGAAGAATTTGAGATGAACTATCAGCCCATCGTTTCGATTCGAGAGGGCAAGATTGCATCCTGTGAAGCGCTGATTCGCTGGTTCCCAACCAATGATGAACCAATCCGGCCGGATATATTTATTCCCATTGCAGAAGAGTCCGGGCAGATCAATAACGTGGGATCCTGGGTGTTGAGTTCCGTTGCGCAACAGTTAAAGCGTTGGAAAACCCAGCTAGGTGAGTTTCCTGCTATTGCACTCAATATTTCCTCCAGCCAATTAAGGGACAGTGAGTTCCGGCAACAATATGTTGATACCTTAGCCAGGTATGAAATTCCCGTTGAGGTAATTGAGTTGGAATTAACCGAAACCGGTATGATGGAAGATCCGGAAAAATGCCTCGAAGAGTTGTTTGAGTTTCATAAGCTCGGGGTGAAACTATCCATTGACGATTTTGGTACTGGCTACAGTTCCCTTGACTATTTACGACGGTTACCGATGCATCTGCTAAAGATTGATCAAAGTTTTACCCGGGGGATTGGTCAATCTGAACATGACGAGGAGATTGTCAGAGTCATGATTCGGATGGCCCATGCGATGGGTCTTGAAGTGATCTGCGAGGGTGTTGAAACCCGTGAGCAGCTTGAGTTTTTGCGTCAGCACGACTGTGATCTTGCCCAGGGATACTTCTTTTGCAAACCTCGATCTGTGACGGAAATTACCGACGTGATGGTCGGGATTCGTAGCGGCACGATCAATCTGATGGAAGGTGAGGCGGGGTAGCCGGTTATGGAATCGGAACATAGCACCAGGTTTACACTACCCATCCGGCATTACGTTGCTGTTCTGGCGTTGGTCACGTTTGGCCTGGTCGCCACTCACCTGGGATTGAATTGGTACAACTATCAAATTGAAGAAGTGCCCTGGTTGCTGCTGCAGCTTTTTGAGCTGGATGAAGAAAACAACCTGCCAACCTGGTTCTCCGGCTTTCTGTTGCTGAACAATGCGGTGGTGCTAGTCCTGGCGGCAGGACAAGCCACACAACATCGAGTTCAGTGGCTGATTCTTGCGGCTGGTTTTTTGCTCTTAAGCATTGACGAGATCGCAGGTCTCCATGAGACATTCCATACTGCAATTGATACCAATTGGACAATCTATGCCGCCATACTTGTGGCGGTAGTTGCTCTGAGTTTTATACCGTTTTTAATAGCTTTGCCGAGACGAATCGCTATATGGTTCGTTTTTGCCGGGGGCGTTTACCTTTCCGGGGCTTTGCTGGTGGAATGGTTGTCCCGGGATATGGATGAAGAAACCTTAGCCTACTCGATAGCCGTTGCAACGGAAGAGGGTTTGGAGATGATTGGTGCGCTTGTGTTTTTTGCGCTGAACCTCCAGCGACTAAAAGGGCTGAATCCCACGATTACGATTGAGTTTGATTAAGGGCTGAAATGAAAAATATCCTGATCTTGATGTGTCTTATGCCACTTGTGCTGTTGGCTGAAACTCAGTCCGCTGCCAGTCACGGAAATCAGACCGACCGCTTGAATAGCTGGTTGGATCAAGAATTTGTTAAGTACCTGGAATTTTATCCGCAAACCAAAAAGCGCTACGGCATCAATTCTGACTACGACAAGCTAAACGATGTCTCCGTGGCGCACCAGGCAAAGTTGCTTGAATGGCGGCGAAAAAGTGTGGCGGAGATGGAGCGCACCTTTGATCGAACCCAACTGACCGATCAGGGCAAAATTTCCTACGATCTGTGGAACTATCTATTAACGCGACGGGAAGCTGCGGAACCCTACGTTTATCATGGCTACATTTTTGGTCGTCGGGGTCCACACACCTCGCTTCCACGGACACTAATAAGTGGGCATAAGGTGGATAGCCAGGCTGATCTGGATGCCTACATCGCAAAGTTGAACCAGGTGGACCGTTACCTGGGGCAGTATTTAACCCGGGCCAAGACTGCGGCAGAGCGGGGGATTCGAGCGCCGTATTTCGACTATGAACTGGCCTCGAGTCAAAGTAAAAAAGTGATTGCCGGCGCGCCCTTTAGCGAGGGAAGTGATACCGCCCTGTGGGCCGATGTGAAGAAGAAAATTAATAAGCTGGTGACCTCAGGAAAAATTGACGCCGAGGCTGGGGATCGCTACCGGGAGACTGCCAGGACAGCCCTGCTGACGTCGATTCAACCCGCCTATGAAAAACTGATTAGCTGGTTGGACAAGGATATCAAAAATAGCGATTCGGTTGCCAGGGGTGCAGGTGCCCTACCGGATGGCGATGCCTATTATCAAACGGCCCTGAATCGCAATACGACCCTGTCGATGACGGCAAGTGAAATACATAAGATTGGTCTAAAAGAAGTCGCTCGCCTACACCGGGAAATGGCAGTGATTAAGGACACCGTCGGTTTTGATGGGGACCTAAAAGCGTTTTTTGCCTACGTGCGAGACAGTGATGAATTTTACTTTCCGAGTACCGATGCCGGGCGTGAAGAATATCTAGCCTTAGCCCGACAGTACCTTGCTGCTATGCAGAAGAAGTTGCCTGAGTATTTTGGCGTGCTGCCCAAAATGGCGTTAGACGTGAAACGGGTTGAGCCGTATCGCGAACAAGCGGGCGGGTCTGCCCATTATGTCCGTGGGGATACCGATGGTTCAAAACCCGGGGTCTTTTATGTGCATCTTGTTGATATGCGAGCAGCTGCGGTCTATCGACTTGAGAACCTCGCTTACCATGAAGGCCTACCCGGTCACCATATGCAGATTGCAATCCAACAGGAAATTAAAGGCTTGCCAAAATTTCGAAGTCATCACGGCTATACTGCATTTAGTGAAGGGTGGGGTCTGTACAGTGAATACCTTGGCAAAGAGATGGGTTTCTACAATAGCCCCTACAACGATTTTGGCCGACTTTCCGGAGAGCTATGGCGCTCTATTCGGTTAGTTGTCGACACGGGAATTCACAGCAAAGGTTGGACCGCAAAAAAAGCCACCCAGTACGCCCTGGATAACTCACCATACCCTGAAGTTAAAGCCCGGGCGGAGATTCGCCGTTATTTTAACAACCCAGGCCAGGCGACAGCCTATAAAATTGGCATGATAAAAATCATGGAACTCCGCCGCTACGCGGAAAAGCAGTTGGGTGACAGGTTTGATATCCGCAGCTTCCATGACACCGTGATTGGTGCAGGGCCGTTGCCATTAAAAGTGCTTGAGCGACGGGTGAAGGAATGGGTTAAGGCCCAGGCCGCCGGAACACAAACATAATCACGCTCCAGGAGTTGAATCTAGCGCCAGCGGGTAGGCGCTTTGTGGCGTTGACCCCGCGCTAGAGGGAATTTGTCGCAAATTCAAACCAAAGCCGGTTCCATCGCGTCATACTCTCCAATATCTAAGCATTGGAACGACTCCGTGAACCTATTACTTAAAATTGGTACCCCAATTACCATCGTTGCGCTGGGTATTGGTGCCTTTTTTCTACTAGATTTGGCCAAACCAGAGCCTGACAAGAAGTCCGAGCCCCCTAGACCTCTGAGTGTCTACATTGAGCCCGCTGAAAAAACTGATATTTCCCTGCGAGTCAGTACCGGTGGCGAAGTTCGGTCCCGCACAGCGGTGAATATTGTTTCTCAGGTGTCCGGCCGAATCGTTTCTGTATCCCCTGAATTCACCGAGGGCGGAAACTTCGCCCCTGGTGTTGCCTTCGTTAAGATAGACGATCGTGATTATCAGCTTGCGCTTTCTTCAGCCGAAGCGATGGTTGCCGAGGCAGAGGTGGGTGTTTCAGAAGCATTGGCCCAGGCCGATGTTGCCCGAAAACAGCTCCGGGATGCGAAGAATGCATCTCCGCTAGCCCTTAAAGAACCTCAAGTTGCCCAGGCCAATTCAAGGCTCAAGGCAGCCCAGGCAAATTTGAAACGGGCGGAACTCGACCTGGCTCGAACTCAGATTGCCCTGCCTTTTGCGGGCCGAATCTCCGAGAAAATGGTTGGCGTTGGTCAGTATGTGAGTGCCGGGACAATGCTCGGCCAGGCCTTTGCCACCGATGTTGTGCAGATACGATTGCCATTAACCGATACACAACTGGCTTCCCTCGGCCTACCCATTGGTTTTGTTGCGGGGCCAGATAACCAGATTCCCGTAGAGCTGACCGCCGTTGTTGCCGGGAAGATACAAATTTGGCAGGGAAATCTCACCCGCCTTGATGCTTCCATTGATAGTCAAACCCGAACGCTGTTTGGACTGGTGGAGGTATATGAACCCTATGGCAATAATGCGTCCCAGCATGCGATGCCCCTGGCGGTTGGTTTATATGTAAACGCTGAGATATTTGGCCGTCAGGTATCAAATGCGACTGTCATTCCGAGGGAGGCATTGCGGGCAGGAGATAACGTTTTTGTCCTGAATGATCAAGAGCGCCTCGAAATTCGAACCGTCACCGTTGTTCACAGCACCGACACTGAAGCGGTGATTGGTGAGGGCGTACAACCCAACGATCGGGTCATCGTGTCTTCAATCCGAAATCCTATTCCCGGTATGAGCCTGACTGCACTCACGGAACAGAAAGCCGTGGCGGCTAGAGGTCTACTGTAATGGAACGCTTAATTAGCTGGTGGGCCCATAACGCTATTGCGGCCAATCTGTTGATGTTTGGAATTGTGCTGGCCGGATTACTTGGCTTTAACGCCATGGAACGGGAAACCTTTCCAAGTTTTAAACCGGCCCAGGTACAGGTTGAGGTCATTTGGCCGGGCGCGGCGCCCCAGGAAGTTGAAGAACAAATTGTGGTGCGAATCGAAGAGGCCTTGAGTGGTCTCGATAACGTCTACCGAATTTATTCCACCGCAACGGAAGGATACGGCCAGCTTGATATCGTGACCTATGCGTCGGTTGATATTGAGGAGTTTCTAAATGAAGTCAAAGGCATCGTTGATGCTGTTAACTCATTGCCCCGGGATATGGAGAACCCACGGGTCAAGCGCACCATCTATCGGCAGGAAATATTCCGCGTTGCCGTGCATGGCAAAGGTCTTGACGAGCGTACATTGAAAAACCTCTCCGAGGACATTCGGGATGAGGTGGCAGCATTACCCTGGGTCTCAATTGTTGATCTGTTTGGCACCCGGCGAGAAGAAATCACCGTTGAGGTAAGTGAAGACGCCCTGCGCAAATACAACCTGAGCTTTGCCGAAGTTGCAGGGGCAATCCGTAATAGTTCAATCAACCTCTCCACCGGGCGAATCAGAACTGAAACGGGAGATGTCCTGCTTCGGGCGAGAAACCTGGCCAACACCGAAGGCGAGTTCAGCTCCATTGTCGTCAGACAGTCTGACGAAGGCGCGATTATTCGGGTTTCCGATGTGGCAAAGGTGATTGATGGCTTCGAGGACGAAGAAATACTGGCAACCATGAATGGTGAGCCTGCTGTGCTTGTCCAGGTTATGTCAACGGACAATATGCAGATTGTGAAGATGAGCGACAGTGTCCGGGCCTGGATGGCCGAGCGACAGAAGACCTTGCCGGAGGGTGTGAACTTATCAATTTGGTTCGACGAGGCGGATGCCTACAAATCGCGAATGAGCACTATTTCTAGTTCGGCCACCCTGGGTCTGGCACTGGTGTTTCTGGTGTTATTTTTATCCCTACGACCCAAGGTTGCGCTTTGGGTAACCGGCGGTATAGCGGTTGCCTTTATGGGTACCTTTGCAATGCTCCCGGCGAGTGACGTGTCGCTAAACATTCTCTCAACCTTTGCGTTCCTGTTGGTGCTCGGTATTGTTGTGGATGATGCGATTGTCGTAGGCGAGAGTATTTATGATCACAGCCACAGATTTAAGGGCACGGATGCAGCTATAAAAGGTGCCTATGCAGTTTCGAAGCCCGTTATTTTTGCTGTGCTGACCACCATGGTTGCCTTTGCACCCTGGTTCTTCCTGACCGGTGAAGATGCCCAGGTGACCCGTCAGCTATCAATTGTGATTACCGCTGCGTTGACCATTTCACTAATTGAAGCGTTTTTAATCTTGCCGGCGCACCTTAAGCATCTGGAACATCGGGAGAAGTTGGGTCGTTTTGCTCAATGGCAGAAAAATATTGAACAGAGCATTGTGAAGTTTGCCCAGGTGAGCTATCGCAAGTGGGTGTCGATTGCGGTTGCCTATCGCTACATTACTGCCAGTGCTTTTGTTGCGGCGTTTGTCATCAGCATTGGTGTGTTTAGCCACGGCTGGGTGAAGTTTAATTTTATGCCGGAGGTTGAAGCGGAACTCATTAACCTTCAAGTGACCTTGCCAACGGGCACTCCCTATAGTCGTGCCCTTGAGGTACTCGACCAACTACAAAAAGCAGAACTCGCTTTGATTGATGAGGTTGAAAACCGGGCCGAGGCTCAAGGTGGTAGCGGTAAACTGATTGAAGGTTGGTATACCCGATCCCGCCGGGATAGTGTCATTGCCATCGTCAAGTTGGCGCCACCGGAAGTGCGAGACCTTTCAGCTAAAGAAGCCGCTGAGCGTCTTCGCGAGTTGGTGGGTGAGGTACCCGATGCTGACGAGATTCAAATTAACTACACAATGAACAACTCTACCCCCCGGGTAAGCTATGTCATTAAACATCGTGATATGGAGATGTTGCAAAGAGCAGCAAACGAGTTGAAATCCAAGCTGCATGAATACGAGGGCACCTACTACGTACGCGACAACATGCGCGGTGAAACCTTTGAGTTGCATATGCAGTTATTGCCCGGCGCTGAGAAGCTCGGTATTGATCTTGCGACGGTCAGCCAACAGGTCAGACAGGCCTACTATGGTGAAGAGGTACAAAGGCTGCCGAGAGAGAACGGTGACGTAAAAGTCATGGTGCGCTATCCAAGGTCCTCCAGATACAACATGGAAAGCCTAAATGACTTTATGGTCCGAGCCAACGACGGTCGCCAAATTCCGTTGATGTCCATTGTTGATGTTGAATTGGTTGCCGGTGTGCAGCGTATCCAACGTCGTGACGGTGAACGTATGGTCCAGGTTACCGCTGATGTGACCGGTGATTTTATGAGCGATATCAATACAGATGTTGTTGATAACTTCTTGCCCGGATTGGAAGAGCGATATCCGGGCATCATTATTGGTCACAGTGGTCAGGCCCTGGCCGAAGAACTATTTTTCGAGGAGCTTTTTGCGCTCTATGCCGTGGCACTGTTTGTGATGTACGCATTGATTGCCGTGGCGTTCCGCTCTTACTTTTTACCGTTGTTAGTGATGACCGCAATCCCATTTGGTTTTATGGGTGCGGTGTACGGACATTTGGCCTTCGGTGTGTCGATGGCATTGTTTTCCTTTTTCGGTATTGGTGCAGCGGCGGGTGTTGTGGTTAACGATAACCTGGTCCTGGTGGATTATATTGAGAGGTTACGCAAAGAAGGTGTGGCAGCCGGGGAAGCTGTGATTGAAGCAGCGGTGGTGCGTTTCCGACCTATTTTGCTGACAACGGTGACGACATTTGTCGGTTTGATTCCGATTATGTTGGAGCGCTCTACCGATGCGCAATTTCTAAAACCCGCAGTACTGTCCCTGGCATTCGGTGTGTTATTTGCCCTGTTTGTTACCCTGGTACTGGTGCCGTCCCTGTACTGTATCGGTGAGGACTGCCGACGTGGAATTGCCCAGATTCCGGTTTTTGTCAGGCGGACCTTAGGCCTGGCAAAACGCGTCGAAACTTAAGTTAGTCCATGAATGTATAACCCGGCTCGAATCCAGCTTGAATCGAGCTGGGTTCCTGTCACACTTCCCCCCTTAAAATTTAGATGAATCCCAAGGGGAAATTATGCGGACTGTAAAACAACTATTTGACCTGACCGGTAAGGTCGCATTGTGTACGGCGTCATCAAAAGGAATGGGCCTGGCAATGGCTGAAGCGCTGGCGGAACAGGGTGCAAAGGTTGTGGTCTCAAGCCGCAAGCAGGATGCCTGCGAAGTGGCGGCCAAAAGCATCAACGACCAGTTTGGTGAAGGTTCTGCCACCGCGATTGCCTGTAATATTGGTTACAAGGATCAGCTGCAAGCCCTCGTTGATCAGACGCACGAGCAGCTTGGCAAAATCGACATCCTGGTGAGCAACGGAGGCGTGAATCCTTTTTACGGCCCGATGTCAGAAATCCCCGATGAAGCTTTTGACAAAATCATGAACAGCAATGTTCGTTCAAACCATTGGCTGTGCCAGATGGTGCTGCCGGATATGATTGCGGCCGGGAAGGGCTCCATTATGATCACGGCGTCAACCGGTGCACTTGGCGCTTCTGATACTCTGGGTACCTACAATATCTCTAAGCTCGCGGATATTGCCCTGGTGAGAAACCTGGCTCTAGAAAATGGTCCCCACGGTATTCGCGTCAACGCGATCTGTCCCGGCGTGATCAAAACAGATTTTGCCCGCGCACTCTGGGATAACCCCGAGGGAGAAGCCCGGGCCGCGGAGATGGTACCCCTACGGAAGTTTGGTGAAGCTGATGATCTTAAGGGGCTCTCTGCCTTTTTGGCGTCCGATGCGAGCGGTCATATGACGGGTCAGGCACTCGTGGTGTGTGGCGGCTCAAATATGTGGTCCTAAACAGCAACCGATTGGGGCCTATTCGACGGGTTAAACCAGCGCTTGAAATGCGCTGGATTGCCTCCACATATGGGTTAACTAGGTTTGGACGGGTAGGGTCATGACAAGAATATTTCTGTTTATTGCCACCAATATTGCGGTGATTGCACTGATCAGTATCGTATTTCAGATACTGGGTCTTGAAGGTATTCTGGCATCAAATGGCGTGGATCTTAATTTCACGGCATTGCTGGTGATGTCCGCGGTCATTGGTTTTGGCGGTTCATTTATTTCCCTGGCAATTTCCAAATGGTCCGCTAAGCGAGCCATGAAGGTGCAGATTATTGAGCAACCTGCCAATGCTCAACAACGCTGGTTGATGCAGGTGGTCAGTCGGCAGGCGGAGCAGGCGGGTATTGCCATGCCTGAAGTGGGTATCTTTCCGTCTAATTCGATTAATGCTTTTGCCACTGGCATGCGCCGCAATGCTGCGTTGGTTGCTGTCAGCACAGGCTTACTGGCGGCGATGAGTGAGGATGAAGCTGAGGCGGTGATGGCCCATGAGATCAGCCACGTTGCAAACGGCGATATGGTGACGATGGGCTTGATGCAGGGAGTGGTGAATACCTTTGTGATCTTCCTGTCTCGAATTGTCGGCTTTTTTGTAGATCGCGTGATTCTCAAAAATGAACGCGGGCTTGGCATCGGCTATTATGTTTCCTCAATTATTGCTCAGATTTTTCTGTCGATTTTCGCCTCGATGATTGTGATGTGGTTTTCCCGCTATCGAGAGTTTCGCGCCGATGAGGGTGGTGCAAAGCTCGCGGGCAAACACAAGATGATTGCTGCCTTGCGGCGTTTGCAAAGTAATCAGGAAGCTGAATTGCCGGGCGAACTTGTTGCATTCGGTATTGCCACGGAACCGGCGAAGTTTTCCAAGCTGATGATGAGTCATCCTCCCTTGAGTGAACGGATTGCCGCCCTCGAAGCGAGCTAGTCTGTTGTAATAGTTTACCTGTGCCCATGAGGAAGCTTTGCGCTTATCCTGGTGGGCCAGTAAACTTCGCGCCAAGCACAATATCCGCGGTCTCAACTAGAATTGCATGACCCGGTGCAACAGCTCCACGGGAGCCCCTAATCGAATTTGTAGCAACTATTACTAAAGGCATTGAAGACCTACTCGTCAATGAGTTGGCGGCCCTCGACATTGAAGCGAAGCCAATTAAGGCCGGCGCTCGGTTTAGTGGCGATCTTGAAACGGCCTACCGCGTTTGTCTGTGGTCCAGGTTAGCCAACCGGGTGCTCCTCAATCTCGGCACCTTTGCCGTTGAAGATGATGATCAGCTTTATGACGTGGTTAAATCCATTGACTGGTCAGAGCATCTGGACCTTGGGCATACGTTTAAAGTTTCAGCTTCCGTGTCCCGCTCCAATATTACCCACAGCCATTACGCCGCGCTCAAAATCAAAGATGCAGTGGTGGATCAGTTTCGAGAAAAACTTGGGGAGCGGCCTAATATTGCCGCTGATCAGCCCGATGTACAGATTAATGCCTATATTGATCGGAACAAACTTGAACTTGCCATTGACCTGTCCGGCGACAGTTTGCACCAACGGGGTTATCGGACTCTGGGCGGCGTTGCCACCCTAAAAGAAAACCTTGCCGCTGCACTTTTGTGGCGTGCCGGTTGGCCAACGTTAATGAAAGAAGGCCACGCTTTTGTCGACTTTATGTGTGGTTCGGGCACCTTGCCTATAGAAGCTGCCATGATGGCCTATGATATTGCGCCGGGCCTATATCGCGACTACTTTGGGTTATTGGGATGGAAAGGTCATAACTCAGCCGTCTGGCAAAGGCTGATCGCCGAAGCAGAGTATCGACGGGAACAGGGGCTTAAACAGACGAGGGTGATTCAGGGTTTTGATCATCATCGACCCACCCTGGATAAGGCGATGGTTCACGCTGAAAATGCTGGGTTAGGGGCTGTTGTACAAATTGCGTTCCAGGACGTTTTTGACTTTAAGTTGGATTTTCCTAAACAGGGCCTTGTGCTGGTGAATGCCCCCTATGGCAACCGGGTTGGTGATTCGGAAACCTTACCTGAGCTTTACGGCGCGATTGGTGATGTCCTAAAAAATCACTTTATGGGCTGGCAAGCAGCGGTTTTTACCGACGATCTGGAAAATGGCAAAGCGTTAAAACTTCGCGCGAAAAAGATTCACTCATTTTTCAACGGCAATATTGAGTGTAAGTTGCTAACGATTCCACTAAGCGAAGGTGCTGTGATCAAGCCCTATCGGTTGCCTCGTTTGCTACCCCTCGAAGAGCTGTCCGATGGGGCAATTGGATTACGTAATCGGCTTAAGAAGAACAAGCGGAAGCTAAACAGCTGGCTTAAGCAAAATGATGTGCAATGTTATCGACTCTACGATGCTGATCTGCCGGACTATTCTGCGGCCATCGATGTTTACCATACAGATGTCATCAGGTTTCATGTTCAGGAATATGAAGCACCTAAAACCATTGATGAAAAAACCGCAAAACGAAGGCTGGGTGAGCTTTTGTCGGTCATAAAGTTGGAGTTTGATTTAGTCTCCGAGCAAATTTATCTAAAACAAAGGCGGCGGCAGAAGGGTCAGTCGCAGTATGAAAAGGTATCAGAAGCCAACATCTTCTATAAGGTGCAAGAAGGGCCCTGCGAATTTTACGTCAATTTTGAAGATTATCTGGACACCGGGCTTTTTCTTGATCACCGTCCGTTGCGGAAGATGATTCGCGAACAATCGGACGGTAAGCGGTTGTTAAATTTGTTTGCCTACACCGGCTCAATTTCGGTGCAGGCCGCGATAGGTGGTGCTAAAACGACCACCGTTGATATGTCGAATACCTATCTGGACTGGGCGAAACGAAACTTCGAATTGAATGGCATTGATCTATCCGGGCATGAGTTTCTTCGTCAGGACTGTACCGCCTGGTTACAGGAACCACCGAATGAACAATATGATTTGATTGTGTTGGACCCGCCAAGTTTCTCGAACTCAAAGAAAATGGAAGGTCTACTCGATATCCAACGGGATCATGTTGATCTGATTCAGCAATGCATTGAGCGCCTTGCGCCCGACGGAATTTTGTATTTTTCCACCAACCTGCGTGGTTTCAAATTGGACGAGGCTGCCCTGGCTCAGTTCGAATTGGTCGAACTCACTCACCAGACGGTACCGCCTGATTTTCAGCAGCGAAAGCACGTTCATCGCTGCTGGCAAGTTCGTGCCAACTAACGGCTAAGCAGTTTTGCGATTTGTCCTCGCTTCAATTTATTCAATTAATTCGGGCTTCGTACTTGCAATTTTAATTCAAAGGCATAAGATGCTCGCCCAACAAATTCCAAACGACCGATTTTTATGAATCATTTTTTATCCACAAATTTTGCGCACTGCAGCGGACCTATTTCGGGTTCCACAGGATACGTGCGTCTGTGGTTTGGAGATGTAAATGATATGTCGAATACACAAAATTATAGCGGCATTAAGCGCGGCATCAATTCCACAACCGTTCACAACTACGGCAAAGACGCACAATCGATAACCTGACGAATTCAAATTTGAACTCGGAAGGTTTTATTTAAAGCCTTCCGGAAGAATCAAAACCCCGGTCGGCATTGCTAACCGGGGTTTTTTTATGCCCCGAAAGAATAACAAGGGGTTACATAATGTTCGATTTGGCTATATTTGCTCACCCAGCAAAACTCAAAAAAGCCTTTCTCGCCACCACGGTGGTAGCACCTCAAGCCATGGGCGATGAGTTGCAGCGTGAATTTGATTGCCTACGGGAGGAATCTCCTGATATTCGCATGAGCGGAAATTTTTGGCTGGACTTCGTTCAGACCTATCGCGGTCACATTGGTCGTCTTGTTGCGGGTCGCGCGGTGATGACGGTGCTCGTGCTAATTGCCGTGTTAGCGAGTGAGCGGATTCTAGATACCAGCAATTCAATGAACGCCGCCATTTGGTTGGTTGTTTTTTATGCGATTGTTCAGCTGATCCTAAAGGTTGTGAATGCCTGGACTGCGCAACTGCAAAGTCAGCTTTTTGTCTGCGTACGAACCTTTGTCACATTGCGGATGAACGTCAAGCTGCTCCGCATGGGACAGCTTTCCGGGGAAGACTTCTCAACCGGTAATCTAAAGACCCTGGTGTCTTCAGATATTTATCGCATTGCGGAGTTATTCCACGGCATCGCGCGTAACGGATTGCCGTGCCTACTCGGATTGCTCCTGCTTGGCCCTGTGATTGTGTATTACATGGGTTGGCCTGGAGTGATTGCAATGCTGGTTGCATTCGGTGCAATGCCATTGTCTTTTTGGCTCGGCAAATACGTTCACAAAAAGGAGGGGCTAATCAAAGCCGAAGAAGACACCCTGGCGACTATCGTTGGCGAGTGGGTGACCAATGTGAGGCTTCTGCGGTTTTTAGGTTGGGAAGCTTTGATGCGTCAGCGAATCGCTGGCCATATTCGAAAGCTGGTGATTGAAGCAACTAAGCAGCACGGCGTTAACCTCGTCAACTTCGGGGTTAGTGTGACCTGGTGGTTGTTTCCGATTGTTGCGCTGATCTGGGCGAATGGCGAGATGAATGGCGATCAAGATCTGGTGACCTTGTTTGCGAGTATCTGGATGTTGAACCACATCACGCTTTATATCCGATTCCTGCCTGATATTTTTATCAGTTACGCCAGCGCATCAGCCTGCGTCAATCGATTGAACCAGTTGTTTCAGCACAGTGACATTGTTGATGATCTATTGCCGCCCACTGGAAGTGTTAGTGTCAGTCTTAAACCCGTGAAGCTGCATTTTAGACAGGTGTCGTTTTGTTATGAACACACTTCTGTTGAAGTGCTGAGTCACTTGAATCTGGTGCTGGATTTAAACCAGGGTGTGAGTTTGATTGGTCGGGTAGGCGCTGGAAAGTCGACGCTACTTAAGCTTGCCTGCGCGGAACTTAAACCAACAAGCGGGGAAATATTTGTCGAGTTTGAGGACGGTACTGAGTTCAATCTCTGGCACTCGGATGTGTACGCCCGGATCAGAGAATCCATAGGCTACATGCCTCAGGAAGCTTATCTGTCGAATACTAACCTGGCGATTAATGTCTCTTTGAACACGACCTATACCGAAAGTGATGTTATGCGTGCAATTCGTATGGCGGAGCTAGAGGCAGATATTGGTCACTGGGACTCGGGTTTAACGGAGGAAGTGGGAGAAACCGGGGTGAACTTGTCAGGCGGTCAAAAGCAGCGGGTCAATCTTGCCCGGGCTCTGTACTCCGGGCGCCCTTATTTGATTCTCGATGATCCATTAAGTGCGGTGGATACCGACACCGAAGGGCGTTTGATGAACACAATATGTGAAGGCCCTGAAGGCTTTCTCCTGTCGACCCATCGTTTAACGGAATTGCAACGTACCGACCGCGTACTCGTGATGGACGCAGGAAAAATTATTGAAGATGGCGATCCAGCGCAACTGATGAATGACCGGGCGTCTGAATTTAGCCAGCAGCTCAGGGCCGGGGAGTCTCCTCCCCCTTCAAAAAAAATAAAAGCAGAACAAGGTGAAAAAAATGGAACATAAAAACTTTGTAACACCGGAAGAGGTGAGTGCAGAGCAGCAGAATGTAAAAACGATTCTACGCTTTGTGGCTAGCCTCACTTTACTGCGTAGGGTATTGCTGCCAACGCTGCTGATCATCGTATTTGCAGCGGGGGTACCGCCTTACTTCCTATGGTTCGTGGGTGAAATTGTCTCCTGCTACGGTGCGGAAGGCTGCAGCGTGCATCACAGTTTGCTCGGTTGGGATATTGTGCTTCCGGCGACCCTATCGACATTGATTTTGCTCACAATCGTCGCCATTTTTTGTCGGGTCAGCGCCTGGGTTTGTTTTGAACTTTCAGGACAATGGTCCACGCAAAAGATTCAAAGTGACATGATGCAAAGTGTCTCGGAAGTCAGAACAACCTTTTTCGACGAGAATCCATCGGGCCGTCTGATTAACAGATTGTTGGGTGATTACAGCGTGCTTCGACTCGAAGGGGTAATGTCCGTGGGAGATACGGTCAATGGTCTGGCTGAAGTCCTGTGTGTCGGCGTGTTGATCATGCTGGCGCATCCAGTTGCTGGTTTGCTGATCCTGCCGGTTGTGTTGTTGTATGTCGCTCTGCAGTCCCAGCTTGCGCCGATGATGAGTCATGCTCGAGAAATTCGGGCAGTCAAAATTGGCGAGGCGTTGCACCGTGAAACCGACTTAATTGAGGGGAGAACCATCTTCAATCTCTACGGTCGGCAAAAGAATTTGCTGGAACGGATTCACGTTGCTTTTGGCGACTCGATGAATATTCAGCTTTTTTACGCTAAATTGATGGCCTGGGGCATGTTGTGGATGGGCCTGATATCAGCGCTATATGCCACCGTTGTTTATGGGTTTCTCGTTTATGGATTACATAGCGGTTTGCTCACAGCAACTCTAGCGGCGGTAGTGATCACAGCTGTTTTTAACCTGAATAACCTATTCTTTGGCCTCGCCTGGGATATGTCATTCCTGGGTGAAACCGCATCCCATGCACGTCGAGCATTTTTTATGATTGATTTGCCCCATGAGACTACCGGGGAATCCAATGTGGTGAAGCGTAGCGAAGCTGCGGTCCAGCGCATTCCAGATGGTCGATTGGTAGGAGATATTGTTTTTGATCATTTTGGCATGTCCTACCGGGAAAACACGCCAATGATTTTGAACAAGCTGAACTTGACCCTCCCCGCAGGGAAAAAGATTGGTGTGATTGGTCGAACCGGTGCAGGTAAGTCGAGCTTAATGCAGGCCTTGTTTCGCATGGTCTACCACCAGGCAGGAGATATCCGAATTGGCAAAACGTCGATTTACGATATTAGTGTCCAGAGTTTGCGAGGTCATTTTGGCGTTGTGCCCCAGGACCCTTATCTGTTTATGGGGACGATCCGCTTTAACCTGATGGGCGGGTTGGAAAATCGGACCGATAAGGAGCTACTGGCTGCGTTGGATACCGTTGGACTCACAATGGATCTAGACGCCCGGGTGGCAGAAGGCGGTAAGGATTACAGTGTGGGTGAACGCCAGTTGTTGTGCCTTGCAAGATTGGTGTTGTTGGACAAGCAATACATCCTGATGGATGAACCCACCAGTTCATTGGACCGCAGAACCGATGAACATATCCAACGTTTGCTCACCACAGAATTGGCCGACAAAACGGTGATTACCATTGCCCATCGTCTGGAGAGTCTTGAGAGTTATGACCTGATTGTTGAAATGGCAGACGGTCAAGTCAGGCGTCAAGGGCCTCCTGCTCGAATGATTCCGCTGTTGAGGAATCAGTATGTGGAGGAAGTTGCCGGGTGAAATAGCCCTTGAAATAGCCCTTGAAATAGGTGGTTCATGCAAGCCTTAGGCAGGGGGGCTTAGTACCCTCTGCCATTTTTTATTGAGTTTGGTCTAGAAATCCACTCAATTCATCGTAACGGGCTGACTCACTGTACGGGCCTTCGATATGTTACCTGCTTCGGACATATCGCTAGTGGATTGATTATGGTCAAGTTTCAGGTAAACGGAAAGCCGCGTCAGTTTGAGGGTCCTACCGAAACACCATTGCTCTGGGTGTTAAGGGATGAGTTACAACTTACCGGTACCAAGTTCGGCTGTGGTATCGGTCAGTGTGGCGCGTGCACGGTCCATGTTAATGGCACCGCCATGCGATCCTGCCTTGCTGCTATCGGTAGTCTCGAGGGGAGCAGTATTACGACTATCGAGGGTCTCTCCGAGAATGGTGACCACCCGGTGCAGCTTGCCTGGTTAGAAGAGGATGTCCCCCAATGTGGATACTGTCAGGCAGGCCAAATCATGGCCGTGACTCAATTTCTAAATGTTTACCCCAGGCCCACCGACGAAGAGATTGACCAACAGCTAACAAATTTGTGTCGTTGTGGCACCTACGTGCGAATTCGCAAGGCGGTGCATCGAGCCGCCGCTATCAAACAACAGCAGGAGTCCTAAGTATGTTGAACTCTGATAACAGTTCTAACATCAACCCTGCAATCAACAGAAGGCAATTTCTAATTTCCGGCGCAACCGCGGCGGGTGGTTTATTGGTGGGTTTTCCGCTCACGACCCTGGCCAGTGAGACAAGCGCTGATCTCGTCGAAACGATTGGTGCGTCGGATCAAGGAGAACGCCAGCTGGGGTATTTTATTACGATCAATCCGGATAACAGCGTTGTGATTGGTTCAAACCAGCCAGAGATTGGCCAGGGCATCAGGACCACCTTGCCGATGTTAATCGCAGAAGAATTGGAAGTCGATTTTGATATGGTCACGGTGCAACAAATGCCCCTTGGCATTGTCAGGACAAAAGATGGCATGGCCTGGCGCTATGGTAGTCAAGGTGTTGGCGGCAGTACGGGGCTGACGGACAACTGGCAACGGATGCGAGAGATTGGTGCTAGAGCGAGGTTATTGCTTCTGCAGGCTGCTGCCAATCAATGGGAAACAGATGTTTCAGAACTGACCGCCGCGCGTGGATTTATTCAGCATGCGTCGGGAAAACGTTTGTCCTATGGCGCGTTAGCCTCCGCCGCAGCACGGCTCACGATGCCTGAAAGTGCGCCGGCTTTGAAGGATCCCCGGGAGTTCAAAATTGCGGGACATCGACAATCAACAAAAGACGCACTGGATATTATCACCGGTCGAGCTAAATACGGCATGGATACCTATGTCGAGGGCATGAAGGTGGCAATGATTGTTCGCGCCCCATACTCTGACGGAATGGTAAAGGGGTTTGATGACAAGGCCGCCAGAAAGGTGCCTGGCGTGTTAGACGTCATTCCGATTGATGGGCCGAAACCCGGTGAGCCGTATTTTATCCTGGCCAGTGGGGTTGCGGTGATCGCAGATTCAACCTGGGCTGCGATTCAGGGTAGAAAGGCATTAAAAGTCGACTGGCAGAAGGGATCTTTCCCTGACGAGAGTACAGCGGGGTTTGATCAACAGGCTAAAAACCTGTTGGGCGGCAAGGGCCAAATTGTTCGCGAAGACGGTGATCTGGACGCTGCAATGGCAAACGCCGAACGTCAAATTGAGGCGACCTATAGTGTGCCCTATGTATCCCATGCGCCATTAGAACCCCAGAACTGTTTTGCCCATGTTTATACCGATGCGGAAGGTGAACGCTGTGATGTGATTGTGCCAACTCAGATGCCCTCGGGGGTTTCTAGATCGGTAGCCCAGGTCACAGGGATTGACCGAATGCGTATTTCGGTGGAGATGACTCGAGTCGGCGGCGGTTTTGGTCGGCGCTTGACCACTGACTATGCGGCTGAGGCGGCATTGATTTCGAAGCAATCCGGCTTGCCGATTAAGCTGGTCTGGACCCGGGAGGATGATATGCAGCATGACTTCTATCGTCCTGCCGGACATCACCAACTACGGGTTGGTCTTGATCAAGCGAAGTTACCGATTGCCTGGACCCACCGATTAGCCAGTGCGTCGAAATACTATCGGCGACCTAATATGGCGGACGACAAGCTATGGGAGGCTGAGCTTTATCCCGATGATTTCCCTGGCAACATAGTGCCAAACTACCGGCTGGAATATTTTCCCATGCAATCCGGCGTGCCTCGGGGTTCCTGGCGAGCCCCGGCGCACACTGCCAATGCGTTTGCGGTGCAAAGTTTTGTGGACGAGATCGCCCACGCCAGTGATCAGGATCCACTCGAGTTTCGACTTAAGCTTTACGGGGAATCCCGGCAATTACCTTACTCTGGGCACGGCGGAGATACGTTTAATCCAAACCGCCTGTCGCGATTATTGAAGTTTGTCGCAAATGAAATTGGCTATTCTGAAAAAAGAGCAAGGGGTGTTGCAGTGGGTATCGCGAGCCACTTTACCTTTGGCGGCTATATGGTCCATGCCATTGAGGTTGCTGTTAGCGACGCAGGGCAGCTTGATATTTTGCGCATTGTGGGTGCCATCGACTGCGGTTTTGCCGTGAACCCAAATGCTGTTGAAGCTCAAATGCAGGGCGCAACCGTTGATGGTCTGAGTACAGCTTTAAATCTGGCAATAACATTAAGAGACGGTAGGATTGAACAGAGTAACTTCCATGATTATCCACTACTAAAAATGGCAAGCATACCTGCCAGGGTGGAAATGCATATTATGGATTACGATCAGACACCCACGGGGGTAGGGGAAATTCCACTGCCAACCGTCGCACCAGCGCTGACCAATGCGATATTTAATGCTTCTGGAAAACGTATTCGGCGTTTACCAATTTCTGGTCAGGCTCTGGTCTGACCGTTAGTAACACTGATCTCTGGACGGGCGCGGCGCTTCGGCTGCCGTTTCCGACCTCGTTAGATTATTATCGATTGTGAAGTAAAATACCGTGCCGCTATTATTTGTCTCAAACCAGATGACACCCCGGTGGCGGCGGACAAGGGCTTGCACAAAAGGCATACCCATGCCTTCTCCGGAAATATTGACAACATCATTTCCCCGTTGAATGACTTCGAAGACACGCTCCTGTTGTTCCTGGGTCATGCCTCGCCCGTTATCGCGAATCATAAAAGTAGTGTAGGTAAGATCTCGATGGGAGGAGATAGAGATATGCCCATCTCGGGTGAGGTCCAGGTATTTTAGGGCGTTGTTAAAAACCCCCTGAAGGATATCCAACATAGATTGCCGATCAGCCACAACGGTGTTCAAAAGATTCAATTCAACCTTTACTTTATTGGCTTCTATATAGCTCTTATTGGAGGATATCAGTTGTTCCATTATTGCGTGGCAATCAACATCCTCAAATTTTAATACCCGGTTGTCCAGATGATTCAGGGTTTTAATGCCCTGGCTTAATTCGCTCATATTGTTCAGAGCGCTTTTAATCAAGTCGATTGCCGATGGCATTTGTTCCGATAGTTCGATGATTAGATCCTGTCGTCTGCAGTTTGTGACGGAGTCGAGACTAAACGCGCGCCGGGCTCTGGAGAGTGATTTCTCTAACTGCTCGGTAAAGGTGCGAAGGTCATTGATAGGTGTTGTCAGATTGTTACAAGCAATATTGCTGATGGTGGCAAGCTCAGCGTTAGAGATCGACAGCTCTTCTTTCTGAGCCTGCAGCTCGCTGGCGAGTTTCTGTCGATTCAAAGAGTATTGAATTGAACGAAACAAGGTTGCTCCGTCCATGGTGTCTTTTCGAATAAAGTCCTGGGCACCTTCGAGGAGTAGTTCAGTAGATTGGCTGAGGGCATCACGGGCTCCGGTCATGGCAATGACAGGTATTTTGGGATAGCTGGAGCAGACCCTACGGACCAAAGATCGCCCCTGGCCATCGGGTAGATGTAAGTCGAGCAAGATGAGGTCAACCTGTTCATTTTGTAAAATTTCTTCTGCGTTTTTTAGGTATTGGCTATTTAGGAGGTTGAGATCATTTAGGCCGTGTTCGGTTGCGCCTGGCAAAGACAGTAGATGGGAAATTAGGCGCACATCATCGTTATCGTCCTCAATAATGAGAATCGACAGACCAACCTGTATCGATGAATTTAAAGCGGCTACTGCCATGGCCAATCCGAAACTGAATAAGTAATCGTGATTATTAGTATAGACAGTAGTTATAGAGTTGCAGGCTGTGTGAGTTGAACTGTTTCGAAATAAGGTTAGGACAAAGATTTAAGTTTCGTTCCAACCCTATCCAAGCCTAATTAGAAGTCTGCACTTCCGGGCGTCCTTGGGAATGGGATAGCATCTCGGATGTTTTCCATTCCAGTCACATAATTCAGCAGCCGTTCGAAACCGAGGCCGAATCCTGCATGGGGAACAGTGCCGTAGCGCCGCAAATCCCGGTACCACCAGAGTTCTTCGGCTAGTCCAGGAGCCGTCATACGGGCATCTAGTACTTCTAAACGTTCTTCCCGTTGGCTACCGCCTATTATTTCGCCAATGCCGGGCGCTAAAACATCCATTGCTGCGACGGTCTTCCCGTCGTCGTTTAAGCGCATATAAAACGCTTTAATTTCAGCGGGGTAGTCCATCAGGACAATGGGTCGGCCGACGTGTTTTTCCGTTAAATATCGCTCGTGCTCGGACTGTAGATCCAGGCCCCATTCGACCGGGAATTCGAATTTTTGTTTGCTGGCCTTCAAGATTTCGACGGCTTCGGTGTAGCTCATCCGTTCGAAGTTGTTGTCGATCACGGTATTCATTCGAGTGATCACATTTTGATCAACTCGTTGCTGAAAAAACGCCATATCGTCTTCACAACGATCCAGCACGACCTTGAATACCTGACGAAGTAGGTCTTCAGCCAGATCTGCATTGTCATTCAGATCGGCAAAGGCGATTTCCGGTTCAACCATCCAAAACTCCGCCAGGTGCCGACTGGTGTTTGAATTCTCAGCCCGAAACGTTGGGCCAAAGGTATAGACCTTGGACATGGCGAGACAATAGGACTCAACGTTGAGCTGTCCCGATACGGTGAGGAACGCATCTCCACCAAAGAAGTCCTCTTTATGGTCGACATTGCCTTTTTCGTCCCGGGGCAAATTTGCTAGATCCAGGGTGCTGACTCGAAATAGATCCCCTGCGCCTTCGCAGTCAGATCCGGTAATAATCGGTGTGTTGATCCAATGAAATCCGCGCTCAAAGAAGTAGTTATGAATTGCGTTAGCGAGGGTTGTTCTAACCCGGGTGATGGAACCAAAGGTATTGGTGCGGGGCCGGAGGTGCGCCACCTGGCGTAAGTATTCAAAGGTATGACGTTTTTTAGCAATCGGGTAGGTTTCCGGGTCGTCGACCCAGCCCAGGATGTCGACGCTGGTTGCCTGCATTTCAACGGACTGCCCCTTGCCTTCAGATTCTACCAGGGTGCCGGTTACGACGACGCCCGCACCGGTGGTGATTTTTAACACTTCGGTTTCATAGTTATCGAGATCATTGGGCACCACCGCCTGAATCGAGTCAAAGCTCGAGCCGTCATTAATGGCGAGGAACGAGATCCCCGCTTTGGAGTCTCTTTTGCTGCGGATCCAGCCCTTCACAGTAATCAAAGACCCTATGGTGGGTTCACTGTTTAAAGCCGCTTTTACACTGACGACAGTTGCGATCGCGTCGGTCATGAATATTCTACCCAGTTGAAGCTTCTAAAGCGGTCCATGATAGCAAATTCTACGACGAGAACTGAGGTAATGGAGATGTTAGACTGCGGCGAAGTTTTGATTAGCCGGAGCAACCATGGACCAGGACCTGATACTCGAACAAATCCAGATCGGCCCGATGCAGAATTTCACCTATATCGTGGGTTCTCGCAAAACAATGGAAGTAGCCGTGGTCGACCCCGCCTGGGATATCGATTCACTGGTGAATCTAATTAATGAAAAGGGCTACATCCTCACGGCCTCCCTCATCACCCATTATCATCCAGACCACTGTGGCGGTTCCTTCGGCAGCAAATCCGTAGAGGGTATTGCCGAGTTGTTAGCTAAAAACCCCGTCAAATCCTATGTCCACAAGCTGGAAGCCGAAGGCATCAAAAAAGTCACCGGTGTGTCCGATAGCGACCTGGTGAAAATTGATTCCGGCGACAAGCTGACGATTGGTGATGTCACGGTGGAGTTTTTACATACCCCCGGTCATACCCCTGGATCCCAATGTTTTAAGGTTCGAGATACTCTGGTTTCCGGCGATACTCTATTTATTAACGGCTGCGGCCGAGTCGACTTACCGGGCTCCGATGTGGAGGATATGTATCACAGTATTCAAAAGTTGGCGTCGCTGCCCGAGGACACCCTACTGTTACCCGGTCATAACTACAGCGATGTGCCCCATGCCACTCTGGGTGAAACAAAAAAAATGAACCCCTATATGCGCATTAGCGATTTGGAAGGCTGGAGACACTTCTTTCCTGACTAGCTCTCCTGACTAGCTCTGAAAAATAAATCTCATAATCAATAACCAAAATAAAAAGGAATGACGATGAGTCTCACTACCCTGGTATCCGGATTAAGTTTTGCAGAAGGTCCCCGCTGGCATGATGGGCGGCTTTATTACTCTGACTTTTATCGCCATGTGGTCGAGGCAGTTGATCTGGATGGTAATGTCGAGCGGATCGCTGATGTGCCGACCCAGCCCTCTGGACTCGGCTGGTTACCCGATGGCCGAATGCTGATTGTTTCCATGATTGATCAAAAAGTGCTGCGCCTGGAGGCAAACGGTCAGCTTGTTGAGCACGCGGATCTATCGGGAATTGCAACCTGGCACTGCAACGACATGGTTGTTGATCAGACCGGCCGGGCCTACGTGGGTAACTTTGGCTATGACATTGAAGTGCCGGGTAATAAACCGGTCATGGCCAAATTAGCCTGCGTTGAAGCCGATGGTTCCGTACGGGTGGTGGCGGAGGATTTGCAGTTTCCCAACGGGGCGGTGATTACCCCCGACGGCAAGACCCTGATCATTGGTGAAACCTGGGGACGTAAGCTCACGGCCTTTGATATTGCTGACAACGGTAATCTGTCTAACCGTAGGGTCTGGGCAGATATTGATCCTCATTTTCCCGACGGAATTTGTCTGGATGAGGCAGGTGGTATCTGGGTTGCAGATCCCGCCCTGTCGAAAATAATCCGGGTTGAGGAGGGGGGTAAGATTACCCGTGAGATTGATCCGGGTAACGGCGTATTTGCCTGCATGCTGGGCGGGGCAGATGGCAAGCGGCTATTTGTTTGTACCGCAGATTCGGCCGGTCATGGCGACGAGGCCGCGGTCAAACTGAGTGCAAAAATAGAATGGCTTGACGTCGAGCACGCCAGGGCTGGGACGCCCTAGGCGGAGCGGGTTTCTCCGCCAAAGGCTTCGAAAAGTTCCGGCAGAAAGCGGCGAAACTCCAGGGTCATATGCACAAAGGCGGCATCAAGTTTAGCAATGGGGTCATCATCTTCGATGTTGTCATCGTTTAGGGACTCATATTTGAGTTGCTTTAGGATCAGGTCCTTATCGACTGCGCATTTCAAATCACCATGCCAGCGAATGCCAAGTCGGGTACAAATTTTTCCGGCTTCCAGGTGGGTTCGAATTTCCTGGGTTTCAAGATCCTGCCGGCGACAGCTGACGGTTGAGGTTTCTTCAATATCTAGCAGGTCACACTGATCGCCAAAGCTAAAGTTGGTTGGTAGTTGGCGATTCACCAACCAGCGAGTGAATACATCCTGGGGTTTTTGTTTAACCTGGGGCGGCGTCACTGAAAACGATCCGATTGAGTCGCGAACGCAGTTGATAAACATTTCTGCTTCCGTCGGCGCACTGGTACCAATGACCAGTAGATCATCTTTGGGCGAGATATAGCCCATGACCTGTTTAGATCGCGCCAGGGCTTGAGGGAGTAATTCCGCCAGGGCATTTTCTTTGATGCTTTGTTTTTCTTTGGCGCGAATCTTTCGAGCCTCAACACTTTCAATCTTGGCAACTTTTTCCTCGATTATTTCATTTAGTGCGCTGGGTGGAATGACTTTCTCTTCCCGTCTGGCACATAGCAAATAACAACCACCAACCTCATGCATTAAAGGTGCGTCCTCGATATCACCCAGGGGTGAGATCCAGCCAAAGCTCGAGGGCCGCATGCCGGTACAGGGCACAAAAGCACGATTGTTGAGGAATTCGAGCAGTTCGTCGCCTGATGCCATAAGCGGCTGAGTGATTCGGTAGATCATGGCGTTCTTAAAAAACATGGCGGTTCCAGATTTAGGCGTGAGTTATTAGCGGACGGCTAGTATATAGCGAGTATATAGCAGTGTTGATGGTTCATCCTGAGTGATCATATGGCCGATGGTTCTGCGGCGAGATCATTGAAGCGGTAGATAGCGTTTTGGTGAGCAAACGGAAAGGTATGGGTGAGAAACACACCGAGTCTTTGTTGCTCCGGTAGATAGTAGTAATAGGTGTTAGTAGATCCACCCCAGGACATCTTCCCCAGGGGACCTTTGCCGGAATATTTTTCCAGGTCTTTGACGCAGCATGCGCCATAGGAGTAGGTGCAGCCCGGCAGCATTTCACTTTGTTGAAGTGTATCGGTTGTCCCCGCCTTGAGTTTTCCAGCAAGGGCTGGACTTAACAATTTCACGCCGTTGAGTTCGCCGTTGGCGAGTATTAACTGCAGCAGTTTGGCAAAATCCCCGGCGCTGGTGACAAGTCCGCCGTTGCCTAACATGTCCCAACCACCGCCGCCGGAAAAACTGGTGGGCCGTTGCATAAAGCCACTCATGGCGGAGGTTTCTATTCGCGTCAATTGACCATCATCCACATTGTAGAAACTGGTCAGGTCACTTTCACGGGCCTTTGGTACCACAAAAAAAGTGTCATTAAGTTGAAGTGGCGTAAAGACCATTTGCTGCATAAATTCGTCGAGGGGCATGCCAGATAGTACTTCAATTAGCGCTCCAGCAAGGTCGTGGCCCAGACCATAGGAAACGGCGGTGCCAGGCTCAGCTTCCATCGGCACTTTGGCTAACGCTTTGGCCCAGTCGCGTAGGGAGTAGGGGTGTAGCCAATGGTCCGTTCCGAGGCTATCGACGCCGAGCAAGCCTGCATCCATAAGGGCGGTTCGGTAGTGCCCCTTTGCACCGTAGCCATAGCCGCAGCTATGCTGAAGTAGGTCTTCAATAACCATGGTCTTTTCCGACGCGATGATCTCGCCGTCGGGGCCAAAGTAGTTCAGGTTCTGGTATTCCGGTAAAACCTGCCAAACGGGATCCGTAAGAGCAATAGAGCCATTTTCAACCAGCGTTAGAAGCCCAATGGAAACAAACAGTTTAGAGGCTGAAGCCAGTCGAAACAGTGAATGTTCATGGAGCTCTGAGCGGCTCTCGACATTAGCGTAGCCGACAATTTGTTGGTTGATGATCTTGCCTGATTCCCAGACAACATGGTGCGCGCCGGGCAGCAATCCTTGCTCGACGGACTTTGCAATTCCAGCGCTAAACTGCGCAAGTGTTTCTGCTGAGTGGCTCATCTTAACTTTTAGCTTTGTCCTTCATGGCTTTGGCCAAGGCATCTGCCATGGCTGAATTTCCCTGGGCAGGCTGCTGGCCCCGATTGCCGCCATTGTTGTTGGATCTGTTGGAGCCGTTAGAGCGATTGTTCGAGCCGCTGTTTCGGCCGCCACCTTTTTGCGGGCCCCGCTGGGAATCTTCGCCGTGGCTCTTGGCATCATCGGTGAGGCGCATGGTCAATGCAATGCGGCGGCGATCAATATCCACCTCCATTACTTTGACCTTAACCACATCCCCAGCTTTCACAATGGTCCTGGGATCTTTAACAAACTTATCAGCCAGGGCAGATATATGCACAAGTCCGTCTTGATGCACGCCAATATCCACAAACGCGCCGAAGTTGGTTACGTTGGTGACAACACCTTCCATAATCATATCCGGTTTGAGGTCCTTCATGGTTTCAACGCCGTCCTGGAAGGTGGCGGTTTTGAATTCAGGGCGGGGATCGCGGCCGGGTTTTTCCAGTTCGCTTAAAATGTCGGTGACCGTGGGTAAGCCAAAGTGTTCGTCAACAAATTCCGAGGCGTTTAGCCCTCGAATGTAGCTGCTATCGCCAATCAGTTTAGCGATGGTGTTTGACGATTTTGCGGCAATTTTTTCAACGACCGGGTAAGCCTCCGGGTGGACCGCTGATGCATCAAGGGGATTACTGCCGTTCATAATGCGTAGGAATCCAGCTGCCTGTTCAAATACCTTTGGACCAATGCGAGGGACTTTTAACAGTGCCTGGCGGTCACCAAAAGGACCGTTTTGATCCCGATGATCAACAATGTTTTCCGCCAACATCCGGCTTAATCCCGATACCTGAGTCAGCAGAGGTACAGAGGCCATGTTCAGATCTACCCCCACAGCATTCACGCAATCTTCGACCACAGCTTCCAGGGTTTTGGATAGCTGGGATTGGCTCACATCGTGTTGGTACTGCCCGACGCCGATGGCCTTGGGCTCAATTTTGACGAGTTCCGATAATGGGTCTTGTAGGCGACGGGCGATGGAAACCGCGCCTCGTATGGACACATCAATATCGGGGAATTCTTTTGAGGCGAGCTCCGATGCGGAATAAACCGATGCCCCGGCCTCCGACACAACCAAGGTGGCAAAGGCCAATTCTGGGTGGCGGGATTTTAAGTCTTTTGCCAGCTTATCGGTTTCTCGGGAGGCCGTACCATTACCGATGCTAATCAGTTCAACCCCGTGTTTTTGACACAGCACCGCCAGGGTATGAATAGATCCATCCCAATCGTTGCGCGGTGCATGGGGATAAATGGTACCGGTATCGACAAGCTTGCCGGTGCCGTCAACCACCGCCACCTTAACGCCGGTTCGAAGCCCTGGATCAAGACCCAGAGTCACTTTTGGTCCGGCGGGAGCCGCTAGCATCAGGTCGCTTAGGTTGCTGGCAAAGACGTGAATGGCTTCTTTGTCTGCGGCGGTTTTCAGATCCATTTTTAATTCAAGTTCAAGGTGCAGAAATATTTTTGCGCGCCAGGCCAGGTGGACGGTATCGAGTAGCCAGGCATCAGCGGGGCGGCCAAGATTTTCAATATTAAATTGTGCCGCCACCATCCCTTCACAGGGATGTCGCTCAAAGGTTTCCTCGTTTGCGACCTTTAAATTAAGTTGCAGTATTGCTTCACTGCGTCCGCGAAACAGCGCCAGGGCCCGGTGGGATGGGATTTTGCTGAGCTGTTCTGAGTAGTCAAAATAGTCAGAAAATTTAGCACCCTCGGCTTCTTTGCCCTTGGCAACCTTGGACTCTAGTACACCATTTTCCTGAAGGTATACCCGCGCTCGGTTGAGTAGATCCGCGTCTTCTGCAAACTTCTCCATTAATATTTGGCGTGCCCCATCCAATACGGCGGCTGTGTCGGCAAAGCCTTTTTCGGCATCGATGTAACCGGCGGCACATTGATCCTTATCCTGGCTAGGATCCTCCAGCAGCAGAAGTGCCAGGGGTTCAATGCCAGCTTCCCGGGCAATCTGTGCTTTGGTCCGACGTTTTTGTTTATAGGGTAAATACAGATCCTCTAATCGTGTTTTGGTGTCAGCGGTGAGGATCGATGCTTTGAGTGGGTCCGTCAGCTTTCCCTGTTCATCAATGCTTTTGAGGATGACCTGTCGCCTGTCATCAAGCTCTCTAATATAGGTCAGTCGTTGTTCGAGGTTTCGTAGTTGTGTGTCGTCCAGGCCGCCGGTGACTTCCTTTCGGTAGCGGGCAATAAAGGGCACGGTTGAACCTTCATCTAATAGGGTAATGGCGGCGGTGACTTGCGGTTCATGAACAGATAATTCTTCAGCTATACGCTGTGCAACAGAAATCATAAATTTGGAATCCTGGGATAAAACTTTGAAGACAAAAGAATGGCTTTTGGATGAACGCAAACAGCCGGTGCCGAAGGGTAGCGAATGCAGGTTATGGAATCCATCCCCAATGCTTCATTCTTTCCATCAATCAGGCAAACTACTGCTACTCGGAATGGGAGTATCAGGGATGGGAGAGCACCGAATGGATGATCTTTTTCGGCTGGCATTACTAGCTATGGTCCTGCTGGGTGTGGGCTGTAGTGATTCAGGCCCATCGGTGGCACTGGGGACCCTGGAGCGGGAACGGATAGATCTTGTGGCGGACTCAAATGAACCGATCACCCGGGTTTTAGTCTCCGAGGGGCAGTCCGTGGCGGCGGGAGAGGTACTGGTGGTGTTGGATACAGCCCGGCCCCAGATAGCGTTGACCCAGGCTCTGGCAAAGGAAGCTGCAGCCAGATCCGTATTGGCGGAAGCGGAAAAAGGGCCGAGGCAGCAGCAAATTGAACAGGCCAGATCCAGGTTGCGTGCGGCAAAGAGCGCCCGTGATATTGCCCAGGTTGAGCTAGATCGTATCCTGGTGCTCATTGATCGGCAGTTGGTTGCGGCTAATGCCGTCGACCTGATCAAGGGCCGACATACCGAGGCCGTGGCAAAATGGCAGGAAGCCCGGTCGGTGTTAGATGAGTTGTTGGAAGGCACTCGAACCGAGTCGATTGATCAGGCCCGAGCCCAGCATGCGGTTGCAATATCCGAGGTTGATAATCTCAGGCTTACCCTGACCCGGGCGCAAATCATCGCGCCGATTAGCGGCACAATTGAGTCCCTGCCCTTTGAATTAGGTGAACGGCCGCCCCTTGGCGTGCCCATTGTGACGATGCTGGCGGAAGGCCCAACCTATGCGCGGATTCATGTCTCCGCCGAGGCCCGGGGTGCCCTGCAAATTGGCCACCGGGCGTTGATTCGGCTTGATGGTAGAGAACAGCCTCTGACGGGCAGTCTCCGGTTTATTTCGTCCCAGGCGGCATTCACACCCTATTTTGCCTTGAACCAGAATGACCGTTCCCGGCTGAGCTATCTCGCCAAGGTGAATGTCGACGGCGAATTTGAGCCCGATCAGTTGCCCGTGGGGATTCCCGTTGAGGTGACATTCCCGGCGATGCCTAATGACGCATCAAGATGAATGATCTTGCGATTGAAACCCAGGGGCTGACCCGCTGCTTTGGTGATCTGGTGGCGGTGAATGAGGTCAACCTGTCGGTGCCGCGCCAGAGCATTTACGGTTTTCTGGGACCAAATGGCAGCGGTAAGTCCACCGCTATTCGGATGTTATGTGGCTTGCTACTCCCGACCCGGGGCACTGCGACAGTAATGGGCGTTGATATTCGTACCGATGCGGAATTGGTTAAACGCAAGATTGGCTATATGACCCAGAAATTCTCCCTGTATGGGGACCTGACAATTCTCGAAAATCTAAATTTTCTTGCCCAGATATATGGCATACCCCGGGGTGAGAGAAAGGCGGCGGTAGAGGGACAAATTGCTCGATTCAGTCTTGAGTCGATGGCCCATCAGCTGGCGGGCACCCTGAGCGGTGGCCAGCGACAACGCCTGGCGCTGGCGGGTACCACCATCCACAAACCTGAACTGTTATTTCTGGATGAGCCAACCAGCGCCGTTGATCCGGAAAGCCGGCGTGAGTTCTGGGAGTTCCTATTTGACCTGGTGGAGGAAGGCGCAACCATATTAGTCACCACTCACTTTATGGACGAGGCGGAACGCTGCCACCACCTGGCTATTTTAGATCAAGGCAGGTTGGTTGCGGATGGCACCCCGGACACTCTGATTGATGGCTTGTCCGCACTGGTGGTTGAGATTGCGACACCACTGGCGCGACAGGTGAGGGAGCACCTACTGCAACAACCGAACGTGATGGACGTCGCGCAAATTGGATCTAGATTGCATGCCCTGGTGGCGCGGGACATCAAAGACCCGCTGCACTTTGTTAATTCAGTCCTGGCAGAAAAAAACCTCTCGGGTAGCGCAACGCTGGTTCGGCCTAACCTCGAAGATGTGTTTGTGATGGCAACCCAGAATGCCGAGGGTGTTGGGTGATGAGTTTATCCCTGTCTCGAATGGCGGCAATAGCGACCAAGGAGTTTCGCCATCTGGCCCGGGACCGCTTAACCGGCGGCTTGATTGTCGGCATTCCGCTGGTGCTGACTCTGTTGTTTGGTTACGCCATCAACAGTGATGTCCGTGGCCTGACCGCGGCGGTGGTGGACGAGTCGAATTCCCACGCCTCGCGGGCACTTATCGCCAGTGTCAAAGCCTCCCAGGTCATCGATCGTCTTATTCCCAAAAGTAGTATCTGGGAGATTGAACGGGAAATGAAAAAAGGCAGCGTCACCGTTGGACTTTATATCCCGCCGGATTTTGAACGGCGCCGGGTATTGGGCATGCAACCCCTGGCGCAAATTCTTGTCAACGACAGCGATCCGGCAATTCTAGGCACCGTTAGGGGCATCGCCAATCTACCCCTGGGAGCCGTTGATCAATTGGTCAGCCAACAAACCTTCCAAATCCGCGCGCTCTATAATCCCGAACGACGCTCGGCGCTATTTATTGTGCCCGGCCTGTGTGGCGTCATCTTGACCTTAACCATGGTGCTGTTTACATCCATTGCCATCGTTCGAGAGCGGGAAGGGGGCAACCTCGAACTGTTGATTGCGACCCCAATTCAATCCTTTGAACTGATGACCGGTAAGATTTTTCCCTACGTGCTGATTGGCTACGCCCAGGTCACCTTGATACTCGGTCTCGGATTGTTACTTTTTTCAGTACCGCTGCGGGGCTCCCTAATCGATTTTTATCTGTCCGCGGGGATCTTTATTATCAGCGTGCTGACCCTGGGGTTGGTGATATCCACCTTTGCCAAGAGTCAGTTTCAAGCCTTTCAATTAACCTTTATGACCTTCTTGCCGCAACTACTCCTGTCCGGATTTATGTTTCCCTTTGAGGGCATGCCGCGGGCGGCCCAGTGGCTCGCTGAGATTTTTCCGCTCACCCACTATCTGCGAATTGTGCGTGGTGTGGTGCTAAGGGATGCTGGCTTATGGAGTATGTTGGATGATATCTGGCCGCTAGCTGCGTTTTTTGTCGTCGGCATGATTGTCGCGACGTTGAGATTTAGAAAACGGCTCGACTAGGGTCGAGGCAGATTTAGATCAACTTGTTATGGGTTCTCAGGTAAATGTTCGTCCCAGTCGACCTCCGGCAAGTCCGCCAGTGCCGTCCGAAGCGCACGATTCCAGGCGTTTCGTAAACTGCGCAAATACGGGCTGTCCTCACTAAATCGCACATGCTTGATCTTATCTAGCTCGTCTTTGCGATACATGCTCACGTCGATGGGCGGCCCTACGGACATATTGCTGCGCGTTGTTGCATCCATCGATAACAGCGCACAATAAACCGCCTGTTCGAGAGAGCTGTTAACGTTAACCAGACGATCAAGGATTGGCTTGCCGTACTTGGCTTCGCCAATCTGCAGGAACGGCGTCTCCGGGCTCGACGTGATGTAGTTGCCCTCGGGGTAGATGAGAAAAGCCCTGCAGGGCGCCCTTATAATTTGGCCGCTCACAAGAAAGTTGGCTTCAAAGATATGACCGCCGGGTGTGAGCCGCTGCTGGGTAACACTCGTTTTGCCGACGTATTTTGCCGCATCGACCAGGGTTTTGACCGTCATCAGACTCACGTCTGCAGAGGCCTCAATATCCTGTTCGATCTGATCAAAGACACTCTGGGTAGTAGCAAGATTACCCGAGGCGCAAATCACAAACTGACGCTCGCCGGGCATACCATAAGTCCGCATCTTGCTATAGGAGCTAAGATTATCCACCCCGGCATTGGTACGGGAATCCGAAACCGATATTAGGCCCTGGTTTAGACTAATGGTGACGCAATAGGTCATGTTTGCTTACAATTCTCATCTCGAAAACAAGCGGCAATGATAGCCATAGAAAACTCCGGCTGTCTCATTTTTATTTCCATAAACATTTTCATTATCCCATCACCAACAAGAGGCTAACCATGGGAGCAAGACTACTTCTGTTCTGCGCGCTGTTTGCACTGATCATGCTTTTTATGGGTGGAGAGACGGCGCGGAAGGTGGATGCTAAAAAGCAGGCTGATGAGCCGGTGATTGTTGAGCAGCAGGTTGTTGAGCCTCTGGTTGATCCCCAACAAGAAGATTATGGGGAGGGGGATGAAGAGGGTTCTAAAGAGGACGGCGAAGACGATAGTGAGGAACACACTGAACAGGATGATCGTGCGCCTGGTCTGGAAGAGCAAGGTCAGGAGTCGGCTGGGCTGGGCAAGTAAAACCTCCGGCACGTTTATCGCAATAGCGTAATCGGCCTGGATCATAACGAGGCTGGCGAAAAGGCTGGGAGGTTTCTCTAATCTAGCGATTAATTAATCAATCTTTCTGATATCGCCAACCCGGCGAAGCACTATTGCGTTAATTGGTTTGCACACTTTATTGGAACAGGAGTAAGTTGTTGGTATGAAGACGCAAATGCAAACTAGGTTTAATTATTCTCCAATTTGGTAACCAAGATGTTGTTAGACCGCTCTGGATGCAGAATTGTAGATTGATGAATCTCTCCATGAAGATGTAGATAGTAACAGGAAGAAAAACTTGATAATCGAAGATATTGGATCGATGAAAACGAGCTGCTTGAGACTGTTCATTCCTCTCATTCTAACCTTGATAACCGCATGCGCTAGCAACCCTGGCGTGGTAAGTATTTCTCCTGACACGTATATGATTACTAGGATCGATAAAGCGGGCGTATTTGGCAATCCCTCTGCAGCAAGAATTGGGGTCAGTGTAACGACTCTGACCCCAATACTTATGACCCCAACATTTAGTTAAGAATCCTCTCGAGTCATTAAGTACTTTTTGAAAGTGAGTTTGCCTACTTTTTCACCATCAACCGTCACATCGCACGTCATGGGGTGCCTATATAATTTTGTTGAGTCGGGCGGTCTGTTCTGCTTTGGAAGCCGCGGTGCAATGTTTCGAGAGAAATGAACGCGATCGACAACAACGAGATCACAATTCGCTAGTATCTCCGTACCTTTGTCCTCATGTCGTAATCGAGCCGGGTCGTCGGGAAAATGGATGATTCTATCTACGGTCTTTTCGTTGACCACTAGGTGTACTTTTCTTCCATTTTTTGTGACTTGAGCAGCAGCGCTAACGTGGTAAATCTCTCCGTCGGACATTCGAAGAGTCAAAGAATCAGAAAGTATAATTCTTGTAAGATTTTGATTGCTAGAATCGGCAGAGGAAAGTGGAGAGTGAAGCCCTGCAAGTACTAGGGCAATCGCGACTGCATGCAATTGACCTCTAAGTGTTCGCATCGCTAAATCCTGACAATTTTTTTGGTGATTGAAACCTAAGATGCCCTAACGAATTGACATTGTCGAGCCAAGAAGAATTGGGGGCCGCTGTAGCGACTCTGATCTTAACCTTGGAATTTAGAATGCCTTAGGGTGGCCAATACTCTCATCATCATCAACACCGAATAAGCCCCGCCCTACATAGAAGAAACCATTATTTCTCAGCTTAGCTAGATTCACTTATTATACTGTATAAATATACATAGATAGCGATTTGACACTATGCTCCAAGAAACCTTGAATTCACAGGTTTACAACGGCGGGTCAGCGGATATAAACAGCTCCTCGCTGGACGACAGCACTGTCAATCACGGCAATATAAATAGCCTCGAGCAAGAACTACTCACACTAGGTGCGCAGATCGAAGCCGCCACCTATCGTTTTATCAAACTGCTCGCTCGCTTTGATGAAGCGAATGGTTGGCAGGGTGACGGCATTAAGTCTTTTGCCCACTGGCTGAATTGGAAGCTCGGAATGAACAGCGTGATGGCCCGGGAAAAGGTTCGAACAGCTCGTGCCCTTGCAGACCTGCCCAGGGTGGATGAAGCTTTCAGTACGGGTGAAATCAGCTACACCAAGGTACGTGCTCTCACGCGCGTTGCCACGCCGGAGAATGAAAACTATCTGTTGGACATTGCCCGTTATGGCACCGGTGCTCATATGGAACGGTTGGTCCGATCCTTTCGACGCTGTAAACACTTTGACGCGGCCAACGATGCATTGTCCGATCCAGAACAAGAACCAGACTCTGAACCAGACAACACTCTCACCTGCTACGACGATGAAGATGGCAGCGTCATTATTCGTGCAAGACTAAGGGCAGAGGACGGCGCTCTAGTGAGAAAAGCTTTAGATATTCTCGTGGAGGAGAAACGCAAAGAGGCCGAAGCAACAAACGCAGAACTTAAAGTAGATTCTACAAATGTTTCCGCGGAAACAAATTTAAACTTAGCTGATTACGACGATACCCGCGCTAATGCCCTCGTTAGGCTCGCCGATCATTACTTATCCCATCCACCTGATGATCAAGCACCTGGTCAGGATGAGCGTTTCCAGGTATTTATGCATATCAGGGTCAATCCTGAATCCGGCGCAGTGGAGGATCATCATTTTCTCGCGCCGGAGGTGGCCAAACGACTAGCCTGTGATGCTGGTTTAACGACTGTATTAGAAGGAGAGGAGGGTGAACTGCTCAGCATCGGTAGAAAGTCGCGAACCATCCCGCGCAACATTCGTCATGCCCTGCGCATCCGCGATCGTGGTTGTTGCCAGTATCCCGGTTGTACAGCGCATCGTTTTACTGATGCACACCATATAAAACACTGGGCACAAGGTGGTGCCACCCAACTCGATAACCTCGTGACCCTGTGTCGCTTCCATCACCGAGAACTACACAAAGGCACTTACCGCATCCAAGCGGCGGCGAATAATGAAGGCGAGAAGTTGTTCAATCACTTTACGTTTATTAACCGCTTCAACAAAACCATTCCTAGCAGTCCTGGTCTTCCCACCAGTCCCATCCCCCTACCAACTGCTCCACCTGCCAATTGTCTTTGGGCCGGCGAGACGATGGATTATCAAATGGCAATCCAGGCGCTGTATGAATTAGAGACAAACCTGGTGTGATATTTCGCCAATCTGGCTATTAAATAGTCAATCCCTGGGGTATCGCCAAACCTGCGACAAACTATTGCGCTTATAGGTTTGTACACTTTATTGGAACAGTAGTAAGTTGCTGACATGAAGAAGCATATCCAAATCAGATTCAGCTATTCGCCATTTTGGTGGACGCTATGTTGTTAGGTATACATGGAGAATGTATGAGAATTTTCAGAACCTTATTTTTTATTTTTTCGCTGACATTTGCGTCAGGCGTTTTTGCAGACTCAGGACGAGATTTAGTAGAACGTGGTCTTGCTGCGTATTCTAAAGAAGGTGCGCGCGCTGCGATAGAAGTATGGATAAAAGGGAGTGGGCTGGAAGGAAGTAAAGATGCGCTGTCACAAGCCAATGTATTACGGCAAGTAGAAGACTTCTACGGGAACTACGAAGGGCACGACATCATCGATGAACATGAGATCTCGCCTCGTTCAAGCATGATTTCTCTAGCTATTAACTACAATAAGGGAGTGTTGTTCGCCCGCTTTCAAATATACAAAACTTCAAATGGTTCTTGGGTTGCTACTGAGTTCAAGTTCGCGACAGAAGCGGTACAACTCTTCCCTAATAGCGTTGTCTTCGGGGATACATGACATGCTGCTTTATCCGTTCGATTCGCTCATTTGGCTACGTCACCGCTACGCTGCGCGGCTCCAATCAGCCGGGCGTTACATTTCTAATTAGAGGACGTGCGCTATGACAGTGCAGACGATAGAGGAACTAGTTTCGTGCATAGAACTTAACAAAGCTCGACGCAAGTCGAGGCTTCTCTTGTCGTTCGCCGTCATTACGGTTTTTACTCTTGTTCTGATTTGGAGCACTGACGTTCCCGACTGGTTGGCTGATATCAGCCCATACATATGCCTTCAATTTATACTCATGGCATTGGCTTATCTGTGGGTGCTGGGAGACGCCCAGAAGAACGAGGAACTGCTTCGCAGCAAGCTGCCTTGCGCCCCATGTACGGGCGTTAGATGCGATGGATGATCAGAAGATACATTCAAGAATCGCGGGGTTGCTCTTGTTTATTCCGTTATTTCCCGCAGTCTTTTTCGGCTATAGATATTTATTACATCCCACAGCGTTCATTTATGTTGATCCCATTCTGGCTTACGCTCTGTCGGGCTTTGTTGGGCTTGTGGCTTTAACAATCATCATAGGGGGGGCTACATGGCGCAACCTCACTTTTCCAATATAAGCCAATGAAATGGTGGGCGTATCCATACACCACTACGCTTCTGTTGATTTTTCCAGTCGGTACAATAATTGCCGTCTATTGTTATTGGGTGTTAGGAAGCGATCATCATAATCGGAAAAAATAAACGGGGTCTTTTGCTCCATTAAATCCGGTTGCAAACATATCGATATTGTTGGGAGGGCTTTGGTTTGGTGAGAGGGAGATTGCTACCGGCATTTATTCTTCTGTTCAGTTTGTTTCAAAACGCAGCTTTGCATGCTCAGGATATTTCCGTTCGGATATCCGACATTCAATACGGCATCGCAACTAAGAGCGGAAGGCCGCTCACGGGCAGTCATATTGATCGGGTACCCACAAAGTTTGAAATATATGAAATGACGGATCGGATTCCAATGACGCCTAGCACTGACTTTGGTTTTGAGATGAAGGTCCGCGCTAGCGAAGGCAAGACGCTGCAGATTATTGTGGTCTGGGAAGGACCTGATGGGGTGAAAATTTCGGATAAGACAATTGGAGCCTCAATTAGAAATGGTAGGGAGTTAAAGAAGTCTTTTTCGTTCGATAGGAATGATCAACCTGGCAATTGGCTACTGAAGGTCTATTTGGTCGGGATTGATAGCTCTATGAATGAAGTTAAAAACTCCAAGGTTTCGCTTGGTTCCATGAAGCTATATGAGAAAGAATTTGAAATGTACAAACCGAAGCTAGAGTAAGAAGTGGGTGCAGTGTAGGCCGTATAGCCGTATAGGCGTATTGATGTATAGACGTATAGATGTATAGACGCACAGTCCTATAAAGGAAACGATCAGAACACCCACCAACTCCCTGAAAATCAACAACGTAGATATCCCCTGATATCACTAATATATATGAGTGATAGTCATCGGCCATCACAGGCTATAGTTAGGGGGTAAACTCCTCATCTTATCCAATTCGATTTCGCAAAATTCCAGGTACCTATCGTGACTGAACAGAAAAAAGCCCCGGGCTGGTTTAACCGGGCCATTGCAGAGCCCTTTGAAGATCGAAATGTTGAAGTCGATCGCATCCCTATTCACTACCTGTATTGGGAGAAGGGTGAGAACGCAGCTGAAAAGCCCGGCATTGTGCTGGTCCATGGTAATGGTGCCCATGCTCACTGGTGGACGTTTATTGCGCCATTTTTTCTCAACGATTATCGGGTGGCCGCGATTGATCTCGCAGGAGCTGGAGACAGTGGTTACTCGGAAAAATACTCGCCGGAGGCATTTGCCCGGCAGGTGATCGGGGTTTGTGAGGACGCGGGCTTTGGTGATGACACGGTGGTGATTGGCCATAGCTTTGGCGGCTTTATCACGTTGAAGACAGGACTGATCTATCGAGACAAGCTGGCCGGGATTGTGCTGGTGGATTCCGCCGTGCGACCACCGGACTTTCAGTGGGAGCGAGATCCCCGGCGTTCACCGATCAAACCCAAGCGGGTGTATGAAACCTATGAAGCCGCCCATGAACGGTTTCGCTTGATGCCGCCCCAGGACTGTAATAACCGCTACATTATGGATTACATCGGCACCCACTCGCTAAAGCAGACCGATGATGGTTGGACCTGGAAGTTTGATGACACAATGTTCCGCAAGTTTGATTTTGGCACTGCCATGCACGAGGACCTGGCCAATTTGCGTTGCCGGGTCGGTGTAATCTACGGCGAGGACAGTTATTTGTTTAGTCAGGATATTGCGGACTTTATGTTTGATGTACTGGATAAGTCTGTGCCTTTTGTTGGCATTCCGGAGGCTCAGCATCATCTGTTTCTGGATCAGCCCCTGGCATTTGTCAGTTCTTTGCGAACCCTGTTGGCCGAGTGGCGTCACTCCAAGCCGCTACGGGAATTTGCCGGTTAGCATCAGCCGCGCCCGAGGCTGGTCTTCAGATTTGGATAAATCTTTGGCTTAGTTGCAGTCTAGGATTGCGCGGCTGTGGTCGCTGCTTTAACCTTGCGCGATGCAATCAAGACCTGCCCCCTTATTTACGCTGCGAACCCAGATTTGTTATCTGGGTTTTGCTCTGCTGGTGTCGGCTGTGACATCGGTTTTTGCTCCGGCGGATGCCAGCGACACCGACCTGTTTGTCCAGGAGCTTGAATCAACGCTGCTGTCACCCATTATTGATCAGGTGCCCGGTTCTGCAATTGTGGTGGTGGTCAATGGCGAGGTAGTTCTGCAAAAGACCTGGGGTGTGCGTCAAGCCGGTGCGCTAGAACCGATCACGCCATTTACCCTGTTCAGGATTGCCTCCATTTCCAAGACCTTTGCCTCGGCCGCGGCCTCCATTTTAGTAGAGGAAACCCCTTTATCCTGGCAAAGCCCCGTGACTGACAGTGTCAAAAACCTGAAATTCAAACGCAAAGACTACGGCGCCCGGATCAATTTGGAACATTTGATGTCCCAATCCAGCGGCTTGATGCCCCATGCCTACACGAACCTGGTAGAGGACAATATGTCCTACGAGCGTATTGTAAAGCGCCTCAATCGGGTCGACTTTGTTTGCCCTCCGGGGAGCTGCTATGGCTATCAAAATGTGGTGTTTAGTCTGGTAGGTGACGTGGTTGAGGCGGAAACCGGTCTCGACTATCCAAGCTACGTGCAGAAAAAGATTTTTGACCCATTGCGCATGCACCGTGCCTCCTTTGGCCGAGAAGCGTTTTTGTCCGATACCAATCACGCTAAGCCCCATATCTGGACCGGTAAAGCCTGGAGCCCGGCCAGAACCACGGACCATTACTACCGTATTCCGCCCGCTGCGGGGGTGAATGCCAGTATTGACGATATGCGTTCCTGGTTATTGGCCCAACTGGGACAGGAGCCGGAAGTTCTAAATGATCAAATGCTTGAGGTTCTGCAGCGCGGCGTCATCTCCACCACCCGGCAGCAGGCCCACTACAAATGGCGCCGGGGCATCAAAAATGTCGCCTATGGCCTGGGTTGGCGGGTATTTGACTACAAGGACCATGCGGGTTTTGTCCAGCATGGGGGTTATGTCAGAGGTATGCGCAGTGAAATGGTGTTTAATCGTGAGCTGCAAACCGGAATGGTCTTCCTGACCAATTCTGAGCCCCGCGATCTCGGGGATCTGGTGTTCAACTTCCTGGATCTCTACGAGCGGCTAGAGACGACCAGTCGGCCAAATCTTGTCGCCAGCGACTAATTTCCACAAGCACCGAACCAGAAATTAGCTTAGAATATCGGGTTTGCGACATACACCCTCGCCGACTGTCGGCGGCCTTTCTAATCGTCCTTGCGTGGTGCCGCCTCGTCAGGTTCGGAGTACAGTAGTTATATGCGATTGCAGTCCATTAAGCTCGCTGGTTTCAAATCCTTTGTAGACTCTACAACAGTACCTTTCCCCACCAATCTTTGTGCCGTTGTTGGCCCTAATGGCTGCGGCAAGTCGAATATCATCGATGCTGTACGTTGGGTCATGGGGGAATCTTCTGCCAAGAATCTACGTGGCGAATCCATGGCGGATGTCATTTTTAATGGCTCCACTTCCCGTAAACCCGTCGGGCAGGCCAGTATCGAGCTGGTTTTCGACAATACCGAGGGTAAATTGGCCGGCGAATACGCCGCCTATGCGGAAATCTCAATTAAGCGCCAGGTCACCCGGGACGGGCAGTCCGGCTATTTCCTGAACGGCCAAAAATGTCGCCGTAAAGACATTACCGATGTGTTTCTTGGCACCGGGCTTGGGCCCCGCAGCTACGCCATTATTGAGCAGGGCATGATCAGCAACCTGATTGAGGCCAAGCCCGACGAACTTCGGGTCTATATCGAAGAAGCCGCCGGGATTTCGAAATATAAGGAACGACGTAAAGAGACCGAACGTCGTATCTCTCACACTAAAGACAACCTCGATCGCTTGAGTGACCTGCGGGATGAACTTGAGCGCCAGTTGCATCATCTGGAGCGTCAGGCCAAGGCGGCGGAACGATATACAGAATTGAAAGCAGAAGAGCGGGAAGTTCAGTCCCAGCTTCAGGGCTTAAAGTGGAAAACAATTTCTACTGAAGCCAAGCGCAAAGAAGAGAATATTGGCAAGCTCCAGGTTGAGCAGGAAGCACGTATTGCGGATCAGCGCCATGTCGATGCTGAGGTTGAGCAAAAGCGCGCAGAACTCGTGACCCTTAATGATCAGGTCAATGAGGTCCAAAAACGCTACTACGATTACGGCACTGAGATTGCCAGGGTTGAGGATTCAATCCGTTATCAGAATGAACGCAATCAACAGCTCAATACGGACCTCGAAGAAGTCTCGGAAAACTGGTACAAAATTCGCGCGGACATTGACAGCGACCAGCGCAAGTTGGGTGAGCTTAAGCACGAACTAGCCCAGACAGAACCCCAGCAAGATCAGGTGAGGGATCTAGAAACCGCGTCCAACGAACAGCTGACCGCCGCTGAACAGGCCATGCAGGAGTGGCAAACCAACTGGGATGAGTTTAATCGTATTGCCGCCGAGTCGCAGAACAAAGGCCAGGTTCAGCAGTCCAGAATCGAAGCCTTGGAGCAATCGATTGAGCGCCTAAATACCCGCCTGGGTGCCCTGCGTAACGACGTCGGCCGACTTGAAAGCTCCACTGTTGAAGCTGAGATTGCACCCCTGGAGGCAATGCTGGATACCCAGCAGGAACAAACCAGCCGAATTGAGACTGAACTGTCGGAAGTGTCGGACCGGATTGAACATCAGCGGGAAGAGAACCAACTGCTGTCCTCAGACCTGAACGAAAAGCGCACCAGATTACAAAACAATCGCGGTCGATTTGCCTCGTTAGAAGCGCTACAGCAAGCGGCGCTGGGTCAGCAGGACGACGCTGAAATGAATTGGCTAGAGCAGAACAACCTCAATCAGAATGTTCGTTTAGGTGAACAAATTAAAGTTGAAGATGAATGGTCTATCGCCCTGGAAACAGTGCTCGGTGATTATCTGCAGGCCGTCACCGTTGACGATATCAGCGGCCTTAATGGACCGTTGCAGGATTTTGCCAAGGGTTCCTTAAATTTTCTTGAGCCGGGCGTTGCTGATTCGGGCTCAGGGATTGCGCCAGAGGCAGGATATCTCGCCGGTAAGGTCACCAGTAAGTTTAATTTATCTGAGCTAATCGGCGGTGTTCGAATTGCAGAGGACCTCGGTTCAGCGTTACAAATGCGCAGTTCACTGTCGAACGGTGAGTCTGTGATCACACCGGAAGGTATCTGGCTCGGCAAGAACTGGCTCAGGGTCAGTAAGGACCAGGATGCCACCGCGGGCGTTTTGAAGCGCCAGTCAGAGTTGGAAACCCTTGGTACTGAGATCGAAATGCTTGATGAAGAAGTAGATCATCTAACGGTTCGCCTAGATGAGGGTGTTTCAAGCTTGAAAGTGGCTGAAACCGACCGGGAAGAGCTGGCCAATAGACTCGCAGAACAGCAGCGCACCTTTAGTGAAACCCGTGCGCAGCTGGGGGCAAAAACCCTCCAGGCGGAACAAATCAAAACAGAATTGACCCGGGCGAATGAAGAAATCGAAAAGGGTGTGATTGAGCTTGAGGCTGATAGCGAACAATTGAGTTCCGCGAGAAATGGCCTGCAGGCAGCCATGGATCAAATGGAGCAGGACACAACAAATCGCGAACAACTTCGACAGGACCGTGAAGCCAAACAAAATGCCTTGATGGCGGCCCGTGATAAGGCCCGTCAGGACAGAGATACTGCCCATCAATTAGACCTGCGTATTCAGACCGTGAAGTCACAAATATCCGCAACGGAACAGGCGATGTCCCGTCTGGTTGAACAACAAGGTATTTTTGCCGAGCGCAAACAAACACTTGAGACCAGTATTAGTGAGAGTGAAGAGCCCCAGGTCCAGTTAAAGGAGGAGCTTTCTGCCCATCTGGAGCAACGTCTCGAAGTCGAGAATGAACTGGCGGCGCTTCGTCAGAAGGTTCAAGGCATTGAACACCAGATTCGTGAATTTGAGCAGTCCCGCAGTAAATATGAAGAGGAAGTTGAACAGGTTCGGCAAAGTCTCGATAAGGTTCGCATGGACTGGCAGGCCCTTGAAGTGCGGCGCAATACAATTAAAGAACAAATGGAATCTGATAAGCACGATCTAGACGCCGTTCTGGAGACACTACCGGAAGCAGCGAATGAGCAGGAATGGGAAGAGAATCTGACCCGGATCGGTAACAAAGTGCAACGCCTGGGTGCAATCAACCTGGCAGCCATTGACGAATTTAAAGTTCAGTCCGAGCGTAAGCAGTATTTGGATGCGCAAAATGAAGACCTGGTTAGTGCGTTAGAAACACTTGAGAACGCCATTCACAAAATTGATATTGAGACCCGGACCAAATTTAAAGAGACCTTCGACACGGTGAATACCAAGTTGCAGCAACTGTTCCCCAAAGTATTTGGCGGCGGTCATGCCTATCTTGAGATGACCGGTGAGGATTTGTTGGATACGGGCGTTGGTTTAATGGCAAGACCCCCGGGCAAGCGTAATTCTAGTATTCATCTGCTATCCGGTGGAGAAAAAGCCCTGACCGCAATTGCTTTGGTCTTTTCGATTTTCAGTTTGAACCCAGCACCATTTTGTATGCTTGATGAGGTTGATGCACCTTTGGATGACGCCAATGTTGGGCGTTACTCTAATTTGGTGAAAGAGATGTCTCGCACAGTTCAATTTATCTATATCACTCACAATAAGATTGCGATGGAAATGGCGGAGCAACTTATGGGTGTGACGATGCATGAGCCAGGCGTGTCGAGACTGGTCACGGTTGATGTTGATGAGGCTGTAGCGTTGGCAGCGGTTTAGCGCGGATAAGAGGCGAAATCTATGACGGAGTTCTTCGCAGAGTTCGGTTTGAGAGATTGGCTACTGATATTGGGCCCTGTATTTATTGCAGGCATCCTGATCCATGGCTATTGGCGAATGCGGACGAATCGCAACAGTCTGAAGATGTCTCTGGATAAGTCTTTTGTATCTGAAGTGAGCGATGACGTGGAAAGCGGCGATGAGCTCACGATGCTTCGAGCTGAGTTGCCTAACGGCGGCGCCCGGGTGCTCATGTCTGAACAAACCTCGCTTAATCTTGAAGAATCTGTGCCGGTATTGATGGATCCCGTTGATGATGAGCCCGCAGTAGAAAAAATCACTGAAGTTCAAGCCGAAGAGGCTAAGCCTGGCCCTAAACCGCTGCCTAAAAACCTTCCAGAAAAGTACATGGTGATTAACATCATGTCGGTCGGTGGGCCGTTTAATGGTCAGGAGCTACTTGAGTGTCTAGTTAGTCAGCAAATGTCGATTGGTGAGATGAATATTTTCCATCGACTGCGCGACGGTAAAGATATTTTTAGCCTGATGAATGCGGTGGAGCCGGGTAGCTTTGACCTAAATGAAATGCCTAACATTGAGACACCTGCGGTTTCGATGTTTATGCGAGTGCATGAATTACATAAACCCACCTTAGTGTTTCAGGAGATGCTGTCGGTTGCTGATGCGATTGCGGAAGAACTCGGTGGTGAAGTTCGGGATGAGACACGAAGTGTGATGACCAGCCAGACCATTGAGCACTGTCGGCAAGAACTTGAAGAGTACGAATTCAAGAATCACAAATAATGGCTGCCGCAAAAAACACGATTAAAGAACTAGCCGAACTTCGTGATGCAATTGACCATCACAACTATCTTTATCACACCCTGGATCAACCTCAAGTTAGCGATGCGGAATACGATCGTCAGTTTCGCCGACTGAAGGAAATTGAGGCTGAGTTTCCTGAACTTGTCACCGATGATTCACCCAGCCAACGGGTAGGGGCTAAACCCCTTGAAGGTTTCACCCAGGTGACCCACGAATTACCGATGCTATCGTTAGATAATGCATTTAACGCTGATGATCTGCGGGATTTTGACAAACGTATCCGTGCCCGCCTTGAGACGGGTAGCCTGGTTGAATATGTTTGTGAGCCCAAAATTGATGGTGTTGCAATCAGTCTGCTCTACGAAGCAGGGGTGCTGGTTCAGGCAGCAACCAGGGGTGACGGTGCAACGGGAGAAAACATTACTGAAAATGCCCGGACAATTCTTTCGCTACCGTTGAAGCTAAGGGGTAGTGGTTATCCCGATCGGCTTGAGGTACGCGGGGAAGTGTATATTGCCAAGGGAACCTTTCAGGCCCTCAATCAAGCGGCGGAAATGGAAGGCAACAAGGTTTTTGCCAATCCAAGAAATGCCGCCGCCGGGAGCCTTCGTCAGCTCGACCCTAAGCTCACGGCTAAACGGAAACTCACCATGTTTTGTTATTCAGTGGGCATGGTTGAGGGCGGGACCCTGCCGAACAAACATAGTGAAATTCTGGACACCCTCAAGACCTGGGGCTTACGAACAAACTCCGCTACCCAGGCGGTCTCGGGTGTTGACGCATGCATCGATTACTACAGCAACATCCTGGTGCACCGTGACGATCTCGAATACGAAATTGATGGGGTTGTAATCAAAGTTAATTCAATCGAGGCCCAGCAGACCCTGGGGATGTTAACTCGAACGCCGCGCTGGGCGATTGCCCACAAGTTTCCCGCTGAGGAAGGCACTACCCGATTGTTAGATGTAGAGTTTCAGGTCGGGCGCACCGGGGCTATTACCCCAGTTGCCCGATTAGAGCCTGTAAAAGTTGGTGGTGTCACGATCAGTAACGCCACGCTGCACAATATGGATGAGGTGCAACGCCTGGATGTGATGATTGGTGACATGGTTTTGATCCAGAGGGCAGGTGATGTGATTCCAAAGGTGGTCGCCAGCCTGAAAGAACAACGACCCGATACGGCAAAAGTCATTGAGATCCCGTCTGTCTGCCCTGCCTGTGGTTCGGCGGTGATACAGGCAGAAGGGGAGGTGATCGCAAGATGTACCGGTGGGCTGGTGTGTTCTGCCCAGCGCAAAGAAAGTATCCGGCATTTTTCATCCCGACTGGCGATGGATATTGAAGGCTTAGGTGACAAGTTGGTTGAGCAACTGGTTGATGCCAATATGATTACAACTCCGGCGGATCTGTTTCACTTACAGGCGACTGACCTCATTACCCTGGAAAGAATGGCACCTAAATCTGCCAACAAATTGCTAGAGGCGTTAGAGAAGAGTAAACAAACGACATTGCCGCGATTTATCTATGCGCTGGGTATACAAGAAGTCGGGGAGTCCACAGCCCGGAGTCTGGCGGTACATTTCTCTGAATTGGATGGATTGCTAGATGCCAATAGAGAAACCCTGGTCACCATCCCGGATGTTGGGCCAATTGTTGCTGATAAGATCGCAACATTCTTTTCTCAGCCCGAGAATATTGAGGTGATATCTCGCCTTAGGCAAAGTGGCGTAAAATGGGATCCCTTGCCGAAAGCTGCAGAATCTGCTGTTTTTACGGGTAAAACCTTTGTTTTAACCGGCACACTATCAACGTTAAACCGTAACGAAGCAAAAGCCCGGCTTCTGTCGCTGGGAGCAAAGGTTGCGGGTTCAGTTTCGAAAAATACCTCCTTTGTGGTTGCTGGAGACGCGGCTGGCTCGAAGTTAACCAAAGCTCAATCCCTCGATATCCCCATATTGACCGAGGACGAACTTATCAAACTCCTGCAAGAGCACGAATTATGAAAAACGCGCTATCGCTAATCACTCTGATTCTATTGGCCGGCTGCACAACAGCGCCACCCAAGGATCAAGGGGATATCTGCGAAATTTTTGCGGAAAAAAGCGGCTGGTACGACGACGCCCGGGATGCCCAAAGAAAATGGGGCAGTTCTATACCGGTGATGATGTCCTTTATTTACCAGGAATCTAGATTTAAAGCCCGGGCGAAACCACCTCGCACCAAGATACTCTGGGTCCTGCCGGGGCCGAGACCGGCAAGTGCCTATGGCTATGCACAGGCGACCAATGAAACCTGGCGGGGCTACAAGAAGGCAACTGGATCCTGGGCGGCGGATCGCAACAACTTTGAAGACGCGATTGATTTTGTCGGCTGGTATAACGACCAGAGTTTTAGGAAAAACCAAATTCAAAAGACCGACGCCTACCATCTTTATCTTGCCTACCATGAGGGGCAGGGCGGTTTCTCAAAGCGAAGTTTTCGGAATAAAACCTGGCTGAAGGATGTGGCAAAGAAAGTCTCCAGCCGTTCGGATCTGTATCAGCGTCAGCTAAATGGTTGCGAGAAGGAATTACAGAAAGGTTGGTTCTGGAAGATATTCACCTAAAGAAGTAGGTGCTAGACAAAAAGACCAACGACTAGTCTTGTCGTCGCGGCCCGAGTCGTCTTGAACCATCCCGTCGGCTATCTTGATGGCGTCGTTCGAAATCGACAACGTCGTCATAGCCACGTCGATCGTTATCCTGGCGCCTGTCGTCGGATCGACGATCCGCGGCTGATCTTTTGTCTTTCTTGTCGCCCATAGCGATTCCGAAATGTTAGTGAAGGGGTTCATGCTAGTGCATGCTGTCATAGGACAATGTAACGAGATTGTAAGCGAGCGATGCTAGAGAAGGAAGTCAAACAAGAGATACAAACGGCCTATAGCGCACTATTAGCGGCTAAGGGCTATAGCGCACGCTATTGTCAAAAGCGCATGATTGCTGATATTGCCAATACTCTAGGGGGTATTGACATGGATGAAGAGGGTAATCGTGTCTCGGATCAACATATCTGTGTCATCGAAGCGGGTACCGGGACGGGCAAGACCGTCGCCTATGCCATGGCATCTTTGCCAATTGCCAAGGCCCTGAAGAAACGTCTGGTGATATCAACGGCAACCGTTGCCCTGCAAGAGCAGATTGTATTTGTTGATTTGCCGGATATCGCTAGACACTCGGGGCTGGATTTTACCTACGCGCTGGCAAAAGGCAGGCGCCGATATTTATGTCTCTCGAAGTTGGATCAAGTGCTGGCATCAACCCAATCAGACAATCACACACTGGCGTTCTATGACGACGAGTTTTTCCCCGAGGGTGATCTACCCTCAGAAATGCACCGAGACCTGTATGAGGCGATGTTGGCTAGCCTGGGTAAGGGTGAATGGGACGGTGATCGGGACAATTGGAAGTCAGAAATAGACTATGCGGCCTGGAGCCCAATCAGCACTGACCATGTCCAATGTACCGGACGCCAGTGTTCACACTACGAAAGCTGTTATTTCTACCGTGCCAGAGAAAAGATTCATAATGTTGATTGTATTGTCACCAATCATGACCTGGTACTTGCGGATATGATGATGGGGGGCGGGGCAGTGCTGCCGGCGCCGGAAGAAACCATTTATGTCTTTGACGAAGGCCATCATCTACCCGACAAGGCCATTAATCACTTTTTTAATTTTTTACAAATTCGATCTACCCAGAGTTGGCTAGAATCCCTGCCGGGTATGCTGGAAAAACTAGGCGACGAAGTTGGTCAAGTGGGTAATTTGCCCAGGGGTTTAGGGCAGTTTGAGTCAGCCACCGTAGACCTGGTTGGAACCCTGGAAACCGCCGCGGCGGTTTTTCTTGAGCTTGAGGTTGATGCTGAAGGGAATGAAACGGATCGACGCTATCGGTTCAAAGGTGGTGTTGTTGAACCCCACCACCGCGAATTGAGTCAGCAGCTGTTGCAGGAGAGTCAACGGTTGTTAGGTCTACTTCAACACCTTGAGGTTGCCCTTGAAGAGCGAGTGACCGACACCGACCCAGGAGATCGAGACGCTATTGAGCCCTGGCTTGGTCAGGTTGCCGCGGCGTCCGCACGAACCCAGACCGGCACGGCACTCTGGCAGGATTTTATGGTTGCGGACCCAGATAACGCGCCACCTAAAGCTCGATGGATCAATTACCGTGAAGGCGCAGAGTTAATGTTAAATGCGAGCCCTGTCGCAGTGAATGACGCCCTTGAAAACTTACTCTGGTCACGGTGTTTTGGTGCGGTCATTACCTCGGCAACCCTTGCGGTTGGCGCGGATTTCTCTCGATTTATTCGCCGGGTGGGCATTGCCGACGATAATCGCTTTACGGCCCTGTTAAGTCCGTTTAATTTTCAGGAGCAGGGGACACTGCAGGTTCCCGCAATGCGTACGGACCCGAGAAAAGCCGATGAACATACCGATGAAGTGGCGGAGATATTGCCGGGTCTGTTAAAAGGTGTTGGCGGCGGTCTGGTTCTGTTTTCCTCCTGGCGACAAATGTTTCGAGTCACAGATTTATTGTCAGGGGAGTTTCTAGAGCGCGTGATGAGCCAGGGTACCTTAGGCAAAGCCGAAATTGTTGCCCGCCACAAAGAAAAAATTGATAAAGGGGAATCCAGCATTATTTTTGGCCTGGCGAGTTTTGCTGAGGGCATCGATTTACCCGGTAAATATTGTGATCACGTGGTGATTATTAAAATTCCTTTTGCTGTGCCGGACGATCCGGTGGGTGCAACATTAAGCGAGTGGATTGAGGCAAAGGGCGGTAACTCTTTTCAAGAGATTATGATTCCCGATGCGGCCCTACGTATGGTTCAAGCCTGCGGCAGACTGTTAAGAACAGAGACGGACTCGGGCACAATTTCGATTCTGGATCGAAGACTGGTGACCCAGCGATATGGGTCTATGTTGTTAGATGCCATGCCGCCATTCCGGCGCCTGATCCTCTAATGGTCGGAGAGCCTACAGCACGGCATAGCTTCGACCTTGCCTGTCGAGACATGAACCTCAATTTGCCCAATGGCTATTTTGAAATTCTGTATCAATGCACCGGGTGGATCGCCGGTCAATCTCAAGCCCGATCCAAATCCAACTTAAAGACAACACTCGGCGTCTCGGGGTCACAGGGTAGTGGTAAAAGCACTTTTTCTTCGCTGCTGTCGAATCTGCTTCGAGACGTGTTTTCGATTTCTGCCGTGGTTCTGTCACTGGATGATTTTTATCTGACCCGAGCGGAACGAGAAGCGCTTGTTGAGGTGAGTCCGATGCTAAAAACCCGGGGAGTACCGGGGACCCACGATCTGGCCCTGGCCATTGCCGCAAGAAATCAATTTATCAACGGTGATGTGATGCGGGTGCCAGCGTTTTCGAAGTCTGAAGACGACCGGATGGGTTATAACGATTTGGCGACTAAGGACACAACGCTGTTAATTTTTGAAGGCTGGTGCTGGGGGGCAAAACCCGAGGCACTTGAAACGCTTGTCGCTCCAATAAACGAACTGGAGCGGCAAGCAGATGCGGATGGGGTTTGGCGACGCTTTGTGAATGAACAGCTCGATGCCTATCAGCAGTTGTTCTCAACGGATCTAAGCCTGTTTCTTAAGGTTCCGGACTTCTCCTGTGTAGCTCGCTGGCGCTGGCAACAGGAGCAGGGATTACCGGCTGGACCCGGGCGCATGACCCAGGCAGAAGTAGAACGGTTTGTGATGTACTACGAGCGCATTACCCGACAGCTTCTCCGGGACTACGCAGCGGAGGCCACTATTTGTTTATCCCTGGAACAGGACCATTCGATCCACCTTGAGAAGTTTCCCGGCACTTAAGTGCTCATTGTAAGGCTCAAGCCTTTGATTCGGGTGCCTGTATCGATTGCGCGGTTCTAGGGCTGGGTTCAGGTTTTGTTCAGGGGACTGATTCTATTATGCCTTCCACATTGCACATATAGCGAAGGAAGCCATGACATTCATTAACAAACACATTATTCAGCGTTCTATCAAAAGCACAACTCTGGCTGCAGGGCTGATTCTGGCATCCACCACGGCCCTGGCGAGTGGCAGTATAAGCTACGAATATGGCGACGTTGTTGAGGCTACCCCTATCGTTAAAAACATTCGTATTTCAACTCCCCGGGAAGAATGCTGGGATGAAACCGTCACCCACTCAAGCCAAAATAATAACGGTGTCAGCACCGTGTTGGGTGCTGTGATCGGCGGAGCACTGGGTAACGCGGTTGGGCACAACAAAACCAACAAGAAAGTGGGTGCTGCCGTAGGCGCAGTATTGGGCGGCACTATTGGTAGTGCTGTGGGTCATGAACGTTCAAGCAAACGCTACACTAGTACCGAGGAGGTCTGTCGGGTCATCAACGATTATCGTGAGGAAGAGCGTATTGTCGGTTATCATGTTCGATATGAATTTAACGATGTGATCTACACAACACGTACCGATGAAGATCCAGGCGACAAGATCAAATTGCGATTGTCAGTTTCACCGGTTAGCTAGTCACGATTTGTTTTAATTCATTTTTGCATCTTTACGCGTCAAACGAGAGGAAAGTGGAAATGCGTGGTCTATGTTTGGGATTAGTCATGATGGGATTGGTGGCGGTGGATGCGTCGGCTAACCCATTTAGTTACCCCGAACGCGGCAACCAACGGTCCGCAGAATTTCGCAAGGCACCCGACAACTTTCTGCCGGGTAATGTTCGAGCTCGAACCGGTAGCCGGGAGGCTGCAAATCAAGCTAAACAACGTTACCCCGACAGTAAAATATTGTCGATCAACCCCGTTCGAAACAACGATCGACAGTATCGTATCAAGTTACTGTCGAATGATGGTGTTGTGAAATACGTGTTTGTTGATGCAACCAGCGGCGAGGTTTTTGATGAGTAAGCGCCTATTGTTAGTGGAAGACGAAAGCAAATTGCGCGAGCAATTGCAGGAAATTTTGGAACGTCATGACTTCAAGGTCGACCAGGCATCCGACGGCATGGAAGGTTTGTATTTAGCCCAGAAGTACTCCTATGACGTTGCGGTGATTGATCTTGGCTTACCCAAGGTTCCAGGTTTGGATATCGTCAAAAAAATTCGTGAAGAAGGGCGTGAGTATCCTATTTTGATTCTGACCGCCCGGGCAGATTGGCAGGATAAGGTCGATGGACTTGCTGCCGGTGCAGATGACTACCTGGTGAAGCCCTTTCATGTGCAGGAGCTACTGGCACGATTGGACGCCCTGATTAGACGAGCTTCCGGTAAGCTGAAGCCAGCTTTGAGTTGTGGTCCAATCCACATGGATATGAAAGGTAAGCGGGTTAAAGTTGACGAAACACCCATAGACCTGACCGCTTTTGAATACAATCTTTTGCACTATCTGATGCAGCGTCCGGGGGAAGTCGTCTCAAAAACACAGCTGACGGAACACCTATACGATCAGGATTTTGATCGGGACAGTAATGTCATTGAAGTGTTTGTCGGTAGACTGCGAAAGAAGCTAGATCCTAAAAATGCGCTGAAACCGATCGAGACAGTAAGAGGTCAAGGTTATCGTTTCACGATTGCTGCAATCTAATTCTAGACTGACCTATGAGTAAATCCTTCTCGCTGCGGAGTCGAATGTTATGGTCCGCGGCGATTGTCATGTTCGTGTTTTTTGGACTAATGGGCGTGGTACTGGACCAGGCATTTCAACGTAGTGTTGAGCAAAGCGTCGAAGAAAAATTACGCATTCAAATATACGGTTTGCTGTCGGTGACGGAGGTCGACCAGGGCGAGTTGTTTCTTCCCGAGGCATTACAGGAACCCAGGTTTAATAATCCAGGCTCGGGCCTTTATGCCCTGGTTCGCAACGACGGTGGTCAGGAGCTCTGGCGTAGTCCGTCGACCATCACCCTTGATCTGTCTCCCCAGCAAATTGAATCCCAGTATGGCGCATTGCAACCTGGAGAGGAGCGATTTGAAAAGCTTGCGAACCACAATATTTTTTATCTTTCTTATAAAATCCTCTGGGTGGGTGCGGGAGATGAAGCCCAGGAGTTTGTGTTTGTCGTGATGGAATCAGAGGATGCATATCTGAAGCAACTGAGTCGATTCCGCAATAATCTATGGGGCTGGCTGGTATTAGTCGGTGTGCTCCTGATTGCCGCACAGGCACTGATGATGAACTGGGGGCTAAAGCCGCTCGCGGGGCTAGCGACTGATCTTGCTGCCATCGAAAGTGGTGATCGACAATCCCTGGGCCGTGACTACCCCCGTGAGCTAAGTGGGGTGACCCGTAACCTGAATATTCTGATCTCTAGCGAACGAACCCAACGAGAAAAATATCGGACTACGATGGCAGATCTGGCCCATAGTATCAAAACACCGCTAGCCATCTTAAAAGGCAGTGCCGCCCAGCTTGAAACCGGTGCGTCGGTTCCTGAAGTAGTGCAGACCATTGATGAACAGGTTGGGCGCATGGACGAAATTGTTGGCTACCAGTTAGCCCGTGCAATGAGTGATGCTTCTAGTTTAATCAAGAGCAACATAGAGGTGGCGCCTGTTGTTGAACGTCTGGTTGCAGCAATGGCCAAAGTGTATCCAGATCACTCAATCAATCTGGAAAAAAACCCATGTTCATTTTTCGGCGATGAGCGAGACCTAATGGAACTGTTGGGGAATCTAGTCGACAATGCCTGCAAATATGGTAAGTCTCAGGTTGCTATTCATCTTGCTGAATCAACTGCCCAGGGTACGGAGATTATTGTCGAGGATGATGGTCCGGGAATTCCGGTTGCGCAACGTGCAGGTGTCTTACAGCGCGGCGCCAGACTCGATTCTAAAGCCCAGGGCCAGGGCATTGGACTCGCAGTTGTGGTTGAGATTGTTGATCGTTATCAAGGCAAAATCGAAATAGCGAAAAGTGATCTAGGCGGCGCTAAAATCACCTTAAAGTTTGGCTAAGCGGGGCGGTTGTTGGTGCAACCAGCCCCAATAGAGACACTCACCACGGATGTATCACACGGGTAGTCCAAGCTTGATGGCGATCTGTTCGAAGCGTGACTGTAATTCAGAGATTTTTGTTTTTGTCGCAAACCAATCTATAAGTAGCGTTTCAGCCTGTTCCTGGGCGCTGCGGGTTTCTTTTTGTCCCAGGGACAATTCTTTGTTCAATCGTTCAACCTGGTAGGCCATGCGAGCTTGCTGACTGGACTCCGGAGAAGGTAGCTCCGCCAAAATCTCCAATCGGATGATAATCAGGGTTTGGTCTTGCTCGCTCCGTTCACAGCGGCCATCTAGGGCTTCTGTCAATTTTGCATCCAGAGAAATATCCCCTTCGAGCTGGCTATCCACTGCAGCCTGAGCAAGTTCGCCGGAATCGAGTCGGTCGAGTAACAGACAACGGCGCTGGAACTCTTTGAACATATGTTCCTGGTTAGCGAGGGCCTGCTGTTTAATCTGCTTTTCCGCTTTCTTGATCAGCTTTGTTGCTTCAGCCTGGAGACCCCTGGCGCCGGTATCTATCGCTGAGGTTTCTTTGCGAAATGCGGAAATGTCGGCACGGGACAATGATTGCTCATTCTCAATCCGTTGATTAAAGGCGTTGCACAGGGTTCGAAATGCCTGGGCCGTTTCCTGGGCAGCGGTTTTGGCTGCTTGCTGACCTTCGTCGCGTTTTGCGAACACGGCATCACACTGGTGCCGAAATGCCTTCCAGAGTTTTTGATCCTGGCGCCTGTCGGTGAGACCAATCGTTTTCCAACGCTGCTGTATTGATTTTGTGCGGTTAACCAGTTCTGAGGTAGGAATATCCTGCTCGAGGAGTTCAACTACTTCTTGAATGAGAGCACTTTTCAGGTCCGCATTGCCGCCCTGTTCCTTTCGTAATTGAGCCTGGATAGGTTGAAGTGCTCGCTCGAATCTCTTTTCAATACTCTTAATTTTCTGTCTTGGTACGTTTCCGTACTGGCGCCATTCAGATTTTGCGCGGTTAACAACCTCTATCATGGATTTCCAATCTACCGCTGACCAGTCCTGATCTGTGGTGATCAATTCTAGTGAGGCGCAAATTTTTTCGCGCTGTTCCAGATTTTTCTGACGGACACTCTCTTGTTCTGCAAAAAATTCGGCGCAGGGTGCAAAGGCTAAATCGCCGAGTTTCTTAAATCGACTCCAGGACTTTTGAGCCGGACGGCTGTCGGAGGAACCTAGTTTTTTCCATTCCTCCTGTAGTTCTTTGATCGCTTTGGCTTTTTCCGGTGGCGCAATTGCGCTGTCTTCAGCCAGCGCTTTCATCTTCAGGCACAGTTCATCGCGTTTCGGCTGAGTAGCAAACCCCTGCCAATCTTTAAGTTCCTGAAGCTTAGCCAGCAGCTGCTGAATGCGAGTGTTTTGTTCAGTATTTGGTTGAAATGACTCAAGACCTTTTGTTAAGCGAGTTCGAGCACGGCCGGCGGCCTTAATGTGACCAGCTTCAATTTCAGATTCCAGTTTATTTAGGAGTTCTGTAATGGCGGCCTGTTGCGCTTGCTTCTCGGATGCTTGTTCTGCTTTGGCTGTCAGCTCGGTTCTGATGAGTGTGGTCACAGACTCAAAATCAGCGGGTTTGGTAAAGCTTTCTGGCCAGTTCAATTCTGTTAGCTGGGAATTAAATTGGTCGAGATTCAAACTGTTTCGATTGTTTAACAAGTTTTGCCAGCGACGTTGGGCATTCACGAGTTCTGTTAAATCATGGGTGTTCTGACGACGTGACTCTGACTCGGAGGTTGGCCACTCCGAGATGATTGCAGCGAGACTCGATTGCAAATGCCCTATGTTTGGATTTTCAAGACATTCAGCTCGCAAGCTGTCGCTGCGGGTTGTGAGTCGGGCGATCTCTTCGTTGAGTAGTGCCACGGGGTCTGGAATTGCAGCAGCCTTTTCCAGACAGTCTGCAATTAAGCTAGTGATGGCGGGCTTAAAGTTGTCAGCTGGCGCTTGTTTTGAAAGCTGGTGCCACTCATGTTGGAGTACATCAACGCGACGTGCGTATTCGGGACCTGCCTCGGCCGCTAACAAGGTAGTCAGTTTTTGCTGCAGGTTCTGCAGAGCAAGTTCGCTGGCTTCGAGTTCCGCCCGGGAATGTTGAATGACTTGCAGTTTACTTTTGACAATTCGAGATACATTTTTATCCCGGTCAACAAAGTGTTGCTGTATTTTTTGCAGCGGTGCTTCGTTTTCAAGTCGGCCAGCACAGTGTTGATGGACTCGACTCAGGTTGTCCGTTAGTAAGAGTTCGCAGAGATCCAAATCATCTTTGATGTGGTCGGTTGCGCGAATTCGAAAATCTTCTGCAGGGGAGTGGGTGGCGAGTGCCTTTAACAAATTGATCGGCAGCTCATCGTTAATGACATCGAGGTGCGCGAGGTCTGAACCAACAAGCGTTGCCCAGCGTGAGGCAGCCTCCTTTTTACTGGGAGCGGTATCGCTTGTTGCAAGGTTCAACAACGCGTTGACGTCATCAACCCGCTCAATGGCGGCGAGCCGAACACCGGCATCGGGATCTTTGTCCGCGAGTTGGGTGAGAATTTCGGCTGTCAGTTTGCCAGCAAGAACGCTTTGTAAGCGAACCTTCGGGTCATCGTGTTGCCATTTGGGTGTAAGTGGATTTATTTTCATGGCAATGTTTAGGACAAGCTTTTGTCCTTATACCTTTCATGGAGTGAGTAGGCGGATCAAAGTTTATTGTGTGATCCGTCGCAGAGCGGTTGGTCCGCTGTTTGTTTACAGCCGCAGAAGTATACCGTTTTGCTTTCGGTTGCCTCAAACTTTGTCGGCTCAAATTCCGTTCCGTTGTGAGAACCGTCACAGAAAGGCTGTTTTGCACTTTTACCACAAGCACACCAGAAGTAGTTTTTTCCGGCGACAACTTCGACCCCATAGGGGGATTTTTGAGGCATTTCAGGAATTGCCATTTTGATTCTCCAGACTAGGTATGGACAGTATTTAAGCCCTATCAGCGCGACAATAGCAATGTTGAAATGACAACAACGACCCAATATGATCGGGGGCTTAAATTTAGGGGTTAAACATGGATTTTTCTTTCACAGAAGAGCAATCAATGCTCGTGGACAGCGTCCAACGATTTATTCAGAACGATTATGGCTTTGATTCTAGACAAAAGCTCATCGCGACGGAAGAAGGCTACAGTCCAGCGAACTGGAAAAGCTTTGCTGAACTCGGTTGGCTTGCCCTGCCTTTTTCCGAGGAACTTGGCGGATTTGGTGGTGGACCGGTAGATGTCATGATCTTAATGGAGGAGTTCGGCAAGGGATTAGTGGTTGAGCCTTACCTCACGACCGTTTTGTTGGCGGGCAAATGCCTGGAACATGCTGGTGGTCAGACAAATCTACTGGCTGAGATTATCGCCGGTGAAAAGCTTGGCTCGCTTGCTTTTGTAGAGCCTCAGGCCCGATTTAATCTGTCTGATATCAAAACCACAGCGGTTGAATCAGGTGGAAACTACACCATCAGTGGCGCTAAGGGTGTTGTGTTGGGTGGTCCGGGATCAGATTTCTTTATTGTGCCGGCCCGTACCAGCGGCGAACAACGAGACACCCAGGGCATCAGTCTATTCCTGGTCCAAAAGGGTGCAGCGGGACTTGCTCAACGCAATTACGCAACGGTTGATGGACATCGTGCATCTGAACTTACGTTCGACAAGGTGGAAGGTGAGTTGCTAGGTAAAGCAGACGAGGGTTTTGCCATTCTCGAACGGGTCATCGACGAGGCAATTATCGCCATTGGTGCAGAAGCAGTCGGCGCGATGGAGGTTATGTACAAAACAACCGTTGAGTACTGTAAAACCCGTGAGCAATTTGGCCAACCGATTGGCAAATTTCAAGTATTGCAGCATCGGATGGTGGATATGTTTGTGGAACATGAACAAACCAAGTCTCTACTTTATATGGCCGCGATGCGCATGACCGAAGGTTACGATGTTGCTGCTAAAAAAGCGGTTTCGGGCCTAAAAGTCCAGGTTTGTAAGGGTGGCAAATTTGTCGGCCAAAATGCTATCCAACTGCATGGCGGGATGGGCATGACTGAAGAGATGAGTGTTGGCCACTACTTCAAACGGATTACAGTGCTTGAAACCCTGTTTGGTAATGGTGATTACCATCTGAAAAAATACGCACAGGTTGCCTAATGAGCGATACACCGGACTGGTTTTGGGCTGCGGTTGAGGATACGCCCGATGCGACAAGCATCGAGGTCGAAGACTGCGATATTAACTATCTCACCTGGAGTCAGACCGGTTCGCCGGGACTACTATTTGTCCACGGCCACAATGCCCATGCTCACTGGTGGGATTTTATTGCCCCTGCTTTTAAAGCAGATCACCAGACCGTTGCGCTTGATATGTCAGGCATGGGTGATAGCGACCATCGTGATGCCTATTCTAATGACACCTATGCACAAGAAATTATTGCCGTCGCCGATGCCGCAAAACTACCCCAGGACAGTATATTAATTGCCCATAGTTTTGGCGGTCTACAGGCCATTCGAACCATGGCCCAATATCCGGATCGTTTTAAGGGGCTAATATTGGTCGACTCCGGCGTGCGTCACCCGGATGACATCAAAGAGCGAGAGCCACAACTGGAACGCCTGGGCCGTGCCAAGGTATATCCGGAGCGTGAAATTGCCATTGCAAGGTTTCGGTTGCAGCCTCCACAAACCTGTGACAACCAATATCTCGTGGATCACATCGCGCGAAATTCCGTGGAATATGATGAGGGTTGGGTGTGGAAATTTGATGAGGAATTAAATTCTCGAATGACCATGAACGGTGACCTGGAATCTGACCTTAAAGCCATTAAAGGCAAACTTGCGCTCATTTATGGTGAAAATAGCGAGAGCTTCAAAGCAACAAGTGCGGCCTACATGCAGGAATTAATGCCCGACATGACGCTGGTTGAACTTAAAGCGGCACAGCATCATTTGTTCCTCGACCAACCCCTGGCGTTTATCGACGAGGTCAAAAAGATACTCGCGGCCTGGGGCTAAATCAGAATTCCACTGCAAAGGGGAGCTAATTGTTAGATTCTGTGGCTCAACTGCTCGCTCCTTACTACATGCAAATCAAGTTCGTACATCTGTTCTTTGTGGCCATGTGGTTTATGAGCACCGCTGTGGCCTACACCTTCTATGTCGTGCCTTTGTTTCGATCATGGCAGGCGGACCCGAAAAACCTTGATAAAGCCCGGCTTCGGAACTGGGCTTTTGAGAGATTTGATGAGGGTGTGGTGCTAGAGCACGTTGCCTTTCCGATGATACTCATAACTGGCCCTATGTTAATGATCGCTGGAGGATGGACTCCGCTATCGGGCTGGTTTGCCATGAAGCTCATTATGGTTGTACTGGTTTTTCTGCCCCTGGAGGCCCTGGATTATTATCTGTCACATATGACGCTGAATAAGAGTCGACTGAGGTCAGCTGGGGATATGGATCGTTATGAAAATGCCATTCATCTTCATTGGTGGTTTTTAGTGGTCTCAACTCCAGTTGTGATTGTGTCGATTCCATTTACGATATACCTTGCCATAGTGAAGCCGTTTTAAACTGATGAATATCGATTCCATTCCTGAAGTAGACTTGGTTGCCTTGAAACCCTTTCCTGCTGGAGAGGCGGTGGATCGCCCCTTGAAACGTATCGGTTGGCTCTTTTTTGGCTACATTTTATTGGTCATATTTCCCGCCTATCAGGCGCTTCGCTGGTGGTGGACGCCCGATTATGCAGTGTTTGCAGTATCGGATTGCTTAACCGCCCTGGGGGTTGCCGGTGTATTCGCGATTTTCACCATTAGGTCCGTAAAGCGAACACTCACCGTTCGACCAATCTCATAAATCTAGTTCTCATACCCAGTCCCAGTCCCAGTCCAAATCGTTGCATTTAGCACTGCGTTCTACAAATAGTTCTCAATATCAAATAAGAATAACTACCAAATGACTTGAAGCTCGTCTTTGCTCTCCCTATAATCTCCGCCAACAATACAAATGAGAATCAATTGCGAATAAGATGTTGTGGTATTTGGCTGCAACGGTCGAGATTGCTTCTATTGGTCACTAATTATCTTGCGGACAAAATGCTAATGACGAGTAGTAATTGGAAGACAACTTTGGTCTCGATGCTGTTGACTGGAATGCCAGTCCTTTCTGTTGGAGCAGCAGAAATGAATAAGCCAATTGGCATGGAGGAGATTGTGGTAGTGGGTGAAAAAACCCAACGCTCCCTGAAGGACACAGTGTCGTCGGTCTCGGTGATTTCTGAGGAAACCCTAAACTCGATGCAGCATCAGTCAATTACCGATGCTGTTGCTGAGATCGCGAATGTTGTCGTGCTCTCCGGGGCAGTTCCCGATATCCGGGGTGTTTCGGGTAACGGTTCCGCGGGAGGCTTCAATTCTATTTCCGGCGGCGCAAGGGCGAGGGTCTCAACCCTGATCGATGGTGTGGCGGAACCCTTTGTGGCAGACCTGACCGGTGACTCCGGGATCTGGGATATACAACAAATCGAAGTGTATCGAGGCCCCCAATCTACCAGCAACGGGCGCAATAGCCTGGCCGGTTCAATCTATATCAAAACGAAAGACCCTAGCTTCGATTGGGAAGGTGCCGTCCGACTTGGCTATCGCAACAATGACAGCTATGTCGATACCGCTGGTGTTATATCCGGGCCGATCATCGAAGACACCCTGGCATTTCGACTGAGCTTACAGCGTCTTGACGCGGAAACGATTACTGATGAGACGGGATTCCCGACTAATCCTGCTGACTATGATCTAAACGAGATTAGAACGAATCGAGTGAAAGGCAAATTGCTATGGAAACCTAACGATAATATTGAAGCGCTGCTCGCCTATTCAACCAATCAAGAACAGGGTGATACCGGCCGTATCTTTTATGAGGGTCCCGACTTTTCAGACCACAATAAGTTGTTCTTTCGTGATATCGAGAATGATTCTGATACCACGAGTTTGACGGTGAATTATGAAATCAGCGATGGTCTGTCCCTCGACCTGTTGTTTGCGGTGATGGACTACGAATGGGGATTTGATTCTTACGAAGCAACACCCGCGGCTCAACAGCAACTGGCTTTTGATGAAACCAATCGGACCGTTGATGTCAAACTTAACTTCGGCCTCAATAATGACACCTGGAACGGCTTTGTTGGGCTTGCTTACTTTGATAGGGATCAGGACATCGAGAGTCTTGGTGCGTTTATCTACGCTGGTGATGATGAGAGCGACTCGAAGGCAATATACGGAGAAGTCGATTACGCTCTGAGTGATGCCTGGAAACTCACTGTTGGGATGCGAGTGCAAAAAGAAACGCAGCTACGCAACTTTACCTACGCGCCCATTGTGGCTGTCCTCGATCAGGACGACAGCATTACGTTACCTAAGTTAGTACTCCAGTATGCACTCTCTGAACAAACGACTCTCGCGATCAGTGCTAGAAAGGGTTACAACGCTGCCGGTGGTGCCCTTAACTTTACTGCTCAGGAGTATTATTTCTACGACGAAGAAAAGGTCGACACCTATGAGGGTAGCATTCGAAGCACACTCAGGGATGGGACCGTTAACCTCAGCGCAAATGTTTTCTACAACAACTATGAAGGTTATCAAGCACTAAGCTCGACCCGGTTTATTACCAATCTGGATGAAGTTGTTACCTACGGAGCTGAACTTGAGGTTGTTGCCAGACCCCGCGCTAACATTGAGCTGAATGCTGGCCTGGGTTTGCTGCGATCTGAGATTGAAGATGCAGGCATCGGCTACCCGACGGTAGATGGTAACGACTTGAACTCAGCACCTGAGATTACTGCGAATGTCGGCGGTCGTTATTGGATCACCGATGCATTTAGTGTTGGGCTCTCAATACGGTATGTCGATGACTACTACGGTGACTTCGAAAACACTGAGGGTCGAGAGGCGGGCGGTTACACCCTCACGCGCTTTAGAGCGAACTATGACAACCACAATTGGCGCATATCTGCCTTCGTCAACAATTTGTTAGACGAAGACGAGTATGTGACTAAAGAGCCTGTAAGTGGTCGTTACCCGGGTGGGTATGTGTCAGTTGTCGATCCAAGGAATGTTGGCGTTTCAGTGACGTACACACTCTAACGATACGAACAGGGGCGCGAGAATGAATATATATATTGCCGGAGCAGTTGTTGCTGCAGGACTTATTGCCCTGCTGTTGTACCTCGCGAGTCCACATCAAAAACTAATGAGGCAACAGCCTCCAGTAAAAGCAATATACATTTCCTGCGCAATCCTGGTCATTTTAGCTTTTGTTATGTTGGACGGAGTTTTTGGCCCTGCGATATCAGTCTACTTTCTGCTGACGGTCATCATGTTGGTCTGGTCGATCATACCGATTTCGGTGGGGTACTTTCGAAAACAACAAGCGGAGGCCGAGAAGTGAATACTGTCGTAAATCGAGCTGTAGATAGGGGTGTAGATAGCGCAGCAAATGGCCTGAAAAAAACCAAAGCGCCCAGACTATCCAGTCAGCATTGGGCTGGAAAAGCCAGTGCCGGGCTTATTCTTGGGTTTTGTCTGTCGCTTGGGTTAAGCGGGTTTCTGGGGCTTTTCGTGTTCGGTGGAGTAGGGCAGTTCTCGATCGCCCATCAATTGACAATGTGGTTTATGGCACCGACGTTGGTAGTCCTGCTTAGCACCTGCTTTCTTTTTCAATCAGGTCTAAGAGCCTGGTGTTGGCTAGGCGCAGCAAATGTTGTGGTCTGGTCCATCTTATTCTTGACGAGTTAAGTTATGCGAAGTGACGTCATCAAAGTATACAAAGATGTTCATACTTGGGTTGGTATCATCAGTGGGCTTGCACTGTTTATCGCATTTTATGCCGGTGCGATTACGATGTTTGAAGCCCCCCTGCAGCAATGGTCATCGCCTCCCTCGAAGTTCGAATCCTTCACCCCACTCGATCGTACAGCGGAGTTAATCGACAAAGTCACGGCACGGTATCCTGAAGCTGCCACGGGGTATCAGATCGTGCTGGAACCCACGACGGAATATCCTGCGCGAATGAACTGGCGGGTACAGGTCGCAGAAGCTCACGACCATGATCCACCTACTTATCGGCATGCGGATTTAAGCGCAGACGGTCAATTGATTGTGGGGGATTCTGGAGCGTCTCCAGTATCGCAATTGATTGATGATCTGCATCGTCAAATTGGCTTACCCTTTGAACATGAGATTGCGATGCCCATAATGGGTATTATTGCTCTGCTTTATGGGGTTGCCTTGATCTCAGGCGTCATTGTTCTGTTTCCGACCCTGATTAAAGATCTTTTTGCTTTTCGGCAAACCCACAACCTGAAGCGGATGTGGTTAGATTTTCACAATTTGCTTGGTCTTTTCAGTTTACCGTTTCATATCATCATGGCGGTCACGGCTGTCGTATTCGCCTTTCATGATCAATTTTATGACGCCCAGTCAGCCCTGGTATACAGAGGTGAAAACAGTTTTACAGTGCCGCAACGATCGATTCCTGCTCCTGTAAACGATAGCGCCAGCACAATCGATTCGAGTCAGGATCAATTCTTGCCGCCTGCCCAAATCGTGGCAAGACTAACGGAACAGGCGCCGGGTTTTACCCCAAACCTGATGACTTACCAGATTGCATCGGGGCGCGGGCCAATGCTTCGCGTATTTGGCAACGATCCTAAGTATGGTATGCGATCTCCGACCGGAGGGGTGGTTGGGGTTGATCCATATACTGGAGAAGCAGTGGCGACGGATTATATGCCCGGCATGCAGGGACCTTTGGGTGCAACATTGACCAGTTTCTTCACACTACACTTTGGCAGTTTTGGTGGTGCTCCTGTTCGATGGAGCTATTTTATTCTGGGGCTGACGGGAGCGCTCTTGTTTTACAGTGGGAATTTGCTCTGGGTCGAAACTCGGAGAAAGAAGATCAGGCGCAATAGTGCGGTCAGCGAAGTCTCCCAGTCTAGGTCCACGGAGATTCTCGGTGCGCTTACGGTTGGCGTTTCATTGGGTTGCGTTGCAGGTATTTCCCTTACCATCGCCGCGGCGAAGCTGTTGCCACTCTGGTCTTTAGACGGTGCAAGCTGGCATCCGCTTATCTACTATGTGGTGTTTTTAGCAGCAGTTGCCTGGGCTTTGATTCGGGGTGCAGCCAGAGGTTCAGTGGACTTATTGGCTGCGGCCGCATGTGCGACTATGATGATCCCGGTGGTGAGTTTGGTTTCCCTTGTGGTTCCTCAGGTCGGATGGAACTATCCGGATACTTCCATTCTCGTAGATGTGGCGGCACTCTTTGCAACTGTGGCCCTGTTTCTTGTGGGCCGCCGTACCGCGAAACGAATTAAGCGAGCGCCGTCGGATAGCATTTGGTATGCAGCTGAATTGAGCCATACCGCAGTCTAAAAGTGACCTCACGATAGGCCGGAAGAAAGGAATAACCTGGGGTTGTTCGGCAAAAGATTGTTCGGCAAAAGATTGTTCGCCAAAATCGTGGCTGGTTTAGTGCTGATAATTGTAGTGTTGACGATCAGCGGCGCAATGTTCCAGAAATCCTGCGTCCGTCAAGATCTACAAAAGTATCCCGCAAGGGGTGAGCTTTTTGAGGTGTCGGGAAGACCTATGCACCTTGACTGTCGAGGCTCGGGTTCGCCAACGGTTCTGCTGGAATCAGGCCTACTAAGTAGTTCGGTCGCCTGGTGGCTTGTCATGGATGATATTGTCACCGACCATCAAGTGTGTGCTTACGATCGTCCAGAACTCGGCGGGTGCTGCAATCAGAACTTTCAACCAATTCTCGACATACCGTAGCCCTGGAAGCCGGTCACAGCAATTTGGTTGAAGATCCGGCGCTAGAGAAAGCTCGTTAGTCGGGTAGACTCAAGATTGCCTGTTTAACACGATCTGGATCCGAGCGAAGCATGTAGTCTTGAGCCTGATCGATCCACCTCACAATACCCTCGGCATCAATCAAAATAGTGGTGGGGATTGGCAGGTCGACAATGACGCCGGGTTTGGGGGCGACATTTCTGGTCGTCCTCAGGTTGTACAGGTCCGTGACGGATAGCTCATTGTCACTTAGGAGCGTTGCATTAACCCCGTGCTTTCTCTTTCCCGCGGCACTCTGTTCGACCGTATCACTACTGATGAGTACTAGGGCGATAATCCGATCATCCAGTAGTGGACGTAACTCTTCCCATCGCCGTAACTCGGCGACACAGTAAGGTCACCAGTGGCCGCGAAAAAATTTCAACAGGATTGGTTGGCCCATTAGCGATGCCAGTTCAAAGGGCCTTCCTGAGTCATCCGTGGCCGTGAAGTTAATCATTGGCTCGCCGGGGGCGACCGCAGGTTGTTTTTTATTCTGGGCCGATTGGAGTCGCAGGGTAGGAAAAATAAGACCTAGGCTAATACCGAGTATGGCGGGAATAGTGCCAACCCAGGTAGCGTCAAACGCGAAAGCGGCCATACCAAGTCCGGCGGCGATCAGCATTGCCGTGAAGTAACCGGCTCGAACCCTGGGTACATTCACCTTGAGTACTCGATAGAAAAAAGCGCCCATCGAAATCAGAATCAAAGCGCCTGATGCGAGACCTAGCCAATCACCTGTAGTCATGGGTTGGTGTTATTGTTTAAAGTTAAACATTAACACCGTTGAGCTGAAATTATCAAGCCGTGGGAACCTAATCAGGTTGCGTCTAACGGCCAAATACCAATTTGCCGAGCAGGCGTGGTGATTTGGCAAAGCCGATAGCGGCGGCGGGGCGTAACGCGTACTCCAGTGGGTAAGGAAGGGTGTGGATGCCACCGTGGACGCGGACCCTACCGGGAACGGGACGTTCCGGTTGCAGCCAGTCGCTAATGGCTAGAAGCCCATTAATACAACGGGATTGTTCCGGTGTCAGGGTTTCCACCTGAAGGGCCGCGGCACCGCCAAAGGCCGCATCAAATACGGGATGATTCAAGGAGCGGGTCTGGGTGATTGCGGCGGTATTCGCTGACATTCTTATGTTTCTGGCCCAGTTTTCTGCGGTCATCACTTTGCCCAGGTATTGGGCTGCTTGATAGCTTGCGCCCTGAATACTGACAATAGATCGAGATGCCGCAGCCTGATCTTGAACCGCAACCCCGCCGCCCCGGCCGAGGAAACCGAGCATGTCCAATAACGCTTCCCAGCCAGGTCGCTGATCGAGCCGATTGTGGATGCGATCCAGTTCAGAACTACTGAGTTCAGACGGCGTGGTTGGTGAAATAAGCATTGTCACTGTTGCAACCAGTTTCCTTGGTAGATGATCAATGAGCGCGTTCATTGCACCTGTGAGGCGCATCTCCCTCGCCTGACCCGGCGCATAGGCATATAGGCAAAGATCAACGGGTTCGCCGCCGGCAAAGGCTATGATTGTTGCTAATATTTCGCGGGGTTGGGTCAGTAGGTCTGCATTGCCGTCTGGCACATTTAGGGTTCCGCTGAATGTGTGTTGTTTGACCCAATCGGCGGGTGGCGGCGCAGGGTCAATCCACAGTATGTCCGCGCCGGAGTGGAGAAACATTTCCGTTGGGGCCATCTCGGCGGCTGCGCCCATGATGACAATTTTTCGGTTTGGCAATCTGATCTGACCGCTCGAGATGATATTAGTCTGAATCCAGTTCAATGATTCTGCCGCTGCTTCGGTTATCACGGCTCTGTCAGCCAGAGCAGTCCCTAGTTGGCGGAAGTCATTGTATTGTTGGTCGCCATAGTCAAAATGCGGCGCCCAACCATGACTACCGTTACCCGCAATACTTTTCAGTGGCAGCGATTTGCCCGCTACGTTTAGATGTTGAGAGAGGGGTTCTGAGTGTTCACCGTCCTGCCAAATTATCCGTTGGGCAAGTGCTTCGGCGAGATGACAGGCAATCGCGTCACGTTGTTTGCTGGCTAGCCGAGCGGCTTCAAATTTTGGCAATAGATCCACATACTGTTTACGAAAGTCACCGGCGTTGGGCCAGGATTCGATCGCCAGCAGGTCTGGATATATCTCCCTTGCGTGGGTGAGTATTTCGTAAAGAATGGCGGATGCACTTTTGCCATCAAGCAATTGAATGCCAGGTTCTTGAGCTAACATAGGGCGGAGATTGGTCACATTGATACAACAGGATATCACGAGTCTCGAAGCTTCGGCGGCGAGACTAACAGGACACACAAGGATGCCACCTGCTCTCTGTGCAGCGAGGTTAGATACTTTTTTTGGATAAAAAAAAGGGGCTTTAGAAAGCCCCTTTTTGATCTTGCTTAGGTTGGGATGATTAGCAGGCTTCAAACAAACCGGCTGCACCCATACCACCACCGATACACTAGCTGCGGCTTCGCAAAGCGAAACGCAGCCTCGGCGTACTAGTTAGCAGGCTTCGAACAAACCGGCTGCACCCATTCCGCCACCGATACACATGCTCACGATGCCGTATTTCTTTTCACGACGACGTAGTTCGCGAATGACATGGCCCGTCAGACGTGATCCGGTCATGCCGAATGGGTGACCGATTGAGATTGAGCCACCGTTGACGTTGTAGATATCTGGATCAAAACCCATTTTGTCCCGGCTGTAGAGACACTGAGAAGCAAAGGCTTCGTTCAGTTCTACAAGATCAATATCGTTAACCGTCAAGCCGTTAGCTTGCAACAAACGAGGAATGGCGAAAACTGGGCCAATACCCATTTCGTCGGGTTCACAACCAGCAACGGTCCAGCCGCGGAAGTAAGCCAGAGGCTCAAGGCCTAAGGCTGCTGCGCGTTCTGCACTCATGACCAAAGTCATAGATGCGCCGTCAGACAACTGAGAAGCGTTACCCGCTGTTACACTGCCATCTTCTTCAAATACTGGCTTGAGGCTAGCGAGACCTTCTAAAGTGGTTTCTGGACGATTACATTCGTCGCGATCACAAACACCGTCAACAACTTCAGTTTCTTTGGTTTCTTTGTTAACGATTTTTTGATATTTCGTTTTCATCGGAACGATTTCATCGTCGAACAAACCAGCCTGTTGAGCCGCGGCTGTGCGTTGCTGGGACATCAGTGAAAACTCATCCTGAGCCTCCCGGGTCACCTGGTAACGACGAGCGACAACTTCAGCAGTGTTACCCATAGCCATAAAGATCGCTGGAGACTTCTCTTCGATGAACGGGTGTTTGGCAGATTTTCCTGGAGTTTGACGGGTATTGGCTGAGATTGACTCAACACCACCGGCGATCATGACTTCAGAACAACCGCTTGCGATCTGGTTGGCCGCAAAAGCAATTGAGTTCAAACCGGATGAACAAGCACGGCTAATAGTAGAGCCGGCTGTTGTTACCGGGAGGTTTGACAGGATGACAGCCAATCGAGCCAGGTTGCCGCCTTGCTCACCAGTTTGGCTTGCACTACCTACGATCACATCTTCAACTTCCGCTGGATCAAGTTTAGGGTTACGTTCTAGCAACGCATCAATACAATGCGCGACCATATCGTCTGGTCGGGTTAGGTTAAAAGTGCCACGAAATGACTTGGCTAAACCGGTTCTTACGCTATCCACCACAACTACGTCGCGCATGGTTATCTCCTCTAATGGAATTGAATCACTCAAGGTGACTCGTTTTTGTTAAATGAATCATTCGTTCTAATTCAAGCGCGCTATTGTGCCCTCAGTTTGCGTGCAGATACAAGGAATCGACGCTTTCTGCTGACGCCCGTGATAGTTCCTGATAGACGCTGTCGATAGAGCTATCTAGCCCATTAACAGGGCCTTTGCGGCGGTATCGAGGTGCTGCAGGCTCTCCTGCAGCCCCCCTGGCCTATTTCGAGCCAGCCATAAGCGCTCATGTTCAGCTTTAATTAGCATCATTTCCGCTCGGAGGCGTTGTCTGGATACGGCTTCGCCCCGGAAGAAGCGGAGCTTATTAAGACCGAGCAGGGCCATGTTGATTGCATTGCGTAGCTCTGCGGCCAATAACGGCGATTCTGCGAGGGGATATGCCCCTAACGCCCTGAGCTCCTCTTTGCAGGCGCCCAGGTCTTCAGATGTCAGGTGGCTGGTGGCTGAGGGTTCGTGATTCATGTTCCAAAATAACAGCCGATTGAAAATGGTTGCGTTGCGAATGGGGGATTTAGCCAGCTCTAGTACCTTACCGATGCGAATAATGTGGTTCGCGGCACGATGATTGGTTTCCTTTAGAAAGCTTTTATTCACGAGGTCGGCGAGATCCAGGCGTTTACTACTGCCCTGTCTCCAGCTTTCGCAGGCGCCCACGGCGTAGCCGGGATAGCTGATCGGTAAATATTGATGGTGTCCATGGTCCCCCCAATCGGTGACCAGCAGACCCTCTGCACCAAAGGTTTTGCCATGCCTTGCGGCGCTGGCGATATTCCGGCGCATATTGTCGGTTCTGCCGGTAAGGGAATTCCAACTTGAGGTCCCAGGGCATACATAAAAAGGTATTCCTTGGTCCGCAACGTGGGCACTTTCCTTTTTAAAGGGGTGGTTAGCCTCATATCCCCAGTTCAGGGCAATTAATTCTTTAGAAAGTCGTTTCAGTGACTGGGGTTCCTTTAGAACAATGTCGCTCCAGAACATCATTTGTCGATCACGTTTCTCAACAAGTTTTTGAATGCTACTCATAAAGTCGATATAGACGTTTGTGGTGCCGCTTTTTTCACACTTGTTACGACTTCGACCGAGACCGAGTTCCCAGGGTTCATCGCCGCCCACATTAAAGTAGGGGCTATCGAATAAAGGTAGATATTCCCCATGCAGGGAGTCGATCAGTTTTAGGGAGGATTTGGTTGGGTTTAAGGTACTGCCGAAGGGCACCTCCTGGTTTGACAGTGGATGCACAAAGCCGGCGGGGCATTCCGCATACTTGTGGTACTCCGGATGCCTAAGCCAGCGCTCAAAATGACCAAAACAATTGAGGTTGGGTACCAGGTCGATATACCTCGCAGCCGCAAACTGCTTCAACTCCAGAATGTCGGCGGCATTTAGAGGGGAGGCGTTAGCCCAGACCAGCGGGTGGTCCGTAAAGCGAAAGGTGTGTTCGGTGTAAAGTTGTAGCTGGTTGTACTTTAACTCAGCAAAATTGTCGATCAGGGTTTTTAATGTCTCCAGGGTCGGAACCTTGCAACGACTGATATCCAGCATTACACCCCGCTGGGAAAAATCTGGCTTATCGCGAATGGTTATATGCGGAGACCAACCCGGGCATTGATCCAACAGTTGGCCTAGACTGCAGAGGCCCCTATACAGTCCACACTCAGTTCCTGCCGTGAGCAGATAACCACTCTCCGATGTGTTGATATCATATTGATCCGGCTCTGTATCTGAGCCCTGGAGCCGAATCTGAAGCAGCATCTGATTCCCTGGAACCTCGCCATAGGTGATCTCAATTGGCCTGGACCGTGAGCGGGCAAAGGATTGCAGCCGATCGCTGAAATTATCGGAATGGCTGGTTGTAAGCTGCACAAACACTCTGCCTTCCAACTCCAGAGCGGCTCTGCCGGTTTTAAAGACAGCGGGTTCGGGATAGATGACTGGTTTCATAATCGTTGCTCGTTATCAGTTCCTCTATGATGCCGTACCCACGTGGTCCTCAGCAATCTTAGGCATTGTGATAAAAGGGTTACATTATCCTTACATCGCTTTACAGCCGAGGGATTGTGGAAGTGCTATAAAGTGCCCCTCCTACCTTCAAGCCGGCTTTTTTCATGCAACTTTACGGACCAAAAGTGGATACCGTCAGTCAGCAGCGAGCACGCCTCTATCGTTTGGCAACGCTCGGCGCCGGTGTTTTTGTTCACCTTGTTGTCTGCTGGACTATCCTCTCTATTGGTTTTATGTCGATTGAGCCCATGCAATTTTTGGGTCTTGGTTCCCTGGCCGCAGCGGGATTTGTTCTGTTTTCAATCGCAATATTGATGGAATGGAACCTGAGTCTTGAGGACCCAGACATGAGTCTCGCGCAGATGATGTGGGCTGTTAGCATCATCATCATGACGGCCTATTTTGTGGTTGAGTTTAAGCCTGTTGTTGTCCTGTCAGGTCTGGCGATGATTGTGATGGGTTCGAACCGGTTGAGCCGTAAAGAGTTAATGATTTTCTCAGTCTATAGTCTTGCCACTTACATGTTATCGGTCGGATATAAAGCTCAGTTTGATTCTCTATCCTGGATTACCGAGCTGGTGGTGATGATTGCGTTCGGCCTGGTTCTGGTGTTTGGTCCGGTCCTTTATCGACTTGAGATGACGCTAGTAGAAAATGTCTTGATTGATAAGAACGAAGAGTTGTCCACCGCACTGGTGCGTATTCGTGAACTCGCCACCAAAGACGAGCTGACCGGGGCGTTTAATCGTCGCCATTTGATGGAGTTTGTCGCCCAGCAAAAAGCCATGGCGGATCGCCGGGATTACCGCTTTACGCTGTGTTATGTCGACCTTGATTTTTTCAAAAGAGTGAATGATCGATTTGGTCACAGTACCGGGGATCATGTCCTGCGGAGTTTTTCAGAAATTGCCAAAGTGATATTAAGAGAAGTAGACTGTGTCGCGAGAATCGGCGGAGAAGAATTTGTATTTGTGCTCAGTGGTACGCCTCAACAGGATGCGGTTATCGCGGTTAGGCGGATTGCCGAAAAATTAGGCGAATTGCAAGTCAGTGGCATCGAACCCCAATACCGAATTACCGCCTCAATCGGTATCACGGAATACAAAGCTGGTGAAGAAGTCGAACAAACCATGGATAGAGCAGACAAGGCCCTTTATGATGCAAAGCGTACAGGGAGAAATAAGATTGTGATGGCTGAGGTTGACGGCACCATCTAATCTGCTCCACTCAAGTCATGGCCCAGACCTTAAGAGATTGAATGGACAAGCGCCGCAGTGCCCGATACCCGATTAGTTTGAATGCATTGGTGCACCCTAACGAAGGGCGCTCCTGGTTGTGTTCGATTCAAGATTTCTGTGAAAGTGGCATGCTCCTCGTAGAGCAGGGTGGCAGCCGTTCAAGGCGCTCCATGCCCGGCATTGAAACCGGTGGTATGGTCGGTATTCACTTCTCTGTTCCCAACAATGGCAAAGAGCGTCATTTTCGTCTCGAAGGTAGAATAGTTCGTGCGATGGATACCGGCGTTGGTATCAACTTCCCGTCCGGCATGGAAGATGCGGCGATGACGGATCTGCTTAACTATTCAAATACCGGACCCATGTCCGCAACGCCACCGCCCCCAGAGCCCGATGCCAGGGCAACAAAACCCGAGGCGAACAAACCGGCCCGGGCGGGCTCAATACAATCGGCCAGAACTTCAAAGCCAGCCAGCCACCCCTCGGCTAAATCTGGGCGAATACCTGAGACAAAAACTCAGGAACTTAATTTGAACCAGGAAGCTGGTGCCAGGACAGCACGTAAAGGTCCTCTCAAACCTGCGGATTCAAAACGGATCATTGCCGCGGTTCGGCGAGAAGTCGCAAAAGTATTGCCCGAAATGAATTCCGCATTCTTCTCTTATATGGACGAAGAATTACTCAAGCTTGCCCGGGACGCCAAAACCAATACCGAACAAAGTGAATACTTTGCGGCGATGTCAAATCTTGAGAAAGCAAAAAAGTCAGTTGGCCAGTCATTTAGCAACGAGGTGTTGGATCAGATAGATAATCCCCGGGACCTCAACAAGCTCTTAGAAGAAAGAAAGGCCGCCGAGCAGGAACGCAAAGCCAAGCAGGCCCAACAGGCTGAACGCAGGGTTAAATTGTCTTTAGTTAACACAGAAGAGTTTGAAGACTGGCTTGCGATTGCCAATATCATTTCACGCAGTGAGCGTAGTTACGAAAAATACCTGCAGGAAATAAAAATTCGCCTCGGCATGCTGGTCGACAGCTGGAGTCACACGGAAGCTAACCCCCTGGGGACTGCGGTATTTACCTATGCGTTTGATAATTCGATTCGCAAGGTTGATCTGAGTAAAGAGATTCGCCAGAAGGTCTACAGTGGTTTTGAATCTAAAGCGATTCCGCTTTTTAGAAAGCTGTATTTGTCCGTGACCAAATTACTGGAAGACAGTCAGTTGTTTCCGGACATTGATGACGATTACATCACGCCCATGGCGTCCCCGGTAAAAACGCCAGAGCCATCGAAGCCCGAAAAAGGCAAAGACAAAGATAAAGACAAAGAAACAGCAGAAGGTAAGGATGAGCCTGAAGTAGACGACGATGATGATGACTTTGATCTTCGAGAGGAACTCAAAGAACTCCGTAGCGAAGTCAGGGGTCGATCCCGTGGTAAGGGGCGATCGGAACAAAGTAGAGACCAGCGGGGTGGTTCCGGCAATCGTCGCGAGAGTGGTGGGCGAAGAGGGCCTGCTGATATTGGCCACGCCATCAGCAATTTATATAGCACCGTGCGTGGACTCGTCCGGGGCAATGAGCCTGAGGCAGAGGACAACGGGGATTTTGCGGATTTTGACGACATCCGAGAATTGCTGACTCAAATTGAGCCGACCCCCGGTGGTCAGCGCGGTCGAATATCTGAACAAATTAGCCAAAATGCCGGGCGCCCAATTGCGCCGGAAGTGATGGAAAGCCTGGGTGTGGTGGAGAACCTGGTAGATTCGATAGAAACCGACAATATGCTCTCCGGGTCGGTTAAAGATTGGGTCAAACAGCTCGAACTTACCCTCGATAAGGTTGCAACCGAGAACGATAATTTTCTGAGTGCTGATAATCCCCACGAAGCGCTGGAGGTGATTAACCAACTCGCGCGATTAGGGGGTGGCGAATCCGGCAGTGTTCGGCGCGACGTTGACAGTATTGTCGAAAATATTACTCGAAACTACGATAGTGATCCCGACGTCTTCGGCGATGCCCTGGATCGTTTAAAGCCGATTGTCGACAAACAGTCCAGAGCCTTTACCGGAAATGTGCAGCGAACCGTTAAGGCGAGCGAAGGCCAGCAGACCCTGGCAAATGCCCAACGAGCAGTCGTCGGTGAACTTAACAGTCGGCTAACCGGTCGAGAAATTCCTGAAGTATTACTACGGCTGCTGATGCCCGGTTGGCGTAATTTGATGGTGAATACCCACCTGCGTCAGGGTGAAGAGAGTGCTGACTGGCAGCGACACGTACAGGCTCTGGATCAGGTTGTGCAACATGTGGATGGCACGGCTTCTCCTGAATCCACTCCAGGTTATATGGCGCCCCAGGAGCTTGTTGAGTATATCGAACAGGGTCTCGACTCGATTTCCTTCGAACCGGGCCAGCGAATACCGTTGGTCAATTCCTTAAGAAACCTGCTTGTTGACGGTGGTAGTGGCCAGCCAGTCGATATGATTGAGGTGCCCCAGGACTCCGTTGCGGAAGTACTGGGTTTTACCGATGTCGACAAAAAAGAGTCGCGGCGTAAAACCATTCTGGATGAGTGGGCAGAGAAACCCGAATGGCATCGTTGGCTAGATCGCGCAAGTAACTTACATGTGGGTGATTGGTTAGAGTTTTCCGGTGAAGAGCAGGTGTCAATTGTTGCCTGGAGCAATGAGGATGCGAGTAATTTTGTCTTTGTGAACCAGCGTGGTGTGAAGACCCACGATCTAATGTTGGAAGAGATTGCAGTCAAGCTTGCCAACAACGAAGCCAAGGTAATGGAAGAATCAGATCTGCCTCTGACTGATCGCGCTTCCCACCGCATGCTACAAAATATGCACAATCAGTTGACCCACCAGGCGAGCCACGATGAGTTGACCGGCCTGGTAAATCGTAAAGAGTTTGAGCGAGCGCTTGAAGAAGCAATTTTCTCAGCAAAGCGGGACGGGAATAATCACGTTGTTGCCATTTTGGACCTGGATCAGTTTAAGGTCATAAACAACGCAGCGGGTCACGATGCCGGGGACGCATTATTAAAGCGTATTAGTGAAATGCTTGAGAATGGTTTGGCTGAAAGCCAGCACACCCTGAGTCGTTTAGGCGGCAACGAATTTGGCATTATTATCAAGAATTGTGCAAAAGAGTCCGGCACGTCCGTCATCCGACAATTAAGTGATGCTGTAAAAGCCAATCGATTTGAGTGGAATAACGATGTCTTTTCGCTCACAGCGAGTGTTGGCGTAGTTTATATCGATGATTCGGCTGGAGATGTTTTGGCCGTGATGCGTGGTGCTGATTCCGCCTGCGATACGGCAAAAGAAGCGGGTCGAGACAGAATGCATGTTTTTGAGGCTGGGGATACGGCGATTGAAAAACGTCGGGATATCATGTCCTTTGTATCGCAGATCGACAATGCCCTTAAAGAAGATCGATTTGTGCTTAACTGTCAGAAGATACAACCTATTGATGAGGACGGCGATGATCATCCTCACTATGAAATTTTGCTGACGGTTCTGGATGATAATAATGAGCCGATGCCGCCCCAGGATTTTATTGTTGCAGCGGAAACCTATAATCGTATGGGTGCAATTGACCGCTGGGTGATTAAGAATTCTTTTAAATGGATCGCGAGTAATATTCTCAAGCTGGATGATCTAGGTGCATTTTCCATTAACGTGTCCGGCAACTCTCTCACCGAAGACGATTTTATGGAGTTTGTCTTAGAACAATTTCATGAGACTCGGCTGCCGACATCAAAAATTTGTTTTGAGATCACAGAAACCTCGGCAATCGGGAGCCTGGATGACGTTGTCGAGTTTATGGAAAAAATGAAAGTCATTGGTGTGCAGTTCTCACTGGATGACTTCGGTACCGGCCTTTCTTCCTACTCCTATTTGCGGAACTTACCCGTCGACTATCTGAAGATTGACGGTGTATTCGTTAAGGACATTAAAACTAATCCCAGTGATTATGCTGTGGTTAAATCCATCAATGAAATTGGGCATTTTATGGGTAAAAAGACAATCGCTGAGTATGTCGAGGACGATGAAATCCTCGAGATACTAAGAGAGATTGGGGTTGATTTTGCCCAGGGTTACGGCATCGAAAAGAAAAAGCCGATTACCGAGCTACTAGACTAAAGCGCTTCGATTAAGCCGCTCATAATATCCACGATCTGATCCGCTTCGTTGTCACTGATGATCAGCGGTGGTAGCAGCCTAATTACGGAGTCAGCGGTGACGTTGATCAATAAGCCTTTATCCAGAGCCGACTGAACCAGATCGCCGCAGGGCGAATCCAGTTCAATGCCGATCATAAGTCCCTTACCGCGAATATCTTTGACGTTATTCCGGTTCTTCAATCGACTACGAAATCCTTCAAGTATTCGTTCGCCAAGCACGGCGGCCCGGGCCGGGAGGTCCTGATCGATGATCTGCTTTACGACGGTATTACCAACGGCGCATGCAAATGGATTGCCGCCAAAGGTGGAGCCGTGATTGCCAGGTGTGAAAACGTTTGCGGCTTTACCCCGGGCCAGACACACGCCAATCGGAATACCATTGCCTAGACCCTTAGCGGTGGTGACCAGGTCCGGTAGAATATTGCTCTGCTGGTAATTGAAGTAGCTGCCGGTGCGACCATTGCCTGTTTGGACTTCATCAAGGAACAAGAACCAGTCGTTTTCATCACAGATCCTGCGTAGCTCAGAAAGGTAGCCTTCTTCAGGAACCTGAATGCCCCCTTCGCCCTGGACTGGCTCAACCATAACCGCAACGATGTTTTTATTTTTCGACATTGACTCTATTGCCGCAACATCGTTGAAAGGAGCACGTACAAACCCGTTTACTAAAGGTTCAAAGCCAGCTTGAACCTTGCGACTTCCAGAAGCTGTTAGGGTTGCCAGAGTTCGGCCGTGGAACGAGGCGTCGGCGACAATGATAGTGGGTTGGTCGATGCCTTTTTGTCGGCCGTAAAGTCGACTAATCTTGATTGCGCATTCGTTTGCCTCGGCCCCAGAGTTTGCAAAGAATGCGTTGTCCATTCCCGACAAAGCCGTAAGTCGATCTGCTAGTTCGATTTGCGCTGGTATCTGATACAGGTTAGATGTGTGTAGCAACTGGCCGGCCTGTTCGCTAATGGTTTTTGCGACTGCAGGGTTTGCGTGCCCAACGGAAATCACACCAATGCCAGCGAGCGCGTCGAGGTACCGATTGCCCCTGTCGTCGATCAGCCATGCGCCTTCACCCCGTTCAAAGGCGACATCCAATCTGCCGTAGGTGTTCATCACTGCGTTACTCATGGGTTTATTGCCCCTGGGAATGAAAGGTGGGCGATGATAAACCAGATTGGGTAAACTCGAAAGCATATGACCTGAAGACACCCTTTGAATGTCACCAATTGAGCTCGCAATATTTATTAGTCGCACAGAAGCGATATGTGCCGAAATGGGCGCGCTGCTCCAAAGAGCTGCCTTTTCACCGAATATTAAGGATCGGCTCGATTTTTCCTGCGCGTTATTTGACGCCAAAGGTGGGCTATTTGCCCAGGCTGCCCATATTCCAGTACATCTCGGCAGTATGGCCTATGCGATGTCTAGCATCGTGGACGGTGTTGAATGGCAAACAGGTGACATGTTGGTGGTGAATGATCCGTTTCTTGGCGGCACCCACTTACCTGACGTGACCATGATTGCGCCGTTGTTTATTGAGGATGAACTCATCGCCTTTGTTGCCAATCGTGCCCACCACGCCAATATTGGCGCCAGTGCACCGGGATCAATGCCCCTGTCGAAGCGTATTGAGGAAGAGGGGATGATGATCCCACCTACAATATTTATGCGTGGAGGGGAAATCTTACAGTCTGAGTTTGAACAATTTACCCAGTTTTCCGGTGCGGATACTGGCGGTGATTTTGCAGCTCAGATTAGCTCAAATCAGGCGGGATTGCTGCGGCTCGGCGATATTGTTAGGCAGATGGGTGCTTGTTCATTTATCGCTGCGGTTGAGGCGGTGAATCTATATGGGGCTAGGCTGGCTGCTGTTTCCCTTGGGGAAATTCCTGCCGGGGAATATGTATTTAGTGACCTTATGGATGACAATGGCTTTGGCCTGCGGGATATTGAGATTGCGGTGACAATCAGGGTGGGGGAGCGTATTTGCGTTGACTTTGCCGGCACCTCGTCCCAGGTAGAAGGCAATATTAACTGCCCACTGTCCGTTGCTGCTGCCGCGGTATTTTATGTGTTTCGATGTTTGATGCCAGATACGACACCTAACTGCGCCGGCACATTTAGCCAAATTGAAATCCTCGCGCCACAGGGATGTCTGGTTAACGCCAGTCGTCCAGCGGCGACGGCTGCAGGTAACGTCGAAACGTCGATGCGAATTGTTGATGTGGTACTGGGTGCACTGGCAAAACCTTTGCCCGACAGAATTCCAGCCGCCAGCCAGGGCACTATGAATAACCTGGCAATGGGGAGTCATGAATCCAATACCCCCTGGGACTATTATGAAACCATGGGCGGCGGCATGGGCGCATCGAGATTGATTGATGGTCTGACCGGGGTGCAAAGCCATATGACCAATACTCTGAATACGCCGATTGAGAGTCTGGAAAGCCATTATCCGGTACGAGTTTTGGAATATGCAATTCGCAGCGGTTCCGGTGGCCAGGGTGCGTTTAACGGCGGAGCAGGCATTACCCGGGAGCTATTGTTCCTTGAGCCTGCACAGGTGACGATGTTGACGGAACGACGTAGCAGAGGACCCTGGGGCCTGGAAGGCGGTGCATCTGGTTTGCCTGGACAACAATTACTGGATGGCAAGGTGCTACCCGCAAAGTTTACAACCCAAGTGGAATCAGGCCAGCGACTTAGGATTGAAACCCCCGGTGGCGGTGGTTTTGGAAGTAAATGATTATATGTAAATGCGTGATAACACTAAGCAGTAGCGCCAAAAAACGTTAGAATGCTCCATCAAGATTTTTAAAGAGTTATTAGAAGAGTAATTATGGAAATTATAGACACCATCAAGCAACAGGTCGGCGCCAACCCAGTTCTAATTTACATGAAAGGATCTCCAGACCAACCCCAGTGCGGCTTCTCGGCCCAGGCAACCCAGGCACTTATGGCCTGCGGCGAAAAATTTGCCTATATCGATATCCTGTCTAATCCAGAGATTCGAGCAAACCTGCCACAATTCTCTAATTGGCCAACATTTCCCCAGCTCTTCGTTGACGGAGAATTGGTCGGTGGTTGCGACATCATTATGGAGATGCATCAAAGTGGTGAGCTTCAGCCTATTGTTAAAGCTGCTGTAGAAAAATCTGACGCTTAAGCCCGCGCTTAGAGCAACAAATCCGTTGCTCTAAATCTCCCTGTAGCTCGTCTCGTCAAGACCTTCGGCCAGGGGGCTTTTGCAGTGACTCCTGGTTGATTTGTCGGCCTAGTGCTTTGCGGGCAAACATGGAGTGCAGAGGCATTACGATGCCGAGTCCAGCGTAAAGCCAGCCCGCCAGTACCACCCATTCTCCGTTTACAGACAGCGCAATCAGGCATGATACCCAACCCGTGCCGCTTAGAATAAGCCATGAGGTGATATCTATGCGGGTCGAAAAGCGTTCGAGGGGCGTGAGTGCAAGATGATTGGCATGCTTCAATGCCTGCCAGAAAAGCGACGCTATTAACGCACACAAGACACCGAACCCCGTGCCATAGAACAAAAAGATACTTCGAATTTGTTCGAAGCTGAGCTGAAAAGGTACCGGCAAATGTTCATTAGACAGGAACCCAAATCCAGCGCTGAACATGACGCGAAGTGGATACACGATGACTAGAACCCCGGCGACAAGCAGTAGGGATGTCCAAAGCGTCCCGGTTGTCTCTAATGCGTAGCGCCGACTCCAGGCCCTGTGTCCCATCCAAAACATCGCAAGCTGAAAAAAGCAGGCAATAAACGCCGGTGTTTGTAACAGTGCAGTGACAAAATCATCGTAGTTGTCGGGGATATTGTCGACGGAGATCACCAGCATCGTGATGGCAAATGCGAACGCTGCATCAACGAAGGTTTCCAGCCGGGACATATTTTCCCCCCGCAGATAAAACACGCCATCCCGGTTTAGTTGTTCGAGGTCGCCCTGTTGCCAGTCCTGTTTCATCGACTAATTTCGGTGCGGTTTCGTCCGGCGGCTTTACCGCGATATAACGCTGCATCAGCTCGCTCCAGACATTCATCCAGAGTTTCGGAGTCGCGGTAGACCGCGCCACCAAATGTCATTGTGATATGGAGGTTCTTGCCTTCATAGCTTAAATTTCTGGCTTCGACTTTTTTGCGGAGTTTTTCTGCAATATTCGCCAGACCCGCCGCGTCGGTACCAGGGAATAGCAACACAAACTCCTCACCACCCCAGCGGGCCACCCGGTCAATGTCCCGTATAAAGTCTTTGAAGAGTTCAGCAACCTCGGTGAGTACAAAGTCACCGCAGGCATGACCGTTATCGTCATTAAATTTCTTGAAGTGATCAATGTCGGTAATCATTAAACCCAGTGGCTCTTTCTGGCGTAGGAAACGTTGGCGTTCTGTCTCGGCTTCGCTGATCAGGCCGCGGCGATTTAACAGGCCAGTTAAGGGGTCAATCCTGGTCATCTCAACCAGGCTGCGATTAGCAGCTTCCAATTGCTCGTTGACCTGCCTGAGTTCTGCCGTGCGGGCGGAAACCTGATATTCCAGGCTAACGAGTAGTGTGTTGAATCTGCCCGCCAGTGATACCGCCATAGAAATCAGGATAGCCAGAAAGCCGATTGGCATGAGTCGAATACTGTTGAGCAGGTTCATATTGATGAGCAGATCGTTGATGGCGCAGCTGATCAGGATGGCAAGGCCATACAACAGGATCCTGGCGTCCGAGTTGCCGCCCAGGGTTTCTCGAACGATGACCCACACCACAGGAACCACCAGGGTTAGTGCGCAGAGCTGCCAGTAAATTCTGAGGTGATAGTGAATGTCCAGGCCAGGTGTAAGCGCGAAGATCAGAGCAAAAACAACAAAAAAAGCCTGGTAGCCTCGCATATACCAGGGGACCTGCTGGGATACGACACTCCAAATGAGTTGGATTGACGTGGATAAAAATAGAAACAAACTAACGGACTCGATCTTCTCGATGGTGGTGAAAGGTAGTCCAAAGGAGTATCGCCACTGGCTCAGGGTCAGGATATAGACCGCAAGAACCAGGGATGTCAGTCCAAACCAGGGGAACGATGTAATCGCGCCGGTCTTTGCATAAAGGTAAAGAAAATAAAAGCCGGTCAGGATAAACAGGCTGGCGAAGATGAGCTCGGGTAACTCTTCAGCATCGATGTTTCGGATGAAATTTGTATAGTTGCCGATCTCAAATTTTCCGGAATAGGGGCCGGCGCCTGAGCTGTCTACCGAGAGCTGACTGCCGCCCCATACTCGAATGGCGATTGTGATGTGTTGGTCTTGGGAAACGAGCCCGGCGGGGATGCGATAGACCCTGAGTTGGTCGTAATTGATTAATTCATCTGGCGGCAAAGCACCAATGCCACCCAATAATTTGCCCCCGGCATAAATTTGATAGGCGTTTCGAACCGCGCCCATTCGGATACCGAGGTCATTGATGGGTAAACCACTGACGTTGACGGACTTCCGGTACCAGCCAAACTGATTGTGTTCTGGAAAACCACCGGGTTTCCAGATGCCGGGAAGTGTGGTTTCTACCCAGTTTGAATCATCCCACTCGCTGTTTGCCCAGGCTAAATTGTCTCCTGGTTGAAACTTCCAGACGCCTTCAATCGAGCGATCTTCCGCCAGACAAGTATGGGTAAAGAGCCAGAGCAAGCAAACTGCAACAAGTGGTCTGCAACCCACGGAGGCTAGTCCCAGCCGCCCAGGTCACGCCAGCGATTGACGATATGACAGAATACGTCGGCGGTTTTCTCGCAGTCGTAAATGGCGGAGTGGGCTTCTCCAGCATCAAAAGGGATATCAGCTGCGGCACAGGCTTTTGCTAGAACCGTTTGGCCAAATGCCAAGCCGCAAAGGGTTGCGGTGTCGAAGGATGAGAAGGGGTGAAATGGATTGCGTTTAATTTCACATCGAGCCGCCGCCTGCATAAGAAAGCCAAGATCAAATGAAGCGTTATGGGCAACCATTACCGCACGATGACAGCCGGTGTCCCGAATCTCTTTGCGAATCGCTCGAAAAGCTTCCGGTAACACCTCCTCCTCGGGCAGCGCGCCGCGCAATGGATTGCTTGGATCGATGCCCGTGAAATCCAAAGAAGACTGTTCAATGTTGGCGCCCTCAAAAGGCTCAACATTGTAGAAGATTCTCTCCCCGGGCTGGATAAATCCGTCGTCATCCATTTCAATCGTGATGGCAGCAAACTCAAGCAGCGCATCTGTAGCGGAGTTAAAACCGCCGGTTTCCAGATCGACAACCACCGGTAAATAGCCACGAAATCGATGGGCAATTGGTGCTTTAGATTGACTCATGGAGTCCCTTCTACTTGCCAGTGAATAGTTTCTCCACCTCGAATCGGGACCAGATCATCGGAACCGAATCGAAGTGAGGGGGGTACCTGCCAGGGGGATTCTATCAGAGTGATGGTATCGTCATTTCTTGGCAGTTGATAAAAATCTGGCCCATTAAAGCTTGCGAAACTCTCCAATTTGTCCAGGGCGTCCGCTGCGGCAAATACTTCTGCATACAGTTCTATTGCCGCGTGGGCGGTGTAGCAGCCTGCGGCACAACCGCAGGGGTTTTCTTTTGCTGATCTCGGATGAGGTGCTGAGTCGGTACCCAGAAAAAATCTGGCGTCTCCCGATACCGCGGCGTCTATCAGGGCGCTTTGATGGGTATTTCGTTTTAGAACCGGAAGACAATAATAAATCGGCCGCATGCCGCCGGCGAGCATATGGTTTCTGTTATACAAAAGGTGATGCGCTGTAATCGTGGCGGCCACATTGCTTGCTCGGCTCTGGACAAACTGAGCCGCCTCGGCGGTGGTAATGTGTTCAAAAATAACCCTTAGGTCGGGAAACTGATCGCATATCGGTGCCAGGGTTTCGTCAATAAATCGCTGCTCCCGATCAAAAATATCAACCTCGTTATTGGTGACCTCACCGTGGATACAAAGGGGCACCTGATGTTTCTGCATTGCTTCAAAGACTGGATAAAGGGTTTCAATTGCTGCAACACCGGCTTCGGAATTGGTGGTTGCGCCAGCGGGGTAAAGTTTAAATGCGTGGACGATTGTTGATGCGGCGGCGCCCGCGACGGTGTCTGGCGTGGTTGCCGGGGTAATGTAGAGCGTCATTAAAGGGTTGAAGGTCGAGCCCTTAGGTCGTGTCTCGAGGATTTTAGCGTGATAGGCCTCAGCCAGTGAAACCGAGTCGACTGGAGGCCGCAAATTGGGCATGACAATAGCCCGTCCAAAGTAGCGACTGGCGTCTTTGACGGTGTCAGGAAGATATTCACCTTCCCGGAGGTGAATATGCCAGTCGTCGGGTCGAGTAATGGTAAGGCGGCGCATAGAGGCTCAGTGCTGGTTTAAGGCGATTATACTATAAGTGGCCCAAAGGAAGTGGGGCAAAGCGTGGGCTATTTCACAGATGACGAATTTGCCCTAGCTGCTAGTCTTAAGGGCATGAAGAACCTGATTTATATCCTGCTTTTGATCCCAGCCAGCTTTTTTGCTGGGAATGCCCATGGCCTAAAATATGAGACTGGCCTTGATGCAAGCCAGTGGGTAAACGAATCATCACCTTTTGCCTGTCGCCTGGAGCATTACATTCAGGGCTATGGCACCGGTGCTTTTTTGCATATTGCAGGAGAGCAACGAAAGCTCTCGTTGGACGGACAGGGTATTGCTTTTGGAAGTCTGCCGGTTAATGTCTATGCAAAACCCCCAAATTGGCGCCCCGGGACCCAGCCCCAGACTCTGGCCCAGCTCACACCAAGTGGGGGTGAGCTACAGGTAGGCGAACAGCTTGCAACCAATATCGCCTCGGGTTTACTCGGCGGCATGATGGTGGCGTTTGCCGGCACTTTGAAAGAAAGTGAAAGCCAGCCGATAGAAGTATCCCTGTCGACGGTTGGATTTCGGCAAGCTTTTGATGAGTTTGCGATTTGTGAAGACCAATTGCTACCGGCAAATTTCTCCCAATTGGAGCGAAGCAGAATTCAATATGCCGTGGGCCAGGTTGATCTAGATGATCATGCGAAAGGTTTACTCAACAAGATTGTGCGCTATCTAGAGGTGGACAACAGCGTTAAACAACTCTTTATTGATGGCCATACCGATGACACCGGGCTGACCAAAGATAATATTGTGATGTCCCAGCAACGTGCCGAGCAGGTTTGTGACTATTTGATCAATCAGGGTGTTGCGAGTGACATGCTGGTGATGCGCTATCACGCCGAGAAATATCCCGTTGCCCGCAATACGACGGCGGCAAATAAAGCCAAAAACCGGCGTACCACGGTCCGCTTAAGTCGTGAGTTCACGCCCCAGCCTCCGGCGACCGACGAGGCGACCAACTCGGTGGTTGCGAGTCGCGATACGGGGTCAGCCTCGGAGCGTTAAGCGCTAATCCCCATAACCCGCGGGTGGGACAAAGCCGCCAATTTGCTCTGCCATCAAACGACTAAAGTCGATGCACTGATAGTCAAAGTATTCTCCGCCAACGGCCTGCAGGCCTATAGGTAATCCGTCCTTATTCGGTCCCGTGGGGAATACAGTACTGGGTAAATAGGCAACTCCGGTCATGCCTGCCCAGAAAATTTGCCGGATATATTCGATATTGTGATTGTCGACGTTGAGTGTCCGTTCCATCATTTCGCTTTGGTCATGCACAAAGGCAGCGGTCGGCATGATCGGACAAACCAGAATGTCCCACTCACCAAAGAATTGTTGCCAGGCGAATCGCATGGCTTCCCGGTGGTTGTTTAGGCCGTTCCAAACCCTGTGATCCTGGGTTGCACCTTTAAGCATCAGTTCCGCATCGGACTGGGTCTGGCTCGGTAGTGCTGCTGCGCCTGCCTTCATTCCAGCGTAGACGTCATCTGGGAAGGATCCGGACAGGGCACCTTGAAGTAGTTGGATGTAGGTCTCATAGGCATCTTTGGCCACAATGTCTGGCCTGGCGACATCGGAGACCGTTGCGCCCTGTCTGCTGAGGGTATCGGCCACCATCTGGGTACGATCCATGACTTCCTGACTCACCGGAAATTCGCTGTCGTCTAGCCAGATTGCAACTTTATATTCCTTTAAGCTCTGTTTCTGGGGACGGGGTAAGTCGAGCTTCCAACCCGGGGCGTTTACCGGTTCAGCCCCCACCACCAGATCCATTGAAAGTTTGAGATCCTCAGCATCCCTGGCCAGGGGGCCAACCACGGCAATATCCGCCATCTTGTTCATGCCCGGTAGGGCGTGTCCTTGCCAGGGCACAACGCCATAGGTGGGCTTGTGGCCGAAGACGCCGCAAAAATGCGCGGGGTTTCGGATTGAACCACCGATATCAGAACCCGCTTCAAGTCCCGACAAGCCCGCCGCCATCGCCGCGGCGGAGCCGCCCGAAGAACCTCCCGGCGTTCGGCTGACATCCCAGGGATTGTTGGTTGTACCGTAGACCGGGTTGTAACTCTGAAAATCGCCGAGATTAACGGGAATATTGGTTTTGCCGAGGAAAATTGCGCCGGCGCTTTTGAGTTGTTTTACGTATTGGGCATCTTCCGCCGCTATATTGCCCTTCAGGGGTTCAATGCCCCAGTGGGTGGGCAGACCTTCAATATTGTAAGACTCTTTGATGGTGACCGGGACGCCATGCAGGGGGCCAAGGTTCGCCCCCGATGCCTGCAGTTTATCTGCTGCTGCGGCGGCGGCTCTGGCTCGATCAAAGTCTTTAACCACTACCGCGTTGAGTTTTTCATCAAATCGCTCGATACGGTTGATAAAGTAGTTGGTGAGTTCCGAGGCGCTTATTTCTTTGCTACTGACCCGTTTTGCCAGCTGTCTTGCGGTTTCGAATGCCATTGTCATACAGATGCCCTCTTTTCTTCGTTAGTTTGCTAATATAGCGCCTTTTTTGCGGGGCTAGCATGACCGATATTGCCAAAATTGTACTTTCATACTCCGGTGGTCTGGATACCACGGCCATTTTGAAGTGGTTACAGGAGACCTATAGGTGTGAGGTCGTGACGTTTACGGCGGACCTCGGAGACGGAGATGACTATTCTCCTGTACGCCAAAAAGCACTGAATTCCGGCGCGACCGAGGTTTTTGTTGATGATTTGCGGGAAGAATTTGTGCGTGATTTTGTCTTCCCAATGTTTCGTTGTAATACGATTTATGAGGGAGAATATTTACTCGGCACCTCAATTGCCCGGCCACTAATTGCCAAGCGACTAGTGGAGATCGCCAATGAGACGGGTGCTGAAGCAATCTCCCACGGCGCAACTGGCAAAGGAAATGATCAGGTTCGATTCGAACTTGGTGCCTACGCCCTGAAGCCTGACATTAAAGTTGTGGCTCCCTGGCGAGAATGGGATCTCACGTCTCGGGAGTCCCTGATGAAATTTTGTGAGAAGCATCAGATTCCCGTTGATCGGAAGCACGAGGGTGATCGCTCACCTTACTCGATGGATGCCAATCTACTCCATATATCCTATGAGGGTGGCATTTTAGAAGATCCTAATGCGGAACCTGAAGAGGCCATGTGGCTTTGGAGCAAAAGCCCAGAGGCAGCACCCGATAGCCCCACCTACATTGAGCTGACCTATCAGGGTGGTGATGTCACCGCCATTGATGGCAAAAGTATGACGCCGGCGGAGGTTCTCACGCACCTTAATAAAGTTGGTGGTGAGAACGGCATAGGCCGTGTGGATATTGTTGAGAACCGATATGTGGGCATGAAAGCCCGCGGCTGTTACGAAACTCCCGGAGGCACAATATTGCTCAAGGGACACCGGGCTATCGAGTCAATCACCCTTGACCGTGAACTGGCCCACCTCAAAGACGAATTGATGCCACGATATGCCAGCCTGATTTATAACGGCTACTGGTGGTCACCGGAACGTAAAGCGTTACAGGCTTTGATTGATGACTCTCAAACCTATGTGAACGGAGTTGTTCGACTCAAGCTTTACAAGGGCAATGTCATTGTTGTCGGACGTGATTCGAGTTCGGATAGTTTGTACGACGGCAATATTGTGACCTTTGAAGATGATGCGGGCGCCTATGATCAAAAAGACGCCGCAGGGTTCATTCAACTTAATGCCCTTCGTTTGAAGGTTGAGAGTAAGAAGGGCCGAAAGTTCTAACAGCAGGTTGCCTGGGGAGTAGGTTCGGCATCCTTGGGGGTTTCTAAACCCTTTATGGTTTGAGTATCCTGGATTTTTCGATACCACTCCCACATTGTGCCGTCTGGAGCATGGGTAAATACCTTGTTTTGTAGGGCAAAGCAGCATTCATTTGTCTCGTTGCGAGTTGTTGCCAGGCCCACTTCTTTTAAATGGGCCGTGACATCATCAACCGCTTGATCGTTAAAAACTTCCACCCCCAGGTGATTTAATCTATCCGAGGATTCTGATTCAAACAGCACAAGTTTGAGTGCCGGTTGACTGATTTCAAAGTTGGCATAGCCGGGCTTGCGTTTGGCGACTGTTACCGAGAATAGTTTCTCGTAGAATACGATGGCTGCTTCAAGGTCTGGTACATTAAGTGCGAGTTGTAGTCTCATTTTGCGGTCCTTTTTCCTTAGGTCTATATTTCGAGTATTTTCGAAATATAGACCTAAGGCTTGTGCTGCGCAAGAGATATTTCGAAAAATATGGAATTATTGGGGCGGGCGTGGAAGTAGCGCAAAACGAACTAGTTGGAGGCAACTAAAAATGGCGGGATCAATGCAACTAGCCGAGGCCGCGGCTTGCCTCAGCAGTCTCGGTAGCGCAACACGACTCGAGTTATTTCGGTTGCTTGTGCGTGCCGGAGCAAAGGGCTTAACCGTCGGAGAGCTGAAAACCAGTTTGGATTTGCCGGGCGCAACCTTGTCCCATCACATCAAGGAACTGGTTGCCCAGGAATTGATACGCCAGGACCGCGACGGTCGAACGCTGCATTGCCGGGCCAATTATACCGCCATGCAGCAGCTACTCGAATTTCTGACCAATGAATGCTGCGTTGATGAAGACTGCTGCTGAACTAGTCTTCGAGATCTAGCTTTTTGCCTTTGTACTCACATAGGTCCTGAATCACGCAGGCGCCGCACCGTGGGTTTCGAGCGGTACAGACGTAGCGGCCATGCAAAATCAGCCAATGGTGGGCGTCGAGAATAAACTCATCCGGAATGACTTTGATCAGCTTGTCTTCGACCTGACGCACGGTTTTACCTGGGGCAAACCGAATCCGATTACCCAACCGAAAGATATGGGTATCGACCGCCATGGTGGGCTGGCCAAAGGCAGTATTGAGGACAACGTTTGCTGTTTTACGCCCAACCCCGGGAAGTGCTTCTAGTTCTGCTCGGGTGGCCGGTACCACACTGTTATGGGTATCAATTAACGCGCGACAGGTTTTGATCACGTTGGCGGCCTTGCTGTTATACAACCCAATGGTCTTGATATATTCCTTCAAGCCAGCTTCACCCAGGGCAAAAATGGCTTCAGGTGTATTGGCAACCGGATAGAGTTTGTCCGTGGCTTTATTCACTGATACATCCGTTGCCTGGGCAGACAGAATCACCGCAATCAACAGCTCAAACGTGCTGTTGTAATGTAGCTCAGTTTTTGGCGTTGGGTTTTCAGCCCGGAGCCGTTTCAGTATTTCGTATCGCTTTTCTTTGTTCAATTTTCAGATCAATCCAGTTTTTTAATGCAATCAATAACCCAAATAGCAAAAATGCGCCGGGGGGCAGGATGGCCAGCAGGATGCCGTCATTGGGTAGATTTATCTCCCAGCTTGCGGCATTTACCCCAAAAATCAATTCAGCGTGGGCAAATAAAGTGCCATGGCCTAAAGCTTCCCTTAAGCCGCTAAGCGCCAGGATGGCGAATAGGAATCCAAGCCCCATTGAAAACCCGTCAAGCAGAGCCAGACCAAGATTTTGTTTTCGAGCAAAAGCCTCAGCCCGGCCGAGTATCACGCAGTTCGTCACAATCAGGGCAACAAATAGTCCGATCCGCTGATGCAATTCAAAAGAGCCATACTGTAACAAGAGGTCCGCAAGGGTGACGAAGGTTGCGATTATCAGGATCTGGGCGGGGAGCCGGGTAGCATCATCAAGCCATCGCTGTAGGAGGCTGATTGTGCCATTGGCACTCACGAGGACAAAAATTGTTAAACAACCAAGCACCAAGCCGTTAATTAGCGTATTTGAAACCGCAAGCAGTGGGCATAGTCCTAACAGTTGTACTAAAGCGGGGTTGTTTTCCCACAGCCCATCCCGAGTAATTGCAGCGGGGGTCATTGGTTGCTCCCATTAGCTTGTTGCTGTTTAAGTTCCTCGGCCATCGCAACGATGACAGCCCGGGGTGTAATGGTTGCGCCACTAAACTGATCAAAGTCACCATCAAATTTTTTGACGTCAAAGGTATGTGTGGTGAGTGATGCGCCATTAAAACCCAGCACCCAATCGGAAACGTCTAGATCAAGTTTATCTCCCAGTCCCGGAGTCTCTTGATGTTCGATGACACGAACGCCAATGATTTCTCCATCTAGCGTTGTGGCGAGCCAAAAGCGAATTTTACCGTTATATCCGTTTGGTGTGGACACAGAACGTAGTTGGCCAAATATCGCCCCGTGACGAAGTAGTCGGTAGTGTGCTGCCCCTGGTGTCTTTGCTGCTGATTTTGTTGCAATCTGAGTAGGTACCAGAACAATATCTGGATCGCCAATAACGGCGGTCAGCTGCTGCAATTCGAGTGCTTGCTGATTTTGAGTGATTTGATCCCCGGATAGCAGATAGCCTGTACTCAGCAGTAGTCCGCAAACGACCGCGAGCACCATCATTTTAGCAACGGTTGTCATCATGAGAGTCGAATCCGTAGCTGTTCGTACAACGGCACGGTTGCATTCATCAGGAGTACCGCAAATGCAATCCCATCGGGATAAGCGCCAATGCTGCGAATCAGGAAGATCAGAAAACCAACACCCGCGCCAAACACCAGTAAACCCTTTGCTGTGTCTGGGGATGTCACCGGGTCCGTAACGATAAAAAAGGCCGCAAGCATTAGGCCGCCACTGAACAGATGAAACATGGGGGAACCCAGACTGCTTGAGCTGCCGTTGTCATAAAAAAGCAGGCTTAACAGTGATACGCAAACCAGCATGGCGACCGGGGCTTGCCACCTCGTTGCCTTTAATGCAATTAGAGCAATACCACCCACTAGATAGGCTGCATTAACCCACTCGATACCCAGTCCACCCCAACGTCCGAATCCATTGTCGGTACCCCAGATTTCTTCAATGGTTGCACCGGAGCGCCATTTGAAGGTGTCGAGGGAAGTTGCCCCGGTGACACCATCTAGCAACGCTGGCCATTGCGACATGGCAAGGGGAAACGAGACGATTAGGGCGCAATAGCCAACCATTGCCGGATTAAAAAGATTCTGTCCGAGCCCACCATACAAGTGTTTACCAAAAATAATGGCAAACCCGGCACCGAAGATCACCATCCAGCAGGGCAGTTCCGGCGGTAGTGCTAGTGCAAAAAGGGTCGCCGTGACAATCCCGGAACCATCCCAGGCGGACGTTAATGGTTTATCCCGCAGGCGTAAAATAAGACACTCCAGTACAAACACGGCGGCGACGGAGATCGCCACATTGAACAAAATGCCGACGCCAAAAAACCACACAGAGGCAAGCATGCCTGGGACCAAACAACCCAGAACCGTTAACATGATGCGCTGACTTCGATTTATCATTTGGCAAGCCTGGGGTCTGAAGTCTTTTCTTTGACCAGTTTGTCTAGTAGTGCTTTCCTGTCATTAACCGTGGGTTTGGTTTTAATAATCTGGCTGGCGATCCGACTTTCTCGCTTGAGATATCTCTGTTTCGCGAGATCAGCTTCGCGCTTGTCTGTCTCTGCATTTCGAAGCGTTTGCTTGGCGGCCTGGAAGTACTGGGTGAGTGGGATGGCGCTTGGACAGACTCGATCACAGAGTCTGCATTCGATACAGGCATCCAGGTCTAATTCGACCATGGCATCGGTAGAGCTGCGCTGCCAAAACAGGTATTGGGGTTGCAGGTCTTTAGGACACACAACCTCGCAGTCCCCACAACGTATGCATTCTGATTCGGTCTGATTAAGTAGTGGTTTGAGTGTTTTCTTTAAGCCTTTGCCAGTTTGTGTGGTCGAGCCTGTTGTCACAATCATATCAATACAGTCGACGGGGCACGGCGGTAGACACAGATCGCAACCGGTACACACATCCTCAAGCACACTATGCATAAATTGTTGTGCGCCTACTATGGCGTCAACTGGGCAGGCCTGAATACAGAGCGTACAGCCAATACATTCCGCTTCTCGAATGACCGCAACTCTTTTGGGGAGTTCCGAGCCGAAAGTTTCATCCAGAGGGATTTCCTCACGCCCGAGTAGCTGGGCAAGTGCGGTTATGGTTTGTTTTCCGCCAGGGGGGCAATGATTGATCGCTTCGCCTTCTGCAATAGCCTGAGCGTAGGGCAGGCAGCCCGGGTGTCCGCACTGGGCGCATTGAGTTTGAGGCAAGCACTCGTTGATGGCTTTAACTACTTCGTCTTCAGCTTCTCCATAGTGCTGTTTGGCAAACAACAGCAGCCCAGCAATCGAACCCATCACAATCGCAAGTAGCAGTGGATCTGTCGCGAGATGAATCATCGACCCATCCCGGTAAAACCCATAAAGGCGAGGGACAAAAGCCCAGCTGTGATCATATGAATTGCCGTGCCTCGAAAGGGTGTTGGAACATCGGCGAATTCGATGCGTTCTCGCATGGCGGTAAACAATATCAATACCATCGAGAAACCCACCGCTGCGCCAAAGCCATAAATTAGTGACTCGATAAAGTTATGGGACTGTCTGACGTTTAAAAGGGCAACGCCGAGTACCGCACAATTGGTGGTGATCAGCGGAATAAAAATCCCCAGTACCTGGTGCATGAGGGGTTGAGTTGTCCGCATCACAAACTCAGAAAATTGCACAAGCCCGGCGATAAGCACAATAAATACAATAATGCGCAGATACTCCAATGCCAGTGGCTGGAGTAGATAACTGTCGATTAGATAGCTTGTAGCCGAGGCGAGGGTGAGAACAAAAGTTGTGGCGGCGGACATACCAATAGCCGCATCAAGTTTCTTGGACGCGCCCATAAAGGGACACAGTCCAAGGAACTGCACCATGACAAAGTTGTTAACAAAGATCGTGCCCAACAGTATGAGTAACGTATCTGGCATGGCTGATTGTTGTAGTTAAATGTTGGGTTAAGTGACTCGCATTCCGGCTTTGGCGCCTTCATGGGGTTCCAAAATATAGATGTCTCCTCCCCCTGGTCCGGCTGCCAATACCATGCCTTCGGACATGCCAAAACGCATTTTACGTGGCGCCAGGTTTGCGACCATCACCGTTTGTTTGCCGATTAGCGTGACTGGGTCGTATGCGGATTTAATGCCAGCAAAAACCGTGCGTTGTTCAAAGCCTAGATCAAGGGTGAGCTTTAGTAGCTTGTCTGCGCCTTCGACACTTTCAGCATTTTTAATAGTGGCGACTCGAAGGTCGATCTTGGCAAAATCGTCATACTGAATTTCTGGGGCCAGGGGTTCCGCGCTTTCATTTGCGTTGGCTTCAGGGTTATTTATGGATGGCTCTTCTGCTGCTGACGCCGAAGTGTCTGTAACAACTGAATCGTCAATCAGCGCCTGTACAGACTTGGGCTCAATCCGAGTCATCAGGGGTTTGAACTTGTTGATTTTATGTTGGGTAAGGGGCACTTCCAGGCTTTCCCAGGTCAGTGGTTCAATGTTCAAGAACGCCTCAGCCTTCTCCGCCAGCTTTGGTAGGACAGGCTTAAGGTAGCCGACCAGTAGGCGGAACATGTTAATACCGTCTGAACAAACCTGATGGACCAGTTCAGCGTTGGCGGGGTCTTTAATTTTGGCCCAGGGCTCCTGTTCAGCAATGTACTGATTGGCCTTGTCTGCTAACGACATGATCAGCCGGGTCGCCTTGCCGAATTCGTCTTGATCGTAGAGTCCGGCAATTTCGCCCCTTGCATTGATCAATTCAGTGACTAATGGATTTTTTGTTTCTGCCGCCAGGGTTGCATCAAATTGCTTATTGATAAAGCCGGCACAGCGACTGGCAATATTCACAACCTTGCCCACCAGGTCAGAATTGACCTTTTGCACAAAGTCTTCGAGGTTGATGTCCATGTCATCAATGTTATTGCTGAGCTTGGTCGCAAAGTAATAACGAATATATTCAGGGTCGAGATGTTTTGCATAGGTCGCGGCATTAATAAAGGTGCCCCGTGACTTGCTCATCTTCTGGCCATTTACCGTAATAAACCCATGAACATGAAGCCGGGTTGGGGTTCTAAATCCAGCTGTTTTTAACATCGCAGGCCAAAACAACGCGTGAAAATTGATGATGTCCTTGCCAATAAAGTGGTGGACTTCAAAGTCCGAGTCATCCTGCCAAAATTCCGCAAAGTCATTTCGTCCTTGCTGATCAAGCAGATTCTGGAAGCTGGCCATATAGCCAACGGGAGCGTCCAACCAGACATAAAAATACTTGCCGGGCTCGCCGGGGATCTCAAAACCAAAATAGGGCGCGTCCCGGCTGATATCCCAGTCCTGTAATCCCACTTCTAGCCATTCAGATAACTTGTTGGCAACCTGTTCGTTCAAAGTGCCGCTACGGGTCCATTGCTTTAAAAAGTCAGTGAAATTGGACAGGGCAAAAAAGATATGGGTTGAGGCTTTGAGGATCGGCTTGGCACCGGAAACTTTAGACACCGGGTTGATCAGGTCAGTTGCGTCATAGGTCGCGCCACAGGACTCGCAGTTGTCCCCATATTGCCCATCGGATTTACATTTAGGACAGGTGCCGACGATAAACCGATCCGCAAGAAACATGTTTTTCTCGGGGTCATAGAGCTGGTCCACTTCCTTTTTTTTGATTTGCCCCGCCGCTTTGAGCTTATTGTAGATCTCAGCACTGAAGGACTGATTTTCAGGGGAGTGGGTGGAGTGATAGTTGTCATGGCTAATCGAGAAGGCGCGAAAGTCCTCTTCGTGCTCTTCCTTGATGGAGGCAATGAGGGCTTCTGGGGTCACGCCACGCTCTTCGGCCTTGAGCATGATCGCGGTGCCATGGGTGTCATCGGCGCAAACATAGATGCACTCGTTGCCTTGCATGCGCTGAAAACGGACCCAGATGTCGGTTTGAACATGCTCCAACATATGGCCCAGATGTATTGAGCCATTTGCATTGGGGAGTGCGCTGGTGACGAGAATGTGTCGTTTGGACATGTGAACCCGGAGGCTGTTTTTGAAGGGTGCTAAATATACCGATGCAAACAGCTTATTTCATCCGGTTTAGGTTCTGTTTACCTTTTGTTTACGCTCTGTTTACGACGAAAGCAGAAATAGGATTTAATAGCGCTCTTTTTCCGCTGGAGAATTGCCATCGCTGCTGGACCTCAAAAAATGACCTTGCCCGGTGTAAAACGCATAATTGCTGTTGCTTCTGGTAAAGGTGGCGTCGGTAAGTCGACTGTTTCTGTCAATCTGGCCCTGGCCCTCGCTGCTGAGGGTCATACGGTTGGGCTGCTTGATGCGGATATCTATGGGCCAAGCCAGGGTTTGATGCTGGGGGTGCCCGAGGGAACTAAGCCCAATGTCGCCGGCGAGTACCTCGAGCCAATTGAAGTGCATGGCTTGCAGGTGATGTCCATGAGCTTTGTGACCTCGGATCGAACCCCCGCTGTCTGGCGTGGACCAATGGCAAGTGGAGCCCTGCAGCAGTTGTTGGCCCAGACCTACTGGCAAAAGGTGGATTATCTGGTGGTCGACATGCCGCCAGGTACCGGAGATATTCAGCTCACCATGTCCCAGCAGGTCCCCCTGAGTGGTGCTGTGATTGTCACAACGCCTCAGGATATTGCCCTGCTAGATGCTCGAAAGGGTATCGAAATGTTTCGTAAGGTTGAGGTGCCGCTGCTCGGGATTGTCGAGAATATGAGCATGCACACCTGTTCCGAATGCGGTCACAGGGAGGCAGTTTTTGGTTCCGGCGGCGGCGATGACATTGCAGCGGAATACGATACGACGGTTCTGGCGCAATTACCCCTATCGATGGCCATTCGAGAACAGTCGGATGGTGGTAAGCCGCCGATGATCAGTGATCCTGAGGGTGAAATTGCTCAGATTTTCAGAGGCATCGCCCAGAAAATTCACGGCATGATTGAGTCTGTCCAAAAAGCGGGTCCGCGAATCCAAATCATGGATGATTAGTCGAGCTAGTCCGGGCTGAACCCATCGGTTATCATGCGCAGCTTCAATTTAAGGTGAAAAAATTAATCCATGACCATTAAGTCTGATCGTTGGATAAAAAGGATGTCTGCTGAGGCGGATATGATCTCGCCCTTTGAACCTGGCCAGGTTCGACAGCAGGGGGGTGAAAAGATCATCTCCTACGGTACTTCGAGCTATGGCTACGATGTCCGTTGTGCAGATGAGTTTAAGGTTTTCACCAATATCCATTCCGCAACGGTTGATCCCAAGCATTTTGATGAGAAAAGCTTTGTTGACGTGAAAAGTGATGTTTGTGTGATTCCACCCAACTCTTTTGCACTGGCGCGAACCGTTGAATATTTCAAAATTCCGCGCAATGTTTTGACGATCTGTCTCGGTAAGTCGACCTATGCCCGGTGTGGCATTATTGTCAACGTCACGCCCCTCGAGCCCGAGTGGGAGGGGCATGTCACCCTGGAGTTTTCTAACACAACTACCCTGCCGGCGAAAATTTATGCCAACGAGGGTGTGGCACAGATGTTGTTCTTTGAGTCAGATGAAGAGTGCGAGACTTCCTATAAAGACCGCGGTGGTAAATACCAGGGCCAAAAGGGCGTCACCCTTCCAAGGGCCTAATGGTTGGTAAACAGCGAGTTAGAGCTGTTTACCAGCAAACTCCGCCTCCCGCAGCAAGAGTTCAAATCCGTCCCCATCTGCTTCCAATTGCTGAAAGCGAACCAGCAGGAAATCGTATTCCGGGGCGAGCCAGAAGGTAGACTCCCTATCGCGATTATCTTTTACCCGTGCTGCTTTGACGGTTTTCATTTTGCCTAGTGGGGTGTCGATAACCTCCTCACCAATAACTTTAAAAGAATAATTCTTGAGTTTGCCACCATCAGCAATCACATAGTCCAGATCCGGCCAGGGAGCACCGGTTTCGTAGGCCGCCCTGAGATCTTCGCGTAACTTGTACTGGTAAAGTAGTTTGTCCAGTGCGCCGACGGGCACATCCATTCGCCAGGGTTTAGCCTGTACATCGTTGACGACAGAATTGGTTGCCCAGTCGAAACTCAGGATTGCATCTCGCTTTCTGCCAATGCCAGAGCGGTGATACTGGTATTCCAGTGGAATGACCTGGGTGCCCTCAATCTTAAATTCGGTGGTTTCGGTGATTGAGGCAAACATCGACGTCGCGATCGACGAGAGATGATAATGGCCATCACTATTTCGAGTCAGCTCACGAATGCCTTTTGCACTGATTGGCAAGCCCTTGTAGTCGGCTTTATAAACCGCTCGAAACAAACTCGGATTGGTCCCGCTTTCAACTGCGCTGGTCTCTGCCTGGGCGGGCAAGCAGGTAAAAAACAGTGCAACAATGATCCAACGCATGAAAATTCCTTTAAATTCAGCCGACTCTTGTAAAAGAGCAGTTAGTCTATGACAATTTGGAACACGATCGCAGCAAACAATTCCATTGTATTCACGTTTTGTGAACACTGCCTGAATTGCCCAGAGGAAAGGAAATCACCATTCATAACAGAAGAACCACCTTTGTCCGCGCACTCGTGATGGCAATTTGCGCGCTAATGGCTGCTCCCTCCTGGGCCGTTGCCGTTACAGATCTGTATATTTCTGACGTTTACGTCACCTCTGAAAGCGAGGCGCAACGACTGTCTGGTGCCCGGGCGGCCCTGTTACAAGTGCTTGTCAGGGTTTCTGGGACCCAGAGCGTGGCCGATGACGAGCAAATTCGCCAGGCATTGCGTAACCCATCCCAGTTCTATTATCAGTATAGCTATCAAACTACCGATCGAGAGTTCCAGGTGGGAACTGAAATACTGCAGGGCCGGATTCTCCGGATCAATTTTGAGCCAAATGCCATTGCTGCTTTGTTACGCAATGCAGGGTTTTCCGTTTGGGGCAGCAACCGACCCAGTGTCCTGTTATGGGTTGCGGTCAGTGATGATCGTGAGCGGCGTTTGATGACAGAAAACAGTGGCGATCCCGTGAGTGACGCCTTATCAGAATTGGCAAAAGAGCGGGGTTTGCCAATGTTCTATCCACTGATGGACCTGGAAGATGCTAGCAGTTTGTCAACGGCGGAAGTGTGGGGCGCATTTCTCGATCGAATTGACGGTGCATCTACCCGGTACAATCCCGACAGTATCCTCTCGGGAAGGGTTCAGCAGGATGCCAGTGGACAATGGCGTGGCACTTGGGCCTATAGGATTGATGGCAGCTGGGCGCGATTTGAGGGGCTAGCTGGCAGTCCTCAGGAACTGGTTGCAGATGTGGTCGATCAACTCGCAGATAAATTGGCGGCGCGATATGCGGTGGGGTCATCCAAAGGTGCGGTGACACTCCGGGTTGAAGGAATAGACAGTACCGAGGCCTATGCCTCGGCGCTTGGATATCTGAAGTCTCTGGCTCCGGTGCTAGACACCTATGTGGTCAGTGTCGAAGGTAGTGATGTGGTGTTTGAATTGAGCACTGAAGGTCAACAACAGCAACTGGTTGAAATTATTGAACTGGATCACAAGCTGACATTGCTTAATGCCGGCGATGATCGCCTGCTATATCGTTGGATGCCCTGACTATGGAAAGTTTGTCTCCCGTGGAACGTATTTTTGTCCTGGCCGGCGTTTCGCTGCTGTTTGTCCTGATTTATTTGTTGCAACCTATTTTAACGCCGTTTCTTGTCGGCATGGCCATTGCTTATCTTGGTGACCCCTTAGTAGATCGGTTGGAGCGATTTGTCGGTCGAACCGGCGGTGTTGTAATTGTGTTCTTGCTAATTACTCTGATCCTGATGGCGGGATTGCTACTGCTATTGCCAATGTTGTTATCGGAGTTGGCATCGCTGATTCAGAGTGTTCCTGGGTTTATTCGCTGGTTGCAAGAAACCACGAGTCCATTTTTGATGGCCAATTTTGGCGTTGATCCCTTTGATTTTAATCTCGATTCGCTGGCGCACCAGCTCAAGGCAGACTGGCAAAAAGTAGGTGATATCGCAAAAACTTTACTAGGCCAGGCGACGGCGTCGGGTTTTGCACTACTTGCGCTGCTAACCAATATTGCACTAATTCCCGTCGTGAGCTTCTATCTGATGCGGGACTGGGACACCCTTGTTGCCTATATCCGCGATATTCTGCCCAGGGGTTCTGAACAAACCGTAGTCGATCTGGTTAGCGAGTGTGATGAAGTATTAAGCGCTTTTCTACGGGGGCAAATGTTGGTTATGGCGCTGTTAGGTGGAATCTATTCGATCGGACTTATGATTGTGGGGCTGGAGCTCGCGCTGTTGATTGGCATGCTGGCGGGGTTAGCCAGTATTGTGCCGTACCTGGGTTTTATTGTGGGTATCACCGCCGCCAGCATCGCCGGTGTGATTCAGTATCAAGAATTTTTCCCGTTGATCTACATTGCTATCGTATTTGGCATTGGCCAGGCGATGGAGGGTATGGTGCTGACACCCTTGTTGGTCGGTGATCGAATTGGCCTTCATCCTGTTGCCGTCATATTTGCCATCCTGGCCGGCGGCCAACTATTTGGCTTTACGGGTATTCTGCTTGCCTTGCCCGTTGCTGCCGTCATTATGGTGTTTGCACGGCACTACTATCGTCGCTACATCGGCAGTCGTTATTACAGCCAAAACCAGAACACGACAAACGATCAAAGTCAGCCAGCTGATTCTGGAAACGCTGATGGTTAAGCAATTTACTCTCGATTTTACGCTATCTCCGGATGCGGTATTTTCAAATTATGTCGGAGATGCGGCGGAAAAAATTGGTCGTGGTAATGCCTGGCAGTATCTCTGGGGGCGGAAGGGTTCTGGGCGTAGTCATCTGTTGCAGGCGGCCTGCCAGGAAACCGAAGGTTCTATATATCTGAGTGAGTTAAAGCGCTTATCTCCGGAGGTCTTGAGAGACCTGGAGAATATGCCATTGATTTGTCTTGATGACATTGATGCAATTCTGTCCCAGACCGAATGGGAGGAAGCGTTGTTTCATTTGATGAACGGTGTGAAAGATCGCGGCGGGCGATTATTGGTTGCCGCTGAGGCTCCCTCTAGCCAGCAGAACATCAAGCTAGCTGATTTGAAATCTCGACTTAATTCAGCGTCGGCGGTAGAAACAGATCAGCTAAATGATAACCAGAAAATTCGTGTGCTAGTGCAGCGAGCAAGGCATTGGGGTTTTGATCTCAGTGAAGATGTGGGTCGGTTTATTCTCAGTCGCTCGCCCCGCGACATGTATAAGTTGTTGGACATGTTGAAGCGTCTTGAATTGGAAACGCTGCGACAACAAAAACGCGTCACGATTCCTTTTGTAAAACATACGCTACAGCTCTAGTGGCCAGAATCCTATTTACCGGCGGCGGTACAGCGGGTCATGTAACCCCCAATATTGCACTGATAGAAGCATTGTCTGAGTCAGATTGGCAGTGCCATTATGTCGGTTCCAGAAATGGTATTGAGCGAGAACTCATTGCGCCCCTGGGTATTGCCTATCACGGGATCCATTCAGGTAAATTGCGCCGTTATTTTTCCTGGCGGAATTTTATTGACCCCATCTTTATTCTGTTAGGTCTGGTGCAGAGTCTGTGGATCTGCATTTCTCTCAAGCCGAATATTGTATTTTCCAAGGGCGGTTTTGTGGCTGTGCCGATAGTGGCAGCGGCCTGGTTGTGCCGGATCCCTGTGATTTGCCACGAGTCCGATATTACCCCGGGATTGGCGAATAAATTATGTCTGCCCTTTAGCCGGTTACTCTGCGTGAACTTTGCCGAAACCCTAAAGTACCTACCAAAATCATTTGCCGCAGATCGGGTACACGTCACCGGGTCGCCGCTTCGGGGGGGGCTGCGGCATTCAAACCCTGAGAATGGCCGGGCATTTTTAGAGTTTGATCAAACTAAACCAATCCTATTGGTTGTGGGCGGCAGCCTCGGCGCCCGGGTGTTGAATCAGAGCGTTTGGCAGGCGCTTCCGGAGCTACTTAACAGGTATCAAATTGTGCATCTAGTGGGTGCTGGGAACTTACAAACAGAGGCCCAGGGTAGTGGTTATCGTCAATTTGAGTATTTGCAAGATGAGTACGGTGATGTACTTGCAGCGTCGGATCTGGTGGTTTCCAGGGCGGGGGCCAATAGTATTTTTGAATTGCTCAGTTTTCACAAACCTCACCTTCTGATTCCCCTGACTGCAGCCGCCAGTAGGGGTGATCAGTTAGTGAATGCTCGCATTATGGGTGAGTCAGGGATGAGTTTGGTCCTGCAGGAAGGAGAATTGAACGACGTAAGCCTACTGGGGGCGTTGTTACAGCTTGAAAACAAGGCGGTATGGCAGAGTGCCATGGAGTCCTTTCCGGATGGTGATGCCGTTAGCACGATACATAAATTGATCCAGGACACGGCAAAGTTGTAGATCGCCACGCAGCCTGGGAAAAGTCTTACTCCAGTTCAAGCCGGGTCAAATTCTAATCTAGTCCAGTCCAGTCCAGCTCAGCCCAGCCCAGCCCAGCTCAGTCCAGCCCAGGCCCATAAATTTTCAAAAAAGGCTTGCGGAACGCTTATCTATCCCTATACTGCATTGGTGTTATACACATGTAGTACACCACTACATCAGAACGGGATGAGCCCATGAAAATCAACTGGAACGATAAGGATCCCATTTACCGCCAACTGCGGGACCGGATCCTTGAAATGATCCTCGAGGACGTGTTCCTAGAGGGAGATAGTTTGCCATCGGTACGCCAACTGGCAAGTGAACACCGAATTAACCCAATTACCGTGTCGAAGGCCATGCAGTTATTGGTAGACGAAGATTTGATTGAAAAACGTCGTGGGCTTGGGATGTTTGTCAAGGAAGGTGCTAGAGCAGCGCTTGTTGCAACGGAGCGAGACCGGTTCCTGCTTGAAGAATGGCCCTTGATCCAGGACAAGATCCACAGACTGGGTATATCCAGCGATGAATTACTAACTACCAGGGGGACTTCACTATGAGTCATGTTGTCAAAGCGGAGCATTTGCGTAAGTCCTATGGTGACTTCGACGCCATTAGTGATGTCACTTTTGAAATTGAGCCGGGCTCTATTGTGGGTTTGATTGGCCCTAATGGTGCAGGAAAAACCACCACACTAAAAAGTATTCTGGGGCTGACGTCCTTTGAGGGTGAGCTTGACGTCCTGGGGGTTGATCCCAGGCACGGTCGTCATCACATTATGGAACGAGTTTGTTTTATCGCTGACGTGGGCGTGTTGCCGCGATGGTTGAAGGTCAAGGATGCCATCGACTACATCGAAGGTGTGCACCCCAAATTTAACCGGTCGAAGGCGGAAGAGCTGATCCGCGCGACAGATATCCGGCCGGACCGAAAGGTCAGTCAATTGTCCAAAGGTATGGTGACCCAGTTACACCTGGCGTTGATCCTGGCTATTGATGTTGAGCTATTAGTGCTGGATGAGCCAACCATTGGTCTCGACATTCTGTACCGAAAAGAATTCTACGACCGATTGCTCAACGATTATTTTGACCATGAAACCAGCATCATTATTAGCACCCATCAGGTGGAAGAGATTGAGAGTCTGCTTAGCCACCTGTTGTTTATCAATCGGGGCGAGATTGTATTGGACTGTTCGATGGATGATCTTTCCGAGCAATACCGTCAGGTGCTGGTTAGCCCGGAACATGTCGCTGAAGCCCTTGCGCTTGGACCGTTAGTTTCCAAGGACATGTTGGGCAAGAAAAGCATGATTTTTGAGCATGCTGATGCTGAGGTTCTACAGCGGCTCGGCGAGCTCCACGTACCAAGTGTTACAGATCTTTTTGTCGCCAAAATGCAACGAGGTGGATCATGAACAAGTTATTGATTTTGACCCGAAGAGAATTCTGGGAGCATCGCGGTACATTTTTGATTCTACCGGCGGTCGTGACTAGCGTATTTATCGGCATTCTGGTGATCATGTTACTGGGGCTGTCCTCTAACTCGATTGAAGTCAATATCGACGCTGATTGGGAAACGGACAATCAAACCCATGAGTTACGGGTCCAGGATTCGTCCTTGATGGATGTGTTTGGGATGAAGATGGCGGAGCTGGCGTCGATGCCGGACGCGCTGCGAGAAGATCGTCTCGATCAACTTTTTGTGGGTATGAGCGTGATATGGGTGGGCGTGCTCTGGGTGGTGATCATTTTCTATCTGCTGGGCGCGTTATATGACGATAGAAAAGACCGCAGCGTACTGTTTTGGAAATCGATGCCGGTATCAGATGCAATGACAGTGGCTTCTAAATTGGTCGCGGGGTTGGTACTTGCGCCCATGATCTATCTCGCTTTTATTGTTGTGGCTCATCTGAGCCTTGCGATTGCGGCAACAATTGGTGCCTCGGGTCAAGAATTCTCAATGTGGGACACACTCTGGGCATCCGCCAACTTTTTTACTCGATGGGCAGGCTTCCTGGCGCTTTACGTGTTTACGGTTTTATGGTGTTTGCCATTTTTTGGTTGGTTGTTGTTCGTGTCCGCCTGGGCAAAATCTGCACCGATGGTCTGGGCTGTAGGGGTGCCAATGGTCTTAGTGATTGTTGAGGGCATGTTTTTTAGTTCTTCATATCTAGGTCAGTTTTTTGTTGAACACATGCTCTCCATTGAGTTCTGGCGCCAGGGGCGAGAGGTGATTGGCAACTTTGAGTTACCCGCAGCACTGGAGTTTGGTTCTTCCCTGGTGGTGGGTATGTTGCTTATCGGGGCAGCGGTTTGGCAGAGGAGTAAAGCAGATGAAATCTAAGTTCAGGTTTGGTGTGATGTTGTTGCTACTGCTTAGTAGTGCTGCCTGTGTAAAGGTGGACACCAGTTCCAAAACACCCACAATTGGGTCGGAAATTATCGATCTGTCCCGGGCGAGAGAACTGGGCAAATTGTCTGATCGGGAGTATCAGGAACTGCGGCGCAAGGTACTCGCTTCTTTCTAACTTGTTTCCCGCTAAAGCGTCTCCCTGCTAGCCCACCTCCCTGCACCTCCATTAGTGAGTTATATTCACTAATGGAGTGCCAAAGCCCTATCTTATCAGGTTCGATTGCTGCTATTAGAATAAAGTGAATCGGTCAGATGAGGGGAGCAGCATGAAATATCGGGAAGTTGAGGAGCAGCCACAGGATGTTCGGTACTTTGATACAAGCGCTGAGATGGATCCAAGCGCCCTCGAAGAAATTTCAGAAATCTTTAGAACGCCGTTGGTGAGTGCCTATAACTGGGACTACTCAATTCCCGACAGCAGAATCAAAAAGATCTACAACCTCGGCAAAGAATTAAACTGGAATGTTGATACAGACCTGGATTGGGAAACAGGCATGATCAGTAAAGATCAGTTTCCCGTAGACGAAAAGCATAATCCCTATGTGGGATTTAAACCCTATGAAGATCTATCCCAGGAAAAGAAGGTTGAGTTTGCCTGGCATCGCGCGGGGTTAAACGCCAGTGGTATGCTGCATGGTGAACAGGGTGCGCTACTTGTTGCTGCCCAGTTGACGAGTTGTGCGCCTTCCCATGAAGCGAAACTTTACGCCGCGTCTCAGACGTTTGATGAGGCACGCCACGTTGAGTTCTTTAACAAGTTTATTCAGAAGCAGGTTGGCATGATGTACCCAGTGGGTGCGTCTTTAAAAAGTTTGATGGACAAAATCTTGACCGATGAACGATGGGATCTAAAGTTCATCGGCATGCAGGTGATTATTGAAGGTCTTGCCCTCGCGGCGTTTAACACTGCAAAAGAGCAAAGTAATATTCCGGTCCACAAGATGGGGCTACATTTTGTGATTCGCGATGAAGCTCGTCACGTTACCTTTGGCATCAACTATCTTGAGGACTATGTTAAACGTTTGAGTAAATCTGAACGTGAAGACAGAGCAATGTTTGCCTACCAAGCTGCAACGGGAATGGGCGGCTCACGGGGTAATCAGACCCGGTTTTATGAGCGCTTCGGCTGGAATCGTGACGAGGTGAAAGAGCATCTACGCGGTAGTGATATGGACCGCGCCGGTCAGGATTTCAGGACCCAGTTGTTTGGCCGGATCATGCCGAATTTGAAACGAATCGGCCTGCTAACCGATAACGTCAAACCGCTGTGGGAAGCACTTGGTGTTCTCGATTTACAGGATCTACCGTCCGATGGTGCAATTAATTGGGATCAACTTTCAAAGCCACTGGTCTATGAAGATGTAGCTGACTCCGTTGTGAAGGCAGCCAGCTAACTCACTCAAGACCGCGGCACTATCCAGTCCAGGTCTGACGTCAGGGCAACATTCTCGGTGCTTTGTACGATGCTTTGATTCAGATTGTACAAGCGCCAGGTTCCCATCGCGCCACTTCTAACCAGAATGTCCGTATCCCCGTCACCATCAAAATCTCCAGTGGACGCAACCTGCCAGTCCAGATCATCGGTAAGTTCAAGAAAATCGGGAGTTTTGACACTAAAGCCATCAAATTGGTATATCAGCCAGTTTCCGTTCTTGTACCGCATTAACAAATCATCTCTTTCGTTGCCGTCGAAATCTCCGCTACTCACTACCTGCCAATCGAGGCTCTTCTTCATTGAAATGGCATTGTCTGCTTCGATATCGCCACCGTTCATGTGGTACAGATGCCAGGCGCCATCATCCGCACGGGTCAACACATCGGTCTTTCCGTCGCCGTTAAAATCACCTGTACTTGCGATCGAGGTATTGAGGTCCTTGGGAAGCCCGGGTCTGGCGGTGGACCCTACACCCGTGCCATCCAGGAAGTATTGGTACCAGCGACCGTCGAGGTTACGCAGTAAAACATCACCTTTACCGTCGCCGTCAAAATCACCGATTCCAGCTACCTGCCAATCTAAGTTAGCTGTCATGCTAGGTTGGCCCTCTGACTTTATGCTGTCGCCATTCATCAGGGCAATATGCCACTCGCCTGTTGCGAGATTACGAGTCAGGATGTCTGCCTTGCCATCACCGTCATAGTCATTCCGTCCGACAGCAATCCAGTCGGGATCATTGTTCAAATCAAGTTTATGCTCCGCCGTGATGGTTGATCCATTCATGGTGCTCAAATTCCACTCACCACTGCTATGTTGCAGCACCAGATCTGAGGTGCCATTGCCGTCAACATCCAGGGGACCACGGACAAAGTTGGTTGGGGCATCACTTGTTGCAGCAAAGTAATTGGCGATCTGGGGGCCGACCACACTCAGGGCATAGACGGCATCCGCACCTTCTTCACCTTGTCTGTCAACTCCGCAAGGTGCATCCCCACAGGTCAGGTTTGGGCTTGAGAAAACCTTCACCTTTGAGGCATTAAAGGCAGATGAGTATGCCATTACGGTCACAAAATCATTATCGACACCATAACCCAGGGCGTAGTCAAAGGTGCCTCCTTTGGAATCCTGTTTGCGGGAATGATTAAGTCCCATGTTATGGCCTAGCTCATGGGCAAGTACGTAGGTACCACAATCAATACTGACGTGGGAGAAACCAAAGTCCTTCTCCTGGGGATGGCTGAAGTCACCGTTAGTGCCATTGCCACCGATCCAGGCGAGTCCACAGTAGCCGTCATCGTTGTTGGGTCGCATCAACACCACAAGGTCCGCACCGTATTGCTCTCTGAGTAAACTAATATCGGCAAAGGCGGGATGGTTTTGATCTGTGATGTGGCCAATTGCTGTTTCAGAGTCGAAGCCAGCCTCGTAATTCACCTTTTGCGTGTGGACCAATCTTAAGCTCAGGTTTACCCCTGAATCTTTGTAGATCTGATTTGATACGTCTACCAGGTGATTAATGCGGGTGACCGCATCATTGTTATATAGCTCGTCGGCGGCCTGGTTATAAACCACCATGACATCAACCATGCTCGAGCCGGTTGCGGTAGGCGCGAGTTTCTCAGGTTTAAAGCCTTCCTCCTGGGTGAGATACCAATACATTGCACCTACGCCAATCAGTAAGCCGGCAAATGCCAGGGAAGAAATGAGGTTCTGTTTCATTTTTGTCATTTTCATTTAGCTATCTACCGTGTAAATTCTGGAATCTGGTAGTCCACCAGATTTGGATCAACGAGGTTGTCCAGTTCAGCGAGAGATAGCATCCAGCCCTCATCTCCGGAAGCTTCCAATACGAAAGAACCGTCGGGTGTATTGATTGTTGCAAAGGTTGCGGTACGGCCTTCGGTCATCACCACAGTAAATTCTGGGTTCTTGACCAGGTGACCTTTAAGACTTCTGTCACCATTGGCATGTCGGCCTACTTCTTCGACAGACATTTCATAGTCTTGTCCACTCTGTGGAACTGTCAGGGTAATTGAGTCTCCCCGTGTCACCTGCGCCAATTGTTGTTTGTCGATTTTTAGCGGTCTAGCATCAAAACCGCGATTGGAATACTTGGTGGGCATATCCGGGGCAGTTTCGTCGATCTGCCAGGGGCGATCCTGTTCAGGTTGAGTTGTCGACGCTATTTGCGATGAACTATTTTCCGGCGCGTTAGTTGTGCTTGCCATAGGTTTGGAAACCGCAAGACCACTGGATCCTGCGGCAGCGTTATGGCTTGTGGGTAGCGCCTGTGAGCCTACGGTACTCGACAGCGACTTGAGAGGCGCGGTCTCGGGTTGGGTCGTTTGACCAAAGAACAGCTGCCCACCGATAAGTCCGGCGCTAACCAGTAATCCCAAAATGAGATAGCGAAACATAAAATTGCCCGAAAGCTAGTTGATGTCCTTAATCTAAGACCAGTTGTGACCGTTACTCAAGGTGGCAGCAGACGAATAGGTTAATTGACAGAGTCGGTGGTAAGGGGGCGTCAGAGCTTTGACGCTTTGGTGGTTTTTCGCTTTGAGACCCGGTTTTTGTCGGTAAAAATAGCGCGGGCTAGCGGCGAAAATAATGCATCAGAAAGTGTTTGAAGCTTGAGGTTTTGCTTGATAGATGTCGGTTAGCGGGCAATACCAATTGTACAGGATGGGCGTCGGTAACAATATCTGGCAGCACTCTAACTAGCCGTCCACGCTCAAATTGCGGCGTAACTAGGTAGTTAGGAAGTGGCGCAATACCCGCACCCATGATTGCAGAATGATAGGCTAAGTCTGTGTCGTTGACGGTCAGGTGAAAGCCCTTTTGGACACCAAGGTTTGCAAAATAGTCGTCGAGTTGCCGCGGTTGGTGAAATTCCATGCTGGAGATTTTGATCAAGCGGTGAGATTCGAGTTCTGCGACACTCTTTGGGTGTCCGAATCGCTCAAGGTATTCAGATGATGCGCACAGTACGACGCTGTGGTTGGCAAAGGTTTCGGTCACTAGAGCTGGGTCCTGTAAATGGCCTAAATGGATACCGGCATCAAATCCCTGTTTGACCAATTCCAGGGAATGGTCCGTAAGAAATAACTCCGCCGTCACCTGGGGAAACTCTTCTTTGAAGTTGGCCAGGATTCGACCCAATATCGCCCGGCCGAATATGGGCTCAGCAGCAATTTTGAGGGTGCCTCTGGGTGTAGAGTCCATATCCGCGATCAGTGCTTCAGCCTCGTCTAGTTCCTCGAGAATGTGTTTTGCTCGCTCGAAGTACAGTTGCCCAGCTTCGGTGGGGTTCACTGTTCTGGTGGTGCGATTTAGCAACCGAACCCCGAGCTTTGCTTCGAGCATACCAATCTGCTTGCTCACCGCTGAAGGTGTGAGATTCAGATGTTTTGCGGCGCTGGTGAAGTTTCGAGTCTGCACAACTTCGGCGAAGATGCGGAGGCTGTCGAGTCGCGCCATGTGTCACCCATGAGTATTGTTAATAGTGAAACTGAGAATAAAACGAATCGATTAACGAGTCACTACGGATCGGTTGCTGTAGTATTCGCGCTTTGGCTGCTCCGGTTCAAGGGGCGGCGTATTTAAGCAAAAGGGGCTGACATGTTCAAAGTTCAGGTGCTGAACAATATTTCTGAAAAAGGGCTAAGTAAGTTTTCGAGCGATAAGTATGATTTATCGGAAGCGGAAAATCCCCAGGCTATTCTCCTCAGAAGTCACCAGATGAGCGTGGCTGAAATTGACAAGTCCTCTCTGCTGGCCATCGGTCGTGCAGGAGCCGGGACCAACAACATTCCCGTGACAGATTGTACTGACCGCGGCATTGTGGTTTTTAACACACCGGGCGCAAATGCCAATGCCGTAAAAGAGCTTGTGATGGCAGGATTACTGTTATCTCGGCGGGGCATCATTCAGGGCATGGATTACGTCAATAGCCTTGGCCATATCACCGACAAAGCGGAGCTCAATACGTTGGTTGAGGCGAGTAAGAAGCAGTACAAGGGTTCTGAACTCAAAGGCAGGACCCTTGGTGTGCTGGGTCTAGGGGCGATTGGTTCAATGGTGGCGCAGATGGCGCTACAGATGGATATGGAAGTGGTTGGCTATGACCCCGCCCTTTCCGTTGAGGCTGCATGGCGGCTACCGAGCCAGGTGCAAAAAATGGATAGCATGCAAATGTTGTTCAGTCGGGCTGATATTGTCACCCTCCATGTCCCGGCGCTAGAACAAACACGGGGTATGATTAACGCTGCAACTCTGGCGACCTTTAAGCCCGGGGCAACATTGCTCAACTTCTCCCGGGAGGAAATTGTCAATAATGATGATGTCCTGGCAGCATTAGAAAGCGGGCAATTGAGCCAGTACATTTCTGACTTCCCGAATGCCAGCTTAATAGGAAAGCCCGGTGTGTTAAGTACTCCACATCTTGGCGCGAGTACTGAAGAAGCGGAAGAGAACTGCGCCATGATGGTGGCCGATCAGGTCATCGATTTCCTGGAAAACGGCAACATCCGTAATTCTGTGAATTTTCCAACTCTGGTGATGGAGCGGACAAAGGGGTATCGCATTGCATTGGGTAACAATAATGTTCCCAGAATTCTTGGTTCAGTATTGTCCATTCTCGCCGATCGAAATATCAACGTTATTGATATGCTGAATCGGAGCCGGGACAATGTCGCCTACAACATTATTGATGTGGAATCCGAGCCGACGGAAGATCTGGTGCGTGAAATTGCCGCCATTGATGGCGTAACTAACGTCAGAATATTTAGCTAGGCTTAATACCCGCGTCCCGGAACATAAATCGTGTACTTGTGATCTGGGACATATCCTCGCCGACGGAGTCGCCACTGATTTTTCGAGTCAGTAGCTCCGCACAGTAAGGTCCGAGGGTGCCTCCGTGGGAGCCAAAACCAACGCTGCAATAGAGCCCAGGCGCAAAGCTTTTAAACGTATTTCGAAGGACCGGAGCTTGCTGACAGTACGCTTCGAGTTTGTCCCAATCCGGGAGTTGACCAACAACCGGCATACGATCCCGGGTTGCACTGCGAATACCAACGCCTGCTGTTAGGGATGGTTTATCGCTGCTTGATGGCAAGTAGGGTGACAAAGCCTCGAGTAACAACTCGGTATCTGCGTGGCGTGGTGTGAGGTTGTCATCAAACCGGTCATAGGTTCCAGATACGGTGGTGCTGCCTTCGGAAATTGGAAACCAGGTTTTTTTTGCCGAAAATACAGTTTCTGGAGCGATGTCCAAGCCCTGTAGCCTCAGGCTTTGGCCGCGAAGTGAGATCAATGCCAGGGGTGCTAGTTGTGGTAGTGACTCATGGCCCGTTGCGAGTACAACAATCGAGGCTTTGTGTTCTTCTCCCTCGGCCATATTGAGGTACCAGGAATTATCTTTATATTCTATCGAACGAACCATTCCCTGCAGCACGTCTCTGTTGGTTACGAGTGTTTTTGGTGCGATCCAGCCTGCGCTTTTTAAGCGTAGCGCAGGGCTTTCGACTTTTAATGCCAGCGCGAGACCCGCGGTAGCCGGGTCTATTAATTCAGCAAAGCCCGGTAGTTGTGCCGCAATAGCAGCCCCATAGGCCTGTTTATCATCTGAATCCAACAACTCTATTCTGCCGCAAGCATTGAGGCTGTGGTGCCTAAGGAAGTATAAAAAGGCCCGCAGATAAAAATTACTATAGGGTTGCGGTGTCTTGGATAGCTTTGGGTAAATTGCGATTTGATTGATTTGTCGAAGCGCACCAAGGGGCTCGGAATTTTGATCAATCACAGTGACGCGATGACCTCGCTTTTCTAGTGCGTCTGCACAGAGTAGGCCTGACAATCCAGCCCCCACAACAACGACGTCCAACCGTTGGGATGAATCCGGCTGCCAATCTCCCGATTGTTCAGCGAGCAGCATATGTCGTTTGGTGCCAAAACCCTTGAGTTTGTGGACGGTGAGACCCCCGGCAGCGAGGCTCCGTCTTAATGCTCCAGCAACTGAATAGCTGGACAAACGAGCCCCGGGACGTAGTAGTAAACAGAGCCTGGTCATTAGCGTTTCGTTCCACATTTCCGCGTTTAGCCCTGGGCTAAAACCATCAAGAAACACAGCGTCAACCTTTGCCTCCAGATCCTGCATCTGGTCGTGAATGTCCCCGACCATTAAGTGCAGGCAGACGGTTGCCGAGAGCCAGATACAATGGTTACCGGGAACGGGTAATGGATATTGTTGAATCAATTGGTCCAACTCCGGTTCGAGTCCAAAGTTGCTTGCCATTCGTTGCAGGTCTTCCGGCCTGACCAGGTGTTTTTCAAACGCTATGTAGTCGAGACGGGCGCTACTGCTCCTAGAGCAGGCATTCCAGGCACGGAGCGTGAGGAGAAAATTTAGGCCAAAACCAAAGCCAGTTTCGAGGATCGTAAATCGATCGCCGTCCTGTAATAGATTCCATCGCTGTGCGAGATCACAACCGGTGAGAAAGACATGTTGTTTTTCAGCCAGTCCGCCAGCTGCACTCCAATAGACATCATCATAGTCGCGAGCAAACGGGGTATCTGAATCCTGCCAACTGATGGACGCGTAAGGTAGCAGGTAAGTTTCAGGGCTTTTCACGAAGACTTCACGGATATGGGATAAGCGGGTGAGTCACTCTAGTCCAGACCCGTTGCGATCGGTCGTTGGGGGTTGGTGACCCATTCACTCCAGGAGCCTGGGTAAAGTATGGGTTCTGGAAAGCCTGAGTGGATTAACGCAAGGATATTGTGGCAAGCGGTGACGCCGGAGCCGCAGTAGCAAATTGTAGGATTTGTTTCGGACAGTTTGGCTTCGAGAAATTGTGTGGTCAATGCCTCGGAGGTTTTGAAAGTACCAGTCGACGCCATATTGTCAGTAAATGGCAGGTTTTTAGCGCCGGGAATATGTCCGGCAATGGGATCAATTGGCTCAACCTCGCCGCGGAAGCGGGCGGGGTCTCTGGCATCGGTCACGGTATATTGACTGGCTACAATGGCGTCAGCTTCGATGATTTGGACGAGTGATTGCGATCCATTAAATTCACCTTTGATTACAGCTGGGATCTCCGTGGTGCTGGCAAAGCCAGCCCGTTGCCAGGCTTCAAATCCACCATCCAATACAAACACCTCTTCATGTCCTAACCAGCGTAGTAACCACCAGAGTCTTGCTGCGTAAGCACCGTTACCTCCATCATAGGCAACAACGGGCTGGTGATTATTGATACCAAATTTTTGAATGGTTTTGATCAACACTGACCGATCCGGGAGTGGATGCCGACCAGTTTGCCCTGGTGTGACCGGACCACTTAAGTCCTGATTCAGGTGAGCATACTGTGCGCCGGTGATGTGACTAGCCCGGTATTCTTGTTCGCCAACATGTGCATCCAGCAGCGAAAATCTGCAATCAATGATGATGGGGCGCGGGGTCTGATCTAATGCGCTGTGTAATGCCTGCACGGAAATGAGTGTGTTAACCGCCACTAATTTTTACCCTATAGCCTTTGTTTTCGAGTACCTGTTGAATGACTTCACGCTTGTCACCTTGAATAAGAATCTTGCCGTCTTCGATGGTGCCACCGACGCCGCATTTTGCTTTGAGTTCTTTGGCGAGTTTCTTTAACTCGGCATCCGCCAGGGGTAAGCCGTTGATCAGTACAACCGGCTTGCCGTTTCTTCCTTTAGATTCTCGCTGCAGTCGAACGATGCCGTCACCTTCAGGTTTGCGCGAGATATCTTTGCAGACACACTCTGGCTTGGCCCGTTGGCAGCCGGGGCAAAGACGTCCGATATCGGTTGAATAAACTAGATTGCCCTTTGTTTTCGGCTTCATTTTTGCCATGGCAGGAGCTAGTCGTCGGAGTAGATATAGACGCCGAGATCATCGTTGACGGCAATCTGGCAAAAGTGAATTAACAAAAACATAAACTCCTGGAGGTCATTCTCGGCGAGATCGAGCTGCTCAATTTCACCGCAGCTCATCCAGAGTTGTGAGAGTTCTTCGACCTGACCTTCTTCCAGTTCAGCCAGGGCGAGCTGTGTTTTTGGGTCCAGCAAATAGATAAAAGGCCCATCTGGCTGTAGGGTTTGATCGAGTATTTCGAGATCTATCGCTTCATCAAGAAAGCATCCACAGACTAAAGCATAGAGCTGTGCCCTTGCGTCTCGATGGAACTGTTGGCTGGACATGCATGGAAATTCGTTCGCGGGATTTTCATCCGCTTCCATGCTAGCGACACTTTCCGCTGCGCCAACAAATATAATCTGGTGCACTAGATGGATTCAACCTCGTCAGCCTGAAGTCCCTTGTCACCATCTATGACAACAAAGCTCACGCGTTCTCCATCAGCAATTGCGCGTCGACCCGAACCGACAATATTTCGATAGTGGACAAAAACATCGTCCCCGGAATCCCGGGTGATAAATCCATAGCCTTTCTTGACGTTGAACCACTTAACGGTACCGGTTTCATTATCGCTATTAGAATTGCTTTTACTGCTGTTGCCACTGCTGCTGGGCCCGGAGGCTGCTCGTGGGCGGCTTCGTCCAGCACCACCGGAAAATGCGCCGATGGCGACACCAATAAAAATAACGATAAAAATGGCAATGTCGGCGGCGGTTCCTTCTCCGAGGCTTTCCTGGGCAAAATTAACGAGGAGGAAGGCGACGATACTGCTGACGAGAGAAATAACGAGACGTTTGGCTATTGGATTCATACGATGACTTAACAAAAAATGAGAGCGCAAATGATACGCGTAGTTCTCTCTGAGACCAAATGGACTATTTCAGTCGATCCAGAATTTCTCGATAGCGTCTAATCGTTTCATTCCAGCCTAACCAGAGCGCATCGGTGATGATGGCATGTCCAATGGAAACCTCAGCAACCCCTGGCACCTCCCGGCAAAAAGTCTCGAGATTGGTCAGGTTAAGGTCGTGGCCTGCATTAATCCCAATACCCAGCCGGGTGGCGGTGGTTGCCGTGGTAATAAAAGGCGCCAGAATCTTATCGTGGGCGGGATATGCCTCTGCGTAGGGGCCGGTGTAATACTCTATTCGATCGGTGCCAAGCCGTGCCGCCCGTTCAATTTGATCTTCAATCGGATCCATAAACAGACTGACCCGGACGTTCTGGGCCCTGAGGCGATCAACAATGCTTTGGAGTTCGTTAGACTCCCCGGTTAAGTCCCAGCCGTGGTCGGAGGTGAGCTGGGTGGGATCATCGGGGACGAGGGTCGCTTGATGGGGTTGGGTCTGTTCAACCAGGGCCATAAAACCGGGGTAACCGTTGTCTTCCGGACCTGCGTAGGGATTACCCTCAATATTAAATTCAATGTCCCGGTACTGTGGATCAGCCAGCAATTCTGCCAGGTCGTAGACATCAGCCGGCCGTATATGGCGCTGGTCCGGCCTGGGGTGCACGGTGATGCCTTCAGCGCCCGCATCAATCACGGTTCTAGCGGCATCCACAACACTGGGGATGACGGTGTCCCGGGAATTACGGACGAGGGCGACTTTATTGAGGTTAACACTTAGCTTGGTCACGTTAGCTCCAACCGCTATCACGTCGGGTATACAGTTGTCGTCCGGCCCAGAAACCGAGGATCAGCCCTAAAAAAATAGTCCCGGCGCCAATCATGTACCAGGTCTGGTTTGCAGTCTCCCGCAGGTTTGAGTTGACGGTCACAAGATCATCAATTTGTTGATTGAGCGTGGAAATCTCGGTTTGCAGCGCGGCATTTTGTTGATCAATGTCGATCACGTTGGCTGCGAGTTCAGTGATTCGGCTAAGCTCTTTACTCAAAGCGGCTCGCTCGCTCTCAAGGGTCGCAATGGTCTCCTTGGCGGCGGTAGCCGTTTGAATCTCGGTTTCCAGATATTGTTCTGCTGTTTCATAGTCCATCTGCAGATTTGCAAACTGTGCCTGTAGATCGCGGAGCTGATCTTTGGCGATGGGTTCAGTGACCAGGTATTGGTTTTGTATCCAGCCCTCGAGGCCATCGGGTGTGGTCACTCGGCTGAAGCCGGTTTCTTCGTTAACCTCGGATCGCTCGAGGATGGTGCCGCTGCGTATCCCTTGATGCAGTATCCGATGTTCATTGGACTGGCCGCCCCGTAGAGGTACATAGATCATGTCGCGGATATAAACGGTTTCTGCCCTGGCAGTAACACTAGCGCCGAAAAGCATCAAAAACAGAAGTCCTGAAATCAGCGCTGTTGTGATGAATGTTTTCATGGCAAAACTTGCTTGAATGGTTTGACTGTCACGGAATTGTACACGCCAGCCTTAAGATAAGGGTCTTCGTTGGCCCAGGCTTCTGCCTCATTGAGAGAATTAAATTCTGCAACTATGAGACTACCGGTAAAACCCGCTGCGCCGGGATCATCACTGTCAACGGCGGGGTGAGGCCCGGCGAGGACAAGTCTACCTTCACGCTTCAGTATCTCAAGCCGTTCTAAATGGGCCGGTCGAACTTGTTTGCGTAGGGGCAGGCTATTGTCGACATCCTGGCTAATAATCGCGTAAAGCATCGTATTCCTTATTGCTTTGACCTTTCGAACTACAGGTCGTTAGGTTTCGGGTCGGAGTTCTCTTCTTCCATATAGCCACCCTTAACAAGGTAAACCATGGTGATAATGATGTAGGTGAAGGTCAGCGCAAAGCCCCCGAACAGCTTGTAGGACACCCAGGTATCCATGTCAAAATTGAACGCCACGACGAGATTTAATACACCGGCGTTAAGGAAGCCTGCGCTCCAGCCGTAAACCAGGTTTCGCCAGACGTGATCCGGCAGTTTTACCTGTTCACCCAACATCTTTTTTAGCAAGTTTACCTTCAGGACTAGATGGCTACCGAGAAGGGCAACACAAAACGCCCAGTTCACCAAAGTCGGCTTCCATTGAATAAACGTCTTGTCCCGGAAAGCCAGTGTGAGGCCACCCAGGACCACAACGCTGCCGAAAATAAACCAGGTTTGTTTGCTCACCTTACCTTTTGCGCCGAATTCGACGCCGACCTGGATCAATACGGCAGCCATCAGCACGCCGGTGCTGATAAATATGTCTCGAGTATAGAAATAGACACCTGCAAAAACGGCGATGGGGAGGAACTCTATGAGTTGCTTCATATTGATGACGGTCGCTAAAAAAGAGAAATCATAATGGATTTGGGGAAAAGGGGCGAACAGGCTGTTCAGGGACCCGGACACTGCCTACAATGTGCGGCTTTCCTCAATGACGCTGTTATGAGCCAGTTCTTTCGCATCCATCCAGATAATCCCCAGACCCGGCTGATTCAGCAGGCTGCGGACATCGTCAGGCAAGGAGGGGTCATCGCTTATCCAACCGATGCAACCTACGCGCTGGGGTGTCATATAGGGGACAAAAAGGCTCTGGAGAGGATTTGTGCCATTCGACGATTGGATGACAAGCACAACTTTACACTTATTTGTCGTGATCTTTCGGATTTGGGCGTCTATGCCAGGGTGAATAATAGTGCCTACCGGCTCATTAAAGCGGCCACGCCCGGACCCTATACATTCCTCCTAGCGGCCACTAAAGAAGTGCCGAGGCGGCTTGTCCATCCGAAGCGAAAAACCATTGGACTCAGAGTCCCGGACAACAATATTTGTATGGAATTGCTGGGTGAACTCGGCGAACCCATGATGACCACCACGCTGATATTGCCCGGTGACGAGTATCCGCTCACGGATCCGGAAGAAATCCGGGAAATGCTGGAACGTCAGGTGGATTTGATCATTGACGGCGGATTTGGTGGGCTAGAAAGCACCACGGTGATCAATTTGGAAGATCAAACCCCTGTTGTGGTCCGTGAAGGTGTCGGCAAGCTGGATCTGTTCGTTGCTTAATGGCGGTTTGGACTAAAGACAGCGGGACCTTCGGTAGATATAATCAGGGGAAAAACCCCTCGACAATTTTGAAACAATTTTCCCTTCTTCTAATCAGGTGTCACATTGAGTTTGCTTGAAGCGCAAAAGCGCGTTCTATCTGGTATGCGACCTACGGGTTCGCTACATCTGGGCCATTATCACGGCGTCCTAAAAAACTGGCTAAAGTTACAGCACGAGTTTGAGTGCATGTTTTTTGTCGCCGATTGGCACGCGCTGACTACCCATTATGAGGATCCCGAGCTCATTGAAGAAAATGTCTGGGCGATGATGGTTGATTGGCTAGCCGCCGGAGTTAACCCGGGCTCTGCCACGCTGTTTATTCAGTCTCGGGTACCGGAGCATGCTGAACTGCATTTGTTGCTGTCGATGATCACGCCTATTGGTTGGTTGGAGCGAGTTCCGAGCTATAAGGATCAGCAGACCAAGCTGAATGAGCGGGACCTTTCTACCTACGGATTTCTTGGTTATCCGGTATTACAAAGTGCTGACATTTTGATGTACAAGGCAGGTCATGTTCCCGTGGGCGCCGACCAGGTGCCCCATGTTGAATTGACCCGCGAGATAGCGCGTCGTTTTAACCATATCTACGGCCGGGATCACGGTTTTGCGGAAATTGCGGAAGAAGCGATTAAAAAACTAGGCCGCAAAGGTGGCGGGATGTACCGGGAGCTACGGAAAGAGTTTCTTGAGAAGGGTAATCATGAGTCCCTGGAAAAAGCTCAAGCAATGCTTCAGGAAAACCAGAATATCTCATTGGGTGATCGGGATAGACTATTTGGCTATCTGGATGGCGGCGGTAAGGTCATTTTGCCCGAGCCCCAGGCATTATTGACTGAAGCGTCTGTTATGCCGGGACTGGACGGAGCAAAGATGTCGAAGTCCTATAACAACACCATCTCGCTGCGGGAGGACCCGGTCAGCGTTGAGAAGAAAATTAAAACCATGACCACAGATCCAGCCCGGGTACGTCGAACAGACCCCGGGGATCCCGATAAATGCCCGGTATTTCAACTGCACGAGATTTACTCCGATGATGAGCGTAAGGCATGGGTACGGGAAGGCTGCACAACGGCCGGGATTGGTTGTATCGATTGCAAAATGCCGTTGGTTGAAGCGGTGTTAGAAGAGCAACAACCGATGCGAGAGCGCGCCCAGCAATACAACGAAAATCCAGAGCTAGTGAAATCCATTGTGTCTGAGGGTTGTGAAAAAGCCCGCAGCATTGCCAAGTCCACCCTGGAAGATGTTCGCCAGGCGATGGGCTTGAATTACCGGTAAACAGATGTCTGAAATTACTGACGAACCAGAACTAAGCGGCAACGAATCCGATAAGGGGCCCGCCGAGACTAAAGCCGGGCAAGGCGAAATGCCCTTTGCGATGGTTGAAGGGCAACCGATGACCCAGTTGCCCCTGGATCTGTACATTCCACCCGATGCCCTCGAAGTATTTTTGGATGCCTTTGAAGGTCCGCTGGATCTATTGCTGTATCTGATTAAAAAACAAAACCTCGATATTCTCGATATTAAAGTGGCAGAAATCACTCGCCAGTATATGGACTACATCGATCTTATGGCGGATATGCAGTTGGAACTCGCAGCTGAATATCTCGTCATGGCAGCGGTGCTTGCGGAAATTAAATCCCGCATGTTGTTGCCCAGACATGAAGAAGATGAAGAGGATGAGGATGATCCGAGAGCTGAACTGATTCGACGCCTGCAGGAATATGAACGTTTCAAGGAAGCAGCCCTGGACATCGATGACCTGCCGCGAAGAGATCGAGATTATTGGGTGGGTGCCGCGGATGTCCCTAAAATCGAAAAGGAAAAGCCGCTTCCCGATATTCAGTTGCAGGAAATGTTGCTGGTGTTGTCGAAGGTCTTAAAGCGGGCGGAAAGCTATACCAGTCATCGAATTGAACTCGAGCCATTGTCCACCAGAGAGCGGATGTCGAGAATTTTGGAGCAGGTTCAATCCGCCGGTGACCAGTTTGTACCGTTTGCTGCACTGTTCTCCTTTGAAGAGGGGAAAGCCGGTGTTGTGGTGACTTTCCTGGCAATGATGGAGCTCATTAAAGAATCCTTATTAGAGATTATACAAACCGAACCCTTTGCACCCATCCACGTGAAATCTCGCAGCGCCGATGATCGCGCCACTGAACCTGAACAGATCTAAACTATGAACGAAACAGAAGACAATACGCCAGACGAGCAAAACAACTCAGAATCCGAGCCGGACGCACAGGAAGTGACGTCGAGCAAACAACTCTCCGGGTCAGAAACCAATGGCGATGGAGATACGTCTACTGAATCGCCAATTAATGGGTCGGCGGATACCGGCGACTCCGAAGCTGAGGATTCAGATGCCAGGCTGGCAGGCGAGAGCGATGGTGAGACTCAAGAAAATACTGACTCCGCAGGTGGCGCCGCCAGCGAGGCAGAGAGTCCTAACGAAGAGGAAAGCTCTAACGAGGAGGAAAGCTCTAACGAAGAGGAAAGCTCTGACGAGGATGATGGACCTCGGGAACCGGTTTATATCCCAGACCTATCACAGATTATTGAAGGTGCGATTCTTGCGGCAGACAAGCCTCTGTCAATCGACCATATCATTCAGCTTTTTCCCGATGGCGAACCAAGCCGCGCTCAAGTGAGAGAAGCCATCGAAGAGATTCAAGCCCATTGTGAGGGCCGCGGTTACCAACTCAAACAGGTGGCCAGTGGCTTCCGATTTCAGGTGCGCAGCGAGTACGGTGATTGGATTGGACGACTCTGGGATGAACGTCCACCACGTTACACCCGAGCGCTACTCGAAACCCTTGCATTGATTGCCTACAAACAACCTATCACCCGGGGTGATATTGAAGATATTCGTGGTGTTGCGGTCAGTACTAATATCATTCGGACGCTGCTCGAACGAGAGTGGGTTCGGATTGTGGGCCATAGAGATGTGCCAGGCCGACCGTCAATTTATGCAACAACAAAAACCTTTCTGGATTACTTCGACCTCAATAGTCTTGATGAGCTGCCGACCCTGTCTGAGATTAAAGACCTCGACAAATTGAATCCAGAACTGGATCTAGAAGAAGCCCTTATTGAACCACGAACCCTCAGCCTGGATGCGAGCAGTGAAGAGGATTCCACGGGCGCCGATGATGAAACCCTGAACGAGGTCACGGACAGGGTTAACGAAATTCAACAAAACATCAAAAACCTATTCAAAGAGCCAGAGGAAGACGAACTCGATGGTGACTTTGATGATGATTCTACCCCCGGGGCAGCTGAAAACTTGGAAGAGCCTTCAGCGGGTAAAGAGCCCTCAGCGGAACAGGAGCCTTCAGCGGAACAAGAGCCTTCAGCGGATGAAGAGCCCTCAGCGGAACAAGAGCCTTCAGCGGGTAAAGAGCCTTCAGCGGATAAAGAGCCCTCAGCGGATGATTCTGAAGTTGTTGACGCTGCATCAGCTGTAGACGGTGAGATTGAGTCTGCCGAAGTTGATTCAGAGACGGATGAAAATATCGATCCTGACCAATCCAGCTCAGACCAATCCAGCTCAGACCAATCCAGCTCAGACCAATCCA